>JAGCNV010000012.1 GCA_017645765.1 bacterium | reverse complement strand
ATTTTCGGAAAGTTCGTCGCAATAGGTGAACAAGAATCCGACATTCATGTCGAAGGGTCTCGGCTCATAGGCGCACTCGTCGCTGATATTTACGATGGTGATGGTGTCTTTCGTGATGTTGGTGAGAATGTGGATTGCGGGCGAAGTGTCGCTGATGTTCAGCACATAAAGCGGACACCCCTTGATTTTATTGTTCATCGCTGCCGCAGCGTGCGGAAAAATTGTCGTCAATGCAGTGATGTCGTTTGCCTCGAACCTGTGCAGCCCTAATGTTCTGAACTCGCCTATGCCCGGTGCTTCGAAGCAGGTGTTCTGCAACGCATCGCAGTAGCCGGAAGTCTCGTTGTAAGCGAGAACGTTTTTATCAAAGGAATAGTCTGTTATGTCGTATTTTTCGAGAAATGCTTCCAGTGTTTGGATAGAATCGGTTGCATCCGCTTTGTCGGTTTGTGTCCCGTTCTGAGTTGAAATGTTTGAATCTATAACGACAGAATCAACAAATCTAAACGGAGTTTCCGCACACATGAAAGTCATTACACTCGGAGGCGGTGGATTGCACACGCCCTTATTTGTATATGTGGAATCTCCATTTCGTATGTTTATGGTATCTCCAAGACTATTGATCGAAATGATTCTTTCGATAGTCCATTCCCCGGAGCAGCATCCGCTTATATCGTATTCTTCTTTTTGCGGTTCCGACGACGAATCGCTACAGGCCAGAAGCCACAGAGAAACGGTTATCAGGTAAATTAGGCTCTTTTTCATAAAACGTCATCCTCTTCAAGGTTGTCGCATGCGGCAGCCTTTTCATTGATTTCCTCAAGCCTACTTTGAATGATGCTCCTCTCGTATTGGTCGTTTTCCAAGATGGCCTCGATGTATTTGTCGCCGACAACGACGCTACCAGATTCGCATTCGGTAAGATTGTATTTTTTTAAGTAGGCTTCGTAACGGGCTTTATGTTCCTCAATGAAAACCGAGTCCTCGTGGGTAGATGGTTCGAAAGCCTCTATTTCCAAGACATCATAGCATGGTGAAACCCCGTAGTCCGGCATGAATTCAAGCTCGATTAAGTCTTTGTAGCAGGATTTCTTTATGCTTGAAAATAGGGAACTTTGCGGTGCGTTAAGAAGGGAATCAATTTTTTCTTGAGCAATACTCGAGGCCCATTGTCGGTTGTAGTAATATGCGTTGAAATCTTCGATAGTTTCGCAGAAACTGTATGCCGAAATGCACTTTCCCCTTAATCCGGTCGTATCGGGTTGCGATATTTTAGACAATTCCTGTTCTATGTCGATAAACGGCGTTGGTTCCGTCGGCGAGTCTTTCGGGGCGCTTGCCGTATCATTATCGCATCCGAACCACAGAAACGCGGTAGAAGAAAGGAATATTTTTCCTAGAATTTTACGCAGCCTTATGTTCATGGCTATAAATATAATATTGTAAATCTAGTCCTTTACGCAGCGGACTGATAATCCGTCGTTTTCGTTGTCGCTACAGACGCTTACCATTCCTTCGGAACCGTCGCCAACATGAATCATTTTAGGACAATTATGATTGAGTTTGTCTATTGTGGATGTCCAAAAGAATGCTAAAAGGCCCGGCTCAAGAAAATTTTGGAATTCTGCTTGATAGTTCCCTGCGGGCAAAATTGCGAATCCGTATTCGTCTTTTGCATTTCCCCAACCCTCAACGCCATAAGCGTAAAACGCCGAGTAGCCACCATTCCCCTTTGTGGGCCACTCATCAACTGAAGGCAAGTGCCAATCGGGTGGGCAGGCTGTCTTTGCGGCGGCGAGTGTGTATAGACGACCGTACTTATCGCAGTTTTCGCCTTTGTTTCCGTTGCACCAACTTTGGACACCATCTTCAATTTCAAAGTTGAGATTTTCGGCCATCCAGGTCTGTTCGCCGAGTTGTATTGTCTTGTAAACTTGTCTGTCTCGGGCATCTGTCAGTTCAGGGCCTTCGTCCGCTTTTTTCTTTTTTCTTGATGGCCCCGGAGCGGGACCGGGATCGATTTCGTAGATTTTTCCGCTGAACCTGAAATACTTGATGTCCTTGTTTTCGGGGGCGATATCGAACCAGTGGTCGCTATAGCACGCGCATGCCGATTCCACACGGTCGGGGCCATATTCGATTTCCAAGGTGTCGCCTGAACGTTTTGTCAGGAGATCCGCCTCGACATAGCATAGGTCCATTATGTTTAAGACGAATACCTGGTAATTTCCGTTACCGTCGTTAAGAATATACGCCTTGGGTAAACCATTGGAAGAGTATTCTGCGAAGGTTGCTGCCTTGGCGGCTCGCTTTGCCAAAACGGGTGAATCAGCCAAGCCGGCGAGACAAGAGCCTAACTTCAATCCGTTTTTCGTATCCGTGGCGAACGCTTCTGAAGCTTGGTCACTGTCGTCCGGTGTCGAAATCTCGCCGGGGTTTCCTGCCATCGTGTTCTCAATTTCAGTGGTTCCCGCTTCGTTCGGTTTTTCGGTGCACGCCCAGAACAAAGTTGTCGATAATGCGATTAGGAGTTTTGTCGTGTTCATTTGCGTCTCCTTTTATCTGAGGTGGTCGCCTTGTCTGTAAGGGGAAACACCTGCAAATTCATTTGATAGACCTGATCAATATCTCGGCATTCGTTTGCGATGTCAATAATCTTTTTGCGGAAGATGTCAATTTCCTTGGTAATGCGGTCGTAAACAGATTTGTTTATCCCCATGGTAATTCCTGAAAAGTTGCGCTCTTCCACGGAATCCTTGGCAATGGACTGAACCGCCAATTCGGACATTTTTCGGTTCATAGTGCGGATGACTAGGGGAATCGTTTCCTTGGAACCCTTGACGGCTTTTTGTGTTTGTTCGTAAGTTCCGTCGTCATTCTTTTTGAGCAAATCCGCCTTGACAAGAAATTGGAGAATGTCGCGGACTTGTGCGGCCGTAATTTCATGTTTTACTTTAGACGCAATTTCTCCAAACGAAGCGTTTGGCATAAGGGGGGCGAGTTCACGAATAATCGGGTAGGCAGGATTTTCGTAATAACAGAAGGCGTCTGCATCGACGACGCGAATCTTGTTCATTCGCGCTTCGTGTTCGAGTTCCCGGAGAGCCGATTCTTTTTCGCTGTCGTTTTTAGCGTTTCCGAATTTCACAAGCAAGGTAAAATAGGTGTAGTCAAAACCTTCGAGTCCCATGGCTCGTGCCGCTTTTGCTATGCCCGGCTTACTGAGACTCGTTTTTCCATCGCTGACCAGTTTTAAGTATGCGGGAGAAGCAAATCCGGCGAGACTTGCAAATTTTCGCCAAGTGAAATACGAACTTCTCTTGCGCTCGGCATAGAAATCTCGCATATACTCACGGTAATCCTGATATTCGGTAATAGGCCTCATATTCTTAAAAATAAAACAAAAATGTCGAATACGCAATAAAAATAGCATTTTTTTACAAATTTTTCATCTGAATTTAAAATATGATACAAATGTGTTTCATAAAAAGTCCGACTGAAAGCAGTGGAATATGAAGTAAAGTTACCCAAGAACAAGAGGTGATAGGGGCAGGAAATAAGTTATTTTTATAATATGAAGCATCTGCCTGTAGTTCGAATATTTCTTCTAGCGGTCCTGTCGTTCCTTGTTGGATGCAATGATTCAGCATCCGGTTCGGCGGAAGAGAAAAACCCAACGCTATATACTTCGGTGGTTCTTGGAAAGTGTGCGGACACTTCCTCATCCAGTTCGTCGGATATTGAGAAGATGATTTCATCGCTAATTGTTGGTTATGATGAACATTCAGCTGTTTATTTAGGCGATTGCAGAGGTTGCTTTGACTTGACTCTTTACGCTTTAGATTATTGTGACGTTTCCGCTGATGTAGCTTTAGATTTTGTAGATGATACTCTGTTTATTTCTTATGTAAATGTGCAAGAGGCTTCCAAGTGCACCTGTTATTCCTCCCATGATTTCAAGGTTCCATCAGTGAATTATAGGTATGTCAAATTTAATGAACAAGTTTTTAATGTTGTTGCATCGAACATAAGGGTTGTCTGCTCAAATAAAGGGGAATATAAAGAAGGTTATTGCGTCGAGAACGGACCGACGCATTTGTAATTGTGATTCTGCGTTAGGGATAGTGACCCCTTGGGGACAAGACTCGCGGAGCGAGGCTTGGTTGCAAGAGCCGCGCGGGCGTGCCGCAGGTGCGCACGGGTGGCCTTGCAATATAGCCCGACCCACACGATAGTGTGGGGAACGCCCATAACAAGCAGCAGATATCGCGGCTACCTCGAAGTGATCACGCCGGACAGCGATGCAAGGCGAGAGCAGCGGACAAACTCGTTTGTCCATTGCCGAGCCGAAGAGCTGGGATGCTTGCATCCCAATCGTGAACAAGACTTTGTGGATCAAGTCCGGCCACGCCGACAAGTACAACGAGAACATGTTCAAGACGCTGGCTGGCGACGTGGAAATGGCTGTGAAGCCGATGAACTGCCCCTGCCACATCCAGATTTTTAACACGGGCCTCCGCAGCTGGCGTGACTTGCCGATGCGCCTTGCCGAATTCGGTAAGTGCCACCGTTACGAACCTGCCGGTACCATGCACGGCCTGATGCGCGTGCGCGGCTTTGTGCAGGACGATGCCCACATCTTCTGTACCGAAGACCAGATTGCAAGCGAAGTGGCTGACTTCTGCGCCCTCGTCAAGGAAATCTACCACGACTTCGGTTTCGACGAAATCGTCGTGAAGTTCTCTACCCGCCCCGAAAAGCGCGTGGGTTCCGACGAAATCTGGGACAAGGCTGAAGCCGCCCTCGCCGAAGCCACGAAACTCGCTGGCCTCGACTACATTTTGAACCCGGGTGAAGGTGCCTTCTACGGCCCGAAGCTCGAATTCACGCTGAAGGACTCCCTCGGACGTGACTGGCAGTGCGGTACCATCCAGGTGGACTTCAACCTCCCGCAGCGTCTCGGCGCCGAGTATGTCGGCAAGGACAACCAGAAGCACATCCCGGTGATGTTGCACCGTGCGGCCGTGGGTTCCATCGAACGCTTCCTCGGCATCCTTATCGAAGAATTCATGGGCGATTTCCCGCTGTGGCTCGCTCCGGTTCAGGCCCGCGTGCTCCCGATTTCCGAGAAGTTCGTTGACTACGCGAAGCAGGTCGAGAAGGAACTCGTGAACGCCGGTGTCCGTGTGGAAGTCGACGAATCCAACGAGAAACTCGGCTACAAAATCCGCCAGTGCGAATTGCAGAAAGTGCCTTACCTCCTGATCGTCGGCGAGAAGGAAGTCGCCGATGGTGTTGTCTCTGTTCGCCGCCGTAAAGAAGGGGACAAGGGTTCCATGAAGGTCGCTGACTTCCTCAAGATGACCGCTGATGACCGCAAGGTTGTGAGATAATTGCCGAACCCTTGTCATTGCAAGGGGCGAGTAGCCCGCTTATTGTCATTGCGAAGGGCGAGTAGCCCTGAAGCAATCATAGGAAACAAAAAACGCAGACTCGATTGAGCCTGCGTTTTTTAATCTTTAAGATAAGAAGACTATTTTTTCCCTAATGGATATACGCCAGTAGATGTTTTAATGTATTTCGCTTCAATTGTTTTTTGTGAAGTTGCATAAACCCAAACAGGGCAATCCAAAGATGCTTTTATTCCTTTTTCAATCAGTTCGACTTTAAGAGTGTCTCCAAAATCATAAACACCAATTGATTTGATGTTGTGTTTCGAACAATAAATTTGAGACGGGAAAGAAATGGATTGTTCTTTGTTTTTTGTTTCAATAAAAACAGAATCTATTTTGTAGAAAGAATCGGTTTCTTTGGGATCGATTACACATTTTGACAAAGAATCTAATGCAAAGAATTCCTCATCATAATCAAATTCTTTTTCATAATCACGTGCTAATTCTGAATCCGATTCACTTGAAGTTCCAGAACACGCCGCAAACGAAAACAAAATTATTGCAGATAAAACAGTCTTTTTCTTTCCCATAATATATGCCTTTTATTCGTATTCGGGCGTTCCCATTGTACACCACCTTGATCCTATGCCTGTATATTCTCCAGCATTTCTAAAAACAGGCTTTTGAATAGAACTTTCAAACTTTTCTTCCCATGGATCAAAGAATTTTCCATCAACATAACCATAACGGTAAACGATTTTAGGCTCAATTCCGAAACCAAAAGCCTCGAAACTCCATTTATATACTGCGTTTATATACGCATCAAGGATTGTCTGTTTTTCTTTAATCCAATTAGTGGCAAAATCTCTTTCAACAAATACTGTTGATCTTGTTTGAGTACGAGTGCAATATGCAAGACCATTTATTCCGCATCGAACCTTTATCTGTACTTGATCCGCATGTGTATATGAAAGCGAACTATAGCCCAAAATGGAATGGACTCCATTAAACCAAGGATCCTGATCCGCTTCTCCGTTTCTGAAAACGAGACACGATTTTATCATTACCCAATAAGTTTTCCCTCCAAAACGTTTATCTGTGTTATAGACACGTTCTTGATCAGGATACATTGTTATTCGATTAACATTCCCATGTCCAGAGTAATAAACAAAATTGTAGTTATTAGATTCATTTGACGTAAAACGGCTTCTGGTTACTGCAGCGTCTTTGTATTTTTTTGGTGTTCCAAAACGTGTTCCTGGATAGTAAGTTGTTATATTATTTTCAAATGAACTCACAAGCGAGTCGGCTGCATCGTTGCGAAGGGAATTATTAGATCGCCACGGTTCTCCCATGCTGTTTAATCCATAATTGCCGACAGTGTACGTAATAACTGAAAATTTAGAAGGGTAATTTGAATCTTTTGCATTTACAATGGCAAAAGAAAGTATAAGTAATAAAAAAGTTAATTTATGCATAAAACATCCTATTTGCTAACAATAGCTCTGTTGTTTGGTGTTAGGGAGGCGTCTGTTGGAATGTCGAATGTCATCGGAATGCTTTCGTCACTATCATTAGAAGAGTATTGTCCAATAAAGGTGACACTTGGGTAAAGCACGATCTCTCCATTTTCATTCTCAAAACTGACTAAAGTTTGTATAGAGTTATCCAAACTGCCACGGAGTTCGTTTTTCTTTAAATGTTGAGATATAGATTCGACGAGTTCGCTAAATTCTTCTCTGTGGATTTTATTTCGTTTTGTTTTTTCCATAGTGCTATTCGCCGGAACCTTGTTGTATTTATCCCATTGAACATCCATATAAGACAAGTTTCCCGTAGAATCGTAACTCATTAGCACATAAGAACTTCCCCTTACCGGGATGCCGTCAAGTTTTCTATGTGCCATAACCATGCTTCCGACAACTCTTGGCTTGTTGGAGTCTCTCTGTTCGTATTCGTAACCAACAGATGTTATAGCGCAAGAGTCCGCGACATCCTTGGGCAAGACAGCCTTGATGTCATCCATAGCGCGTACACGCATCTCATCTTCAGAAGCGATGGAACGATTCTTCCTATTTTTCTTACTTACAGTAAAGCGATGAAAATTATCAATTTTTTTGACTTGAAAATTTTTTCCCGATTTAAAATCGCGTGATCCTGCAACCGTATAAATGTAGGAGTCCTGCGAAATTGCATTCTGGCTTTTCATAAGGGCACGGGGTTTTTCTCGTGCATCCATCTGCTGATAAATTTTTTCGCTAACAATCAATTGTGCATGAGAAATTGAAAGCAGCGCTCCTAGAGCTAAAAAGTATATCTTTTTCATTGAAAATATTTCTCCCTTTTTCACTTGTTACGAGATTTGCCATTCAGGTCTGTGGAAAAAGTCTTTCCGTTGGCTCTGTTTTCGTAACTGATAATGTTATCTTGTATTTGCATTAAGCGAAGCCCACTAAGTTTACCTTTATGTTTGGAATTTCCTTCTTTAAATGCGGGCGAAAAACCGTCCAAAAAAACGGCTGTGTAGTTATCGTCGCCAAGTTCAAACGTAGAAATGTATTTTTTCCCGTTGATTTCATCGACACCAGCGTCCATTGAAGGCACTTGTTTCGTTGTAATCATTGTTCGACGAAGCGTTGTTTGAAGAGTATCGCCGTCACTGATATATGTGAGAACAATTGGCTTATTCTTTTCATCTCGAAACAAGCCGACACTCTGTTCAAAAGTTAACCCCTGTAATTCTTGGTTATCAACAGCAATAATTAAATCACCCGTTTTGAGATTTGATTTTGCTGCGGGCGTATTGGGGATTATTGCTTCAATTCCCAATCCAAAGGTTCCATCTTGTACGACAAGACCTATTCCACCAAATGATTCGTCTGCAAAAATCGTTGTTGCACAAAGCGCAAGCGCCGTCAAGGCAATCTTTTTCATCAATCCTCCATATAAATTGTCGAAAAGGATGATTCTAATCTAATATAAATTTCTTCAAAAGATGCGCAGCGCGAAACTAATTTTTTACTTACAAACAACAGATATTTTTTCAAACAAATGATTACATCGAAGTTTATTCGGATAGAAAACAACCTAAATGGAGCAAATATTCATTACACGTATATTTTTATCTATTTTCCTTATTTGAAATAATTCATATAGAATAAACGTTTTTAGCATATAACATCCCGCCCCAAACTATAGCGTGGAGATCGTCTTGATAAAAACGTATCTTTTAAGATATGGATTTCAAAACAGCATTTCCCTTCATTCTTGATTACTACGACCGTGAAGTTTCGCAGATGATTAGCCAGAAATACGGCTATTCAGCTATGGATGCATACAAAAAATTCATGTTTTCGAAGACTTACGAGATGTTGAGCAATCCTGAACTCCAGATGTGGGATTTCAGTTGCTTCGGCATTTTTGACATGTGGGAAGCCGAACAAAGGACGGGAGACCCTCGCAATTCCATTTACATCCAGAGGTGCTGATGGCGAAAGAAATGGAATTTTTCAGTTTCCTGATGGAACAGTATGCCGCTTATAAGGGGACTACTGCAAACAAGATTCTTGCTCGTCTTGAAGAAAAGAACTTAACGGATTTTGTTTATGGCATGTATGAGCGATACCATACGGAAGCCTTGCAGAACGCATTTGATGATTTAGACAGACTGCTTGAAGATAAAACAGCTTAATCATGGAACTTAAAACGCAGACTCGTTCAGGGCCTGCGTTTTTTGATGAAATCTATTTTCCCTACTTATCTTCAACACAGCGGATTGCCTTTTTCCGCAACTTGTTGGCAATCTTGATTTCGGGGATGGTGTCGGAGAGGGTAAATTCCTGATAATAGGCAGTCGAATCGCTTTCCTGCTCCGTTGTCCAGTAGTCTCCTTCCGGATAGCCGCTGAACTTCAGGGAATAGTAATCGTTCCCCTGGTAGTATTCGCGCAATTTTTCCCAGTCAAATTTCGAAGACACATGCCAACCCACAGGACAAAGTCCCTTGGCATTCGTTTCAAGCGATGCGTACGAGTAATCGGCCCAAGAATACAAGCTGTCGACATTAACGTCTTTTTCCGAAGAATCCCCCTCGGCAGTAGCCTTGTACAAGACAATAATCTGGGGGTCCAATCTCTTTCCTAGTACACCCATGGCTTGCCCCCAGGTAAAGAGCGAATCCGCAAAGATTCCATTGTCTACAACGAGATTTTTCACAAACCAGCGGGAATTTGTCGCTGATTCGTAATCCACCTTATAGATGTCTCCTCCATCGCACACAATGTAGTCAGAGCCATACGAGTAGGAATTCGTCTTGACCGATACGTCGTTGCAGCCGGTCAATTTGGAATTCCAACTGTCGGAAAAATAAAAGTTGGAAAGCAAGCACGCAACCACGTCACCGTCAATATACAATTTGCGCGGACCATAACTAAAGCTGTAGGCGTACCTATTTTTACTGTATTCATTTTCAACAAGTTCAACGCGCTCTTTTTCAGTACCCTTATGATATATTTTGAGTTTCATGTTTTTTCCAAGGTCATACCCCTTTCCATCTACCTTGAGCGAAAGAAGAGGGCGTTTAACATCAACATAATAATTGTCACCGTAAATACGGTATTCTGCAGAATCCTTATTTTTCGGATAATCGAACTGACAGCTGGAATCTTTCACATTCAGCATGAACTTTCTTAATTCGTCCATATCGAGTTTTAGTGATATTCCCTTTTTGCTGGAAATCCCCGCCAGGTCATGCATTACCACCGTGGAGTCCTGATAAAAGACAACAGTATCTCTTTTCCATTTTTCAATCGTATTGAAACCAACAAAATATACGGAGCAAGTTAAGGAATCATGATTGCAGTCATAATTTTGGACAAAGAGGACTTCGCCATCAGCCGTCACCAAGGAGTCGGAATACACATGATAAACAAGCATGCTGTCGGAATCGCAATCCGAACAAATTTCCTCTACCGTTTGTGTATTTGCGGAATAAAGAATTTCGCTGTTGCTGCAGGAAGTACCGACCGCAAGAATCAGAAAAGTCGTTAATAGCAGAAGAATTTTTCTCATGGTCTCTCCTCCAAATCATGGTTCAACATACAGCGGACAGCAAGAGTGTCATCCTTGGCAGATACACCCTGAATCCAGAAATCTCTATCAAAATCTTCCACCGCATCCGCCTTTTCAAGCAATTCCATATCTTTGCGGGTAGGAACATGCCAGCCGTTGGGGCATGCCGTTTGAGCCTCTTCCCAGGTGTATTTTTTATTGCGGTAACTTTCGCCGAGCACGTACATCACTCGTCGGGAGGAATCCTGCACGCCCTCTGGAATGTACTGGTAACGAAGCACTTTGTAATTTCGTTCTTTGCAAATTAAACGCCCCGAAGCGTGTTCGCCATTATCCAAGAGGCATGCCGTAGCGGAGTCGTTATCCACAAAAATCTTGGAAGGGAGCCAGCAGGAATCCAGTTCAGCCCTGAAATGCATATTATAGGACGTATAGGCGTATTGCTGGCCTCGGCACCAATAATTGCCGTCACAATGTTCAAAATCCAAGCCCTCTGGGTAATGAATCAATGTATCCAGGCCCTTTATCTCGTAAGTGGAATCCATAAAGGCATAATAAAGATGCATTTTTTCGATGGACATTTCTGGCGGGAGCGTTACGTTGCACTGGCGATCGACATGGAGCATGCGCTTTTTCAAGAACGACATGTCCAAATGGAACTTCTTGGACTTTCCGCTAGAATCCTGAACAGCAAAACTAAATTCGAATGACGAATCCAAGGATACCGAGAAAGGCTTATTGTTCAGGTGAACCCAGCCGTCTTTATCATTCCCGACCTCCATTGCCGACGATACCAGCGTATCCAGATAAAAACGGAATGTCCCAACACAAGATGCATCATTAGCAAGGCACTCCATCCGTTTCAACAAAAATGCCACGGAATCCTTCATAGTCACAAAAATATTGTTCCAAGTTTTTATTTCGAATCGTTCCAAGTCACGTTCAGGAAATTCCCTATATATTTCATTGGAGTCAAGTGAAATTTCCTCATTCACGAATTCCACACAAAATGCACGAGGCGACCAGGCGCTATCCAAGGCAATGCAGTCGTGGTATGTAGGCGGGCATGAGACCTTTACAGGCGTACTCAAGGGAATGCATTTTTCATAATGACTCGCCGCAGTCTCTGTCACTCTAAAGGGATACCGGTCAATAACTGTTTTAGGAGCGTCCAGAAGTGTTACGACCGTAGAATCATGTTCTTCGATGGTCAAGACGGAATCCCGTTCTTGCGTCACGTTGATTCTTGTCTTGGAGAGATCAACCTCATATTTCTTTACCCGAGACACCTCGGTGGAATCCCTAAAATAAAGAGTGAGAACCATACTGGAATCCATTTCAAAATAATGATTGTACTGGAAATTCAGCGGCACCCATGTCGAACTGTCCCAGCTAACCTGCAATGGCGAACTATAGACCAAATTCCAATTGTCGTATTGGAAATGGTCGAGTCCGGTATCGTCCGTATAGTCGTAAGCGCTGAATTGCCCGATACACTTCCCTGTCACCTGGGAACACTTGATGGAATGGTTCTTTAAGGTAATTGAAATCGGATCATAAAAAGAGACTTCCACAGAGTATTTCGTCTCTCGATAATAACTATCCTCCGATAATTCGGGGCCGCAGCAATCCGAGGACTCTTCCGAGTCACAAGCGCAGCAAAGCAAGGCCGCAAACATCCCTACATACAAGACTATTTTACTTGCACTAAAAAAATTTATCATCATCAAAAAAAAGATAATAAAACATTCTGAAATATTTATAAATTACACTCGATGTTTTTCTTGCT
>JAGCNV010000011.1 GCA_017645765.1 bacterium | reverse complement strand
TGCGTTTTCCTTGGCCACGAGTTCCACGATGGCGCTGTGGAGTTGCTTGCTTGAAAATTCCGGCGCGGTGCAGCCTTCCAGGTAGCTTACGCTTGCCTCGTCATCGGCGATAATCAAGGTGCGTTCGAACTGGCCTGCTTCCTTGTTGTTGATGCGGAAGTAGGTGGAAAGGTCCATCGGGCACTTGACTCCAGGCGGAATATAGACGAAACTACCATCGCCAAAGACCGCGCTGTTGAGGGCCGCAAAGTAGTTGTCGCCAGCCGGGACCACGCTCCCGAGATATTCCTCGATAAGTTCGGGGTATTCCTTGATGGCGTCGCTGATAGAGCAGAAGATGATGCCCATTTCCATGAGCTTCTTCTTGTGGCTTGTGTAAATGCTGACGGAATCGAACACGGCATCGACGGCGACGTTCGCGAGTCGCTTCTGTTCGTCCAGCGGAATGCCGAGTTTTTCAAAAGTCGCTAAGAGTTCCGGGTCCACGTCTTCGATTTTTTCATGGCTCTTCTTGGTCTTCGGTGCGGAGTAATAGACGATGTCTTGCAAATCGACCGGATTGAAGTGGAGCTCGCCCCAGTTGGGCTGTTCCATCGTTTTGAGCTTTTCGTAAGCCTTCAAGCGAAAATCGAGCATAAATTGCGGTTCGCCGCGAAGCGCTGACGCCCTGCGGATGATATCCTCGTTAAGACCTTTTTCGAAGGCTTCGTTTTCAATATCAGTAACAAATCCGTATTTGTAATTTTCGCTCATCTTTAACCCGCTTTAAACGAGTGCAAAGATAGTAAAATGTGGGAGCGATTCCAAAGGAAATGTCCCCAATTCTGGTTTAACCTATAGATGTGGTAGGATTTTGTAACGTCATTGCTTTTTGAGCATGACTCGGCGACTCAGCCATGTCAGTCAGCGAGCTGTCTGATGCTGCATTCGTCTTGTTTGTCATTCCCGGCTCCGACCGGGAATCTCCCTATTTTTTGGAAAATTCTTGCGTTTTTGCAGGAGTTTTTTATTTGCATATCGTTTATTATATTTTGTAATATGAATAAATTTGTTCTTTATACTTTTTTTGTAGTGAGGCGATTATGCGAATTTTATTTTGTTTATGTGTAATATTTTTATGCAGTTGCTGTTTTTTAGGGTCTCAACGTACTTACGCGTTGAAATATTCTGAAGGAAAAATTGATCCCGCTTCAAAAAAATCAACGTTTAATGTGGCAGAAGATTACCGTGGGGCAGTGGGATTTATTGTGCCATTTTTCCCATTTTGGCTTTTTTTGACCGATTCCGTTGAATTTTTGCTTTTTGACAGGAATGAAGAAGATTGCCCGACAATAACACATGAAAATGATACGTTGACTTTCCGCTATTACTATGAAAAATCTGTTTATGATAGACCTCACGATGAAGGGCTAGTTTATGAGTATCGCCAATGCCGTTATACCGCTCTAAAATCGTGGTCTAATGAACCTTTAAAGGCTGTATATCCTGATGGAACAATCGATACATTATATGTGGAACGGAAATCGAAATTTGTCTATTTGCCGTTTTTCCCTTTGGTGGAAGATTTCTCGGATTTGGAATAAATTAAATCTGCTGGAAAAGTCGGGGTCGCCTTATTTCTTTTTTTCAATCACTTCCACGGTGAGTTTATTGAACGCAATCTTCCCGCCTTCGCGGAGTTCGAGTGCGGCCCTGAACGTCGTGTCGTTCTTCTTGAACGGTTCAAG
>JAGCNV010000092.1 GCA_017645765.1 bacterium | reverse complement strand
TCTCTGCTGTTCTTCCGGCATGCCGTGAACGACTGCTTCTTCGATGTGGGCGATTGCGTGTTCGACCGGACCTGAGAAAGAATGCTGCGGCAGGGTTTTTGTCTCTTTCGCCGCTTTGATTGCCGCTTCAGCCGCTTCCGTGATTCCGTCGCCTTTAAGTGCTGAAATCTCGACGATCCTGCATTTGAGTTGTCTCGAAAGTTCGGCAACATCTATTTTGTCACCCGATTTTTTGACGAGATCCATCATGTTAAGTGCGATTACGACCGGAATTCCAAGTTCGACAAGCTGGGTCGTAAGGTAAAGGTTTCTTTCAAGGTTCGTCGCGTCGACGATGTTCAAAATTGCGTCGGGACGCTCGCCGATGAGGTAGTTTCTCGCTACGACTTCTTCCAAAGTATAAGGTGAAAGCGAGTAGATGCCGGGAAGGTCTGTAATGATAACGCCTTCATGTTTTTTGAGTTTTCCCTCTTTTTTCTCGACCGTGACTCCAGGCCAGTTTCCGACAAACTGGTTCGAGCCCGTGAGAGCGTTGAAAAGGGTGGTTTTTCCCGAATTGGGGTTTCCCGCAAGTGCGATTCTGATTTGTTCAGCCATTTTTTCCTCCTACTCAACTTCGATCATTTCTGCATCTTCTTTTCTCAGAGAAAGCTCGTAGTTTCTGACAGTGACCTCGATCGGGTCGCCGAGAGGAGCGACTTTCCGCACGAAAATTTCAACGCCTTTTGTAACTCCCATGTCCATGATGCGCTTTTTTACAGCGCCTTCGCCGTGAAGTTTTACAACTTTCACCGTTTCGCCGATTTTTGTTTCGCGTAAAGTTTTCATTTTATACCTCCAAAAAAATTAGACTTTAAACCATGATTTTGCGGGCCATTTCCTCGTTTATCGCGACCCTGGACTCCTTGACTTTGACGATTACGTTCCCAGCAAGGGAATTTACGACCGTGACAGTCGCGCCGACAGTGAAACCTAAATTTTCAAGATGGTGCTTTACTTCGTCGCTGCCGCCGATTTTCTTAATGACCTGTTCGTTTCCTGCATCCGCTAAAACTAATGGTATCAACTCTGTCTCCATTAAAAACTGCTTAATATTACAAAACTTATTTTGTTAAAAGAACAAAATTAAATTAGCTGAAACTAACAATAATTAGCAATGGCTAATTGTCAAGAGAAAATTATGAAAAAAATAAGATTTTAAATTTGTTTAAGAATATCAGGGTATTATTTTTTCTTGTCAGCTTTGCAGGCTGAACAGTTGCGGCAATCAGAACCCATACCGCATCCGCAGTCGCCGCGCATACGCTTTCTGATGATATTTACCAGGGCGAATACGAACATTGCCAGAAGTACTACTGAAATAATGATCGTTGCCAGCATAAATCACCTACATTCCGAGTGCGATCCCGATGAGATATACGGCAAGCGAGCACAGCCAAGCGATCACGCACTGCCATACTACCACGCCGGCTGCCCATTTTGTGCCGAGTTCGCGTTTTATCGATGCGATAGCCGCGACACACGGAGTGTAAAGCAGACTGAACACGAGAAGACTTGCCGCCGTGAGACTCGTCATCATCGTTTCAACACCGCCCGCAAACAGAATTTCCAGAGTCGAGACTACGCTTTCCTTTGCCATAAAGCCGCAAACGAGCGCAACAACGATCTGCCAGTCGCCAAGTCCTATCGGTCTCATGATTGGGGAAATCAGTTGTGCTACGGATGCAAGCATACTCATTTCCGCATTTTCAACTAACTGCAGTTTCCAGTTGAAGCTTTGCAGGAACCACACAACGATTGTGGCCACAAAAATCACTGTGAAGGCTCTCTGCAGGAAGTCTTTCGCCTTTTCCCACAAAAGCTGGGCGGTGTTTCTCGCACCGGGCATACGGTAGTTCGGAAGCTCCATCACGAAAGGCACAGCCTCACCTTTGAAAAGCGTTCCTTTGTAGAGAAGGGCAATGAGTATTCCGACAAGAATTCCCAGAAGATAAAGGCCTGTCATGATGAGACCGCCTTGCTTCGGGAAAAACGCGCTTACGAAAAAGGCGTATATCGGGAGTTTTGCCGTGCAGCTCATGAAAGGAGTGAGGAGAATCGTCATTTTTCTGTCGCGTTCGCTAGGAAGCGTGCGTGTCGACATGACGGCGGGAACAGAGCAGCCGAAGCCGACTAAAAGCGGAACGATGCTTCTGCCAGATAGTCCTATTTTTCTAAGCAGTTTATCCATAAAAAACGCCACTCGCGCGATGTAGCCTGAATCTTCAAGCATCGAAAGAAAGAAAAAGAGCGTAACTATTATCGGCAGGAAGGAAAGCACGCTTCCCACACCTGCAAAAATACCGTCGATGATAAGTCCGTGAAGCACTTCGTTCACTCCGGCAGCGGCTAAACCTGCATCCGTCACTTTTGTAAGCCAGTCGATCCCTGTTTCCAGAAGTTCCTGCAGCCATGCGCCGATCACATTGAAAGTCAGGTAGAAAATTGCCCCCATTATCGCGATGAAGCAGGGAATTGCCGTCCATTTTCCGGTCAGTATTTTGTCGATTTCCTGACTTCTTGCTCTCTCTTTGCTTTCGTGCGGCTTTTTGACAGTGAGGGAACAGAGTCTGTAAATGAATGAAAAACGCATGTCGGCTATTGCTGCGCTCCTGTCTAAACCGCGCTCGCTTTCCATCTGCAGTATAATGTGCTCCAAAGTCTCCTTTTCGTTCACGTCAAGGTCGAGTTTGTGCAGTATCTGTTTATCGTCTTCAAGAAGTTTTGTCGCTGCGAACCGCACGGGAACACCCGCTTTTTCGGCATGGTCTTCGATCAAATGTATCGTTCCGTGGAGTGCGCGGTGGACTGCGCCGCCGCCCACGTCTTTGCCGCAGAAATCCTGGCGCAGCGGGCTCTCCTGAAATTTTGCAACGTGAACGGCGTGGGAAACAAGTTCTTCGATTCCCTGTCCTTTTTTTGCCGAAATCGGAACTATAGGCACGCCGAGCAGCGATTCCATTTTGTTCACGTCTACTGAACCGCCGTTTGCCGTAACTTCATCCATCATGTTGAGTGCGACAACGAGCGGAATGTTCAGCTCCAGAAGCTGCATCGTCAGGTAGAGATTTCGTTCGATATTAGTCGCATCCACGATGTTTATGATCGCATGCGGCTTTTCGTTCAGGACAAAATCACGCGAGATGAGCTCCTCGGCAGAGTAGGGCGACATCGAGTAAATGCCGGGTAGATCGGTGATCAGAGTATCGGCATGTCCTTTGATTGCCCCTGATTTTCTGTCAACCGTAACGCCTGGAAAGTTCCCGACATGCTGATTTGATCCGGTGAGGCGGTTGAACAGCGTTGTTTTTCCGCAGTTCTGGTTTCCGACAAGGGCGAATGTGAGAACTGTGCCGTCAGGAAGCGGATTTTCGCTCTTTTTGTCGTGAAATTTTCCGCTTTCGCCGAGTCCCGGGTGCTCAGTCGCGATCGAGTCTGCGGTCGCTGAATTTTGTCGAAGTGCAGTATCAGCCGCATCCGCCTCAGTCACTTCGATCTGCTGCGCATCAGCCACCCGCAAAGTCAGCTCGTAGCCGTGCAGCCTGAATTCCATCGGGTCTCCGAGAGGTGCATATTTAACGAGCGTGATCTCAGCCCCGGGAATTATTCCCATATCAAGAAAATGCTGACGGAGTTCGCCGTTTCCTCCGAGTTGTTTGACCTGAACGGTCTCTCCGATCTTTATTTCGCGTAATGTTTTCATATTTTATGCCTTCACTAACACACTTCCAAATATTAAAAGAACTTAATCAAATTAGTTTTGAGGATAATTGTTAGCAGTGACTAATAGTCAAGGAAAATCGGGAAAAATCTGTGTGCTGACGTTAGAATAATGCTATTATTTTATTTATAAGTTCAAGATTGAATTCGTGTAAAATGGAAATTTTACCGCAAATTCCAAGAATTACAAAAATCAAAACGGAAACAAAGAAAAGAATGATGAACTTTTTTTTCATAATTTCTCGCGGACGTATTTAACTGCATTGGAGAAAAGTTTGAGTCCGAGAGCTTCTGGCATTTTGTCCATTCTCGTCCATTCCGGATGTTGGGTACCGTTGATGAAAACTTCGGGGTGGGGCATCATGCCGAGAACATTTCCCCTTTTGTTGGTGATACCTGCGATCGCAAGTTCTGAACCGTTCGGATTTTCGGGGTAGTGCTGCGTGATTTCGCCGTTTTCGTCAACATACTGGAAAGCGATCATGTTGCTGTCTTTTATCATTCTGAGGTCGTGCTGCTGCGCGATGAATTTGCCTTCTCCGTGGCGTATCGCGACATCAAAAATATCGATCCCTTCAAGGAAAGGCGAGGGATTGTTCGGGTTTGCCTTGATGCGGACCCATCTGTCCTCGTATTTTGCCGAGTCGTTGTGGGTGAGGGTAGCGACCTGTTTTTTGAAAACTTCCTTTTCGTCGCCCGGAAGAACGCCCATTTTGACAAGTGTCTGAAATCCGTTGCAGATTCCGATTACAAGTTTGCCGTCAAGGATGAACTTTTTGAGTTTTTCGCCCATCTCTTTTTTGATTTTGAGCCCTAAAACCCTGCCGGAAGCGATGTGGTCGCCGAAAGAAAATCCGCCGGGGAAAACCATGATCTGAAAATCATCGGGGTTGACTTCGCCGTTGACAACGCGGTTGACATGAACTCTCTCGATCCTGTCTGCACCGGCAGCTTCAAAAGCCCAGCCGGTCTCGACATCACAGTTGATCCCGTAACCAGTAAGTATCAATACGCTGACTTTTTCCATGAAATCCTCCAATAAAAAATCCGCGCGAATATAGCACATTCAAAGTTGATTGCAAAACTTCTTGAGGGTTTTCAGGCAAAAAAAGGCGGCCCGAAAGCCGCCTGAAATATTTAAGACTAAGGAGGTTAGACTACATCATGCCGCCCATTCCGCCCATTCCGCCCATGTCAGGCATAGCGTGATCGCAGGAGTCTTTCTTCGGAGCGTCAACGATGACAGCTTCGGTGGTAAGCAGTGTGGAAGCGATGCTTGCAGCGTTCGTAAGTGCGCTCTTCGTGACTTTTGTAGGATCGATGATGCCGTTAGCGATCATATCTTTGTATTCGTCTTTTGCAGCGTCGTAGCCGTAGTTCTCGTTCTTGTTGCCGAGAATGTTGTTGATTACGATGCTTCCGTCGATTCCTGCGTTAGCCGAGATCTGGCGGATCGGAGCTTCAAGTGCGCTTTCGATGATTTTGACGCCAGCTTTTTCTTCGTCGTTTTCGCATTCGATCTCTTTGAGAACTTCCTTGCAGCGAAGGAGAACTGTTCCGCCGCCTGCTACGATACCTTCTTCAACAGCTGCTCTGGTTGCGTGAAGAGCGTCGTCGACTCTGTCTTTCTTTTCCTTCATTTCGACTTCTGTTGCTGCGCCGACATTGATTACTGCTACGCCGCCTGCAAGTTTTGCAAGTCTTTCGTGAAGTTTTTCCTTGTCGTAGTCGGAAGTTGTCTCTTCGATCTGAGCCTTGATCTGTTTTGTTCTTGCATCGATAGCTTCTTTTGAGCCTGCGCCGTCGACGATCGTGGTGTTGTCCTTGTCGATCGTGACTCTCTTAGCGGTTCCGAGCATTTGAACTGTCGTATTCTCGAGCTTGTTGCCGATTTCTTCGCTGATAAACTGTCCGCCGGTAAGTATTGCGATATCTTCAAGCATAGCTTTTCTTCTGTCGCCGAATCCAGGAGCTTTTACAGCGGCGATGTTGAGAACGCCTCTGAGTTTGTTGACAACGAGTGTAGCCAAAGCTTCGCCTTCAACGTCTTCTGCGATTATGAGGAGAGGACGACCCTGCTGAGCAACGCCTTCAAGAAGAGGAATAAGGTCTTTAAGGTTCGATATCTTCTTGTCGTAAATGAGGATGAACGGATTGTCCATAACGACCTGCATTTTCTCAGCGTTTGTGACGAAGTAGGGGCTGAGGTAGCCGCGGTCGAACTGCATACCTTCTACTGTGTCGAGGTAAGTGTCCATTCCTTTTGCTTCTTCAACGGTGATAACGCCTTCTTTGCCGACTTTTTCCATAGCTTCTGCAAGGATGTTTCCGATTTCCTTGTCGTTGTTTGCCGAAACTGTTCCGACACTTGCGATCTCTTCTTTTGTCGAGATCTTCTTCGTGATTTTGTCGAGTCTTTCAACGACTTTTGCAACAGCTTTGTCGATACCGCGTTTAAGCATGATCGGGCTGTAGCCTGCGGTTACATATTTAAAACCGTCTTTTACGATAGCCTGTGCGAGAACAGCAGCGGTCGTGGTTCCGTCACCAGCAACGTCGTTTGTCTTCGATGCGACTTCTTTAAGAAGCTGTGCGCCGATATTTTCGATTTTGTCTTCAAGTTCGATCTCTTTCGCGACTGTAACGCCGTCTTTCGTGATTTTCGGTGCGCCGAAAGATTTTTCTATCGCAACGTTTCTTCCTTTAGGTCCAAGCGTTGTTTTTACGGTGTCGGCAAGTTTGTTTACGCCAACCAGAATTTTTGATTTTGCTTCGTGGTCAAAAACAATGTGTTTTGCACTCATCTCAATTTCTCCAATTAAATATTGTTAATAAAATCAATCATTTATTCAACGACTGCAAGGATGTCGTCTTCTCTGAGGATAAGGTGTTCCTCGCCGCCGACTTTAACTTCTGTGCCGCTGTATTTGCCGAAAAGAACTTTGTCGCCGACTTTAACCTGCATCGGCTGTCTTGTGCCGTTTTCAAGCATTTTGCCGGTTCCGACTGCGATAACTTCAGCTTCGACCGGTTTTTCCTTCGCGGTATCGGGGATGATGATTCCGCCGAGTGTTTTTGTTTCGCTTTCTACTCTCTTAACGATGACTCTGTCGTTCAAAGGTTTAAGTGTCATAATTTCCTCCTTATAAAAAGTTAAATAAAATTAACAACATCGGGGAATTGCTTCCCGAAAACGCCGTTATTTATATGCACAAAAACCAAGAGTCAAGGGTGAAAAATAAAAAAAATTTCGGCACTAAAGACTCCTTTGACCATTTTTGTCTCCATTTTTTAGCTGAGGAGTCTGAGACGCCATGCAGAATTGGCTAATTTTCCGAATTTTTCTCAAGTTCGATGCTTTTTTCTTCCCATTTTTCCATGAGTTCGAGGAGTTCGTCCTCGATTTTGCCGAGTTTTGAAGCGAGTGCGGGATCGAATGAAGCGGAAATTTTGTCGCAGATTTCCTGCTTTTCCTTTTCTAGTGAATCGATTTTATCCTGAAGGTTTTCGATTTCTTTTTTCAGTTTATTCAGGCGGTTACGGATTTCCTTCTGCTGGGCGAAATCGATTTTTCCTTTGACTTCTTCAGTTTTGGGAGCGGATGTTTTCGGCTTTTCCGAAAAAGTTTCTTCTGGAATCGTTTCGTGACCGTACATATCGAGATATTCGCTGTAGGTCCCTTCGAAATTGAAGATATCGCCGCGTTTCCGGAAGTAGACTATCGAAGTCGCGAGGGAATTGATAAAGTGGGAATCGTGCGAAACGAAGATGATGGTCGCCGGAATGCTTTTCAAAGTGCCAAGCAGGATCTCTTTCGAATCGATGTCGAGGTGTGTTGTTGGCTCGTCGAGAAGGAGAAGGTTGCCCGGAGTCATTATGAATTTGATGAAGGCGAGACGCACTTTTTCGCCGCCGCTCAGCACCGCGATTTTTTTATCCCAGTCGTCTTCAAAAAAGAGGAAACACCCTAAAATGTTTTTGATTTTTGTCATCATTTCAAAAGGAGCGATCGATTCGACGAATCCCTGGACCGTCATATCGGCAGGAAGTTTCGAGATTTCGTGCTGCCTGAAGTAGCAGATATCGATCCCGGTGCCGATCCTGCATATTCCGGCTGTCGGCTGAAGTTCCTGGCCGATGATATTGAGAAGTGTCGATTTGCCGAAACCGTTTCTTCCGACGAGTGCGATCCTTTCGCATCTGCGAACGATTCTTTTGTAGTTTGAAATGACTTCAAGATCACCGAATTTATGAGTTATTCCGGAAAGTTCCGCGACGATTTCGCCTCCGCGCTTGGGTTCCGGCAGGCGGAAAGTCATGGTCGGAGCCTTCTGCGGCAGAACGATGAGCTCGCTTTTGAGTTTTTCCAGCATTTTCAGCTTCGACTGCGCAAGTGCCGCGTGAGCCGCGTTCGTGTGGTTTTTATCGTAGTAATCCTGAAGATCCCTGATTTCAACAAGCTGTTTTTCGCGCTGTTTTTCCAAAAGCGCGATCTTCGCCTCTCTTTCCTTGAGGTAAAAATCGTAATTCCCTTTGTAAATCGTTATTTCGCCGTTGAAAATCTCCCAGGTTTCTTCCGCGACATCGTTGAGAAAATCCCTGTCATGCGAAACGAGAAGGACCTGTCCGTCAAACCTTTTGAGCCAGCCGGCAAGGAAGTCGATCGTGACGATATCGAGATAGTTCGTAGGCTCGTCGAGCATGATGATGTCGGGTTCTTTGACAAGAACGCGGGCTAGGGCGATCCTCATCTGCCAGCCGCCGCTCATTGTCGAAGCCGGTTTTTCCCATTCGCTTCTTTCGAAACCGAGATTCAAAAGGATATTTTCGACAGAGTTCTTCTGCTTTGTCTTGACTTCAAGTCTATGAATTTCTTCAATAATTTCATTAAGCCGGATAAGCAGTTTTTCATCAGGCTCTTTCGATGAATCGATTTTTTCGATTATTGCAGCCTGTTCCGAGTGGAGTGACTCAAGCTTACTTGAATCGAGTCCAGAAGCGACTTCTTCAAAAACCGTCCCTTTGAAGTGATATACTGCCTGCTGCGGCAGATATTCGATGACGGCGTTCTTTTTGAAAGTTATTTCGCCCGAATCGCAGTATTCCGCGCCCGAAATTATCTTCATCAGAGTCGATTTGCCCGAGCCGTTTTTCCCGACAAGCGCCGTTATGTGCTTTGAAAGCGGAAGACTTACATTGTCGAGGATCGTCTGACCTGAAAACTGTTTTGAAATCCCTTTAAGTAAAAGCATGAAACCTCCTAAAGCCGAGGCAGGGTATCAAAAACTTGCCACATAGTCAAACGCTTTTAAAATATAGTGTTTTTGTGTTTTTTGCGAGGTGTTTCATGTCTTCGAAATTGATGATTACAGCTGTCAATACGACACTTCTTTTAATTTTACTTGCTGCCGGTGTGCTGGCCGTAAAATCCTGGAGAGACAAAAGCGGATTCGAGGATTCTCTTGCTCAGGCGCAGCTCAGGATAAATGACCTTGAAGAGAAGATGCGGCATTCAGAGCATGCTACTCTTCATTTCGGGAAACTGCACAATATTCTGGAACTCGGTCTGGTCAATGTCGAAATTTCAGGGACAAAATTCATCAAAGAGCCGCTTCAGGAAAGCATACAGAAAACATTTTTCCCGTGGAGCGACAACTACCGCGATTACTATATAGAAGTTGCGACATTTTCATTCGAAGCCACATACAGCGTTGATCTGAAGGATGTTTTCATAAAGGAAGACCCGGAAAAAGTCGTGATTTACGGACTTAAAGTAATCGGTCCGAAACGGACAAACGAGAAGTGGAAAACCGAATACACTACGATAATCCGCTATCCGGCGAAGAAAATAAAAGATGCGGGTGGTAACAAAATAGAAGTGCTTGACGAAACGAAGTTCGAAGATGTTAAAGCGAAATACCGCAAAGAGGGTTACGAGCAGTTCACTCAGCTCAGCAACAGGGCAAAAGAGGATTTTTTCAACAACTGCGACAAGGGACATGAAGTCGGTTATGTTAATAAAATCGTGCTGGAAAACGCCGAAGGTTTTTTCAAAAGTCTCTTCGCTCTTCCTGATTCAAAGAAAAAAGTGGAATTTGATTACAGCGGCGAGCCCGATTCAAGCGCAATAAATTTCAAAGAATTGAAAATCCAGCTCGGAAACAGATAACATAAGGAGATAAAATGAAATTTTCGGCCTTGATATCCCTATTATTTATTTGCTTGTTTTTTGCAGCGTGCGGATCTGAAAAAGGCGGTAGTGATCTGCAGGAACCTGAAGACGCTGATTATGAGGAAAGAGATGATCCTTCCGATGATGAGAGTGAGTCCGATCAGGATTTTTCGGAAGATAAGGAGCCGGTTCAAAATGATGAAGATTCTATTCAGACTGATGAAGATCTTACAGAGTCTGACAACGATGAAGAGGATAGTGCCGTTGACCTTTCCGGGAGTGAAACAGCAAACTGCTACATCGTGAAAACTGCCGGGAACTACAGCTTTGATGCGACTGTTAGAGGAAACGGCAGAAAAATTGAAGGTGTTGATTTTACTGACGAAAAGCTAAAACCTGCCGATGTCAAACTTGTATGGCAGAGTGATAAAAACGGTTTGATCGATTCGCTTCAGCTTAAAGACTGGCGGATCTATTTTTCCTCAAACGGGAAGAACGGAAACGCTCTGATTGCGGCACTCGATGAATCTGAAAATATAATCTGGAACTGGCATATCTGGCTTTTGAATGAAGAAATTTCAGATGTCAGGACTACCGACGGCGTTATGGTGATGGACCGTAACCTAGGTGCGGTATCGCTCGATTTTGAATCACCGGAAAGTCACGGACTGCTTTATCAGTGGGGAAGGCATGAGCCTTTTCCGGCAACGCCGGTAGTTTCAGGCGGAACGACTTCGACCATGCCTGTTCCGGTTTACGATGCTGAGGGAAATGAAGTCGCGATTACTGCTTCGTCACGGGATAATACCGAAAACAACACTCTTGAATATGCGCTTTCACACCCGACAACGGTTTTGAGCAACAACGCTCAGTTTGCTGATTGCCGCGACTGGCTGCGTAAAGAGTTCTCAAATCCGGCGCTCTGGGGCGGTTCAAACGGTGAAAAAAGTCTTTTTGACCCATGTCCTATTGGTTACAGAGTCCCGAAACTAGGAACTTTTGACTTTTTTACTTCAAGCGGCGGCTACGAGACCGATATAGCCGGATTTTCCGTCTATGATATCAATTCTGACGGCATAACTGACGGAAATGACTACAAAAACGGCTGGTATATTCTGCTTGATGCAGCATCAGATTCATACTCTTATTTCCCGGCTGCAGCACGTTACGACGGATCTTACGCGATGCTGATGGGAAGTAAAGCCGGGCTTTGGGGCAACTACTGGTATGCTGATGCCGATGATGCCGGGGATTCTTCCGTTCCGTGCGGAGCATACGCGCTGGCTTTCCAGTTTGGAGACACCGTTTCAGCTTCTCCCAAGGCTGTAGGAGCGCGTGCCGACGGCTATTCCGTAAGATGCGTGAGGGAATAAAAGTCATTCCTTTTCCGACAATTCAATATATTCCTCAAACATTGAGTCGTATTTTGATTTGAGTCCGCTGTATTTCGCGGAAAGTTCGGCCATGTTTCCTTTGTTTTCTTCGTAATTCGCCATTTTTTCTTCGATTTCCGCGATTTCGGATTCGGTTTGGGGAATGAGTTTTTCGAGTTCGGCGAGTCTGATTCGCTGCGAATATGTCAGTTTCGGCGCGTCTGTCTGCAAAGTTCTCGGTTTCAGCGGCTCGTCTTTGGGTTTTGCCGCTTTTTTCTGCTCGGTCTGCCTGTTTCTGCGGCTCGTTTCGATCCATTCCGAAGCCTTTCCGACAAAGCTTTCGATTATGCCGTTCCCTTTGAAAATAAGCAGGGTATCGACCGTTCTGTCGATGAAATACCGGTCGTGGCTGACGACTACGATCGGCCCGTTGAAAGAGGAGAGAAAATCTTCAAGAACTGAGAGCGTTTTGATATCGAGATCGTTCGTCGGCTCGTCGAGAACGATGAAGTTGGGGTTGTTCATAAGTATCGCGACGAGATAAAGCCTTCTTTTTTCGCCGCCCGACAGTTTTTCGATTTTTGTGTAGTGGATCGATGGTTCGAACAGAAATCTTTCAAGCATCTGTGCAGCTGAAAGTTTGGAGCCGTCAGCAAGAATTATGTTTTCGCCTTTCGATTTTACGAAATCAATGAGGCGCATATCTGCCGGAAGTTCGCGTGAAACCTGGTCGAAGTACGAAAATTCGGTGTTGATGCCGAGGTCGTATTCGCCGCTTTTGGGCTGAAGCCTGCCGGTCAGGATGTCGAGAAATGTGGTTTTGCCGCTTCCGTTGTTTCCGATGATGCCTAAGCGCGTGTCCTTTTTGAAAGCGAAATTAAAGTCTTTGATTATAGTTTCGCCGTTCCAATCGAAGGAGATGTCCTTCATTTCGAGGATTTTTTTGCCGAGTCTTTTGCCGACTATTGAAAGTTCGATGTTTTTTTCTTCTTCAGGCTTTTCGCGCTGCATCATTTTTTGGATGTTTTCGATTCGGTCTTTCGATTTCGTGGCTCTTGCTCTGGGGCCTCTTGCAAGCCATGCAAGCTCACGCCTTAAAATCGTTCTCACTCTCTCTTCGTTTGCGACAAGTGAGTGGAAATATTCCGATTTTTTCTCAAGATAGTAGTCGTAGCACCCTTTGTAGTGAAACAGATCGGAGCCTTCGATCTCATAAATCGAGCTGCACACAGAATCGAGGAAGTAGCGGTCGTGCGTAACCATGATGACTGCTTTTTTTGTCTCGCGGAGATAGTCTTCAAGCCAGACGATCGTGTCGATATCGAGGTGGTTCGTTGGCTCGTCGAGCAGCAAAAGCCCCGAATCCTTGACGATGCACTGCGCCAGAGCCACTTTTTTCACCATTCCGCCCGAAAGTTCTCCCATTTTGAGGGTAAGATCGCTTATTCCGAGGCGTGTGAGAATCGATTTGATCTCAGATTCGTAGCTTCTCACATTCAGAGTGTCGATTTTTTCGGCAAGTTCCGCCGCGTCTTCAGTACCAAATCCGCTGCATGCGATCTCGTACCGCTTGATGAGGTTCAATTTTTCATCGTTTCCCGAAAAAATGTGGTCTGCAATCGTTTCGTCAGGATTTATTTCGGGGATCTGGCTTAAAAAAGCGACCGCAGCCGACTTGTTTATCGCCACAGTTCCGCTTTCAGGCTCTTCCAGACCAGCGATTATTTTGAGCAGAGTCGATTTTCCGCAGCCGTTCACGCCGATGAGTGCGACTTTTTCGCCACTTTCGACCCCGAAAGAAATATCTTTGAAGAGGACGCGCTCCGCTTTGATGCAGGTCACGCCCGAAACTGAAACTATGTTAGGCATGGTTTCGCTCCACTTTCAAACAATCTAATTTCATATCAAAACTTTTGAAAAATCTCTGCCGCCGTACATGATGCGGACGATGTTCACGGTTTTCTCTTTTTCTTTTGGCTGATACCAGACAAGATAATTGTCTATCGGAAAAAATCTGATTTGCTGGCTTTTCAGCGGTTCATCAGGAAAAACAGGATGCATGAGCGGCATTTTGTCGAGATTTTTTATAGAATTCATTATCCGCTTGACCTGTTGTGATGCGGTGTTCGGCACACATAGTTCAAAAGCGATGTATTCGTATATCGCTCTTAAATCGTTGAAAGCTTTTTCTGAATAATTTATCGTCCAGTTCATAGGTTATAAAGCCGTTTCATTTCTTCCGAAACCTGTTCCTCGGAATAAACATTGCCGTTCTCGATGTCCGCAAGGCCTTTCGCGATTTCGCGGTTGAGCTCCTCCTTGCTGAGATCTCCGGCAAAAAGCGGTCTTTCAGCCGCCAGCTTCAGTTCAAAAGGGATTCCGCGGTGAATTACGACCTGCCTTAAAAACATGTCAACGGCATTTGACATCGGAATTCCAAGCTGGCTGAGCACCATTTCCGCCTGTTCTTTCACACCGGGTTCGATTCTTGCAAAAACATTTGAAGTTCTTCCCATAGCATTACCTCCGCAACTAAAATGCAATCTATTAGTATGCTATCAGCTTGCGAAAGTCAAGATAAATTAGGATTTACATTACCGGCGGCTGACCGGTTTCTTCGAGAACGGAGAGCCAGAGCGGACCGTTGATGTCGATTTTTTTGCGTTTCGATGTCGCAAGATCCATAGGGATGTGGATGAACTGGCCGTTTAGGTATCCGACGACCATTCCTGTTCTGCCGCTCATTCCGGCGTGGACCGCCATCTGCGCGAGCTGCGAACAGAAAATAGAGTCGTTCGGGGTAGGCGGGCAGGAGCGGATGATGTAGCTCGGATCGATGTATTTTATTCCGAAGAGCATTCCTTTCGCATTGAGGTAGCTTTTGATCTTGTCTTTGATGAAAACGCCGATATCGCCAAGTTTAGCATTGCCAGAAGCGTCATATTCGATTTTTTCTGGGTCTCTGACGTATTCCTGACCGGCGCCTTCCGCTACAACGATGACGCAGAATTTTTTGCGGCGGAGCCTCTTTTCGACCGAATCAAGGAAACCTCCTTCGCCTGTCATTCTGAAATCCATCTCTGGAATGAGGCAGAAATCGACCTGGTTCGTCGCAAGTGTCGCGTTCGCCGCGATGAAGCCCGACTCTCTTCCCATGAGTTTGACGATTCCGATGCCGTTGTGGATCGAAGTCGCCTCGGTGTAGGCTGAATTTATCGATTCGCATGCTTCGGAGAATGCCGTTTCCGTTCCGAATGAGCGTTCTATGTAGTTGATATCGTTGTCGATCGTCTTCGGAATTCCGATGACTGAGATCTTGAGGTTTCTCTTTTCAATCTCGTTGATGAGAGAGATCGCGCCGCGCTGCGTTCCGTCACCGCCGATTGTGTAGAGTATGTTTACTCCGAGCTCGTCAAGCCTGTCCACCATTTTTTCTGCATCCTGGTTGCCGCGGCTCGTCCCTATGAAAGTGCCGCCCTGAAGCTGCTTGTTTTCAACCATCGCCGGAGTCAGGTGCTTGATCTCATAGCCCAATTCCTTGATCAAACCTGCGTAGCCGTAGTTTATTCCGAGCGTTCTCTGGTTGTTGTAGCGGTAGTAGTTCATTACGACGATCCCGCGGATGACCGCATTGAGGCCTGGGCAGATTCCGCCGCAGGTGACTATTGCCGAAGTTGTCTCTCCCGGCTCAAAAAAGAGTTTCGTTCTCGGACCTGCTTTTTCGAACGACGGAACTTTGAATCCCTGGCTCTGTATCGATTCGACCACGCTTTTGTCGATGAAGGCGAGAATTCTTTCGTCTTCCGGAATCATCTGTGATTCATATATTTTTTTATTGGCCGTGAGCGGCGAAACAAAGTTCTGCGCTCCAAGTTTTTTTATTTCCATATTGTGTTTAAAAAGCTCGTAATCCTCTTCGTAAAGCCCTTTGATCTGTGGAATTTCAACCATTTTTCGCTCCTAAAAAAAGTTCAAAACAAACAAAAAACGGAGAATTATAATGATTTTTTAAAAAATTTCGACTTTATTAAAAGTATAATTATAAAGAACGGACTTTTGTGGATTAAGACGGCGATTTCATGGATAATCGAAACATAATCTGCGTCACAAACAGACATCTCTGTGAGGGTGATTTTTTTGAAAGGATCGAAAAAATCGCGGAGAGCGGCGTGACTGCGATAATCCTGCGTGAAAAGGATCTTTCTGAAAGCGAATATTCTGATTTGGCTAAAAAATTCACTGAAATTTGTGAAAAACGCAAAGTTGAAGCGATCCTGCATACTTATGTCGATATTGCGATTGAGCTTGGTGTTAGATCGATCCATCTTCCGCTTCCTGTTTTTAAGGATTTGAGCGGCGAAAAAAAGAGTTTCTTCAGGAAAATCGGAGTTTCCTGCCACTCTGTCGAAGATGCGGCAGCGGCTGAAAAACTTGATGCTTCCTACATAACTTTCGGTCATGTTTTTGCGACCGACTGCAAAAAAGGGCTTGAACCGCGAGGTCTCGACGCTTTGAAAAATGTCTGCAAAGCTGTAAAAATTCCTGTTTACGCGATAGGGGGAATTGATAAACAAAATATAGGTTCCGTGATAGAAGCCGGTACTGCCGGCGCCTGCATTATGAGCGGTTTTATGAAAGGTGACAACTGGAGCTGGAAATGATCAAAAAAATCTGTTTTTTGGTACTTGTTTTTCTTTTTGTAGCGTGCAGCCAGCCTGCCAAGCCGAAAGAAGAAAGCGAAGTTCCGTGCAAAAGGATCGTCAGCACCGCTCCCAGCATAACCGAAACGCTCTTTGACCTCGGGCTCGGCGAAAATGTCGTCGGTGTCACCGAAAACTGCCACTATCCAGAAGAAGTCAAAAGCAAATCTAAAATCGGAAAGGCCTTTTCAATAAGCAGCGAAGCGGTTATCGCGCTCAAACCGGACATCGTTTTTGTCCTCAGCGCATACGGTGAGCTTGCTTCGAAAATGAAGGCTGCCGGGATGAAAACAGTGATTCTGGACCAGACGAGCGTTCAGGGATTTGTCGATTCGATAGATGTGGTTGCCGAGGCCTGCAAAATCGAAGAGAAGGGAAAAAATTTCAAGGCAAAATTCGAGCCTTACCTTAAAAAAGCCGAAAAAGAGGGAGAAAAAAAGAAAATCCTTATTCTTGTCGGGCGCGACTACGAAAACAGCTCAATAAAAGATGCCTACGCTGTCGGTGATGACAGATTCCTCAATGAAATTGTCAACTTGTGCGGTGCGACAAATGCATACTCAGGGAATATGGCTTATCCCAAAATCCAGCTCGAAGGGATCCTTTCGCTCAACCCCGACATTGTGATCGATATTATCACCGCTTCCGGTCTTACCCCGGAAAAGCTCGATTTTATTGCAAAAAGCTGGTCGAACCTCGATATAAACGCAGTTAAAAACGGCAAAGTTTTTATCAAAACCGAGGATTTCTGGAGCCTTCCGGGACCGCGTTTCACTAAAATCATCGAAGAAATAAAAAATATACTGGAATAGTTTTTCAAAACTGCTATTTTACGGCGGTTTTGATTTTTGCGGAGGCTGAAATGTCAGAGCTCACTTTTTTGGAAGCAATCAGTGCCGAGAAGGCAAATATCGAGAAACACTTGAAGTTTTATCTTGACTCGCTTCATATTCCGAGAGTTTTGCACGAGGCGATGTCCTATAGCCTAAGTGCCGGCGGAAAAAGGCTGCGTCCGTTTCTCTCGATAGCTGTCTGCAATATGCTCGGAAAGCCGAAAGAGCTCATCATGCCTTATGCCTGCGCTCTTGAATTTGTCCACACCTTTTCGCTTATACATGACGACCTTCCGGCGCTTGACAACGACGATCTGCGCCGCGGCAAACCGAGCTGTCACAAGGCTTTTCGTGAAGATATCGCGATTCTGGCGGGAGACGCGCTCAATACCGACGCTTTTTCGCTTCTTTTCGAATTCGGCGAAGGGAACATCAAGCGTGCAGGACGCTACTTCGCAAAGGCTGTTGGCGGCAGAGGAATGACTTTGGGGCAGGTTTACGACTGCACGATCCCCGAAAACGAAAGAACCGCTGAAAAGCTTGATTTCATCAACTACTATAAAACTTCGGAACTTTTCATAGCTGCTACTGCCGGTGCCGCAGCATGGCTTGACGCTGATGAAAAAGAGGTTAAGGCGCTTGAGGATTTTGCTGCCGAAGCTGGAATAGCTTTCCAGATTTCGGACGATATTTTGGATATCACCTCGACGACCGAAAAACTCGGAAAACCTGTCGGGAGCGATGCTGAACTCAACAAAATGACCTATCCGACACTGATGGGACTTGACGGTGCGCGCAAAGCTGTCGTTGAGAGGACTGAAAAGGCAAAAGCCGCGCTTTCTTCGGCGTTTAAGGAAAACGAATGGATGAAAATCCTTTTACAGTTTGCGGATTACGTTAGAGATATGGCAAAGTAAATGACTGAAAAACTTAATATTCCAGATAACTTAACGATAGAAAACAGCAAGGCTGCCTTGTCGGAGCTTTCTAAGCAGTTTGCAAAGGGTGCTACATTTGAAGTAGATCGCAATATTCAGCTTAATTCGATAACAAAGGCCATCATCAGGCAGCTTTCCGAAGATCATCCTGACCAGCTGATAGTTCCGGAAGAGCTTAAAAACGATATTTTTTATTCCAAGGAAGAGGCTGCAACAGAGAAAGAAGAGGCAGAAAAACCTGCCGAGCCGCGTATTGAAAAACTTGGCGGAAGGCTGCTGAAGCTCTGGGATGTTATTTTCTATTTCTTTGTTATCATGGTTGATATGATTTTCTATTCTTTGGAATCGATTTTCAACCGCAAGTTCATACTTAAAAACGATACAACGAAAAACGCTTATTATATCGGTTACTTAGCTGTTCCGATAGTTTTTCTTCTGGCGTTTCTCATCGGTTTCACGATTGCGTTGCAGGCGGCAATACAACTTGCCAAAATGGGCGGGCAGAGCATGATCGCGATGATGAGCACGATGGTTATGACAAAAGAACTTGGTCCGCTTATCACGGCGATAATCATTGCCGGACGTACCGGAAGTTCGATTGCTGCGGAAATTGGTACTATGGTCGTTATGGAAGAGGTCGACGCACTCAAAACGATGGGTGTTAAGCCTTTGAAATTCCTGCTGGTTCCCAAATTCTGGGCATTCACGACAGTTATGCCGGTTCTCACGCTAATTGCCGATATCGCCGGAATTTTCGGCGGATTTTTGATTGCTTCGGCATACAATATTCCACCGACATCCTTTCTTGTTGATGTGATAGAATCAATCGAAATGAAGGATATATTCTGGGGCACGATGAAAAGTATCTCGTTTGCGTGGGTAATTCTTGCAGTCGGCAGTTTCAAAGGGCTTAATGTCCGCGGCGGAGCTGATGCAGTCGGTCGCGCCACTACGGAATCGGTCGTTGTTTCGATATTCATGGTTGTTGCAATTGACGCGGTGTTCTCACTTTTCCTTTACACGTAAAATCGTATTTGTTTAAAGAAAAACAGATAAAATATTTATTTTAAATTTGACTTGCTTTCAAAAATAAATAAAATTGTTCCGGCTTTCTTGTTGTTTTTGAGGTGAGTCGTATGTTTACAATATTAAAAAGCGGTTCGGTTTCAGGAATAGACGGAAATGTAATCGATGTCGAAGTCGATATTTCAAGGGGAATGCCGGCGTTTTCGATAGTCGGACTCCCTGACAACGCGGTGAAAGAGTCGAAGGAGCGCGTTAGAACGGCTATAATCAACAGCGGACACCTGTTTCCGCAGAACAGGATCACGATAAATCTGGCTCCTGCCGGAATCAGAAAAGAGGGGGCAGGGTTCGATCTTCCGATCGCGACTGCGATAATTGCCTCGATTTACAGCATGGAAACTGACAAAGTTGACGGCTACATGATCGTGGGAGAGCTCGCTTTGAACGGTGAAATAAAGCCTGTCACAGGAGTGCTGAGTCTGGCTATAACCGCGAAGGAATGCGGTCTTAAAGGGATAATCGTGCCGGAAGAAAACGGCGGTGAGGCTGCCGCGATAACGGAAATAAACGTTGTCACGGTAAAAAATCTCGATGATATTTTCTATCTTTTGAAGGAAGGACCGAAAGAGTTTTTTCATTCCGAAACGAAGACGGAAGAGAAAAAATATATAGTTGATTTTGCCGAAGTGAGAGGGCATGAGCAGGCAAAAAGGGCGATAGAAATCGCTGCGGCAGGCGGTCACAATATTCTTATGGTAGGCTCTCCGGGAAGCGGAAAAACGATGCTGGCGCGGCGGATTCCGACTATTCTGCCGGAACTTGAGCGGGAAGAAAGCATCGAAACAACAAAGATTTTCAGTGTTGCCAATCTTATGCAGGGAAACGGTCTTATCAACGAACGTCCTTTCCGCTCGCCGCATTCATCGTGTTCGCATATCGCCCTTGTCGGAGGAGGGAATCCGCCGAAACCGGGCGAAGTGAGTTTGTCTCACAACGGAGTCCTTTTTCTGGACGAACTTCCCGAGTTCAGCAGAAACGCCCTCGAAGTGCTGCGGCAGCCGATGGAAGACGGCGACGTTTCGATATCGAGAGCGACTCATACTATCCGTTATCCTGCGAATTTTATGCTCGTTGCATCGATGAATCCTTGTCCGTGCGGTTATCTTTTCGACAAAAAAAAGCCGTGCGTGTGCTCGACTCAGGCAGTTCAGCGCTATCAGCAGAAAATTTCGGGGCCGCTGCTCGACAGAATAGATATTTCTATCATTGTGAACTCTGTTTCTTTCGATGATTTAAGAAGCCGCAGTGCGGGCGAGACAAGCGCTCAAATCCGTGAAAGGGTCGAAAAGGCGAGGGCAGTGCAGCGGGAACGCTTCAAAGATTCCCCGTTTTTCACAAATTCAAAGATGCAGGCTTCGGATATAGATAAATTCTGCCGTCTTGACGAAGCTGCCGAACTTCTTCTCAAGAACGCCATGGACAAGCTCGGCATATCGACGCGAGGATATTCGCGGATTCTCAAAGTATCGAGAACTATTGCCGATATTGACGGGAAAGAACAGATCGAGTGCGGTCACATCGCCGAAGCGATCCAATACTACAACCGCTCTATGTTCAATGAAGGTCAGGGAATATAGTTTTGGTTCAGAGCGCTTTCAGAAACTCTTCAGCCTGCTTCCTTAAAATTTCGTTATCTGCATCGCTTAAAGTCAGAACGTCACTCTGGAAAGCCGCAGCGTCAGCCGAGAAGCCGTTTCCTTCGCCGCAGACAACTTCCATGCGGATAAAATCAAGGAGCTTTTTGAGGTCTGCACGGACATTTTTGGTTGCATTTTTGCCGCCGACTCCGCAGAAAGTGACTTTTTTGCCAGCCACTGCCGTTCCGCTTGAAAAATCACCTGGAACAAGCGGGCGCGAAAGCCAGTCAAGCAGATTTTTGAGCACACCCGGAATTGCGAAGTTGTATTCCGGCGTGAAGATCCAGAGGGCGTCAGCCGCCTGAACTTCGGCGCGGACACGGCTCACAGCTGCAGGAAGAGCAGCCTCGACATCCTGATTCATAAAGGGAACATCGCTGTAATCAAGTGTTTTGATTTCGACATCACCGGTTTCCGCGAGCATTTCGGCGCATTTCGCGGCAAGCTGCCTGTTGAACGATTTTTTTCTCAAAGAGCCGATGATAAAAAGAATTTTTTTGGTCATTTTTCTCTCCGTTATTGGTTGTCAAAAATCCGAGACATTATAGCTGAAACCTTATTTTTTAACATATTTTGTTCCGCGTCCTGAACCGAGAGTTGTTATTATCCCGCTTTTTACCATTTTCCCAAGCACTGCCTCGATCGTTGTCGGGCTCACATCCGGCAGAATACGGCAGATTTCAGCTTTTGAAATAGGCAGAAGCGAATTTAAAACGGTGGCTTCGATGCGGGCTGATTTTGTGACTTTATTTGAGTTCACGACAGCAAAACGCCTGTCAAGTTCCTGATAACACTGATAAAGAACGCCGAGAAAGTTCTGCATGAAAGGAATATAGTCGTTTCTGCTTTCGTGCCAATTTGCTGAAGATTCTTTCAAAGACTGGTAATACAAAAGTTTGTGTTTGTTGATCTGTTCCTCAAAAGAGATGTGTTTTCCGGCATCGAAACCGTTTTTGTATAAAAGCAGCAGCGAAAGAAGTCTTGACATTCTGCCGTTGCCGTCTCTGAACGGGTGAATGCACAAGAAATCAAGGATAACGCACGGGATCAGGAGCAGAGCGTTTATGTCAGGGTCGGAGTTCGCTTCCATGTAAGCAAGAAACAGCTGTTCCATCGCGGCTTTTGTCTCTTTTGCAGGGGTAGGCGCGAAGCGGACTTTTCTGTTTCCGAGCGCATCTGTTTCAAGAATCACGTTGTCATCGGTTTTGTATTTTCCGCCGTAATTGTAATCAGTCGCGGCAAGAAGCGTTCTGTGCAGACTGAGCACGGTGTTTTCGTTGAACTGGATGGTTTCAAAACCTGAGTGGATCAGATTCAGGGCATCGCGGTAGCCCGAAATTTCCTGCTCGTTGTGGTTTTTGGGAGCACTGTTCTGCTGCACGATCTGAAAAATTCTTTCGTCGCTCGTCACTATTCCTTCGATTTCATTGGAATTTTTTACCGACTGTATTTTTGCAATGCTCTCAAGTTCCGTAAAAACCTTCTGAAAAGAGTTCTTTCTGAATTGAGAAGCCGTTTCCAGAGAAGAAATGGCAGCCGTAACGTTCACAAGCTGCGACGGCAGCATCCCGTTTTTCAGAAAAGAATAGTCAAATTTGTGCATATTCACCTCCTTATCTGCATATAAATCCTAATTTTATGTGCAGAAAAAGTCAAGTGTCTGCATATTTTTTGTGATTTATGTGCAGATGACAGAAATCGGAAATGCGGTCAAGCTGGTAAAAATTGCCGAGATTGAAAAATTAATTTTTATTGTATCCAAAATCCCTTGTTCGTAATACTTGTTTCCACCAATTTTCTCTGTCTCTTATGGTAACATCATCTGTTGTGGATTTAAAAATTTCCAAAATAGAGAACCAAAAATGTTGTTCTATATGTTCGCGATCTAATTCTATTAGTTCTTTGTTTCCGCCATCTCTGGTGTTTATATATGTTTTCCATCTTCCCAGAATCATCTTGTCACCATAGGCCGAGCCAACATACATTTTTCCGTTAGAGTCGTCTGTGATTAAATATACACCTTTTTGATTTTCCAAAGCGGTTTGCCATGATTTGTTGTTGTCTATTTTTCGCTTGAGTTTTTTCCATTGAATATTCACTTTGTCGTAACCAGGAAAATCATCATTGTTGTATTTTTCGGGCAAAATTTCTTTTACGTGGAAATCGTTTATACGGTCTTTTCCTCGAAGTATTGCATATTGAAACCCCTTGTGATATTCCACAATCAATCTTCCAAAATATTTTTCATACTCACTCAAAGGCTCGTGTTTGTAAAAATAATATAGTTTAGGTGATGTTCCGTCATATGTTGTTTTGTCATAGTCTTCTGTAATTTTTGATATGTCGAAAAGTAACCAAGAATTATTTTTCATCTCTGCTAAACCGATTACTATTTCACCTTTCTTAAGATATTTTCTCCCTCTTTTGACTTTACCATCCTTTTCTGTTTTCAGGACATTATGAAAATTATTGACAAGTAAAACGTCCTTGTTGTCTTGATAGAGTTTAAGTGCATCATATGACTTGTTAGATAAATTGAATCTGATTGCTACTTTATCGAGATCTTCCTCTTTAATTCTTAATATGTCGTTCAACAAAATATCGCCCATTTTCTTCTCCCTCTCAAAATTATCTTATTTACCCCTTAAATTCCTCAATCTGCTGCCTGATGTTTTCGATATGAAGGCGAAGCATGAAATCGATGAAGGTTTTTGAATTGCCGCTATCCTGAGCGTCAGCGAGAGCCTGTATGTATTCGGCGCGGTTTTCTTTTTTGACGATGCTGGGGATGATGCCGGCTTCGCGCTGGATCATGTTCATGACAAGGCGCGACATTCTGCCGTTTCCGTCAGCCCACGGATGGATCGCCGCAAGCTGATAGTGTGCTTCGAAACTGAGTTCGTAGATTTCCTGCATGTTGGCGGTTGTCATTTTTTTGCGTTCGTTATTGAGCCAGTCGCAGAAATTCTTTAGTTTTTCCGGCACTTTCTTCCATGCAAGGTAGGATTTTCCGCCGCGTCCGGCACTTGCGTTCAAAAGTCTGAGTTCGCCTTTTGCGGAAGAGAAGTCTCCGGCGAGAGTTTTGTATTCCGAGCCTGTGTTTTTCATCACGATCGCGGCGAGGCTGCACAAAAGTTCGGGGGAAAAAGTAGCATGTTCCTTCGCATAGACAAAACTCTGCTCGTAAGCGGCTTTGAGGTCGAGGTTCATAAGGATTTCCGCCATCGGTTTTTTCGCGCTGATCCCCTCGTCAAAGAGGAGCTGGTTTTCGATTTCGGTGACAGTCGAGCCTTCTATCGCCGTGGAGTGGGTGATGATCGAATAAAGATAGAATTTGTCGTAATCAAGCTGTTCGTTGATACCGAGAGTGATATATTCGTTGATCATATCGGTGAGTTCTGTCAGCTTATCCATCTTTTCCTCCGCCAAAATCCGCCGCATTTAAAAACTATTTTCCGATTACAAGACTGCCTTCTGCCGGAACAGTAAAGCTGCCATCAGAAACGGTGACAGTTGAATTGTCATATGAAGTAAAATCGCCATTTTCACCTTCGCAAGTTACCGTATATGCAGAGGAATCTTTGTTGATTCCTACGATTACAGTGTCGCCGTTGTATTTAAGTTTATAAACCCAGGCATTGTTTGTCGGTACACCGCATGTGGAACGCGTTCCGTATCTCAATGCAGGATGCAGTTTTCTGAATTTTCCGAGCCTCTGAATATGCGTTAAAGCATTTTCCTGTTCTTCTGAAAGTCCGGTAAACTGCATAACTTTGCGTCTTTCGCCGTCTAAACCGTTTTCTGCTCTTCCTGTCATACCGATGTCGTCGCCTTGGTAAAGCATCGGGATGTTGATCGGAGTAGTCATAAGAAAAGTCTGAGCATGTTTGAATCTTACATAGTTACTGTTGCATTCGCTCAGAGCTCTGTCCTGATCCGGGTCACCGAAAAAATTACCCATTACCGCACCTGGGAAGCCGCCTGTTCCGCCCTGAGCCGCTTTCGGAGTAAGGAACGCCGTGTCGGTAACGTCGCCGTTAGCGTCGTTCATTATTCTGTCTGCAAGAATCGAATAGCTGCCGCTATCGTATAGAATCTGCCCCTTGATTTCGTAGTAAAGTTTTTCGTTCAGCTGTCCATGAACCATGTCTGCACGGGTGTGGTAACGCGCCCAGTCTCCGCCAAGCGATTCTCCAACCATGTAGAAAACTTCGGCTTCATCCGGCATGTCGTGGTTTTCAACTGTTGTTTCGATCTTTTCTTTGATTGCCGAGCGGAGTTCTGTAATAAAAATATCGTCTATGTGCTTCAAAGAGTCGGTGCGCAAACCGTCGATGTTGAAATTTTGGACAAGCCACAATGCGTGATCTATAACAGCTTTTCTCGCTTCATCACTATCTTTATAATTGAAATCGGGCATATAAGGTGTGAACCAGCAGTCAATTCTGTGATCATCCCAGTGACCGTCGCACAGCAGGTAATCATAGAACCAGCCGTCATTTTTGTGTTCCTGATAGATCTGAGCGTCAATATGAGCGTGATTTGCAATAAAATCCGTGATAATTCTGATTCCTTTTTTATGAGCCTTTTCAACGAGTTCACGGAATTCTGTCGCTGTTCCGAAAGCTGTTTCCAATCCCTCGTTGCCAAATCCGTAGTCATTGTCAAAATTATAGCCTGTAGCAAGCGGATGAAATGCATGATAGCTTGTAAGGTAGATATTGTTCTGAGAGGAAGAGGTGCCGCCCTGACTCGTGTGATGCGGATTGAGAATCGGAGAACTTATCCAAAGCGTGTTCACTCCCATGTCGGAGAAGTAGTCGTCATCGATTTTTTGAATAATTCCTCTGAAATCACCGCCTTGCCACTGTTCAAGATCGTTAGCCACATTCGGAAGAGTGCCGACATCATTGCTGTTGTCCCCGTTAAGGAAACGGTCGGTCATAATATGATATACAAATGCGTCGCGCCAGCCGAAATCTGCAAAATCAACACCGTTACCTACCCAGAGCGGAACAAAGAAAGGCTCGATTCGGTTACCGGCACTATCAATAAGTCTAAACAACCAGGTGTATTTATTCGGTTCAAGGTTATTTTTGGAAACGGTAAAAGTTTTTGTTGTCGCATTATATGAATAATCTGCCGCTTCCACACCGTTCAAAGTAATTTTTGAAGCCGCAAAATTTATTGCCTTCTCGCCGTGATATTTAAGAACAAAAGTATAAGAGTTTTTTGTTTTTGAATGGCTTTCGAGAGTGAGCAGATTAGTGAATGGTTCATCAATTGTCGGGTCACTAGGATCAGTTGAATCATTATCCTGATCGCCATCTGTTACCGGAACAGAATCGTTGTCATCAATGTCATCCATCGGTTCATCGTCATCTCCCTCAACAACCGGCTCATTATCATCTGTTTCCGAAGATTCATCACTATCTGTTTCTGCCGGATCTTTATCATTTGTTTCGACAGGATCACTATCGAAATCATCTTTTATTTCAGTGTCGACACTATCATCGTTTATTACGCTGTCAGAGTCGTCTGAATCGATGTTATCCGGCATTGTGTTGTTTGAATCCGTATCAGTAGAATCCGTGTCGGCTAAATCAGTGTCGTCATACGCTTCCGGATCAATTGTATCGCTGTCATTGTGCGTTTCGCTCCACGCTGTTCTTATTTCATCAGAAAGATCGGTTCTTGCGCATGAGGCAAGAAACAGAAAAACCAAATAAAAACAAACTGCTATGAACGTTTTATTCATCCTTATTTCACCTCCATCACAAAAAAATCAAGGCATTATACACAAAAATTCAAAAAATTATCTTATTTTTTCAATGAATACTGCTTCAAAAGTTCCAGCAGATACTCCCACCACATTTCGGAAGTGAACTGGTTCGAAAATGCCGACGGCATGAGAAAGCGGCGCATTTCAAAAAGGAAATCCCGCTGTCCGTTTTTTATTTCTTCGATCCGTTCCGCGTATTTTTTGCGGAAGTCGTTTTCAGCAATTTTTCTGTCGGCAAGTTTTTGCAGTAAAAGTTCTTTTCCGGGCGAGGTGTTTTTCTGCGAAAGCCAGTGGATATCCCACAAATCGCGGTTTTTAACGCGGTTGGGACGGAGTGCGACTGCAATCAGTTTGTCGCAGAGAATTTCGTTCAGACTTTCGGCGTGAAGCAGGATCCCGTCAGTTCCGGAATCTATCCCGTAAGTGTTGCGGACCATTGCTGCTCTGCGGTCGCGGCTAGGGATCATGCAGATATCGATATTGATTTTCTGAGACGGAAAATCGGGGCGTTCAGGGCGCGTAATTACCTTGATTTTCCATGTTTCGGTGTCACCTGTTTCCTTCGTCGGAGCGGTTACTGTGACCGGAAGAGCATATTTTTCGTTTATAGAGTGTTCGATCACGTTTCCGAGTTCGCTCATGTCCGATTTCGAAAAGTCGAATCCGCCCGTAAAATCGAGATCTTCGCTAAGACGCGGCGAGCCGTAGCAGTCACGGAGGCATGTTCCGCCGATGAAAGTGATGTTTTTCAAAAATCCGGCGGAGTTCATGCAGCGGAGAATGTCCAGATGCAGAATCTCTTTTTCTATCGCTGTTCGAAGCACGGGATATTCACTATTCTGCGATATTACCTGAGAAACTAAATCGTCAAAAACCGGCATTTCTTTCTCCTTTTATATTTCTGATTGTTCTACTAAATCCATCTGGCGTTTACAGTCTTTCATGTCGTGCAGCGCGAGTTTTTCGGATGCCCAGAGCATTCCTGTCTGCCTGTCGAGTCTTAGTTCGGGCATGATTTTGTCAAAATTCTTCGAGGTGTGTATCAGTTCGACCGTGCCGAAACGTCCGCAGCTGATTGTGCCGCTTCGTCCGGTAGTCATCACGGTGATCCAGCCCAGAAGCTGTTGCGAAATTCTGCCCGATTGCGAAAGGACTGTTTCAAGGCTCACATAGTTCAGGTTGTCCGCACGGAGTTTCGATGCGACTTTGAAAAGTATCAGAGTAGGGTCGTAGTCCGTTTTTGTGTAGAGGTATATTCCCTTGCAGACGCGCTCCAGAATGTCGTTTCTTACTGCCCGCGAAAGCAGCATCCTTAGATTTTCCGCTGTAAAATCGGGAAAAATCGAGGAAAAATCCTGCTGCGAAAAGAGACAGTGCAGGCTGTCGGCATTTTGTCCGAGTGTCTTTTCAAGTAACTTGATCGGCTGCATACTTTACACTTCCTAACAGTTTCTGTTATGTTTTGTAGAGTAAAAGAGGCCGTTTGTCAAATTTTTTCTCACATTTTTTCCCTCAAATACTTGTTATAATTTTAAAAGGTTGTAGTATCACCGCCGGTTTTTTATTAACTTGTTTTTTTGGAGATGAAAAATGTCAGAAATTATCAGAGTTAAAGGAAGAGAAGTTCTTGATTCGAGAGGAAATCCTACTGTTGAAGTCGAAGTCGAGCTCGCAAACGGCGTTGTCGCATCCGCGATAGTTCCGAGCGGCGCAAGCACAGGCGTTCACGAGGCTCTTGAACTCAGAGACGGCGATAAAGAGAGATACCTCGGCAAAGGCGTAACGAAAGCAGTTGAAAACATTGAGAAAATCGCTGCTGAAATCATCGGCATGAACGCTCTTGACCAGAGAATGATCGACGAAACGATGATCGGCCTTGACGACACCGAAAACAAGACGAACCTCGGCGCAAACGCAATGCTCGGCGTTTCGATGGCAGTTGCGAGAGCAGCAGCTAAATCGCTCGACCTTCCGCTTTACAGATACATCGGCGGACTCAGATCCGACACACTTCCGGTTCCGATGTGCAACATCCTCAACGGCGGACAGCACGCTGACAACACCGTCGACATCCAGGAATTCATGGTCATGCCGGTCGGCGCTGACAGCTTCAAGGAAGGTCTCAGAATGGTCGCTGAAGTTTTCCATTCACTCAAAAAGCTTCTTAAGGGCATGAAACTCGCTACAGGCGTAGGCGACGAGGGCGGTTTTGCTCCGAACCTTGCCAACGACGAAGAGGCTCTTCAGGTCATCATGGCTGCAATTGAGCAGGCAGGATATGTTCCTGGCAAAGACGTCGTTCTCGCACTTGACGTCGCTGCTTCCGAGCTTTACGACAACGAAAAAGAGATCTACGAGTTCAAAAAATCGGGCGCAAAATCAAAAACCAGAGTCGAAATGGTCGAATACTACAAATACCTCGTTTCGAAATACCCGATCTTCTCGATTGAAGACGGTA
>JAGCNV010000091.1 GCA_017645765.1 bacterium | reverse complement strand
CGTCCACCGGATCGGAATTTTTGCAATTTTACGGACGAAAACCTTCTGCTATGACGGAAAATGTCACACACCGGTCCTTATATTGTCCTGAAACCATCAACCGCACAGGAGATGGTATGATAAAAGAGATGTGAGTAGCGGCATCTGCATTGAGGATGTAAATTATGAGTAATGATTTACTGAAGCGATGCGGACAGGACTCAGGCAGAATGATTATTTGGTGCGACCCGCGAGGGCAACGACATCGTACAGGAGATTAGTCGGACCTGAGAACCGAAAGCGCCACCATAGAGAGCATATTGAGAGATATGACTACTCTGCATAGGAGGCTGGTGAGGCCGTGAAAGCAGATCCGCTTCGATTCGGTATTTTATAAAAAAAGGAAAACGAATCGGAGGCAGAAAATGGGAGTGAAAAAGTATTGGGTGGGGATCGATCTCCATCGGAATCAGTTCACGTATTGCGTGAGGTATTCGGATGGGAAAGAACTGGTCGGGAAAGAAAGCATGACCAATCTGGAACGGTTTGCCCGAAGACTGGGGAAACATTCGGAGGTAGCCGTGGAAGCGACCGGCAATACCTGGATGTTCTGTCAGGTGTTGAAAAAGCATGCCGGCAGGCTGGTAGTGGTGAATCCGAATCAGTTCAAGGTGATTAGTCATTCGGTAAAGAAAACGGACAAGAACGATGCGAAAGTGCTGGCGGAATTTCTGGAAAAGGATCTGCTGCCGGAGGTGAGAATGAAAGATGAATTGCAGGCGAAAATCGCCAGTCTGACCCAGACGCGGGAAAAACTGGTGCAGCTGCGGACGGTGTTGAAGAACAAAATCAACAATCTGTTCGCCAGCCGTTTTATCTTGTTGAAAAGGGAAGAATTGTCCTCGGAAAAAGGGTTGCTGAAAGTGTTGTCATATCACTTTGACAGTGTTTCCGATGTGGAACTTCGCGTCATGGTCGACCAGATCCGGAGTCTGAACAAGAGCATTGAAGAATTGGACAAAGCCATTGAAGACAACGGTTCGAAAATGGATGGATTTGACAACTTGAAAAGCGTGAAAGGCATTGGAGCCAAAGGTGCGGCAACGCTGCTGTCGGTCATCGGCGACATCAACGATTTCCGTTCCGCCAAGCAGCTGGCCGCCTACATCGGGATTGTGCCTCGGGTCAGCGACTCCAACGAAACTGTGCATCATGGCAGAATTACCAAACTGGGAAGCAAAATCGCCCGGTCGACTCTGGTGCAATGTGCTTTGATCGCGAAACGGTATAATGCGTATCTTTTCAATTTTCACGAAGGGGTCAAGGCCAGACGCGGAGGGGCAAAAGCCAATATCGCTCTCGCCAGAAAATTCCTCGAAATTATATATCGGATTCTCAAAAACAAATGGATTTTTGAGGATTTTACTCAATTCAAGTTGAAAACAGCTTAAAAAAAACGAAAAAAACTCCGAATCGGAGTGGAAATTTATCATAGGAGGTAAAAATGAGTTCTGTCCATTTCGAAAAAATTCTTGAAGAGCTGTCCCCGCAGTTTGCTCCCCTTGGTTATCAGGCGGGAAAAAAAGG
>JAGCNV010000090.1 GCA_017645765.1 bacterium | reverse complement strand
TTTTAAATGTCGCTAACGATTGTTTCATATATCCATATAAAATATACAAACACTCTAGATTCATTTTTTTGCTATTTTGGCAAAATTTTACCCGTTCCGCAAGGATTTCAAAAGTTGTTCCGTCGGCCTTACTGATTGCGCCGATTTTCATCTATCGCTTAACACGCTTTACGGAATGTTTTATCTTGCCTATGATAAAGTTCAGTTCCAGCGAGGATTCTGTTTCCGTTGTTTCTAAATCCGGCATAACGATGTTTGTGAGAATCTCTCCGAAATGCTGCATTTTCGAATGCTTTTCCTCCTTGTCGCCTTCTTTATGCAACTCCACAAGTTCTCTCTTGAGTTCTCGAACAGCCGCAAAAGTCTCGATGATGGCGAAAGTTGTGTTAATCGCCGTCTTGCTTTTTAAGATTGTCGCAAGCATATAGAGGCCTTTTTCTGTGAAAGCGTAGGGTAAAGATCTGCTTTTGGCCGAATAATTTGTGGACGAAATTTTCGTCCGCAAAATTTCAACTTCGTCCTTTGACAACTGGAACATATATGTCGAGGGAAACTTGTCAGGATTGTTCCTGACTGCCTCATTGATTCGCTTTGTCTCTACACCATATAACAAAGCGACATCGGCATCCAAAATGATTTTATGATTTCGAACGGATGCAATTCGGTCTGCCACATTGCGCATTAAAATCGAAAATGTGTTTTCGTTATTCATCTTCTACTCCAATCCGCCTACAAGCAAAAAAAAGGCGGGGTACGTTGTCACCTTGTAATGCCTAGCTTTCTTTTTCTGCCTGAATTTTCTGAGATTCCTTCAACACTTCTTCCAACGTGAAATCTTCTTGCGTAAAGAAGAAGGTGTTCTTGCCCAAATCCTTGAGCGAAGCCCCGAAGTGGTAGGCCGTATCGTCTATGAACAAGAATCGGTCGTGCATTCCGTAACTAGGCAGAACTTGCATCGGGCTGTCAGGATATTGTTCATTGTAAGTGGCTAGGTCCATTTCAAGGACTTTGCTTTTGTCGTAGGTGTAGATTGTCACAGAAACGCCCTTTTCCCGTTTGAGCATCATGGTCAGAGTCTTCTCGGTCACGTACCTGTCGACAAGTACGATTCTTTTCTTTGCCTGGCGAATCAGGTTGCAGACAAATACATAGGCATCGAACTCCTGGTTGTTATAAAATAAACCCTTGGATTTGAGCTCGCCACGGTCCATCGCCTCGAACAGTTCGTCAAATTTACGGTCATGGTCAAGCAGATGCTCGTCATGACCTGTCAAGCGGTCGTCCTGTTCCAAATCCTTTGCTTCCACATTTGAAAGCCGGTTGACGAGGCCTCCATTACCCATCATAAGGTGTCGCAACTGTACGAAAGCATCCATTATAGCGAGAGACACCTTAATTGCCGTTTTGGTACGCAAAACAGCTGAAAGCATTGCCACCCCTTGCTCGGTAAAGGCAAACGGCATCTTACGCAAGCCCATTTTCTCAGAATTGGACATCACAATTTGTGATTTCCAATTTGAAAATTCCAGTTCTGTCAATTGAAAACAGTTCCTTTCCGGGAACCTTTCCATATTTCGTTTGACGGCCTGATTTATGGCCCTAGTTTCCACCCCGTAAAGTGCCGCCAAATCGCGATCAAGCAACACCTGCTTGCCACGAATGACCAGAATCATCTTTTCTACGCCCGATTCCTCCAGCAGGTTCGGAACAGCAATCTCTTTTTCATTCATCTTCTACTCCAATCCGCCTACAAGCAAAAAAAGGCGGGGCAAAGTGTTCTCGATGCAAATATACATTCCTCGGATGTCATATTATGACAATCGATGATTTTTGCGGAAATTTTGGGAATTTTGACGAAAATCGACCCCCGCAGGCGGTTGAATTCTGCGTTTTTACGCTTTTTTCTTGCCTTCCGGGCGTGGCGTCACCTTTTGACAGCGGAATAATCTATATTTTGGGTGAAAATAGAGTTTTTGCTCTTGTTCTCCGGCTGAAAACTAGACACTTTCACGAACATGGAGAATAAGGCGAACGCTCACGTCTGCGACCGGCGTATGCCTGCCGCATCGTTTTGCTACATGGTCTATTGTTTAAATAGCAGTTTGCCTGTATGCAAGCGGCCTTTTGGGGCGTGAGTTGTTTGTGCTTATTGTATTCGGGCAGTCTAGGCCTTCAAGTAGTAAGTGCATTCAACTCCACGCCTTTTTTTGTATCCAAAAAACGCTTGGAAAAGTCTGCAAGAACAAGGGTGAACTCTCGTTGAGTATCGCTCTTGTTCTTGACTTGAAAACTAGACACTTTCACGAATACAAGGAATAAGAC
>JAGCNV010000089.1 GCA_017645765.1 bacterium | reverse complement strand
TGCGGAAAGTGCATGGAAGGCGGCTCTGACAAAGGTTTCAAATACGACAAATACTGTGTTCCGAAGGGAAGCGGCGAGCTCGGTGACCATTGCCAGAGCTCAATGGACTGTTCAAGCGGCGGCTGCTATGACGGATACTGCGTCAAGACCTGCGGAAGCATTTTCAGCAGCTGCGGAACCGGCTACGAGTGCGGAACTCTGCCGGATTACTTCGGCACTTCGGAAGTATGCTTCGACCCGAACAGGTTCAACCTGCCCGACGGAACATACTGCAACTACGACGAGCAGTGTGCAAGCGGAGAGTGCATCGAGTTCGAAGGCGACAAAATCTGCGGTTCTCACTGTACCGACAGCGAAGTTACTGATCCTGAAACAGGCACTACGACAACCACGAAAACCTGTGCAGACGGCAGCGAGTGTATTCCGGTCAAGAAAACAAGCTCATACGGAAGTTACGCCGAATATATCTGCGCTCAGGACAAGATGCTGAAGCGGCTTGAATTCGGTCAGGACTGCTATTCAGACTGGCAGTGCGCCGACGGATATACCTGTTTCTCGGGATATTTCTGCAGTAAAGCCTGCACGGAAGACAGCGAGTGTGAAATAGACAAAACCTGTTATATTTACGGTCAGCAGGAATCTGAAGACGGCGGCGACCCGCAGATTTTCGGTGTCTGCATTTCGAAAGAACAGCAGAGCTTCAAACCCGGCGAATACTGCCCGTATGTCTGGTCGTGCGAAAACTGCTACACTGACTACACTATTCAGCAGTACTACTGCACTAAATCGTGTGAAAGCGATGCCGACTGCTTCGATATAGGCGGCTGCTACGACGGAATATGCCGCAAGGCTATTCCTTACAGAAGTTACATCTACGATGCATGCCGTTTCGACGACGACTGCGAAAAGTACACAAACTGCGAACACGGAATGTGCACTGCTTCATGCTCGACCGATTCAAACTGCGACGGTTACGACGCTGTAACTCCGACCGGATCTCAGAAAACATGCAAGCCGTGCGAAAGCGACACTGACTGCAAAAAGACATTCTACGATTACGGAATGTGTCTTACCGACTACGACGGCAATAAATTCTGTGCCGAAGACTGCAGTGAAAACTACACTCTCTGCCCCGAAGGAACGCGCTGCAACGGTCACTACTGCTATCCGATTTCAGGTTCCTGCAAAGCAGGCAAGACTTATTGCAACGACGAAAGCAACTGTGCTGTTCCGACTCTTCTTGACGACTGGATCTGTCAGGATAACAAAGAGTGCTACAGCGGAAAGTGCGGCGACAACTACTGCCAGAAAGATACATGCTCGACCGATGCCGACTGCGGATGCGGATTCAAGGAGTGCAGGAGCGGAAACTGCGTTCCGAAGGAATCTCTCGGAACTCTCGAAGTAGAGCCTAACAACGACATGGCTTCTGCTCAGAAAGTTGCGGCCGGTTTTGTTTTCGCCGGTTTCGGACATGTCAATAACGAAGAGGATGTCGACTACTTCAAAATCAAGGCAAAAGCGGGTCAGTATCTCAAAGTCAGAACGCATCCTTACTGCGGCGAAACCCGTGCCGACACGTTTATCGCCCTGTTCAATGCAGACGGAGCGAAACTTGCCGAAAACGACTATATGGACTACTGCTACTTTACTCAGGGCTATTACTATTCAGAGATAATGAATTACAAAGTTCCCTCTGACGGCTATTACTATGCAATGGTAAGACAGAATCCGGCTTCCGCTGAAGCTCTTTACAATATGCCCTACATCCTTGAATTCGATGCATTCACTCCTGTAGAACACAATGTATGCAGCGGAGCAAAAGAGCTCGAACCAGGAACTTATGACGAAAGTTTCAAACGTGCTTCGGATTCGATGGATACCGGAAGCTGTACTGATTACTACGGCGACGGTCCGGATCTTTTCTACAAGGTTCATGTTCCTGCCGGAAAGATGATGACTGTTAAGGTCACTCCGAAATCAGGTGCTTTCTATCCTACGGTATCGGTTCTTTCTGATTGCGGCGAAATTGCAGATGTCTGCCTTGCGGGCAACTCTTTCGGCGGTTTCGGTTATCCTCAGGAAATTGTTTACTCCAATGATTCGGAATCAGACAAAGATTTCATTGTTGTTGTCGATACGGCGGTAACTCCGCTTGAATACGACTTCACGATCCAGCTTGACATCAGCGACAGTCTCCCGGTGCCTGAAAACGACAAACTCGACGGAGTTATCCAGCTTGAAGGAAGAGGAAATCTTCAGGGATTCACTATTTCGGCAAACGATGACTTCGCACCGGCTGCCGGGATCTGCAACGGCGCAGCACTGGCAGGCAGGGATGTCGTCTATTCGATGAACATGGCGGCAGGAGACTATTTCCACGCTGAAATAACCTCCTCGTTCGAGGCTTCGATTTATGTTGTAAAATCTGACGATCCTGACACCTGCATCTACGGCGGCGGACTCATCAACTTCGAGACAGACGCAACGACAGCAGGAACTTACTATCTCGTAATCGATTCGAAAGCCGAAAACATTTACGGCACATTCTCGATGTCATACATAAAAGAGGCTACTGACATGGATTCCTGCAAAGGAATATGCTCATCCTCATACAGAATGTGCCTGCCGGATAAAACCGATCTCTGCATGTGTAATTCGTCGCTCGGAATTCTTTATACCGCGGACTGCAATTCTTACTGCGTTTCCGAAGGCGGTACCAGCGGATCTTGCGAAACGACATACACGACAAGCGGCTCGGTTGAAAGAAACGGCTGCATATGCACATACGACTGCACCGATACTGCAAAAGTCGCGGAGTTGTGCTCGAGCAAAACACCTTCGAACTGTACCTGCGGAACGGCTGACGTATGTTCATGGAAAAACAACGGAAGCTGCGAAAAAATGTGCAGCGATTTCTTCCCTGCAGACCATTTTGACGATTCAGCTGACTGCCAGTAAGGTCTGAATTTAAACAAAATCATAAATAAATCCGCTATTGACTTTCATTGTTTCAAAATGATAATTCACCGCTTTTGACCGTTTTTGAAGAGTTGCAAGGGATTCGATGAGACGTGAAATCGACATGCTTAACGGCGGTTTTGCCGCAAAAATACTTCAGTTTGCAATTCCGCTTGCTCTGACGGGGATTCTCCAGCAGTTTTTCAATGCGGCAGATGTCATGGTTGTCGGGCGTTTCGCGAGCAAGTTCGCGATGGCTGCTGTCGGCTGCAATACGCCTGTTATCGGTATCGTCGTCAATCTTTTTGTCGGGATCTCCACCGGCGCGACTGTCGTTATCGCCAAGTCTATCGGGCGCGGTGATATGTCTGGGGTGAAGAAGGCTGTCCACACTGCGGTTTTTTTAAGCCTTGTCTGCGGAAGCGTGATGGCACTTGTTGCGCTTGCTGTTTCAAGCCGCATTATGTCGCTTCTTTCGGTGCCGGAAGAAGTGCTCCCGATGGCGCTTTCATATTTCAGGATCTACATTTCCGGGCTTCCGGCGATACTTCTTTACAACTTCGAATCGGCGATCTTCCGCTCGAAGGGAGATACGAACACTCCGCTTTTCTGCCTTATTGCTGCCGGAATCGTGAATGTTCTCCTCAACCTCTTTTTCGTTCTCGTTCTCAAAATGGGGGCGGAAGGAGTCGCGATAGCCACGGTCATCTCGAATATCCTGAGTTCGGGAGCTATGTTCGCCATTCTTCTGCGCTCGAAAAGCGATGTCGGAATCGAGTTTCACCTCATCAGAGCTGACCATGCCTCGCTTTTGGAAATCCTTCGCATCGGTGTTCCGGCAGGTGTCCAGAGTATGGTTTTCGCCCTTTCGAATATCATAATCCAATCGGCGATAAACTCGCTCGGGCCGGATGTTATGGCTGCTTCGGCCGCCGCATTCAATACCGAAATCTTCGCATACTTCATCGTGAACGCTTTCGGACAGGCATGTACCGCTTTCATCGGGCAAAATTACGGTGCTAAGAAGTTTGACCGCTGCAAAAAAGTCACTCTTCACGCCTTCTGGATGGACTGCGCTTTCACCGCCGCGGTAGCTCTTCCGATAATCATTTTTTCGAGGGAACTCCTAGGCCTTTTCAACGGCGATCCCGCTGTCATTGAATACGGCAGAACAAGGATACTCTACATCACATCTTTCCAGTTTCTGAACCTTACGACCGAAATTTTCTCAGGAAGTCTGCGCGGTTACGGCAATTCGCTCTCTCCCGCTTTAATTGCGCTTCTTGGCATCTGCGTGACGCGAGTCATCTGGGTTTTTACAGTTTTTCCTCTTCACAGCGACTACGCTACGCTTCTTGCGTGCTATCCCATAAGCTGGTTCATAACGACATCGATACTTACGGGCTACTACTTCTGGTTTATGCGGGTCGCGCTGAAAAGGAAAATTATAGGAATATAGCACTATGAAACTTGTCAGAATCGAAAATACAAAAGAGGAAATGAATCGCGTGGAAAAGCTTTATCTAAGCGCATTTCCGGCAAACGAGCGGTTTCCTTTCCGGCTTCTGAAAAAGCGTGCGCTTCAGGGAAAAGCCGACTTCTGGAACCTTTTCGAAGGTGATTTGTGGGTCGGTTTCGCTTACCTTGTCCATTCAGGAGATCTCGCTTATCTCTTCTTTTTCGCAATTGACGAAAAAGAGCGCGGAAAGGGCTACGGCACAGCAGCGGTAAAGGCGATGATCGAACATTACAAAGGAAAACGGCTGTTTTTAGCGCTTGAAAACTGGCTTGAAGAGTGCAGTAACCCCGAAGAAAGGGTGAAACGGCACAATTTTTATCTTAACTGCGGTCTGTACGATTTGCCGTACAAACTGCGCGAACTTAAGATGGTTTATGCGATAATGGGTTCCGGCGGCAAAGTCGAGCCGGAAGAATACAAACCGATGATGGATAGCTACTTCGGCTGGTTCTGGCGGCACATAATCAATACCGATATCGTGAAATAGGAGGAAAAATGGTTGAAGTTGTCGCAGCGCTTGTGCGTGACGGTGAAAAATTCATGATCTGCCAGCGTCCAGAGCATAAGTCTCGCCCTTTGATGTGGGAATTTCCCGGCGGAAAAGTCGAAGCAGGGGAGACGCCGGAAGCTGCACTTGCGAGGGAATGCCGCGAAGAGCTTGAAATCGGGCTTGAAGTAGGGGAGAAGTTCGCCGAATCGACATTCGTTTATCCCGATATTTCGGTGCATCTCACACTTTTCGAAGCAAAAATCGTGAAGGGAACTCCGAAACTTCTGGAACACCGTGATATCCGCTGGATAACGCCTGAAGAAGCAGCCTATTACGAATTTTCGCCTGCTGATGTTCCGTTTGTGAAAAAACTGTGCTATAATCAGCCGTTTTTTTGTTAGGAGAGTGATATGAAAGCGTTTCTCAAAATGATACGGCCGCACCAGTACATAAAGAATCTTCTGGTCTTTTTTCCGCTTTTTTTCGCAAAAAAAATAACAGATGTCACTCTGCTTCAGAGTGCCGCAATGGCTTTTATTTCCTTCTGTTTTGCGGCGAGCACGATTTATATTTTCAACGATATCCGTGACATAGAAAAGGATAAAGTCCACCCGAAAAAGAAGCTGAGACCTATCGCAAGCGGCGCTGTTTCGGTAAAGGCGGCAGTAATCACCGACATAATTTTTCTTGCTGTTGCACTTGCAGCAGCGTTTCTCACAGGAACAAGAATGGGAATAATTATTCTCATATATCTCGGCATAAACCTAATTTATTCTTTGGGAATGAAAAATATAGCAATCCTCGATATTTTCGCTGTTTCCACGGGTTTCCTTCTCAGACTTCTCTCTGGAACCGAATACGGCGCGGTCGCGGGGATTCTTCCATCGCATTGGATCATAATCATGACATTCCTTCTCAGCCTTTTCCTTGCGATCGCAAAAAGGCGTGATGACCTTGTCCTCGCCGAAAGCGGACTCGATGTCAGAAAGTCGATTTCAGGCTATTCCCTTGAATTTATCAACGGTGTCATGAGCATAATGTCGGCCGTAATCATCGTTTCATACCTGCTTTACACCCTTGACCCCGCAGTTCAGGCGCACTACGGCTCGAAAAACGTCTATGCGACGACATTTTTTGTTCTGCTTGGTCTTTTCAGATATATGCAGATCACATTTGTCGAGAAGAAGAGCGGAAGCCCGACAGACATAGTCTACAAGGACAGATTCCTTCAGATTTCGATTCTTGCGTGGATCGTTTCATTCCTGTTTTTCGCGTATTAAATCAGAAAATCACTCTTTCCACTTCCTGAAGATGAGGGAAGTGTTGATTCCGCCGAAAGCGAAATTGTTCGACATGACGTATTCGCAGTCCATTTCCATGCCCTGGCCTGTTATGTAGCCTAGCGGTGCGCACTGCGGATCGAGGTTGTCCAGATTTACGTTGGGGTGGAACCAGCCTTCGTTCATCATGTTGATAGTGACCCAGCTTTCGACTGCGCCGCATGCGCCCAGAAGGTGGCCGACGTAGCTTTTTATCGAAGAGACGGGAACGGGACGCTTGAAAACATTGTAAACTGCGGTTGTTTCGGAGATGTCGCCGTAGTATGTCGCGGTGCCGTGCGCGTTGATGTAGGCGATATCGTCAGTTGTCAGATTTGCGTTCGCAAGTGCCATTTCCATACAGATGCCCTGAGTGTAGTAGTTGGGGCTCGTGATGTGGAATCCGTCGGAATTTGTGGCGAAACCTGCGACTTCGCAGAAAATCTTTGCTCCGCGTTTGACTGCGTGTTCAAGGTCTTCGAGGATAAGAGTTCCGGCACCTTCGCCGATAACAAGGCCGTCGCGGTCTTTGTCGAAGCAGCGCGGAGTTGCTTCGGGAGTCTGGTTTTTGAAGCTTGCCTGGCCCAAAGTATCGAAAATAGCGGCGTTCGGGGCCGAAAGTTCTTCCGCACCGCCGCATATCATCATGTCCTGTCTGCCGTCAGCGATAGCTTCGTAACCGTAACCTACTGCCTGGCTTCCAGAAGTGCAGGCGGTGTCCGTGATTATCATTCTGCCGCGTATCTGATAAAAGACTGAAAGATTGCAGGCATTAGTCTGCGGCATCGCCTTGATGTAAGTCTGGGAATCGAATTTCGAGGTGTCTCCTGTCGTCATCATCGTGGCAAGCGCGTTTACCGCATCCAGAGAACCCATGCAGGTTCCGTAAGCGATCCCTGTGCGGCCGTTCTTGAGTTCTTCGATGACATCTCCGGTTTCTGTCAGAAGTCCTGCGACTTTAAGCGCATCCTCAGTTGCGACAAGAGAAAGAAGGGCGACTCTTCCCATTCCGCGGATCTTTTTGCGCGGATATGTCGGAAGTTCCTCGGTGTAAGGCGAGGCGAGGCGCGTATTCATCTTCGTGAAACGTTCCCATTCGGGCATATATGAAATTCTGTTTTTACATGCTTTTAAGTTCGCGAAAGCCTCTTCCCAGCTTCTTCCGAGCGAAGAAAGCATTCCGCCGCCTGTGACTACGACACGGCGTTTGCCGTCATGTCTCAAAAAGTTCATTCCATTCCTCCGTTTACAGAAATGACCTGCTTTGTGATATATCCCGATTCTTCAGAGAGTAAAAATACTGCAAGGGAAGCAATTTCTTCAGGTTTTCCGACACGGTTCATCGGTATGCTTTCAACGATTTTCTCATACATTTCAGGAATTATCCCTTTGATCATGTCGGTTTCAATAAGTCCGGGTGCGATGCAGTTGGCTGTTATTTTACGCGACGCGAGTTCCATGGCCAGAGCCTTTGCAGCGCCGATTATTCCGGCTTTCGCCGCGCTGTAGTTAACCTGTCCGCGGTTTCCGATGATGCCTGTGATTGAAGAGATCACGATTATCCTGCCGCCGCGTTTGTTTGTCCTTCTCGCCATCGGAAGGATAAGCGGCTGGATCACGTTGTAGAAGCTGTCGAGATCGGTTCTGATGACATCGTCCCACTCGTCGCCTTTCATTGCTGCAAAAACATTGTCGCGTGTGATTCCGGCGTTGCTGACTATTCCCCAGAGAGGGCCTTTTTCCTCGGTGATTTTGTTGAGTATTTCGCGGCATTCCTCGCGGTTTCTGACATCGAATTTCACGATTTCGCCTTTTCCGCCGGCCTCTTCGATAAGGCGCAGTGTCTCCTGAGCTCTTTCAACGCCGCTGTTGTAGTGGCAGATAACGTAATATCCCGCTTTTGCAGCCTCGACCGCGATAGATCTGCCTATTCCGCCGCTTGCGCCTGTCACAAGCACAGTTTTGTCCGAATTACTCAAGATAACGCCCCCTTATTTCTTTCAATTTTTCAAGACTTTCGATTTCAATCGCCGAAATTTTCGCCGTAACCGCCGGTTTTTCATCTTCTCCTACGATAAAAAGTTCGCCGGTGTAGTTGTAAAGCGCCGATTCTTCGTCACAGAAATCCTCGACCATCCGCATCCTCACCGTTTTTCCCGCTTTGAGCCATTCAAGCTCGGTTTTGAAAGCTGTAACAGAAAGGATCATGCCGGGAAGGATCTTGCGACCGAAAAGTTTGTGGGCGATTCCAGTCAGAGCGCAGACAGTCTGAGCCATAAGTTCAAAACTCACCCAGCTCGGGATCCCGTCGCCCTCTTTCTCGTAAAAAATGCACTCTTTAGTTATGTCGTATTCACCGGTGATGATGCGTTTGTCCATGTCGTAATCTGTTATACGCGAAATCAGGAGCATCTTTCCTCGGTGGGGCAGATACTCTTCAATTACGTTTTCACCAATGAATTTAGGCACTTCAACAGTCATTTTTTTTGCCTCCCAAAAAGCCCGCGACTATTACACAATTTTAAGGAGAGTGTCAAACAAAAAAAGGTGAAAAAAAATTTGCTATTTAAAAATAAGTTGCTATAAAGCGTCCGTTTTTTGGGTCGGGATGTAGCTCAGCCTGGTAGAGTGCTGCGTTCGGGACGCAGAAGTCGCTGGTTCGAACCCAGTCATCCCGACCACTTTTGTTCTGAATATCGTGAAGAAACTAATAATCTTACCGCTTTTAATTCCTTTTATTGTTTTGGCGGTATTCTTTTTATCTTTTTCCTCCTATTCCGAAGACGACGGCTGCGTTGTTCTTCTGAACTCCTTCAAAGAGGGTATAGTTTTTGATGATATTGTTTTTCTTGAAGCTGACAATGCCGTAAAATGTAATAAAAACAATACTTTGATACTTTATACACTTGAAGACGAAAATGTTCTGAAGTTTGTCGAGCCGCTTAGAGTTAAAAAGGATAAAATCTCGTTTTTCGTTTCTTCGATTGTTCCGGAAAGACGCGGTGACGATCTGCCGATGGTTCACGGAGAACAGCGCGAAGAGGATAAAAAGCCTTCGAAAAACGAGCAGCCTTCCGATTTGCGCACTCATCTGCCTGACAAGTGGAGTGATTTTGTCGTTTACTATCTCTACAACGATCCTGAATCCTCTGAGGACGAGCTTGCCGATGCCTTTACCGGCATTCAGGAAAATCCGGTAAATCTTATTATTACAGGAACTTACAAAGCCGCTCCGGGAAGTATGATCCGTCCTCAGCTTGCATTGTTCAGTTCTTCTAAAAAACCCGAGTTCGGCGTTCTTGTTTTTTCGGTCATCCGGCTTGAAAACGGAGAAAAAAAAGTACTGGTACGTTCCTTTAACCGCAGATTCATGTAAAATATGACGGAATTACAAACTTTTACACGGTTTTTCAACACATCGGAAAGTTTTCCACATTTGTGTTGCAAAACCCTGTTTTTTTGCCTGAAATACGCTAAGATATCAAAGGTTTTCTTCGTTTGCACAAAAAAATGTGCAGTAGCTTTAACTAATAAAGTCAATAAGTTATCTGCTCTCACTAAAGAATTTTTGTGGAAAAATCATATAATTGAATAAAAATCTCAATAATGTTGAAAAAATGTGGAAAACCTATCATGTTTTGCTTGATTAGCAGCTAATTATTGTTAATTGGAGCTAAGTTTGAATAAAGTGGATAAAAATCTTAGTGCACCTCAGGAAAAGGCGGTAAAAACGACCGAAGGTGCAGTTCTTGTTTTTGCCGGAGCAGGTTCGGGAAAAACGCGTGTCATAACGCACAGAATTGCCTGGCTTGTCGAAGGAAAAGGTGTCAGGCCTGAGAATATTCTCGCCGTAACTTTTACTAACAAGGCGGCTCGTGAGATGCGTGAAAGGCTCCATTCTCTTCTTGATGATGAAGAAAAGTCATCAGGTGTTACCCTTTGCACTTTTCATGCGCTTGGTCTTTCGATCCTTCACAAAGAATATGAAAAAATAGGATATCCTGCCGATTTTACTATATATTCTCCTTACGAGCAGAGCGAACTCATGAAGCGCGTCATGGCAGATGAAAAAGTTTCTGCCGAGCGCTTTTCGGCTCAAGCGTTGGTTTCGGCGATTTCAAAAATGAAGAATGATCCGTCGCTTCGTGAAAAAACGTCGTTTCTTGTTTCAAACCTCACTAACGCAGTTGCAAACAGGCTTTTCGAGCCTTACTGCCGCGCTATGAAAGTGCGCGCAGCACTTGATTTCGACGATCTGATAACTTTGACGCTCGATTTGTTGAAAAAAGACGACGCTGTACGCATGAAGTACGCTTCAAAATACAAATATATAATGGTTGACGAATATCAGGATACCAATCACGCGCAGTTCGAGTTCGTTAAACTTTTATCTTCAGTCCACAAAAACATCTGCGTCGTAGGTGACGATGACCAGAGTATCTACAGCTGGCGGGGCGCGAATGTCGAAAACATCCTCAATTTCGAGCGCGATTTCAAAAATGTCACGATTGTAAAACTTGAGGAAAACTACCGTTCGATAAGTGAAATTGTCGACACTGCCGGAAAACTTATCGCCCACAATTCTAAACGCAGCCCGAAAAAGTGCTTTGCATCGAGAAAAGGAGAAGCAGGAGAGGGGATAAAGGTCGTCAGAAAACAGAATGAAAAGGAAGAGGCAGAATTTACGGCACAGGAGATCATGCGCTGGAAATCGGAAGGGATCAAATACAACGATGTTGCAGTTATCGTCCGGGCCAACTTTCAGACCCGTTTTTTTGAAGTTGCCTTTTCACAGTTCGGCATTCCGTTTGTCGTTGTCGGCGGCAGCCGCTTCTTTGAAAACAAGGAAATCAAGGATATTCTGGCTTATATCAGGATCCTTCTTAATCCGCACGACGAGATAAACCTTCGCAGGATAATCAACTATCCGGCACGCGGGATCGGCAGCGGCACGATGGAAAAGTTTTTTTTAGTTTCTGCTTCGATGAAACTTCTGCCGATGCAGCTTGTCGAGGATTTCGGAATCTACAAAACGCTTTTCAGCACGGAACAGGTATCTTCGCTCGGCGGTTTTTCAGTTTTGATCCGCGAACTCAGGCAAAAATTCGAATCGGCAGATCCGCTCCAGTTCACAGCTTTTCTCGTAAAGCAGACAGGAATTGAAAACGAGATAAGAAAAAGTGCCGAAAACGAAGATGTGGCAAGGATAAAACTCGATAATATTTCGGCTTTTTTCGATGCCGTTTCTACCGATCCGTCGCTTCCCGAGCACAAGACTGCTCGCTCGTTTTTCGCCCGTTTCGTGAACAATGTCTCGCTTCTTGGAAGCGGAGAAGAGGAAAGCCGGGAGGGAAAAGTGACGATAATTACTGCTCACAGCGCGAAAGGGCTTGAATTTGACAGAGTTTTTATCCCCGGCTTTTATCAGGGCGGTTTCCCGAACCATCTTGCAATAGAAGAATTCAATGTTGACGAAGAGCGCAGACTTGCTTATGTTGCATTCACGAGGGCCAAAAAACGGCTCGTGATAACGATTCCAGAAACAGTTTCTTTCCGCGGTAATACCAGAAAAACAGAGCCGTCAGTTTTTATCAAAGAATCGGACCTTAACGGCGAAAAATACGGCGGACCGCCGATAGATCAGAACAAAATGATCGAAGCAATGCTCGCAAAACTCAGAAAAAGCTGAATTTTACCTGACGCAGCGGACAAGTCTTTCGATTGATTTGTTTTCTGTCCAAAGTTTTCCATAACCGAAATATGCGGATGCTGCATATTCAGGGTTTCCTGCTTCCGTGGATGACCAGAGAACTCCAACGTCCCATAGTTTGCTGTATAGACCTTCATCTTTGTAGTCAGGGATACAGGTGCAGTCGCTGCTTTGGCATTCTGAATAGATCGAAGTGTAACCTGCCGATATTTCATCTGCCAGACATTCATCGGTCAAATTGCATAAACCGCCGGGTTCAGTGTCTGGACAATTCCGCATCAGCGTTCTGAGTTCGTTGATTGTCGGCAGATGCCAGTCGGAATACCCGATTTCCATAAGTTTTTTGCAGTATTCAACGGCATCTTTCCATGATAATTCGTTTTTCGACGGTTTGGACCACATTCTGCCGTCAATAACTATGCCTGAAGTGTTGTTGAGTTCAGCTTTGGCTTCCCGGTAGATCATTGTGATTTCATCTCCATAATCAGCTCTTTCACATGCGGTAAAAAAGACGATAGGTTGCAGTAAAAACAATATCACAAACGTTTTTCGCAAGGTTTTCTCCTAAAATTCAAATCCGACTGAGGCATAGAAGCCGTCTTTTGATGGAGCTGCCGAGATATTTGTGAGAGTGACATCCTTTTCAGTTTTCTTCTCTTTTATCGCGGTCAGGATGATGCCTGTCAGAAAAAGCTCTCCGCCGATTACTCCGGCTGCTATTTCAAGATAACGGTAAGTATTTGCCTTGTTGCGGTATTTTTTTGCTCTATCCAGGTATTCAGATTCCTTTTCGCCTTCAGTGATTGCGGAAGCGGCGTTGTCGTAATCTTTCATTTTTTTGTATTTGTCGAATTCCTTGTCCGAAGCGATGTGAAAACCTGCGATTCCGCCAGCTGCAACAGCGGCTCCGACAACGATGAGCGATATTCCCGCTTTCAGGTGTGGATGATATGTTTCGACAGTGCTTTCTTCAGCGAAAAGCTGAAACGAAAAAGCGAAAATTATGAAAAACAGGCAGATTTTTTTCATTTTATTCTCCAATAGTTTGTAGGTTTTTCCTAATGCAACGAACTCCGGCAAAAGATTCTATATCGCAGATGAAGATACTTGCATCATAAAATGATACCAGCCATGCCTGTTCTGGATCCCAAGACAGTATGGAAGACCAGAGGCGGTCGTCATGGTCATCTATTTTGTTGAAAACAACATCGTAGAGGCTGTCGTATGAGTATCTACAGTTACACTGGGATGCACAGTGAATAGTATCGGGGAGATAATATCCGGAGTATTGATCCGCGTATTTGTCCCAGTTCTCCATTTCTTCAGCCAGACATTCATCAGTTATTTCGCATGAACCTCCTGTTTCCGTATATGAACAATTCTGGATCAATGTTCTAAGTTCGTTAACAGTCGGCATGCGCCAGTCTGAATATCCGAGTTCGGTCAGATTTTTACAGTAAGAAACAGCGTTTTCCCACTCAAGACTGTCCAGTGATCTCGCAGACCACATATTGCCGTCAATGATAACGCCGGAAGTGCGTTGTCTGTCGGCTTCTCTGTATGTATTCCAGATTTCATCGCTGTAATCCGGCATTTCGCACGATACAAAAAGGGTGATAAGCAGTGAGAAAAACAAAATGTGACAGATTTTTTTCATGTCGTTCTCCAAAAATCAAAGACGGAAAATTTTAAGAAAAAACGGGATTTAATCAAGTTTTGGAGCTACCGGAATTTTCCCCTCGCCACATTGGAGAGGGGAACAAAAAGGGTGAGGTATAGAAGGCTTGAGTCTAAATTGCGGTTTAGAAGTAAAGATCTCTTTTGCCTTTTTCGATTTCGCCGAGAAGTTCCTGAGTTTTCGCTCTTCTTTCAGGATTTTCGATATCTTCCATAAGTTTGACGAGAAGTTTTTCGCCTTTTGCCTTGGTTTCGGGAGAAGCGAAGTCCTCAAGGTATTCTTTGAATGTGAGCATTCCGTTCGGAAGGCAGAATTCGTGGATAAGTCCAGGTTTTGCGAGATCCATGAAATCAGCTCCTACACGGCCTCTGCGGTAGCATCCTGTGCAGAATGAAGGAATATAGCCGCCGTCGATGAGCGAAGAAACGACTTCGTCAACCGATCTGTGGTCGCCGAGAGAGAACTGAGCGCCAGCCTCGTCTTCTTCGTAACCGCCGGGATTGGTCCTGCTTGCAGCACTGACCTGGCTGACACCGTAGTGGAGAAGTCGAGTTCTGATTTTGTCGTTTTCACGTGTCGAAAGAATGATTCCGGTGTAGGGAAGCGAAAGTCTGATTACAGCTACTAAAAGCATGAATTCGTCGTCGCTTACCGGATGCGGAATTGCGTAGGAAAGCGGTGCGCCTTCTGCAGGTTCGATCCTGGGAACGCTGACAGTGTGCGGGCCGATCCCGTAAGTCTTGTCAAGGTGGTTAGCGTGCTCGAGGAGTGCAAGAGTCTCGAAACGATAGTCGGTAAGCCCGAAAAGTGCGCCGATACCGACATCGTTGAGGCCTGCGCGGAGAGCTCTGTCCATAACGAGAAGTCTCCAGCCGTAGTCAGCCTTGAGGCCGCTCGGATGGAACTCGGGATAGAGTTTTTCATCGTAGGTTTCCTGGAAACAGATGTATGTTCCGATCTTCTCTTTTTTCAGAAGTCTGAAGTTGTCTTCGCTCTGAGGCGCGATCTCGACATTGATCCTGCGGACGGTGTTGCCGTTCCAGTTTGTCTCATAGACTTTTCTGATCGAGTGAGCGTAGTATTCGACATCTGTCGCTCTTGCTTCGCCGCCGATGACGAGAAGTCTTTTGTGTCCCATTTTGAGGAGCAGTTTTGTTTCGTCCTGAATCTGCTCATCGGTGAGTATTGCACGTTTGAGTGCGGTGTTGTCCTTTCTGAAAGAGCAGTAAACGCAGTTGTTCGTGCAGACGTTGCCGAGATAAAGCGGCGCAAAGAGAACGATCCTCTTTCCGTAAATTATCTCTTTCGCTTTTCCTGCTGCCTCGAAAACCTTGTTGCGCTGTTTTTCGTCCTTGATGTTGAGAAGAACAGCAGCGTCTTTAAGGTCGAGACCTTTGAGCTGCATAGCGCGGTTGAGGACTTCGTCAACCTGGCTGTCCGTTACTTTCTGGTCGATAAGACCATAGAGTTTCTCACGGTCGATAAAAATTTTTTCAGTGTTCAGCGACTTCATTTTCAACTCCGTCTTCTTCAGCGTATTTGCTTAAAACAGACTTGACTTCGAAGCCTTTGAGTTTGCCGACCTTTCCGGTAAGCGAGGAGATCCTGTCTGTCGTGCCGTGGACGACAAGCGAGATAACCTGAGCTCCGGGAAGCCCGAGATTGAGGCCCATTCTGCCGACGATGATATCACCGTGCTGTGAAAGGACTGTGTTTAATTTAGAAACATTTTCTTTTTCGGTAACAACGATCAGAACCGATCCGACTCTCTTTTCCATCAGACACCTCTTTTGGATAAGTTAATAAAAAAAACTTTGATGCCGACCTTCGACATCTCAGACACCGCATGATACGGTTCAAAAAGGGGTTGTCAAATAAATTCGGTGCAAATGCGGCTAAATTTTCAATCTTCGTTTTCAGTAAGTTTTTCGTAGAGGAATTTTTTGATTTTTGTGATGTCTTCGGGATCTGTCGCGTCGTAGAAAAAGCCGTTTCTGAGCGGCTGTTTGATTTTGATTTTTCCTTTTTTGGAAAACAGTGGAATGATGCTGTGCTTGTCGCAGCCGTTTCCGATAAGCAGATTTTCGACGAATTTTTTGCGTTCTTCCCAGCCTTTTTCGGTGGAGTCGATTATGTGAAGGATAAGGTCTGATGCGGCGATCTCCGAAAAAGTCGCGTTGAATGCGTCTGTTATGTCGTTTGACATGTTCGAGATGAATCCGACCGTGTCAAGAAGGAAAATCGGTTTTCCGAAAAGGCTGAACTTTCTGATTTTCGGGTCGATCGAACTGAAAAACCTGTTGCTTTCCTTCGTCGCCTCTTCATTCAGGAGCGCGTTGAAGAGGGTCGATTTTCCTGCATTCGTGTAGCCGACGATGGCAATTGTCGCGATCTGGCTTCTCTTTCTGAATTTGCGCTGGAAATCGAGGCGCGAAAATTCGTTTTCAAGCTGTTTGCGGACATTTTTTTCTTTATTTTTGAGTATTCGTTTGCGTTCTTCTTCTTTAGTTTCGCCGGGACCTTTGAGTCCGATTCCACCTTTTATCCGGCTTAAACCTGTGATTTTCTTGCGGAAATTCGCCTTTTCCTTTGCAACGACTGCGCTTGCGAGTTTCAGTTTGCCCCCTGTTCCTTCGGCGCGGGCATTGAATATCGAAATTATGAGGTCATCGCGCGAAAGAATCGTTCTTCCGGTCTTTTCCTCGAGTTTTGCAAGCAGCGATGCGGATGAATCAGAAAAAATGATTACGCCTGATTCCTGCGGAATATCTTTTAAAAGCTCGGTTATCCGGTTTATGCCGTTTTTCAGCGACTGTTCCGAAACCATGAACGAATCGGTGATCGAAAAGCCTGCATCTTCAGCGAGTTTTATGTTTTCGGCAATGATTGCAGAAGTGCTTTCCGAAGTGAAAAACGCTGCTGTCGGGTTGTCGCACAGCTCATTTTTTTTCGGTTCTTTGAAAAGAAAAAATGGTGTTGAAATTTTTTGAAGTTTTGCTGCGCTTTTATAAAAAAGTGTAATGTTTTCAGGAATTTTATCTTCGTCATGAGTAACGAGAGCTAAATATTTCAGCAGTTTCCCGTCCATAAAACTGCGTGTTTCGACTATTTTTGGTGCAGTTTTTGCGGCAATAAGAATCGTGTCGAAATCGTTTGACGCTTTCAGTTTTTCCAGAAAGTCGAAAAGATCCCAGTTCGAGACGAAAATGCGGCTCTGCGTGACCGAACCTTTTGAAATAAGCATCAGCTTTATTGAATTTAAAGGATTTTCTTTAATTATTTTGAGAATTTGTTCTTGGTCGAAAATCAATCGTAGAACCTGAATCCGCTGAATTGTTTTTCAAAATTTTCTTCGCATTGCTTGAGATACGAATCGATTTCATGGCTCGAAGCGAAGTTATAGAACATGTCGATAAGCGTTTTGTCACCCAGAAGGAGGTCTATCGCCGGAATTTTGTCGATAAATTCGTAAGGTTTTGCTCTGAAAAAGCCTTCATCGCCGAGCATTCTGCGGAAGACCTGAATTATCGAGATGTAAGCGCGGAACGGTTTTACGTTTTTGCGGTCAGTGAGTGCGATATATACGCCGCCGCAGCGCTTCATTGAAAGTTTCTGGAACATCGGGCGGAATTCCATCGGAATGAAAGTGATCCCCGGAATATTTTCCTTATCGAGCTCTTTTTTCAGTTTGAAGGGATCAAGTTCATGTGTTCCGGCAAGAAGAAAAGGCATCGTCGTGCCGCGACCTTCCGAAAGTTCGGTTCCTTCAAGAAGGCAGCCGCCGGGATAAAGGATCGCCGTATCGAGAGTCGGCATATTCGGCGAAGTCGGAAGCCACGGATAATCGTAATCATCTGCAAAAGAATCGCGTTTCCAGCCACGCATCTTTTCTATTTTCAAGGGGAAGTCGTATTTTTTAAGGTTGTAGTAGTATGCCGCGATCTCTCCCGAAGTCATGCCGTGACGGTGGAAAAGGGGAACGTAGCCGACAAAACTTTTATAATTCGTGTCGTCAAGAAGCGAGCCTTCAAATGCGCCGCCGATAGGATTCATTCTGTCCAGAACTATGAGTTCCCGCTGATTTTTCTGAAGTTCGTCCATGAAAATCGCAAGAGTTGCCAAGTATGTGTAGTAGCGCGATCCTATATCCTGAATATCGTAAACTACGGTATCGAAAAGATCGAAAAACTCTTCCTTCGGAGTAAGGGTCTCAACACTGTTTCCGTAAAGCGAAAAAACAGGTATGTCGTTGATTTTATTTTCAGTTCCAACGCATTCCATGTCCTGGGCTACAGGAAAAAATCCGTGCTCGGGGCTGAAAATTGCAGTAACGTTCAGACCGGAATTTACCATTTTTTCGACAAGCGAAACACCGTTTTTGTCAATCGAAGTGTAGTTTGCGATAACGGCGACTCTACGTCCTTTAAGCGAGGAAAAATCAAAGGAATCTATTCCTTGAAGCAGTTGTTTTCTGGAGCTCAATTCTGCTCCTCCTGTTTTTCTTCAGGGTTGAAATCTGTCGGATTGTTGAGTGAAACGGCGATTTTGCGTGTTGCTAGAAAACCGATCAGAACGAAAAGAACACTCGAAATCCAAAGCAGCCAGGGAAGTCTGCGCATGAAAATCAGACCGCAGAGAAAAAGGAAATATAAAATAAAGAAGATTCTTGCGGTTTTGTTTTTAGGCATTTTTATTTTCGGGTATTTGAACGGAAGAAGCATGAGACACGCCTGAATCAGCATCATTCCGGCAACAATATCGGTAGAGAGGAGAAATTTGAAACTCGGATTCTCTATTGCGAAAACCATATATGCAGCGAGCATTCCGCCGGACTGAGTCGAAGTGAGACCGCTGAAATAGTCGTGATCTTCGCTTTGGAATGAATTGTATCTGGCGAGACGCACAGCACAGAAAATGACATAAAGAGGAACTACAGCGACAAAGTATGGGTATTCCAATATTTTTCCGCCCGGAATCTCTTTGCTAAAGTAAGAAAAAACAAGGATGGCGGGAGCTAACGAAAACGAAACGAAGTCGGAAAATGAGTCGAATTCAACTCCGAATTCGCTTGATGCGTTGAAAAGCCGCGCCGTCGTTCCGTCAAGTTTGTCCAGTACAGTCGAAAGCATTACTAGCCACGCCGCGTTTATGTAATCTCCGCTTATTGAGTAAAAAATAGAAACAAGCCCGATAAGCATATTAGTGCCGGTAAAAAAGTTGGGGATAAGTATTTTCGGATTTCCCTTCAGCATAAAAACCTCTTAAAAAATTATTAAAAGCGCGAAAACCTGAAAACTATGCTCAAATAAAGAGTTTTGTCAATTTGTTGAATGTTGTGTTTTAAAGGCTCATTCTGTAGATTTCGACGATGTCTTCCTTTGAAAGCGGTTTGAACCTTCCGATCGGGCAGTTTTTAAGTGCCGATGCCGCCATTTCTTCAAATTTCGAATCGTCTATGCCGATTTCGGAAAGTTTCTGCGGAAGTCCGAGAGATTTAAAAAATCCGGCAGTCTTGTCAATGGCCTGTAAAGCCGCTTTCATGTTGTCTTTTTCTGTTATGTCCCAGACGTTTCTTCCGTATTTTGCGAATTTTGAGCAGTTTTTGCTGTCAAGGACTTTTTTCATCCAGCTCGGAGTGAGTATTGCAAGCCCTACGCCGTGCGTGATGTCGTATTTTGCGCTGAGTTCGTGCTCAATCATGTGCGTCGCCCAGTCACCGTCTTTTCCGAGTTCTAAAAGTCCGTTCAAAGCGACTGTTCCAGCCCACATGATGTTTGCGCGTGCATCGTAGTTTTCAGGCTCTTTAAGAACTATCGGTGCATTTTCGATCACGGTTTTAAGCACCGCTTCAGACATGTAATCCTGCAAAGCTGCGTCAGGATAGCTGAAATACTGCTCGAAAACGTGGCTCGTGATGTCTGCGATTCCTGCAACAGTCTGATTTTTCGGCAGGGTGAAAGTGTAGGTGGGATCCAGAATGCTGAATTTCGGTTTCAGTCTGACACTTCCCATCGGAAGTTTTTCCTGAGTTTCCTCGTTGGTCAGTACGCATCCGCCGTTCATTTCGCTTCCTGTTGCTGCCAGAGTGAGGATAGCGCAGATCGGAAGAGCCTTTTTTACACTCGTTTTTCTGATGAAGAAATCCCAAGGGTCGCTGTTATAGTATCTTGCCGCCGCAATCGCTTTGCAGCAGTCGATGACGCTTCCGGCACCTGCTGCAATGATGAGATCGACTTTGTTTTCGCGGCAAAGTTCTGCACCTTTTGCAACGCTCGTTATCCTCGGATTCGGGTCGATTCCCGGAAGTTCGGTGATTTTGACGGAGTTTTCATTCAGAATCGAAACGATTTTGTCGTAAAGCCCGCTTCTTTTGATGCTTCCGTGCCCGTAAGCGAGAAGGACTGACTTGACTCCGTCTTTTTTAAGCTGTTTTGAAAGGACTTCGATCTGATTTCTGCCGAAAAATATTTCAGTCGGCATATTGAGCCAGAAATTTCTCATTTTTTTCTCCTTTAGTGATTAAAATTTGTGGATTTTTTTGTGAAAATTCAAAATGAGCGCGATTAAAATTCGCCGGTTTTGTTGACGCTGTAGCCTTGATCTTCTTTCCAGCCTTTGAGTTTTTTAAGTTCTTTCAAAGCTTCGTTTTTAGCGTCATCGATCGATTTCGAGCTGAAACCGAATGTGAAACGGTTTTTAAGAACGCCTTCAACCCAGTAAGCTGTCTGCAGAACAGCGAAAAAACCTCTGTTCAAAGTAGTTGCTGCGCCGACTTTTGCATTTGCATGACCCTGCTGCTTGAGCTGTTTTACCGCGTTGTTTTTTGCTTTAGTTACGTTCTTTCCGTCTTCAAACGAAAAAGTCCATGTTACAGAGTTTCCGTCTTTGTCAAGCGCTTCGGCAAAAGCTGCTGCACCGAAAACCGGAAATGTGAAAACAAAAAGCACGACTGCGATAAAAAGCGATTTTTTCATGGTTTTCTCCTGAAATTATAATTTTTCCAAAAGTTCTTTCGCCTTTTTATAGCGTTTGCTTGAAGGATCTACCGAATTGATGATCTTCTGGAGCATTTTCTTCGCTTCTTCAGGATTTTCGTCTTTCATGGCGTTTGCTTCCATGTAAACTGTTTTTGCTTCTTCTTCGCTCATCGTTGCTTTTTTAGCCTTCTTTTCCGGAGCGGGTTTCGGCTCTGCTTTCTTAGCTTCAGCTTTCTTCGGAGCTTCCTTCTTCGGCTCAGCCTTTACTTCTTCTTTTTTCGGCTCTTCCTTGGGTTCAGCCTTGGGTTCCGATTTTACGGTTTCCTTTTTCGGCTCAGCTTTCGGAGCTTCTTTCTTAGGCTCAGCTTTCTTTGGTTCAGCCTTTACTTCATCTTTTTTCGGTTCTTCTTTTTTCGGTTCAGCTTTCGGCTCTTCTTTCTTAGGCTCAGCTTTTACTTCATCTTTTTTCGGAGTGCTTTTTGCCGGAATAGTAAGAAGAAGGTTCTGTGCATCCTTGTAGAAAATTGATGAAGCAGGAATCGATTTGAGAAGTTTATCCGCTTCTTCAGGATTTTTCTGAATTACACTCTTAGCGTTTTCGAAAGTCGTCTGATTGGTTTTTTCCTTTCCGATGATTACGAGCTGTTCGTTGAGCCATGATTTGTAAGGATTGTCGCCGGAAGTTCTGTCGTTTGCGGCAAGAACTGCCTTTTCTGCGTTCTTGAGGTCTTTCGCTGCAATAAGTTTTTCTATTGCGGCTTTGTCGTTTTCTCCGAACGAAGCTGATACTGCAGTTTTTGGTTTCGAGTTCTGGTTGTCGAACAGCATAAAGTATGCAACGCCGCCGATTCCGATGAGGATTACAACGATGATCGCGACAAGAACAAGCGGAGAAGAGCCTTTCTTTACCGGTTCTTCTTCTTCCTGATCGTAGTTTGTCGGCATAGTCTGTTTTGTAGTTCTCTGCTGTTTCGGTTTAAGGTCCGGATTAAGGATTTCGAACTTTATCTGACGTGCTCCGACTGAAATAATATCGCCGTCGGAAAGTGTGGCGGAAGTTGTTTTCGAGCCGTTTACCTTGATGCCGTTTCCGCTGCCCATATCGGAAATAACGAAGCGGTCGCCCTCTTTTTTGATTTTGAAATGCTTTCTCGAAACCGAGATGTCGCTGATTACGAAATCGTTGTCAAGGCTTCTTCCTGCAAGGATCTCATCTTTCGTGATCTCGATGTTTTTGCCGGAGTCCTTGCCGTCGACGATCGTAAGTTTTGCATCTGCGGCATGACCCGAAAGAGCCGAAAGATCAATGATCGCAGTCTTTTCGGAAGCGATCTCTTCTTCATCATCGTCCGAAAGATATTTCGACGATATTGAGGAAATAGACGGCGGAGTGGGTTCGGTGTCGGCTTTTTTGCCGAGTGCTTCCTTTCTAGCCTTCTCAGCTTTGATTTTTTCGGCAAGTTTTTTCAGATATTCCTTGTCGATAGTCGGTTTCGCGTTGTTTTGATTGTTTTCGTCCATTTTTTACTCCCGAAATTGAACAACTAACAAAAAAATACGGCGTTGCATACTTTAAAAAGGGTAAAAAGTCAAATAATGCGGGTTATTTTGTCTGTGAACGGCTTTTTTCGGCTTTTACGTTCTTTTTTCGCTATTTGTTTTGCCGAAAATATTGATTTGCCGTTTTCATTCTGTAAAATTGTACGCTCTTTGGTTTTTACATTTTGGAGAGAAAAATGAGAAAAAGTGTTGTTTTCATGACATTGTTGGCAATTGCCGCATTCGCAGGATGCGGTTCGGTGTCTCTTTTCGAGAAGGGAAACGCCGTTAGAGAAACGGACAAAGTCAAAGCGCGCGGTTACTACGAGGAAGCGTGCGAGAAGGAAAACCATCTTGAGGCTTGCCACAACGCTGCACTGCTCTGGCAGAACGGCGACGGCATAAGCGAAGAGAACAAAAAGGCGCGTGAACTTTTCAAAAAGGCTTGTGACGGCAAGTTCGACGAGTCTTGTTTCATCCTCGCAGATATGTGGGCAAACGGTAAAGGCGGCGTCTACAAAGACACCGATTCCGCTTTCAGTCTTTACAAAGAGACTTGCGAACGCGGATTGGGAAAGGCATGCCGAGGCGTAGGTCAGATCTATGCAAAAGGCGGCGGTTCGATTGCAAAAAACATCAATAGTGCGAAGGAATATTTTGAACTCGCCTGTGAAAAAGGTGATATGGCAACCTGTGTCGATCTCGGTCAGACATGGTCTAAGAAATTCGATGAAGAAGAAGGTTACACCAAAGTCGTTACTTTCTGGGGAAAGGCTTGTCAGGAAGGCGGAATGCTCGATATCTGCGAAAAACTGGCTGACATGATCGTTGCCGCTAAGGAAAAAGAGGAGAGGGTTCCTCTTTCAAAACCATACTTCGAAAAAGCGTGTGACGGCGGTTCGAAAGAAGCCTGCTACAAACTTGCACGCGCAATGGTCGAGAATGTTGAAAGTGCCGACGGCGAGGCTCAGGTTTACTATCAAAAGGCTTGTGATGCCGATCACGCGGAATCGTGCTACTATATCGGCGTTTATCTCAGCGAAGCTTACGGCGAGACGCTGGAACTCGACAAACTGAGAGAAATGCACTCTTTCTATGACAAATCCTGCCAAAAAGGCTTCGAGGCGTCATGTTCAAGCGCATCTTCGCTTCAGGCCACGATAACCGAGCAGGAAGAGGCGATCCGCAAACAGGAGGAAGAGGCCAGACTTGCAGAGGAAGAGGCCCGCAAGGAAGCTGAAAGACAGGCTGCTGCTGAAGCTGAAAGGGAGAGACTTGAAAGGGAAAAAGCAGAGCTTGAAGAAAAACTTGCAGAAGAAGAGGCCCGCAAAGAGGCTGAACGCGAGGAGCGCGAAGAACAGGAAAGAATGAAGCGCGAACGCGAAGAGGCTGAAAGAGAAGCTGCTGAAGCTGCGGCAGCAGAAGCTGAGGAAGATGAAGAGGAAGAGGAGGATGAGGAAGAACCTGCTCCGAAGAAAAAAGTCAGCAAGAAGAAAGCTCCGGAACCTGAAGAAGATGAAGAGGAAATCGATGAAGAGGACGATGAAGAGGAGGAAGAAGAGCCTGCTCCGAAGAAAAAATCCAAATCAAAATCCAAATCCAAACCGAAAAAGAAAAGTGCCGAAGAAGAACTTGACGATCTTTTCGACGATTAAAATTCAAAAATTAAATCCAATCAGAACCAGTCTTTTTTCTTGAAATACCAGACGACAAGTCCGGAGAACATTATTGAAATTATTACGAAAACGGCAAAAGCATAAGGCGATTTGTCGCCGGGAAGCTGAATGTTCATGCCGTAGATCGAAGCGAACATGACGGGAACGGTGAGAACGATCGTGATGATGGTGAGAAGCTTCATGATGTTGTTCAGTTTGTTCGAAATGATCGAACTGAAAGCCGTCATCATCTCGCTTACGATGTTGTTGTAGATCGAAGACATTTCGATGGCCTGCTTGGTTTCGGTCACGATGTCGTCGATTTTGTCGTCGTTGTCATCGTTTACGGGCACGATCCCGATTTTTCTCAGTTTCATCGCCATGAACTCGTTCGATTTCAGCGCGGTCGTGAAGTAGACAAGGCTTTTTTCGAGGTTCAGGAGTTTTGCGAGGTCTTCGTTTTTACTCGTTTCCTGGATCTTTTTCTGAACGATCGAAATAATGTTGCTGATCTGTTTGAGGTAAAGCAGGAAAAGCTGCGTCGTGTCGTAAAGAATCGAAAGGGTGAAATCGTCTTTCGCGAGGCTTCCGAGATATTTTTTCTGCATGTTTTCAATCATTTTAGAAACAAGTTCGGTGGCCATGTTGCAGACGAGAAGGATCGTGTTTTCGGCAAAAATTATGCCGAGCGGAATGGTTCCGTACATCTCGTCCTCGTCAGTCGAATCGTAGTAAGGAACTTTCACGATGACCAGTTTGCAGTTTTCGTCCTCTTCGATACGCGCTCTTTCATCCATGTCGAGAGAATAGTCGAAAAAGTCCGCCGGAATCTTCAATTCCTTGCAGAGAAAGTCGATTTCTTCCTGACCCGGGTCTGTCACCGTGATCAGGGTGCCTTTGTCCAACTTGTTGATTTGTTTAAGTTTTTTTGCAAAAGGCTTGTAAACTCTGATGCTTTCGTGAATGTTTCCTTCGCGGTCACGGATGATGCCGGGAATGTTTCCGAAAAGAGCTTCCTGCGCCTGCCTCGACTCCTTGTCGATCTCCTCGATAAGTTCGTGGATCTCTGCTTTTTTCTCATCGCCAAGCGCCGAAAGTATCTGCGGGTGCATCTCTTCAGGCAGTTCGTAGAGCAGTTCCGCCAGCTGTCGGCTCGACATCTGCGAGGTCAGCTGTGTTTTGACTTCGTCCTCGAATTCCGAAAATATGTCGGCAACGATCTCCTCGTCGATAAACGAGAAAATCTGAATAATTTCACTTATATCAAGTGCTTCAAAGAAGTTCGCGACAACATCCGGAGGGTTCGACTCGGCAAAATCTTTGATGTCTTCAAAGAGACCGTCCTCGAGCATCTCTCTGATTTCTTTGACGAGCAGTGTATTTTTCATGATTACCTCCCATCGGACGCGGGAGGGAAGGGTTTAAGACTAATCTCTCCGGCTACCGACTAAAAATTTTGTCACGCTACCTAAAGGATCTTCCATTTTACCCTCAAAAAAATAAACCGCGGCATTATAGAGAATTTTAGCGATTTTGCAAGAAAAAACGGTGATTTTAAATGCAGATTTTTTTTATTACGCTTTTCCGGCGCTTCCGAGAACGTTGATGTTTTTGTGTTTGTAGAGTTCTTTGAGAGCGTCACGTGCCGGTCCCAGATATTTTCTCGGGTCAAATTCCGCCGGTTTTTCTGCAAGGACTTTTCTGACTGCGGCAGTCATAGCAAGACGGCCGTCGCTGTCGATGTTGATCTTGCAGACTGCACTTGCGGCAGCTTTGCGGAGCTGTTCTTCGGGAATGCCGATAGCGTCTTTGAGTTTCCCGCCATAAGTATTGATTATCTTTACCAAATCCTGCGGAACTGAGGAAGAGCCGTGAAGGACTATCGGGAAACCAGGAAGTTTCTTTTCGACTTCTTCAAGAATGTCGAATCGAAGTGGCGGAGGAAGAAGGATGCCGTCCTCATTTCTTGTGCACTGTTCCGGTTTGAATTTGTTTGCGCCGTGGCTCGTTCCGATCGAGATTGCAAGGGAGTCAACGCCGGTTTTGCCTACGAAATCTATGACTTCTTCAGGCGGAGTGTATGAAGAGTGCTCGGCCGAAACTTCGTCTTCGATTCCTGCGAGAACGCCGAGTTCGCCTTCGACCGTGACATAATCCTTCTGCGAATGAGCGTATTCGACGACTTTTCGGGTGAGTGCGACGTTTTCTTCGTAGGGAAGGTGCGAACCGTCGATCATTACCGAGCTGAAGCCGTTGTCGATGCACTGTTTGCAGATTTCGAAGTCGCCGCCGTGGTCAAGATGGAGAACGACTGGGATCGGATAACCGAGTTCTTTCGCATATTCGACTGCGCCGCGTGCCATGTTTCTGAGCAGAGTTGCGTTGGCATAATCTCTTGCACCTTTGGAAACCTGCAGAATTACAGGAGATTTTGTTTCGACACAGGCCATAATGATTGCCTGGAGCTGCTCCATGTTGTTGAAGTTGTAGGCAGGGATCGCGTAACCGCCTTTAACAGCCTTTGCG
>JAGCNV010000088.1 GCA_017645765.1 bacterium | reverse complement strand
CAGTCGCAACGATATTTTGTCTCGCTTTCAGGGTAACAATCATTATCATATGCGTCAGGAATATCCCTGCACGGTTTGGAATTACACGGATCGTAGACGCATTTTCCCTCAAACCAGAAATATCCGTCAAGACATCTTGTGCAGCGGAGACTTTTGATATCATCGGCATGTTCACTTCCGCAGACACTGTCTATCCCGCCATTGCTGAAATTTACCGCCAAAACACATAAAGCATCATCAGTACGTACAAATGAGTTTGACCATAATTCTTCTTTGTCGCCGAATTTGCTGTATTCGACTGTCTCGTTTTCTTCGCATGATTCACAGTTTTCAAGGTGACAGTCAAAATACTCACAGATAAATTCACAATCTCCGCCAGGCTGAGTGTTAGGACAGTTCTGGATCAAAGTCCTCAATTGATCAATATAAGGAGATTCCCAGTCGGACGATCCTCCTTCTGACAATTCCCAACACTTTTTTTGTTGCCAGTTGTCTGACATTTTTGACGACCACACAAGCCAAGTGGCAGAATCTTTGCATGGAGTGGCGCTTTCAGGGCTGCATTCAGGAAGTTCGGCACATTTTTCGCCGTCAAAACTGTATCCGTTTTCGCAAATGCAGAGGAATTGTTCTTTTGATTCAGAAATACACTCTTTCAAATTGGTATCTCCGCATGGGTTCGGATCACACGGGGAAACACACTTCAGCTCTGTATCATTCCAAAAATAGCCTTTTTCACATCCGCATTCGTATTCATCGTAGCTCAGCGAAGTGCACTCGCCTGTTGAATGAGCTATTTTGCACGATTTGCTGTCGCACGGATTTACGCATGCATCTCTTGTGTCCCAGTTCCAGAAATAATTTTCCTCGCATTTGCAGTAAGCATTAAAGAAACCCGGATCGCAAACTCCGGTAGAATGACTTACAGTCTCACATTGTTTAAGTTCGCAATCTGTTTTCCAGTCCCAATCATCAAAGAGTTTGCACGCTGGAAGTGAAAAAATCAAAAACAGTGCAAAAAGCAGAAATAGTTTTTTCATTTTGCGGCCTACGCATCAAAAAAACAAGTAATTTTAGGGGAATTTGAGGAAAAGGCAAGTTAAAGGGTGCAATGTCTGTTTTTTTTCTTGCCGTTACCGGCAAAAAATTGCATTTTCAAGGTAAATTTTATAAAATTCTTGCCGATAGATTGTTCGGTTTTTCGAGGTTCTTATGGAATATTTGTCTGTGGCTCAGTTCGCCGAAAAGTCCGGCTTAAGCGAAAGGACAGTCCGCAACTACTGCGCGACCGGCAAGATGGAAGGGGCGTTTCTTGTCGGAAAAACGTGGAATATTCCCTCAGATGCGGTCCTGCCAAAGCGCATGAAAATAAAGACGACTCCGCTTTTGACCGCACTACGCGAGCAGAAGGAATCCAAACTAAAGGGCGGGATCTACCACAGGACGCAGGTTGAACTGACATACAGTTCTAACCACATCGAGGGGAGCCGCCTCACGAAAGATCAGACGCGGTTTATATTTGAGACCAACACGCTCGGTTTCGCGTCAAAAAACACGAATGTCGATGATATTATTGAAACCGTAAATCATTTCAGGTGTATAGACTTTGTTATCGACCACGCTCAAGAAAAAATCACAGAATCTCACATAAAGCAGCTTCACTCGATTTTGAAGGAATCGACTTCGGATAGCCGCAAATCGTGGTTCGCAGTAGGCGCATACAAGCGTTTCCCGAACGAAATCGGATTTGAGGAAACAACATTACCTGAGGATGTCCACAGCCGTGTGAAAACGCTTCTTGCCGCTTACAACGCGCTGAAAGAGGTTAAATTTGACGATATTCTCGATTTTCATGTGCAGTTCGAGCGGATCCATCCGTTCCAGGACGGAAACGGCAGAGTAGGCAGACTTCTCATGTTCTGGCAGTGCCTGAAATCGGGAATAGTCCCGTTCATAATCACAGAGAATCTGCGCCTTTATTATTACCGCGGGATCCAGAACTGGGGAAAACACAACGCATTTCTGCGTGACACCTGCCTTTCGGCACAGGATGACTACAAAGCACTGCTCGATTATTTCAGGATCAAATATTGAAAATCACGAAAAAAACGCTTGCGACCTGTTTTCTTGCAAGGTTTTTCTAAATTCATTAGATTATATTATTGTTTTTTTTGGAGAGTAAAATGGCGAATTTAGAAAGAATTGCTTACATGAACCACAGGATCAAGACGCGCGGTTTTGTTACGCGGCAGGAAGTTGCGGAACGCTTTGAAGTCCACATCGACACGGTTCTTCGGGACATCGGATATATGCGGGACTATCTTTCCGCGCCGATAAAATACAGCCGCGAGCTTGGCGGATATGTTTACGAATCGCCTTTCGGGATGCTTTTCGATTCATTTGACGATGCTGTTTTCTACTATATTTTCGTGAAGCAGCTGAGTGATTCGATGAATCTGGACGGAATCCCTTATGTGCCTGTTATTTCTAAAGAAATCCTTTCAAAAATCTCAAGTTACATTCCGGCGGAATTTGAGGAACTGCTTGATAAAATTTCTTACGATTCTTCCGATCTGGACACTATGGAGCTGACCAATTTCAGAAATATTCTGGAATCACTGCTCTTGAAAGTGCGCCTTGAAATAAAGTATCTTGACTCAAAAGGCGACATAACTTTGAGAGCAATAGAACCGATAAAGCTCATAAATTATTCTGGAAAATGGTATCTCCTGGCTTACTGCCACAAGCGGCACGGTCTTCGCGAGTTCCTTGTTTCGCGCTTTGTAGAAAGCCGCATCACGGAAGAGCCTTTTTCCGAAATCTACACGAAATCAGAGATCGATAAATTCGTCGGAAGCACCTTCGGAATATACCCGTCTGAGAAATCGGAAACGGCGACCATCCGCATTTTTGAACCTGCATCCTACTTTTTCCTTAAGCAGAAATGGCACAAAGACCAGGTCATGAAAGAAACCGTTGTTGACGGGAAAAAATGTCTCGAGATCACTCTTCCGATCGGCGAATACCACAGTGAGATCATTGCCCGGGTAATGAGATATTCGCCTGAGTGCGAGATCGTTTCTCCCCCGTCGCTGCGCAAAGAGTGGCTTGACCACATCAAAATGATCTACAACAAATACTGTAAATAGGACCCTTCAGTCGGCTGATCCCTAATTATTCCTGAAACAAAGGCTCCTTTTTCCAATTTTCGGGGAATCCCATAATTGTCATATCAAAACAGGATGCTGCCGTTGCTATAGCCTTTAGTTCTGACATGAAACCGCAATCAATACCGCAAGCATCAAGAAGTTTCTTCACAATGCAGACAGAGGCATAAATTTTGCCGGAATCCGGCCATGAACTGACCCAATTTCCTCTTATGTCCTTTGGGAATTTCGGTTTAACAACGCTTTTTCGTGAAAACAGTCTGGAATGATGTGCACAGATGTTGCGCACATTCGTCAAATTGCGCATCCAGCTGACAAGAATATGAACCGCAGCTTTGGAAAATCCGAAAAACTGTGCAACGGCAGCTTTTTCCGGAACCGAAGAATCTATGTTTTCAAAAATTTTGCTCAAATTGCCAAATGTGGAGGTTTCAAACATCATCCAAGACGGCGGTAAATCAGCTGCACCGCATTCTGCATCATAAGATTTTTTGAAATCTTCATCAGAACGCTTCCAATTTTCCTTTAACTCTGCCACATCACGTAAGAATCTGTTTTTATTAAAAAAATTTTTTTCATCCGCGTACCACTGCGGATTATATTTTTGAGCCATGACAACTTCCAGCTGTGTTCGGAAAGCTATTTCGATGTGGCTTAAACCTACAAAAAGTATGCTTCTGAGTCTGGAATCCATACAATAATCGTTCCAGATGAGATCCCAATTTGAATTTTCAAGAAAGAATGTCCGAGAATCGTCCATATAAGGATAAAAATAGTTGCTCAGCCTGTAACAACTGACCGTTTTTAATCTGGAAATTAAATCCTGCTTTGATATGCCGCAAAGACCACGGGACAACAAAAGTTCTGCTTGCTGTTCAATAGTTGCAGGCAATTCTTTACCGTTAGCAACCATTGAACAAGATTCCCAAAAAACAAAAACCCCGCTGGGTGCGCATTCCGGAAACAACCGAAAGAGGCGTGCGGGGTCTAATTACCGATAATATAACAAATAAGATTTCAACAGTCAAGATATTTTTAGATTTCAATTTTTAATTCGTATAAATAACAACAGCACAATCTAAATAATATCATCAAAATAAAAATTGTCAATTATAAGATATATAAATATTGGCTTTTATTTTAATTCCGCATAAAAAAGACCCGCAAAGAAATGAACCAAAAAATTTTCACTACGACGCTATATGTCGTAGCGGGCTCCTACAATCCGTTTTCAGGTCGGAAATGAAAAAATGAAAGATGCCGTCAAACGCAATTCTTAGCCGAAAGAGGAATTTTTGAGATGCCAAAATGGTATTTCAAAAAATACAGTCGGACGAGAGAAACTTAAAAAATCGTTGGCAAATTAGTTCTATTCTTCAATTTCGCACTCTTCTTTTTGCAGACTTTTATAATTTGAGCGCAATCCGTCAATATGCTCGAACAAATTTGAATTTACGGTTTTTCCCATCGGGTCAAGGATAAAGTCTATGCCTTCGCGGCGGGCAAGTTTCGCGGCAGGAACAAAATCGCTGTCTCCGGCAATAAGAACAATCTGGTCAACTTGCTTTTTGTAAGCAAGCGAAGCGATATCAAGGCCGATTTTCATATCGACACCTTTTTGTCTGATAGTCACAAAAAAGTCTTTTTCCGTTATGTCGTCAACGCTTATTTCTTTTCTGAAGAATTTTTTGAGAATGCTGTTGTCAAGCGTGTAAAACGCTTCTTCTGCCGCCAGAAAACCAAGCCTTAGCGCGAATTTCCGTTTTTCTTTCAGACAGACAAGAAAATCGTTCATCCACTTGAATGTCGGCTGCTTTGAAAAATCAATGCTTGTCTTTAAAAGCGGATGATAAACCTTCTTCGCGACAGGTTCGCAGTCGTAATAAAAAATTCTGTATAAATCGGAATATTGGTAATGTTTCTGTTTTTTTTCGTCAATCGTGAAAACATCGCGGTTCCGCAGATGCTTGCGGCAGTATGATTCGAGTTCGGCAGCTCTTTCGAGTGGAGTTTTTTCGCCTGCATAGTGCTTCGCAAGCTTTCTGTAATAGCCGCCGTCAACAAGAATAGCTGTTTTCATTTTGACCCCGCATAAAAAAAAGACCCGTAATCTTGGCTCAGCCCTCATCTCGGGGCGGCTTTTTCATTACGGGCCCGTTAAAAGCATGGATTGAATCCATTCAGCGACTTCTTATAAATGTTTGATTAAAAAGTCAAGAAAAAAGTATAAAAAATTTATTTTTGATTTTTAGATAAGAAATTTTTCATTTAAATCACTGTAGCAAAAATACTGCAAAAAATCTTTCACTACGACGCTATATGTCGTAGCGGGCTTCTACAATCCGTTTTCAGGTCGGGTACAGTTCCCGTATTTTTAAAAATGCTGAAAATTGGAGGAGAAAAAGATGAAAAAAATTCTTGTTATTTCGCTTGTTTTTGCAACGGTGTTTCTGATCGTTTCATGCGGCGGAAGCACACAAAACAAGAGCGAAGCAAGTGGCAACGGCGAAAAGCCTGATTCTGACGAGCAGGATTCCGAGGCAGACGGTTCAGCGGAATGTAAAAGCGGAGATTTCAAGTGCGCCGATTCAGAATCCCTTTACTGCAACAGCTTCGGCTCGTGGGTATTCGATGCGCGTTGTGAAAACGGCTGTGATCCTGCAACAGGAAAATGCAAAACCGATTCAAATGATAATGATATCGCCGCAGATACTGAGAATGACAGCGATTTTGAAAATAACGATACCTCTGACTCCGGCGATGATAATGATTTTGACAACAGCGATGCCGCTGATTCCGGCAATGACAGCGATTTTGAAAGCAGTGATAATGACCACGAAATTCCTGACGATTCCGGCTGCACTAACGGCAAATACAAATGTATTGACTGGGCTTCATGGGTCTGCAATGATTCACATTGGAACTTTAAAGAAACTTGCGAATACGGATGTGATTCGGCAACAGGAAAGTGCAAATCTTCAGAATGCATTGACGGAAAATACGAATGTCGTACCGATTATTATTCTAAAGGTCATTCTTATTACTGCGACAACGGTCTTTGGGAACACGATCTGTCATGTGAAAACGGCTGTGATTCTGCTACCGGCAAATGCAAAGATATGTGCTATGAAATAGATAATAAAACATGGTCTTATTCCAGATCATCAATGACTTGGGAAGCGGCCAAAGAATTTTGCGATAATATGGTTAACTGCGGATATTCAGACTGGCATCTGCCGACAATCAGTGAACTTAGAACCCTGATTCAAAACTGTCCGGCTGCAGAAACTGGCGGAGAATGCGGAGTCACAGATCAGTGTTTATCATATCACCAATGTTCTTATATACACAATGATGACAATAGTATAACCAGCCTCTGTATTGGTTGCTCGGATTCTGATTCTTATTATAGCGGAAAATACAGCAAATTCGGCGACAATGACTGGTTTTGGTCATCTTCATTTCAAGATGATACCGATTCCATTCAAGTATGGGTAGTATATTTTGCCATGGGAACGATAACAAGTTTCGGTACTAATGAGTATACTCTTGAATCTGTTCGGTGCGTGAGATAAGGATTATCGTTCATTGTTATCGAAACTTAAAGAGGAAAACTATCAACTGGGTAGCGTCACTACCCAGTTCAAATGTTTATGAAAGGCATCGATTATTCATATTATTACGAAGAAATATAATCGTTAATAGAGTCTGATGAATCAGCTTTTTACTGCTTTTACTCTGTCTGCGATTTTTTTCGTGAAATTGCGCTCGGAGTAGCGTTTTAATCTCAAAATCGCGTTTTTGAACGCCTTTTTGTCGCTTCTGCCGTGACCGATCCCGACAAAGTGGTTGATCCCGAGCAGGAACGCCGTTCCGTAAAGGTTATACTGGAAATTTCTGAAAACTTCGCCGAAAACTTTGTTGAAGACAAAAGTCTGCACTTTGGCAAGCTGCGGCGGCGCGATTTTCGCCTTGATGAGTTGCGAAATCGTTTCGGTAAGTCCTTCGACAGTTTTCAGCGCGACATTTCCGGTGAAAGCGTCCGTTACGACGACATCGGTTTCGGGATGCGAAAAAAGGATGTTGCTTTCGATGAAACCGTTGTAATTAAGAGTCGATTCCTTAATCATCTCAGCAGCTTCGGCAAGTTTTTTGTTTCCTTTGTTTTCTTCGGTGCCGACATTGAGGATTGAAATCCTCGAATCTTCGAGGCCTGTCATAAAAAAGCGGTAAGCCTCGCCTAATACGCCGAAATCAAAAAGGTTTTCCGGCTTCGGATCAATTGTTGCACCGAGATCTAAAATTATAAGTTTATGCTTGTCGACCGAAGGATAACTCGTCGCTAAAGCAGGCCGCGTTATATTCGGGATAACGCCGCTTTTAAAGTATGCCGCCGTCACGATTGCTCCGGTATTTCCTGCTGAAAAAAAGGCGTCACCTTTCCCTTCGACCAGAAGATCCATACCGACATGAATGGAAGAATTTCCTTTGCTGCGGAATGCCGATGCAGGCGAATCGTCCATCGTTATGTTGTCTATAGCATCAATAATTTCGAGGTTTTTTGGGATTTTTGCCTGACCGATCTGCTCTTTGATCAGACTTTCGGAACCGACAAGCAGAATTTTTACATCAGGATTTTCGTTGCAGACTTCTAAAGATGAAAAAACGGGAACAACTGGAGCGTTGTCCCCGCCCATAGCATCAACAATGACAGTTGATGTCATTTAAACCTATTGTTCGGAAACAGAGATTATCTCTTTACCTTTATAGTTGCCGCAGTTCGGGCAAATGCGGTGCGGAAGCATCGGTTCGCCGCATTTCGGGCAAGCAATAGTAGTCATCGGGTTTGATTTAAGGTGTCCGCCTCTTCTTTTTTTCGAGCGTGCTGAGCAGTGTTTTCTCTTTGGAACCATTGAATCCTCCTAATTTAGTTTATTCGCCGGATCTGTCGCAGCCGCAGTCTCCGAGATTGAGGTCTGCGCCGCACTTTGAGCAGAGGCCTTTGCAATCCTCGCTGCAAAGCACTTTCCCCGGCATGTTCATAACAAGTGTTTCTCTGACATAATCGTCAAGCTCTATCTCGTCGCCTGAATAAAAATAGTCGACATCCGGCGTGTTTTCGGGAAAAAGATAGTAGGTTTCATCCAGATCCATATCAAGTTCCAGATCCGCAAGACATCTGTCGCACGCGGTTTTTACGGTCGCATTTCCGAAAAATCTGAGAGAGATAGTTTCAGATGCGCGGTAAAACTCGACCTTGAGCGAGACATTTTTTATTTCGGCACTTTCTCCGAGCTCGTCTCCGGCGATGTGATATTCAACATCGCGCGTAACCTTCGACTCGGTGATTTCACTAAGATAAAGCAGCATTTCAACCACCAAAAAAATAACTGCGGGAATATACTCGAAAAAGTCGAAATGTCAAGGTAAATCTGATTCGGCAGTGATTGATGGCGGCGTTAGTGCTGTTATTCACGGAACGCCCGAATTGTGGAAATTCTCGGTAATGCAGATATAATGCTGTGCTTTTTTCGGAGGTCTATATGCTTTTGAAACATCGCAACACGGCGGCGTTTGTTTTTTATTTTCTTTTTTTTGCACTCCTTTTTATCCAGCTTCCGCTGCGGCACGAAATTTCCGGAAATTGCGATTCGTGGCTTGCGCTGACTTATTCTGCCCGCACTTTGGAAACTCTGAAATCTGTGTTTACGGGCGAAGAAATTGGTAAAGCGATGTTTCCTGCTGAAAATCCGCTCGCTTACGGAGAATCCGCACCAGGAATGCAGATTCTTCTAATGTTTTTCAAGGCTTTGGGCATTAGTGATGCTTGGACAAATTATTTTTTCATAACACTTCTTCTGGCTTTGACGGCATTCGGGATTTTTGTTTTTACCGGCAATTTTACATCCTTTTTCCCGGCACAGCTTTTTGCCGGATTTTGTTTTACTTGCAGTAACATGGTTTTTGCGCATATTGACGATTCGGTAATAATCTTCTTTTTCATTCCGGCAGTTGCACTTCATCTGATATACCGTTACTTTGACGAAAGTAAGAATAAATATTTAATAATTTCAAGTATTTTGGCTGGGTTGGAAATATATTTTTCCTTTTACGTTTTTTTCTATCAGTTTCTCATGATTTTTGTTCTTTACGCTTTTCTTGCACACAAATCGGGTATGAAACTGTGCGGTGCAGTGAAAAATCTGGTTCTTTATTCGGCAGCCGCTTTCGTTATTGCGCTTCCAAATTTCATTTACTATCTCAATACACTGTATCATCTTGATTTTGTTCCTGTTTTTGAATCTTTTTATACGGCTAAGATGGCGAGTTTCAACCTTATCGATACGATTCTTGTTCTTCCTGATAACCTGATTTATCCGAGCGTCGCTTCTATTTTAGGTATTCCGATGAACTGGGGTTTCGTCAGGCACTGTGACTTTATCGGTCTGCTTCCTTTGGCGCTTTTCGCCTATTCTCTTTTCAAGTGGAATTCTAAAAACAGGTTTTTGTTCATTCTCCTTGCCGCAGCCGGTCTCTTTTTTGCCTGCGGACCGGTGTTTATGTTCAATTTTAAAGAGGTTTTTTATTCGCCGCTCTATATTTTCTACAAGCCGCTGCCTGTTTTGAAGTTTTTACGTGTCGCTGTCAGGGCATATTTCATATTTTTATTCGCTGTTTCTGTTTCGGCGGCGCTTTCATTTGAAAGAATCTGCGGCAAAGTGAAGAAACCTCACATGGTTGCCGCTGCATTTTTCCTGCTTAACTTTTTCGAGAATACTCCGATGCCACTTAAGGGTTTTGATGCTTCAATGACTGAAAAAGTGCCCGAAATTTACGAAACGGTGAAACGGCAGAACATAAACCGGCCGCTGATTCTCGAACTTCCGGCAGCAATGAATATCACATTTCCGGAAGAAAAAATGAAAATGTTCGGTAATCCAAAGGATTTTGTTACAAAAAAAGATGACAATCCGCAGCTTGAAGTGAATAACATCGGAATGTTCGTCGATTCGTGGGATGACCTGTTCCAGTACAACCGCGAAATTATTTACACAAACTGGCAGAACCGGCACAAAATAGACTCTATAAACGGAGTGAACGGTTATTTCCCGACGCCGCGCATGATTTTCCAATACCACATAAACCGTCTGCCCGATGCTGAATCATTCGCATTTTTGCGGAAATCAGGGGTACATTTCGTAGTTTGGCACGAGTTCATGAAGATAAAGGCCGACAAACTGTCGTTAAGTTCTCTCGAAAGTTCACCGTGTCTTCGTAAAATCGAGACAAACAGCGAAGGAAGCACGCTTTTCAAAATTCAGGAGTGCAGGTCAGGTCGTTAGTGATCCGACCGCTCTTGTTGCATGATTTTGCGGATGAAAAAAAATGATCCCGAAAGAACTACCGTAAGGTAAAAAAGGTAGATTGATCCGTATATCAGCGACATTTCAGCGTGGTATCGAGGAAGCCAGTATCCTGAAGCGAGCCCCGCTTTTTCTATCGCGAGCGAGAATAAGTTGAGTGCGGCAAGAGAAACGGCAAAAATAAGCAGCGAAATGCGTCTGTCTGCGGACAATTTCGATATTTTCAATGCGGCAAGGTTGACAATGCAGCAGTAAAAAACGCTCAGAAGAACGATCGCGGTCGGAAATGCAAAGCCGGGGAAAAGTAGAAGGGAAGCGGGATAGTATGTTCCCTGACCTGCAAAAACCCGTTCATTGACGATTTCCAATACGGTTGAAGCAAGTGCCGACGCAATAACCGGAAAAATCATTTTCTTTGAAATCAGAAAATAAGCGATAACCGGAACAGTTACGGCAAAAATGAGTACTTCCATCAGGACAAATGGAGCCATTTAACCTCCGTTCGGAGTGTTTCCGCGGCTCAAAACACACACTGTTTCAAAGTGCGGAGTGTCCGGAAAAAGGTCGATAATATACAAATGTTTCACGTGAAACCTTTTTGCGAAAAATGTTTTGAGATCCCGTACTAAATTGGGCGGTTCGCATGCAATGTAGACCACGTGATCAGTGCATTCGCTGATGATTCCGGAAAGTTTTGCTCCGAGTCCGGCACGCGGCGGGTCTGCCACGACTAGATCGGTTTTTTCAAGATTTTTCAGGTTGTAGGCATTCATTTTCACGATTTTTGCTCTGCTTCCGAGATTTTCGGCGTAACTTTTACAAGCCGCATCTTCGATTTCATAGCCTGTTGTTTTTATACCTTTGTCAGCGAGAAAAAGCGAGAAGAGACCGCTTCCGCAGAAGAAATCGACTGCGTTTTCAGCTTTTATTTCCTCTGCTTCGCGCATGACGAGCGAGCACATTATTCCGGCACCTTCTTCCGATGACTGGAAAAAGCTGTCGCGGCGGATCTTCATAATTTTTCCGTTTACCGATTTTCTCAAAATATCGGAGCCTGGCATGAAATCGCCGGTGAATTTTGAATATTCAAACTGCGTGTCGCCGCGCCGTTTCGGGATGTCAGCCGCTATTTTTTCAAAAAAAACAGGGTCAAGAAGCTGGCAGCTTTCAATCTGCACGAAATCGCTGTTCCTTTTTTTGCGGTATGCCGGTTTTCCTTTAAATGAAAAGAGTTTCGCGCGGGTCCGGAGTCCCGTTTCTCCCGGCGTTATGACAATCGGATCAATGTCGAGAGTTATTTGATTCTGCTTCAAAAGCTCTGAAAATATTAGCTTTTTTGTTTTCAGCTGCGCTGGATACGAAGCGTGCTGGAGCGAGCAGCCGCCGCATATTCCGTAATATCTGCAGAGCGGTTTCCTTCTTTCGGGAGAGGCTTCAAGAAGCTCGAAATCGTCTGTGTAGAAAAAACTTTTCTCCTTCACCGCGCTTTTGATTTTTACCGTTTCGCCCGGCAGAGTGTAGGGAACAAAAAAAGTTTTTCCCTCAGCCCAGCCGATCCCGCAGCCGTTTGAAATAATTTTTGCGATTTTGACTTCCGTCATCCCTCGAACCCCGCCAGACCCGCTTTGAAAGCGGTTATCAGCATGATCGATTTCGCATCGACGATCTGTTTTTCTTCGATCATTTTCCATGCTTCTTCGGGTGTTACTTCGAGTATTTCAAGGTCTTCATCGATTTCTGGGAAAAGTCTGCGTTCGCCTTCGGGAATTTTTTCGACCAAAGCGGTAAAATAGTGCATGTATTCATCGCTGCAGCCGCATGAGGTGTAGGCTTCGAAGGTTTTTGCGATCTTTATCGGGCGGTAACCGGTCTCTTCTTCGAGTTCCCTGATTATGCAGTGCGTCGGATCTTCACCTTTGTCGATTTTTCCAGCCGGAATCTCGTAGATCCAGCGGTCTATTGGTGTTCTGTACTGCTTTTCGAGCAGGATTTTGCCATCTTTCGTTATTGCCAGAATAGACGCGGTCCCGCAGAACCTGATGATCGAATGTGTTACGCGACGCCCCGACTTGTCGAGTTCTACTTCCGATACCGTGAAAACGCGCATATCTGCGACCTGTTTTTCTGAAATTATCGTGTTTTTTGCCATGTTTTACCTCACTTTTTCGGTTTAAATCCGCAGAGTATTCTCGCGTCATTGTATTCTTTTGTGTGATTTCCGGATGAATCCCTCATTACAAGGAGCTTTTGTTCGGTTTCTGTCTCGGAAAAAGATGCCGAAAATATCGAAATAAGCGCTTGCTTGCCATCCTTAGGAATGAAGTCAACCCTTGAATTGATAAACATTCCGCAGTTTTTGGCTGCGGCATAAACTCTGGAAGCGTATAAAAAAGGATACACAGTAATGAAAAACCCTTTTTCTGAAAGGTGTTTCGCGGCAGTTTTGAAATAATCGTCAATGCTGCCGTTGAGTTCAAAACGGGCCGCGGCTTTGTCGTCGTTTTCACTGATCGGCCCTTCGGCACTTTGATAGTAAGGCGGGGTTGAAGTGATGAGATCAAATTTTTCATCAAGAGCAAGTTCGCGCAGATCCCCGTGGATTATGTGAAATCTCTCGGTCAGACCGTTGATTTCAAGCGATTTTTCGGCAAGTTCGTACCGGTTCGGCCTGATTTCGACGCCGATGCCGCTCAAACCTGGAAATTTCCACAAAACTATCATCGGAACGCTTGCAAGGCCGCTTCCGAGATCTAAAAAACGTGACGGCGGATCAGCTGAAACAGTTTTTATTGCAAGCCATGCGGTGAGAAGATCGTCGGTGCTGTAACGCTGGCCGTTTTCGGGCTGGAATATTTTAAAATCGCCGGAAAGTGTGTCGCATCTCAACGAACCGCTCATTTTGACACCGTGTCAGAATAAAAGGTCGTTTGCCGTAAGAACGCTTTTTCCGGTGTAGGCGAAACGCGTGATCACGCTTTTCAGTTCCCGCACGTTGCCGGGCCAGCTGTATGATTCAAGTTTTTCCGCTGCATCGGGTTTTATTTCAAGTTCCCTGCCGCTCAAAGCGCGGTAAAGGTGCTTTGCGAGAGGGATTATGTCGTCTTTGTGTTCACGAAGCGGCGGAATTTTGATGTGAAGAGTCGAAACTCTGTAAAAAAGGTCTTTCCTGAAAGTCTGTGCGCTGACTGCATCTTCAAGATTTTTGTTTGTCGCAAGAACGAGGTTCACGTCAACTGTCCTTCCGACGCCGCTTTCGCCCACTTTGCGCACTTTCCAGTCTTCAAGAACGCGGAGAAGTTTCGACTGAAGATTTATCGGAATTTCTGCGATTTCATCAAGAAACAGAGTTCCGCCGTCAGCCTGCATGAATGCGCCGTCACGCTCTTCAGCGCCGGTAAAGCCGCCCTTCGCAGTGCCGAAAAGCTCGCTTTCTGCCAGTGTTTCGGGGATGCTTGCCGCGTTGTAAGTGATGAAAGCCCCTTTTCTGCCGCTTGTTTTGTGAATGAATTCGGCAAAAACCTCTTTGCCCGATCCGCTTTCACCCGAAAGAAGGATTATCGGATGGTTGCGGAAAAGAACGGGCTGGTTGAGCCAGTTTTCGATCTGCTCGAAATATGGCGAAAGACTGCCTGCGAGGAAGGTTTCGCTGGTTTTTTCCTTGTTGATTTTTATTGTGACATCGTGTCTTCCGGCAATCGAAAGGTGATATTTGCCCTCTTCGAGAATGCCGCTGTTGATCCTCACACCGTTTACCCATGTGCCGTTTTTACCTTTGTTGATGAAGTTTACCCCTTTTTCCTGCATTTCGAGAATGACGTGTTCGCTTGAAACCTCGTTGAAGGCTACAGAAATGTCGGCATTTTTTCTGCCGATCACGATTTTGCGCCCTGGTCTGAAAACAAAAGTCTTATGCACGCCGCCGTAAGTAGTCTCGATGTTCTTGAACTCGGTCGGTTCATCCTCGATTATTAGCGTGTTGCCCGCTTTGGAAGGGGCTTCGTCCGCTGCTGAAAGAACGGAAAGATTTGATGTCGGCGAGAACGAAAAGCTGAAATCCTGAAGTGAAAAAACGTCGGAATCCTCGAAAACTTCGCCGCCGGAAACTTTTTTGCCGTTGAGTTTGAACTCGCCGGATGTCGGATAAAGGCACCATGAGTAGTCTTTTTTCTCGAAGTTGAACTCTTTGCGCATCACGAGCTCACAACTTTGGAGTTCCTGAGGGAAGAGAATGTCACCTTCGCTACCGCCGATGACGATTTTTTTTCTCGCGCTGTTTATATAAAAGGAAAAAAGATGCTTAATACCTCTATATATAAGAAGATACATGCAAACCTCAAAAATCAAAACCGTGAAATTTTAGTGAAAAACAGGAAAAAGACAAGAAACGCCCGTTTCTGTCTTTTTCGATGCCGCCGGTCGACATGTCGAAAAATCGATATTTCGATATGTCGACAAAAAAGTGTTGCGGCGGCGAAAAAAATATTTCAATGAAATTGGCTTGTTATGCAAAAAAACAAAAAAAGTGAAAAAAATAATTTGACATTTGAT
>JAGCNV010000087.1 GCA_017645765.1 bacterium | reverse complement strand
TCGAGGGCCTTGGTGACGTTGGCGACGGTCCTCTTCTCGATCTGCTCGGACTTGATGGTCTGGGCCGATCCCGTGAAGGACTCTTTCTTCGCCGTACCGTAAGCCACGACGAGCACGTCGGAAAGTAACTCGGAGTCAGGCTGAAGTGCGATGGGAATCACCCGGTTTCCGCTTCCGTTCACGACCACCTCTTCAGTCTGGTAGCCGATGGAGGAGAAGACGAGGGTGCTTCCGCTCGGAACCCTGATCGAGTAGTTACCGTCCAGATCTGCAACGGCGCCCGTGCGGGTTCCCTTCAACAAGACTGATGCTCCGGGGATAGCCTCATCGGTGACGGCATCCTTGATGGATCCGGAAACCGTGACGTTCTGCGCGAAGGCAGTGGCCATGGTGAGGAGCATCAACGAAAGAAAAATGGAGATTTTCTTCATAAGTTGATTTTTGGTTAAACAATATTTGTGAATAGTTTTTTCGTTTTTCATAGGGTAAAAGCCGAGGAAACGGCAAAATACACTACCAAAACCGCTGCAAATATTGTAAACAAAATTGAAATATGCAAATTGACCATTATATTAATGATGTTACTGTTAAGAACTAATTATTAAATAATACTGTAAAAATGTAACAAAAATATACTTTTTTATTTATAAAATGTAAGTAATTGATAACTTAAAGAAATGAATAAAAAATCGAGTTTTTGGCAAAAAAAAGGAGAAAGAACCCCCGATTCAGCGCGAGAAAGGGCCAAAAACGAATCAAAGCCGGTTTTTTGGAGGAAGGAAGTGCGCTGGAGGGGCCTGGAAGGTGAATTCTGGATTTATCAACAGGCAGGTGTTGATAACTACCTTATAAAATAATAGCAAGGCGGTGCAAAACCCTGCCGAGAGGGCGATTTTTCAGCCGGTACGGCACATAAAACACAAAATAAAAAGGGTATTAATATTTTTTATTTTTTTGTGGAGTTCCAGGATATCTTCCACTTGTTAAACAGAACCCTCCCTTTTTGTTTCAATCCGTCGCAGTTTTGGGGAATGAAAATCATTAATTGACACTAAATGAATATTTTCTGAAATTTGCATATTTCGTTTTTGTTTTTAATATTTGCACCTTGATAAATGGTGAGGCAGCCCTTTTAGTAGTGTATTTGCACGCGATCAGGATTTAATCGCTATCAACTATATCAATGTTTAACCAAAGTATCTTGCTTATGAAAAAAGTAAAACTTTTTTTCATGACTGCTGCGATTCTGCTCGCGTCGGTGTCCGCCTTCGCGCAGAATATCTCCATCAGCGGCACGGTGACCGACTTGACGGGAGCCCCGCTCGAAGGAGCAGCGGTGATTGTTGACGGTACCAGCAATGGCGTCATTACCGGTGCGGATGGCCGATACTCCATCAACGCTCCGTCGAACGCCGTCCTGTCCGTCACGTACATCGGCTTCGTCGGCCAGAAGATTCCTGTGGAAGGACGCCGTATCATCAACGTCGTCATGGAAGAGGACACCAATCTGCTGAACGAAACCATCGTCGTCGCTTTCGGTACGACCACGAAGGA
>JAGCNV010000086.1 GCA_017645765.1 bacterium | reverse complement strand
TCTTTGGGCGGAAAAAGCGAAGGACAAGCAGTGGAAGAGCTACAAATATCTTTTTCACAGGATAAGAGCCTATCACGTCACGCAAAAGAACCAAAGGGGAAGAATAGAGACCCAAAAGGAAATGATACTCTACGATCCCTTTGATCAGGAGCAGCTGAAGTCCTTCGAGGAGTATTGCGACCGCTTCCCGGAGAGCGTGGGAGATCTGAACGCTTTTCTGGCAAAGTTTAAAGAAAAAGGCGGAGCAATGACGCCCAAGTTCGCCCTGACGCTGATAACGCTTTCCGGAAAGACGCGGGAAGAAAAGCTGAAGGAATTGTCCGCCTGGCTAAAAGAGCATAAGAGTTCTGATCTGGAAACCTTAAAACTCGGCATAGAGTTTGGAATGGGAGAAGTATCGGTGGAAGAGCCGCAGACTGTCAGGAAGATGTACGACCTTCTGACAAACCTGGCGCTTTGGCAGCCGGCGGACGAAGAAAGGATGCCCATAATAGCCATGATACTGAATGAGCGGGCAAAAGTGGAAACCATAGCGCCGGAATCGGTGAAATAAGAAACTATGCGAATACTAAGACTCTGCCTGACATATTTTCTTCTGGGGCTCTTCTTAGGGCCTTTGATTTTGAACGCGGGAGTGACGAAAGAAGAGCTGACAGTCTTTTTGGCGGATATAAACGAGTATATATCCGCCGAAGAGCGGGAAACTGTTTTGCAGGAACTTGAAAAAGGAACGGAGCCGGAAGAAGTCTACATATTCGCTCGGAAAATATGGCTCCCTAAAGCGGAGGAAAAGCTGAGGGTAAAATTTCCGGAGCTTTATTCGGAAAAAGAGAAGGAAGAAGGCGCGGCTAGGATATTGCCCTGGCGGACGATGAAGGAAAACATCGACTATTTCTGGGGTCCGGAATGCAAGCAGCGCTACAACGGAATGATCTCCTTGAGCAAAGCCGTCCAGGCCCTGAACGATTTCGAGAAGCTGAAGAACAAGTTCGAGGACAGCGGAGATCCTCTGCTCGACCTTGCCCGCTACAAGGATCTTTTGCTTATTCCCGGATATTCCGGGAAATTATACTGGATGGTGGAAAGGCTCTACTGGAAAGGCGAATACGAACGAGCGAAGGAAGGATTCGAGTTTTTCCTGCTTCCGGAAAACGGCGACGGCTTTACAAAAGGAGCGGCGCATTTCTTCCTGGGCAGGATGGCCATAGAACGCCCTTATGAGAAGACTTGGTATCCCTCCGCCGAACTAGCGCAAGAAGGGGCGCTGGACCACCTCCTAAGGGTAAACCAGTTTCCCACCTGCCTGACATACATATCCTACTCCTATATCTTCGCTGCCCGAGCTTACAGCGAACTGCGTTTTCCCAAGCAGGCGCTGGCGCTGATCATGGTGGATGTTCCAAGCATCGACTGGAAATTCATGAAATACAGGCGGCATTGGGACGGAGCGGATTATTGTTTGGAGCTTGGGGACGAGACTAATTTCGTCAGGCACCTTGTGGAAAGTTATCGCCACTGCGAACGAAACGAAGAATTCTTTAAAGATCGGATTGCCGACTACGACATATCGAAAGAGTTCTGGAATAATTGCGCGACGAACTTTTTCACTCCCTATGACCTTTTTTCAGCCATAGACAAAGCAATGACGGGTGAGGAGCCGTTTCCTCAGGAAGAGCTGTTCTACGAGGCCGTGACGCACAAATGGCCGGACATCAACTCGATTCCTGAGGCGATCGCCACCAACCGGGTCTTGAACAACAATATTTTTTCATTGCCGGAGCGAAAATAGCGCTGCTTACCGGTGCTGCTTTTGTGTAAGCTGCTGATAATGTGGGTTTTTCGTGAGCTCACGAAAATGGTCTGATTGAGTTTTTTTCACATTAAAAAATACTGCCCATCAATCGTTTTCCTTAGTGTAAGTTGTTGATAATGTTTGTTTTTCGTGAGCTCACGAAAATGGTCTGCTGAACACATGCAGAATAACAAAAGTGTTAGGGGAATGCTGGCACATCGCGGAATTAAACCGGAGGAGTTGCCGCCTGCCGAGGACATAAGAAAAGTGGAAAGACGTGTCGCAAGGGAGGAAAAGCAGTTGCCAAAAGAATCAAAGAAGCTTCCTAAAAAATAGTGATTAGATGATGCTCATCATCAAAAAATGTGAATTAATGTCATTGACAATATCACTATTTAGTGATATCATATAACCATAATTTTAATCTTGAATGGAGAGATAAATTATGTTTCACAAAATAAAGGGAGTCAGCGCGCTGCCGAAATTCCGCCTTCTTGTTCAGTTCACTGAAGGCGTAACCAAGATCTATGATGTTAAACCGCTTTTAAAAAAATGGAAAGCTTTCAAAGCTTTGGAAAAATCGGAAGAGCTGTTTTACGATGTTGAAGTCGATGTCGGCGGCTGCGGAGTGATCTGGAACGACGACATCGATCTTTCCTGCGACGAATTGTTCGCAAATGGTAAAGCGGTCAAGACTCCCTTT
>JAGCNV010000085.1 GCA_017645765.1 bacterium | reverse complement strand
GGTATTGTTCTATAAAAGCAAGCATTTTCTCCTTGAAAAGGGGCAAAAATCCGTAGATTTTCGCTTCATCACGGTATTTTTCCCAAAATTGCCGCCATTGCCACGGATGGTTTTCTCCATTTCCGGTCTCGTCGGAACGTTTTCTTTCCAGTTCCTGCCAGGTCCCGAGCTTTCTCCTAGCGTACTCCTCAAGCGCCTCGGTTCCTCCGAACATCTTCATAACTCTGAGAGAGCATGTCAGACGCCCAGGCGACGTCTCGGCTACATAATCGTCCTTTTTATCGTGTTCCGCCTTTAATTCCGTTTCGGATAGGCATTTGAAAAAATCAGCTTCTTTGAAAGGCGCCTCCTCCTTTAGATATTTCAGAAAATTATCCTTCAGAGGCCTGAATTTCGAGGTCGATCCCATAATACTTTCTAAAAATTGTCTTGCTTTGTTCGGAAGGCCCTCGTTGATTTGCGGATCTGGGTCGCAAAAGCGCATACAATTGAAATATCTGTCGAAAATCAGCCAGGCCTCCACCGCTGTTTGCGGATCTTTTGCGCGCATCGCTTTTTCCCAATGCGGGAGAAGGCCTTGATCCAAAACTCTAAAACACGAGGCGTTGTGACAGCTTCCAAATATCGCGAGAGGGTCCGGAATGTCTTTGTCGCCAGCTAGCGCTTTCATTATTTTGCCGGGCGATTCCTGATCGGGATAATAAAAGCTTGCGGCTTTCACATAAAGCGTCTGACGCTCCGAGGGATCCTTTTCCTTTGCGATCTCGCTTAAAAGGAAATCGGCTGCCTTCTGCGGCCCTTCCAGGAAATAAACGAATTCCGCTTCGATACATTTTTCCCTGGCCTTCCTTTCCTCTTTAGGGATTGCTTTGTCAAAATCACTAAGTATCTCTCGCACTCTCAAAACTTCGTTGGTTCTTTTATGGGTGTTGTGGTTGAATTTGGAAAGTTTCAAAGACCAGAAGGCCGGATCATTGTAGTGATCCTCTTCCAGTTTTTCCTTTATGCGCCTGGGAACGGGTATCTCTTCCTCCAGCATTGCGCGGTAATAATCGATCACTTCATTGAAAGGAAGCTGAAAAAGAAGTTCCGGTGCCCAGAAAGCCAAAACGTAGGCGTCTTTCAGATAATTTGATCTTTCGACTAAGCAAAGATAATCTTTGGCAAGGACTAGATTGGTAACGGCGGTCATGCGAGGGTGCACGATGGGAAAATCGTCTTCAAAACTCTCAGAGCCCCGCCAGAAATTTGTGCCGTTCTCTTCTGTAAAACCGCTTTCTCCGTTGAAGAAAAGGTCATCGAATTTTATCCTGACCTGTTTAAGCCGCTTCTCATATTCAGCGCGCGCGGCCTCTTCTTTTTCGATTTGGCTCTCCGCGAAGGCGAAACCCGCGGCGAAAACAAGCGCGAAAAGCAGGGCGACGGTTTCTAAATACGCTTTCATTTATCACTCCTCGCTTTCGGCTGAATCTTCGCTTCCATCTTCTTCCTTTTGCTCGTTTTCAGAATCTGTTTTCCAAATATGTTTTTCATAGTACTTTAATTTTCCATCCCAATCCGCTTCATATCCCTCGTAATCATAGATCCTAATACGTCTGGGGATGTACTCAAAAGGATCCTGATCG
>JAGCNV010000084.1 GCA_017645765.1 bacterium | reverse complement strand
TGAAGTGGAAGGCAGTATGTGGTCATCCTTTCCTTATGCGAATTTCCCGGTTGACTGGTTTGAGGCAGTCGATTACTGCAACAATCTGACCGAATGCGGATATTCCGACTGGAGAATGCCTACCATTGACGAACTCAGGACCTTGATCCAAAACTGTCCGCAGACAGAGAGCGGCGGCAAGTGCAGAATCAGTGAAAAAAACGGGAAACTTTACACCAATGCCTGGTATCCTCAAGGTTACTGCTACTGTGACTGGAAAGATGACAGTTATTACAGTAAATTGGGGGACAGCAATCAAATAGTGTTGTGGTCATCTTCGGAAAGATCCGATGTTTCGGATTCCGCATGGCTGGTTTTATTCGGTGGTGCGCGAATAAATGCTCAAAGCAAATATGGCTCAGCCTATGGTTTTGTTACAGTCCGCTGCGTGAGATAAGCTCTAATTCCTGCAGATATTCTCTTTTTCTTCGTAGATACGGTCGATTTCTTCAACCATTTTGAAACTTTTTTCGGTGTATTCGTTCTCTTCGCCGATTTTTTTGGCGGCTTCGGTGCTTTTGACGAGGGTTTTGCGCGATTTCCTAAGGAGGATCGAGATCTTTTTCCAGAGTTCGCAGGTATAGACCGGTTTTTCTTCGTCAGACAAGTCTTCGGGAACGGGTTTTGCCTCCATTTCCGCGTATAGATCGGTGTAGAGTTTAGCCGCTTCGAAGGCTGATGCGTTTGTCCAGAAGATAACTCCGACATTTATCGCTTTTAAAAACTGAGTCTGTGCTTCGACGATTTTTCTGCACTTTTCTTCAAGGCTTTCAGTCGAGTCGCCGAGAGGTAACTCTTGGAATTCTTTGACGAAACTTCTTCCTAGAACGAAGTAGGCGAGGGCGAGCTCCGGGATGTAGACCGCTTCTCTGTGCGGAGTTTCCCTTAAAATCGTCATTCTCCAGTAATCCGCAAGCCGGCGTCCTTCCTCGATTTTGCCCGTCATGATGAGTGATTCGGCATAACGCAGCGAGATCTCGCGCCTGTCGGATTCCTTAAATTCGCTGTGAGCCGGAAAATTGCCGATGATCTTCCCGCTGATTTCGGAGATTTTTTCCCAAATTTCTGCGTTTCTTGCCGCTTCAAGCCAGTTGAGAAGGGCGTCGCGTTTGTCTTCGGGTTTCTGCATCGTCCGGTAAGCCGAGAAAAAATTCTTTTCCGCTTCTTCCCAGTTTTTGAGCCTGATTGCAATCAGACCCGCATTGTAGCGGCATGACGGCGCAAGAGCGTGTTCCGGATTCATTTCCGCGATTCTTGTGTAGAGCCGCTCCGCCTCGTCAAGCTTGTTTTCGTCGAAAAGGCGGTTTGCTTCTGCAAAAAGTTTGTCGAAATCCTCGTCTTCCACTTTTCTGACCTCGTAGATCTCGACACTTTCCGGAGTCACGCGGATCCCGTATTCCGATTCAACATGCACCGGTTTTTCTTTCTTTTCCTCGGTTTTACGCTCCGGCGCAGTTGCGCACGAAACAAAAATCATGCAGAAAACAATTAAAATCGGGAAAAAATGGCTCATTTTTGAATCTCCGGCAAAAATCTTATTTTATCTCGAAATAAGCGGCGAGGTTTTTGCCTTTATATTGTCGGACAGTTGAGATCAACTCTGTCAGGGCAGATCCATTTTCCGCCTGTTTCTTCGTCAGTGACACATTCGCACCAGTCAACTTCGGTGACTCCGTCAGCGCACAGCCAATTCTTTTTGTCTCCGATGGAATCCGGACATAAAACATCGCATATCAAAGGGTCGCCAGTCGGATGCCAGCCGGCAGCTGTGCAGTACACTTCATCACATTCCAAGGCAATTTTGTCACCTCTCTTATATTTTCTCCCTTCGCTGTCTTCACATTCCTCTACTCTGGGCGGACACTGGAGATCGATTCTGTCGATGCAGTTCCATTTTCCGTAACTGCCTTCACTGGAATCTTCGTTTTTCTCACAGGTACACCATTCGAGTACAGTTGTGTCATCATGACATCTCCAATTTTTTGTGTCAGATGTTGAAGGATTACAGCCGGTGCACTCAGGTCTGTGATCGTAATAAATCTCCCAGCCTGTTTCTTCACAGACCATAATTCCGCATCCTTGAGCTATTAAATCGCCTTCGTAATATTGTCTTCCTTCTCTGTCCTTACATTTGTCCGGGTCAGCGATTTCCATTTCTACAGATATTTTTTTCTCGGTTTCCGCACCGTTTTCAGCTTTTTCAAGCCATGTAAAAACCGCTTCGTTTGTGCCGACTACGAATTTCGATTCAAGAGAAACACCGCCTTCGCCGGATGATTTTATAAAATTATAAAGTTTGTCCTCATAAGAGTATCCTGACCCGGCATAAACTGTCTTGAAGGTATCATTGTCTGTCGAGAAATAGAGGTCGGCGCACGGAGCTATGCAGTTTGTGTGCGGATCAATGCTGTAGACCTCGCATCCGGAGAGTTTCGTAAGTTTTAAAGATTTCGGAACAAAATCGGGACATTTCACCGATTTGTCCGCATCATTTTTGTCTTTGCATTCATTGCCGAAAGTGACATCAAGCCGTTGTAAAGACGCAATGTGGTCGGATGTACTTTCCTCGCTGCTCTGCCATCCGCATTCCGGAAAAAGAGCCGCCGCAATCTCTTTGATGCAGGTTTGTGTGACATCTTTTTTCGTCGTCAGCGAATGAGTGCCGAATGACTTGCCTATAGTGCAACCGTCCTTTGTTATGTTGCTGTCGCAAGCGAGAAACATGAAAACAAGCAGAACTGCCGAAACAAGTGTCAATAGTGATTTCTTAGTCATGGTCAGCCTCCAAATTTGTTTGAACAAAAAACATGGTATTATATGTTTTTTTTTTGATTTCAATAGTAAAAATATGAAAAAAAACAAAAAAAAGCGGCTCCGAAGAGCCGCTGAGCTACCATGAAAAAACTTTAAATTATGCTCTGTCCCAACCGATTCTCATTGCCTGCTCGTTGAGCGGGATGAGTTTGTGGTGTCTTTCCGGAAGAGTGTGCTCGAGAGCCTTGATAACGGTCTCGATCTGAACGACCGGAAGGTGTTTGAGCAGTGCGCCGAGGGCGATCATGTTCATGACCTGGGTGTTTTTGAGCTCGTTTGTAGCGATCTCGATTGCCGGAATTGCAACAACTGTGATGTCGGTGCGTGTCGGGTGCTTTTTGATCGTGGAGCTTTCCCAGACAAGAACGCCGCCGGGTTTTACTTTCGACTCGAATTTTTCAAGCGAAGGCTGGTTGAAAACGACTGCTGCATCATAAGCCTGAACGATCGGGCTTGCGATAGGTTCGTCGCTGATGTTTACCATGCAGTTTGCCGTGCCGCCTCTCTGTTCCGGGCCGTAAGAAGGCATCCAGCTTACTTCCTTGCCGTCTTCAATTGCAGCGTAAGCAAGGTTTTTTCCCATGGAAAGTACGCCCTGGCCGCCGAATCCTGCGAAAATCATTTCAGCTAACATATATTCCTCCCTTATTTGTTCTCTGCGGTTACATCTTTCTTAACACCGAGCGGATAGTACTTGAGCATGTTGTTTTCAACGAAGTCAAGTGTTTTGATCGGTGAAAGTCTCCAGTTCGTCGGGCAGTTGGAAACAACTTCAAGGAAAGTCGTTCCAAGGTTCATAGCCTGGATCTCGAAGCATCTGCGGATCGACTTTTTAGCCTTTCTGACGTTTACCGGATTGTTGAGGCAGACTCTTTCGCAGTAAGCGACGCCCGGAAGCTGGCTTACCATTTCAGCCATTTTCATCGGGTAGCCGACATTCTTCGGGTCTCTGCCGTAGGGGCTTGTCGTGGAGATCTGGCCTTCGAGTGTCGTCGGAGCCATCTGACCGCCCGTCATACCGTAAATCGCGTTGTTTACGAAGAAGATCGAGAACTTTTCGCCGCGGTTGCAGGCGTGCATCGTCTCAGCAAGACCGATAGCTGCAAGGTCGCCGTCGCCCTGATAGGTGAAAACCGGCTTATTCGGAAGTGTTCTCTTGATACCTGTTGCGACTGCGCAAGCTCTGCCGTGAGCAGCTTCCTGGAAGTCAACGTCCATGTAGTCGTAAGCGAAAACGGAGCAGCCGACCGGGCTTACACCGATAACATCGTTCTGGATTCCCATTTCTTCAACAACTTCCATGATGAGTTTGTGAAGAATCGAGTGGAAACAACCCGGGCAGTAGTGCATTCTTGTTTTAAGAAGCGTGTCGGGTCTTTTGTAAACAAGTGTGTATCCTTCTTTCATTTCATCCCCCTACATTTTAGCTTTGATTTGTTCAAGGATCTCTTCTGCCGTAGCAAGAATACCGCCCGTTCTGCCGTAGAAGTAAACCGGTTTGCGGCCGTTGACGACAAGTTTTACGTCCTCGACCATCTGACCGACGTTCATTTCTATGTCGATGAAGAATTTTACATTCGGTTTTGCTGCGAATTCGTCGATGATTTTGGTCGGGAAAGGCCACAGAGTGATAGGTCTTACAAGACCGATCTTGAGTCCTTCTTCGCGTGCGATGTCGACTGCTTTCTTGCAGACACGGCTGGAAAGACCGTAAGCGGTGATGAGGATTTCCGCGTCGTCAGCTTTGTATGTTTCATAGCGGACTTCTTCAGCTTCGATCTTTCTGTATTTTTCCTGAAGCTCGTTATTTCTTCTTTCCATTGCATCGGACTGGATGTTGAGAGAAGTGATGATGTTTCTCTGTTTTCTGTTGCCTTTGCCGTTGGTTGCCCACGGTTTTTCGTCTCTCATTTCGTCAGCGGTTCTTGCAGGGATCGGCTCCGGAAGAACGACTTTTTCCATCATCTGGCCGATTGCGCCGTCGGAAAGAATGAGAACCGGGCACATCCATTTGGTTGCGAGGTCGAAAGCGTTGTATGTGTAGTCAACGACTTCCTGAACAGAGTTCGGTGCGAAAACGATAAGTTTGTAGTCACCGTGACCGCCGCCTTTTACAGACTGGAAGTAGTCACCCTGGCTGGGCTGGATTGTTCCGAGTCCGGGGCCGCCGCGCTGAACGTTTGCGATAACGCACGGAATATCAGCACATGCGATGTAGGAGATACCTTCCTGCATAAGGGAGAATCCCGGTGAAGATGTTGTCGTCATGATTCTGCCGCCGGCAGCTGCCGCGCCGTAAACCATGTTGATCGACGAAACTTCACTTTCTGCCTGAAGAACTGTAAATTTCGGGTACTTGTCATCATTCGGATTCTTTGCCTTGCAGAGATACTCGATAACTTCCGTCTGGGGAGTGATGGGGTATCCGAAGTAACCGGTCATGCCGGCTCTGAGAGCAGCTTCAGCAAGTGCCTCGTTGCCTTTCATAAAAGCTATTTTCTTCTCCACGTCCGCCTCCATTATTAGTTAGACTGTTTGTAAACGGTGATTGCGCCGTCAGGACACATTACAGCACAGTTAGCGCAACCGATGCATTTGTCGGGTTCAACGCTCTGAGCGTAATGCAGACCGTAAGAGTTCGTGTCGGCTTCGTTGATAGCCAGGCACTTCATTGGACAGTAGTGAACGCACAGACCGCAGCCTTTGCAGGTCTCTACTGAGATTTCAACCAAACCTTTTGCTGCCATTTTTTTCCTCCAAAAATAATAGTAATAAGCGAAATGCGGGGCAATGTAGCACCAAGAAAATCAAAAATCAAGTTTGCGTATTTTTGCGACTGGCGCATGGCTTTTTCTGTGGAATTTAAAGAAAAAAGTGATTTTTTTTTAAAAAACCTTGACTTTCATAATTTTTCGACTATCTTGCCCCTGCTTTAATGCTGTTTGAAACTTGAGCATAAATGCTAGCGTAGCTCAATTGGCAGAGCTCCCGACTTGTAATCGGAAGGTTGCGGGTTCAAGTCCCATCGCTAGCTCCACTTTTTTCGGAGGGGTTCCCGAGCGGTCAAAGGGATCAGACTGTAAATCTGCCGCCGATGGCTTCGGAGGTTCGAATCCTCCCCCCTCCACCACTTTTGAGCGGGAATAGCTCAGCTGGCTAGAGCATTAGCCTTCCAAGCTAAGGGTCGCGGGTTCGAATCCCGTTTCCCGCTCCATTCTTTTAATGGAATGCCCTCATAGCTCAGACGGCTAGAGTGCATCCTTGGTAAGGATGAGGTCATCGGTTCGATTCCGATTGAGGGCTCCACTTAGGTTTAATCAAATGAAAACCTTTGGCGGAAGATAATATAACCTTTTAAAAGGAGGAAAAAATGGCAAAAGCGAAATTTGAAAGAAGCAAACCGCATGTAAACATCGGTACGATAGGTCACGTAGACCACGGCAAAACGACGTTGACGGCAGCGATCACGAAGACTCTGGCAGCAGTAGGCGGCGCAGAGTTCGTAAGCTACGACAACATCGATAAGGCTCCGGAAGAGAAGGCAAGAGGCATCACGATCGCAACGGCACACGTTGAGTATCAGACAGAAAAACGCCACTACGCACACGTTGACTGCCCGGGCCACGCAGACTACGTAAAAAACATGATCACCGGTGCAGCACAGATGGACGGTGCGATCCTCGTAGTAAGCGCAGCAGACGGTCCGATGCCCCAGACAAGAGAGCACATCCTTCTGAGCCGTCAGGTAGGCGTTCCGTATATGGTAGTATTCCTTAACAAAGTAGATATGGTTGACGATCCCGAGCTCATCGAACTCGTAGAAATGGAAATCAGAGATCTTCTCAGCAGCTACGATTTCCCGGGCAGCGAGATTCCTATAATCAAAGGAAGCGCACTCAACGCACTTAACTCGGATGATCCGAACGGTCCGGACTGCCAGTGCATCCATGAGCTTATGGAAGCGATTGACAATTATATTCCGGATCCGCAGAGAGATATCGATAAACCGTTCCTTATGCCGATCGAAGACGTATTCAGCATCAGCGGCCGTGGAACAGTTGTAACGGGAAGAATCGAGCGCGGCGTAATCAAAGTCAGCGACAAGGTTCAGATTGTTGGTATTAAACCGACGCAGGAAACGACAGTAACAGGCGTTGAGATGTTCAGAAAGCTCCTTGATCAGGGCGAAGCAGGCGACAACGTAGGCTGTCTCCTTAGAGGAACGAAGAAGGACGAAGTAGAGAGAGGACAGGTTCTCGCGAAACCGGGAAGTATCACTCCTCATACGAAGTTCATCGGTGAGTGCTACGTACTTACGAAGGAAGAAGGCGGACGTCACACCCCGTTCTTCACCGGTTACAGACCGCAGTTCTTCTTCAGAACGACGGATGTTACAGGTACACTTGAGCTTCCGGAAGACATCAAGATGGTAATGCCCGGTGACCATGTAAAAATCACGGCAAATCTTATAGTTCCGATCGCAATGGACGAAGGTCTCCGTTTCGCAATCAGAGAAGGCGGAAGAACGGTTGGTGCTGGTGTCGTTTCCAAGATAATTGAATAGTTT
>JAGCNV010000083.1 GCA_017645765.1 bacterium | reverse complement strand
TTTTTCGTGATTCCGGCGAGTTTAATACTCACTGCTAAGGAGAAAATCTGAAATGTGCATTGTGCGGATTCCTTCGCTGTTTCCGTCGGCGAAATCGTCCATTCTGACTACATATTTCGGATAGTTGTCTTTGATTTTATGAAGGTTTTCGTATTCCCGGGTTTCGGTTTTGGCGGTGTTTATTTCGCGGCAGACCTGAATGTAGAGTTTTTCATTCTGTCTGATGGCAACGAAATCGATTTCAAAAGAATCCATTTTTCCGACATAAACGGAATAACCGCGAGACAAGAGCTCGATATAAATGATGTTTTCCATCATAGCAGAAACCGTGTCAGAATTGTACCCGAGCACGGAATAACGCAGCGAAGTGTCGGCTAAATAGAATTTTTCCTGCGTTTTAAGAAACTCTTTTCCTTTTATGTCATAGCGCTGGCATCGGTGCAGAATATAGGCTTTTTCAAGCTTTTCCAGATAGCTGTAAACGGTTTCGGGATCCATGGTTCGGTTCTGTTTTTTCATATATTTTGAAAGCGTCATCCCAGAAAAGATCCGTCCCGCGTTGTCAAAAGCGTATTTAACAACCCTTTCAAGCTGGTCGACTTTGCGGATTTCATTCCTTTTCACAATGTCTGTGAAAATAGTGGAATTGTAAATATCGCGGACAATCGTGTAAGCCTCATCCTCCGAATAATTGCGCAGATGTATCGCCGGAAAGCCGCCGAAACGCATGAAACGGGCGAATTCCTCTTTCAAAGTCCCTTTTTCGGTGTATGCTTCCCTAAAATCGAGATATTCAAAAAAAGTAAGTGGAAAAATGCGGAAAGAGATGTATCTTCCCGTCAGATAAGTCGAGATTTCGCCAGACATCATCCTCGAATTCGAGCCAGTGACATAAATATCGGTGTCAAAACCGCTCATCAGAGAGTTTACAGTCTTTTCCCACGATTCAACTTCCTGAATTTCATCAAGAAAAATGTATGTTTTTCCGTTTTTGCAGAGGTGAGCCTTGATTTCGTTGAATAGTTCAATATTTGTCATGTTCTCGTATTCAAGCGAATCAAGCTTGTAAAAAAGAATCTGCTCAGCTTTGATCCCGCGCTCAGCCAGAGCTTCGCGAAGCATCTGCATGATTGTCGATTTGCCGCAACGCCTGATGCCGGTAAAAATCTTCACGAACGGCGTATCCACAAACGGAAGTATTTTTTCCATATATTTTTTTCTGTAGATCATTCTCCACCTCCGCGGCAATTTTTATAAAAAAAGATTTTTTGTCAACTTTATATGGTTACAACCCTATAAACTTATGATTTTTTACGAGTATATCGGGTTATAATCAGATAAACTCCCTTTTTAGCTGCTTTTTCGTGATTTTATAATTACATCAGCAGTTTCATGAGGAAGGGCAGTGCGGCGAAAGTTCCGATCGAACTTCCGATTGAAGAGAAAAGCGAAACCAGAAGAGTGCGCGAAAGTTTGTTTTTCCACCATCCTTTGAGGTGCATCGTGTCCTGCGAGACGGTTTCGAGGTCGATGACGCGCGGTCTCACGAGGTAAAGCTGGACGAAGCCGGTGACTATTCCGGCGCCGATCGTGGGATTGAGGCTCGTTATCGGAGCGGCAATAAATCCGGCTAAAATCGTGAGCGGATGACCTAAAGCGAGCGCGCAGCCGAGTGCAGAAAGAGTGCCGTTTATTACGACCCACCAGATTGCCGCTTCAAGCGTGTCGGGGGCGTTTCCGTTGAAAAATCCGTAGATGAACATTCCGATAATGAGAAGCGGTATTATCCACGGGATTATTTTCGTAACTTTCGAGCCTTTCGGAACGAAATTTATGTCATCGAGAGAGTCCTCTTCCGGTTTTTCTTCCTGAAGTCTGCGGAGAATGCCGGGAACATGTGCCGCGCCGACTACCGCAACAGTTTTTTCGCCTAAATTCTGCGCTATATTTGCTGCCAGATAGCGGTCTCTTTCGTCAAGGATCGTCCGCTTGAGCGAAGGAAATTCATCCTGCATTTCGCCGATTATCTGCATCAGCATGTCGCCTTTTTTCAGCTCTTCGATCGCTTTTTCATCAACATCCTTATCATCGCCGAAAAGCATTCCGGTGAAGAATTTCACTTTTTCCTTGAATGTCATCGCGTTGATAGTCCTTTTCAGCGTAACAGAAATATCGCGGTCTGCATTTACGAGCTTGAGATCCTTCTCTTCGGCAAGTTCGATCGCCTTTTTAAATTCAGAACCCGGCGCGGAACCCGTTTTTTCTGCGATTTTCTTCTGATAGCCCGACATGATGAGCTGAACTGTGAAAAACAGTACTTTTTTCTTCTTGAAAATATCGATAATATCGGTTTCTTCGTATTTTCTGCGGTTTTTGAGCACATCCATTCGGTTTTTGTCAAGTTCGACCGCTACAGTATCGGGTTCAAATTCGTTGATGCACTCTTCGACGAACTTCACGGAATCGCCTGAAACGTGCGCCGTGCCTATGAGATAAAGCTCTTTTCCGTCGTCGAAAGTTATTTTGTTAAGGTTAGTTTTGGGGGTTTCGATTGAAGAAACAACAGACATTTTATCCTCTCACAATGACAAAAAAAACGGTGCTTTATAGCATATTTTTCCGAAAACGAAATTAAAAACACGTTATTCCGAGCAAAGCGAAGAATCTTCGAGATGTTTCACATTCGTTCAACATGACGGTTTTATTTCCTCTGCGATATCTCTTCGCTTGTCAGCGTTTCGAGATAGAAATCCTTGAGTTTCATACCGGCCTCCCGCTCCATTTTACGGAGAAGCTGCGCTGGAGAAAGTTCAAGATCGGGTGCTTCAAGCGGATAGAACCTGATTTTTCCGCCGGTGCAGATTCCGAGATAATGTTTACCGTGGACAAAAAGGAGAGATGAGGGCTCTTTTTCGGTCGAAATAGTGAGAAAAAGCCTGTGTTCACGCACATTCCAGATCCTGACACTGTTGTGAGCTGCCACAGTTGCCGCGAAAATTCCGTCGGAAGAGACCGCGATCTTGTCGGTGGCATCAAATCTGCCGCTGAAATCCATTATCGAATTGTCGTACGTGTCAATATGGCTGAGAGTTCCTTTGTCGAAACCTGCAAGAAGGGTCGAATCTGACATAAACTCCAGAGCAACAGCCTTTCTTCCTTCGATTTTCACTTCACTGGAAACTGAAAAATCGGTTACTGAAAAAATAGTTATCGTGCCGCCGCACAGAGCCGCAAGTTTTTTGCCGCCGGGCGAAAATACTGGTCTTACAGCGCTGTCACGCAGGCATCTGGCGCTCTTCAGTTCGTCTTTTTCAAACGAAACGAGAACGATTTCGGTATCTCCACGGACTGCCGCATGGTCACTGTCGGGCGAAATATCGACCGAACGGATTTCCTCTTTAAGCTCTATATCCTTTTTAGTGCCGTTTTCCCTGTCGTAGAGCCTGAGCACTGTTCCTTTTTCCGCACTTACCACGTACCTGCCGTCGGAAGAGACTCCGCCGTCGACGAGCCGGGAACTTTCTTTGACCTCAAACAAAACTCCGTTATTTTTTGATACAACTGAAATTTTGTTGCCGCTCAGAGCAAAAATTGCATTCAAACCTTTTAGGAATGCGGCTTTTCTGACATCTTCAGAAGCAATTTCAAAAAGTTCGGTCACCTGTCTTCCGTGTCTTTTCCAAACACGCATTAGTCCGTCCTCCCCGGCAGAAACAAGTTTGTCCTCTCCTACGAAAAACGCCGAGCTCACTGCGGAATCATGACCGTCTATCACAAAAAGCGGTGCAAATTTTTCAGCATCCCAGACAACGATCTTGCCCTCTTTTAAAGCGGTAACGAAGTGACTTCCGTTTTTCTGGAAATTTATATCGGAAATTGCGGAGTTTCTGAATGAGAGGGTATTTACAAGTTCTCCACTTTCTGTAGAAAAAACAGCAATCCTGCCGCTTTCAGCCCCTGCAAGAAGAGTTTTTCCATCTGGCGAAACTGCAAAACCGGCAATTTTATCGTTTTCTTTTTGACACCATTTTGAAAGAAGCCCCCCGAACTCGGAAGAATTGCCGCCAAACGTCTTTCCGACAGAGGTTTCAGCGGTTTTTGCCTGAATGTCTATGACAAAATTTTTATTTTCCGAAAGAGACACGGAGAGCTTTTTATCGTCATCTGAAAAAGCGAAATCCATAACTCTGCTTTCGAGGTCGAATTTATATATTTCGGTAAGCGCCGGAAAGTTGAAAAGCGAAACTATTCCGTTGTCACATCCGGCCGCAATGATCTTTTCATCGTGCGACAATGCGGCAGAAGTAAGTTTGCAGCCGATTGAAATATCGCGCTCGAAAACCGCTCCGCGGTGAAAATTCTTTATATAGAACTTTGAAGCGGCGCTTGAAAGCATCTCTTCAGAGTCCTCGGAATGAGCTGAAAATCCAGGAGTATATTCGGGGCTCTTTTTGTTGAGCGGGTCGTAATACATAGCCGCAGCCGCATAAATCCTCGATGCTATATAGCTTTTTTCACTGTCAAGCTTATTCGATTTTTCACTGAAAGCCTGCGCAGTGCGGTAGTTTGCCGTCACCTTATCACGTTCAGCCTCATTCCTTGCAACGGTCTCCCTGTTAAGAAGATAGATAATCTGAACAGCTGCAAGAAAAATAACGGCAAAAATGACAAGCGTCGCAACAAAAGCCGCTTTGTGACGCGCCGCAGCGAATTTCAGACTTTCAAAAACCGAATAACGGTAAACCCCGACTTTCCTGCCTGACATATAGGCCGAAAGATCGTCAAGCATCTCTCCGACCGAGGCATAACGCTCTTTTTTGTTCTTGGAAAGAGCTTTCTCTGCGATCGCAGCAAGCTCAGGCGGAGCATCCTTCTCCTGTTTGACGGCGTTTTCAATCTTTTCGTTGATAACTTTATGGATTATTTCGTCCGTAGTTCTTCCGGTAAACGGCGTTCTGCCGGTCAGAATCTGGTAAAGCATAGCTCCCAGCGAATAGATGTCAGAGATTTCGTCGATATCGCAGATTTTTCCCTCTGCCTGCTCCGGCGGCATATACGACGGAGTTCCTATCGCCTGACCAACAACGGTTTTTCCGATATCTTCATTGTCGTGACGCACGAAGATTGTTTCTTCCGAATCCTTTATTTTTGCAAGTCCCCAGTCAAGCACAACCGTCTCGCCGAATTCCCCGATCATTACGTTAGAAGGCTTTAGATCGCGGTTGATGACTCCTTTGCTGTGGGCGTAAGCGACGGCGTTGCAGACATGATAGAAATGAGGAAGGAGTTCCAGCCTTTCAAAAACACTGCGGCATTTTTTTATCGCACTGAGCAGCGTCGTCCCTTTGACCAGACGCATCGTGTAGTAAAAAGAGCCGTCAGCGTGACAGCCGATTTCGTAAACAGGAACGATGGACGGGTGTTCCAGTCTTCCAGTTACTCTAGCCTCGCGCAGGAAGCGGTTTTTTATTGCCGTTACTTGAGGATCATCCGCTTTGGAAGGAGCTTTCGAGATATCCGAAAGAAGTTCTTTCATGGCGATTTTTCTTCCGACATGTCTGTCGAAAACAACAAGAATTCTACCTGAACCGCCGCGTGCAAGTTCCTCAACGATTTCATATCTGCCGGGAATTTCATCGGTTACAGCTTTAAGTTTTTTCGGTTCGGGAGTTCCACTTTCCACAAGAAATTCAACAGTTTTATCGCTCATATCCCTTCCGCCATTATTCTACGAATAAAATTCATTCCAAAGTTTGCCCACTTCCAAAACTTCCTCAACCGGGAACTCATTTAAAAAGCGCTCTTTTCGCTGTAGAAACTGCTCTGTCGCGACAAGAAATTCCTGAGAAACAAAAGAGTGTTCATCGTTTCTTTTAAGCCATTTTTCTTCAAAAAAAGAAAATACCAAGTCTCTGGCATCAGCAGCACTCACACTGTCTGCAAATTTTTCGAGCAGAGCGGGATCAAAAAGCGGCATAGTGCTTTTTCCGAATTTCCATAGTTTTAAAAACACAGCAAGATCGTTTTTCGCAATATCTTCGGACAACAATTTTGTCAAACAGAAGTTTTTGTTTTCTACAAAATGCAGATGCGTATCGACGTTGATTCCGGCCGCATTCGCTGCAATATGTCTTATCATGGCTTCGATTTTGTATTTTGCCTTATGTTTTGTCGGAACGACCATTAACATCCGTCCGTTTTTCTGATCTATGTTTCGTATCCTTCCGTTCAATTCAAGATGCAAATCATCAAAGTTTAGCGAAACATCTTTAAAATTCAGACTTTTCCCGACGATGTTTTCTGCAAGAGCACGCAGTTTCGAATCAGTTACGATTTCTTTCAACTCCGCTTCACCGAAGGCTCCGAAAGGGATTTTTCCTTCTTCTTTTATGCGGACAACAAAGGCTTTCTCAAATCTGTCAGGTTCCTGTCCGAACATTTCCGGCATGCTTTGCGCCATATCGACATAGGTCTTTCGGATATCGTAGGCGAGAAGATTGTCGGAATAATCAAAAAGTTCTTCATCGCCGTTTTCATCCGAATCATTCGGAAATGCGATTTTAAGAGTTTTCGTGAGATAGAATTTTATCGGATCTTTAAAGAACGAAACCAGTTTTTCAAGATCGGTATTTTCTTCCGTTTCCTGCTCTGAATCCTGCACCGGAGCAGGGCTTTGCGCATTTTGTTCCACGTGAAACATAGCCTGTGCAAGCTTAAAATTCTTCTCAGAAAAAGTTTTGAACGCACTTTCTTCTCTGAAATATTCCATGGAAAAAGGCTGTACCGGATATTTTGTTTCCAGTTCCGCCGCTTTCACGCCGGTTTTCGCTTCGATATACTTTTCAAGAATCTGTACCGGCATAGCTGCTCTGCAGTGTTTTTTGGAATCTTCGGAAAAATCCTTGGCTTCGTAGCTTATGAAAAGTTTTTCACGCGCCGAAACTATCGCTTCCGCGAACAGATATTTATCGTTGTCTCTTACGGAACGCGGCACAGATGCTCCAGGCTCTTTTTTCTGCGTCAGATCAAACTCATACCTGTTTCCGCTGCGGGGAAACTCGCCGTCACCCATACCGACAAGGTAAATCACCTTGAAAGGAAGCGCCCGCAAAGGTTTGAGCGAGCAGAAATTCACTTTTGCCGACAAAAATCCACTGCCGGACCGCTCTCTGCCGAGTTCATCCTCCAGATACTGCAAAAGCGCGTCAAAAGAGAGGCTGTCTGTGAATTTTCCGGAAGTTTCAGCAAAATCGTCGATTACGCTTCTGATGTGACGGATCTCTTCTTTGGCACTGATGTCGATATAGTCAAAGAAGAAATCAAGCATACTTTCAAGCATATTTTTAAATTCGTCAGGGGATTTTTCTGATGCAGCAAGTATCTTCGAATAACGGAAAAGCTCTTTCGCAAACGTGATGAAACCGGAAATACTGTCCGAATCCTCTTTGGATAGAGATTCCATCGGAAGAATACCCTCAAAACTCGCTCCGCTTTCTGAAAAAGGCATGAGCTGGCTCATCATCATCCTTGAAAGGCCGAAATCCCATGTGTTCAGTCCTGAATCTCCGCAGATTTCGTGTCTTGAATCTGCATCCAGCCCCCATTTTACGCCGCTTTCGTCAAGAAGTTTCTCTATGTTGTCAAAAACTTTTTCATCAACACCGAATTTTGCACAGACGCACGGCATTCTGAAAATGGAAAGCACCTTCGATTTTTCGAAATTCGAATTGCCGATCCTCAATATTTCAAGAAAAGTTGCTGCAATTCTGCTTTCGTTTGAAAAAGTCCTGTCGGAAATCACCCACGGTATAAAAGTTTTGTCAGCCTGATCGGTCCCGCCGAAAACTGCGGTGATATAAGGCGCATAATCGTTTATTTTCGGCGCCATCACGGCTATATCTTCAGGTTTAAGAGCATCCTGTTCTTTGAAAAGTTCAAGCAGTTTGTCCTTCAGGACTTCAATTTCGCGCATTTTGTCGCGGCATGATATAATCTGGACCGAATCATCGTTTTCAATCTTTTCCGGAGTTTCCAGATCGCTCAGAATATCTCGCTGAATCGAATTGAGGAGTCTTTTTTCTTCCGGAGTTTCAAAACAGCCTTCATCAGTTAAGTCACTTGTAAAATTCAGAAAATCGAGTCCTGCGGCGCAGAATCTTCCAAAAAAAGTGTCCGGAAGATCGTCAGCTGAAAGTTCATGATGTTCCGCACTGTCAAAACCGCCTTTTTTCTTTGATACCGAAAAAAATTCTCTGCTCGGAGACATCGAGAAAAGGTGGACTGGAAAAAGACGCGAAAGGTCTCTGAACATATCAAGCTGATATTTGTTCATGATCGAAATACCGAACAAAATCAGCGCATCGGGGTAATCAGCATTGTCCAAAGGCGCATTGTTGCATTTTTCTTTGAAAAGCTGAGCAAAACTATGTATTCCGACATTTTCCGTCTCTGCGAGCTTGCGGAATATTTCAAACTGCCACGATTCATTGTAATCCGTGCTTGTCTTTCTCCCTTCCTGCCAGGACTTCATCATATTCGGACGGTAAACGAAATACTGCTCAAAAAGATCGGCTACAACACGGCTGAACCTGAAGGCACGCGCTTCGTTCCCGCCGATATACTTTCCGACCGAATCCGATTTTTCGTTTCTGAGCAGAGAATAGAGCGCCCACTCGGCATTTTTTTTACTGTAAACCGAATCCGCTGTTATTCCGAAATATTTTTCAGCGAAATTTCTTAAAAAAACATCAGGAGAAACAAATTCAAAATTTGCAAAAACACCCGCATGCGATGCGGCTTTCAGCGTGAGCCAGCGCGCCATTCCTTCACTCTGGACGACAATGCTTTTCTTTTTCAGCGGCACCTTCTCAGCAAGTTCTTTTATTATCGAAAGCGCCGTATGAAGAAATTTTTCATTCTCCAGTTTATTGCTTTTGTAAATCGTGAAATCGTAATTTTCGGACATAAAGCCCCTTAAACCGAAAGGTTTTCAAAAACGGAAAAAATTTCCCGGATCTGCTTTTTCGCTTTGCCGAGCTCCTGAGTCACCTGCTCTCTGATGTCGCCATCACCATGATCTGAAACAAGACGGATCGAGAAAAAGTGTTTTTTGAATTCAAGGGTTATATTGCGGAAACGCAAAGTCTCCATCGTGTAGAGAAGCGGCATTTCAAGAAGGTCTGCCCAATCGTATTCTCCGCCGGTGTAAAGCCTGTCGTCGCCCGTTACCGCTGCTGTCGGAAGATCGGTAAAACTCTGCGCCGAAGCGATTATTCCGCCGTTGAAATCGCAGAAAGTGGTGCATTCGTAAATATTTCCGACGATACCTTTTGAAACCGACGCCGCAGTGCCGAATTCGCAGACTGTTTTAATTTCCGGATATTCTGCAAGCACTCTCCCCAAAGTGAGGACTCCGGCACTTCCCATTCCTGAGCACAGAAGCATCAGATTGTCGTGGATTTTTACTACTGAACCCGTTGAAACCTTTGTCGGAAAAGGGTTTTCGTGTTTAAGGGGAAAAACGATGAGATTCAATTCAATTCTCCATATTTTTCAAAAGCGCAGCCCTTTTCGCCCGATAAAGTTCACGGACTTCGAGCAGAAAGGAACGCGCAGGTTCGTAAAGATAATCGCGGTAACTCCACGGAAGCTCTTTCACAACATTTTTTTTGCCGAACATAAGGGTGACTTCAGCGAAAACGCCGCTTCCGAGATAAATCCTGTGGCTGTAGTTTTTGCCGGTAGCCAGAATGAAATTTTCGAGCGTGATGAGTCCGGGATCAAGGTTTACAAGCCTGTTTCCGTCAAGAGAATGCTCTTTTTCAAACTCAACACAGAACAGTTTGACATCTTTGAGCAAATCGCGATTAACAGGTTCTTTGAAGCTGAAAACAATCTTTTTTATGTCGCTGCCCATTTCGGGATCGTAGTACGGCGAAATCGATGAAAAATCGTAAACCTTTGAAACTGCATCGATTTCACCGTATTTTTTTTCGAGAACTGCTCTTGTTTCTTCAAGCAGCTCCTCGTCTCTGAACATCACCGAAATCGTTAGATTTGCCTTTACCGGTTCAACCAGTTCACTCATAGCGCTCCGTTTCAAAAACTCAAAAACGCATCATTTTACCATTTTTTATGTAAATTTCGACATTTTATAGACAAAAAAACATGTTTTCGGAATAAAAAAACCCCGCCGGAGCGGGGTTACACAACAACAATAAGGAGCAAAATTTTTATTCGTCTTTATCGGAACCTTCCGGAATATCCTCGCTTTCGCTGAAGCCTTCTTCATCTCCTTCAATACCGTTGGAGATATTGCTGAAATCAAAAGCGCCTTCCATATCCATGTTCTCGGAAAGTCTTCTGCTTGTACGGAATGAAGTTCTTGCAGTTCTTGTTGCGATATCTTCATCGTCTGAAGCTGCTTCGACATTTTCCATGCCGGGGATTTTGATTTCATAGTTTGCTTCGCTGTATTTTGGGAACCCTGTTCCTGCGGGAATGATCTTTCCGATAATGATATTCTCTTTGATACCGCGGAGAATATCTTTTTTCCTTTCGACACTCGCATTCGTGAGAACTTTCGTCGTCTCCTGGAAGCTGGCTGCCGAGAAGAAACTTTCGGTGTTGAGAGCCGCCTTCGTGATACCGAGAAGAACAACGTCCCATGTTGCGGGTTTAAGTCCTTTCTCTTCAGTGATGCGGTTGATCTTTTCGAGTTTTTCCTTCTCGACGAGCTCGTCTTTCATAAGCATCGTGTCGCCCGGATCGATGACTCTTCTCTTCTTGAGCATCTGTTTTACGATAATTTCGATGTGCTTGTCGTTGATCGGAACGCCCTGAAGTTTGTAAACTCTCTGAACTTCCTGAACAAGGAACTTTGCAACAGCGACTTCACCGCTGATTCTCAGGATGTCGTGCGGATCGATCGTTCCTTCGATAAGAGCTTCGCCCGCTTCGACCGTATCGCCGTCGTGGACGTTGATGTGCTTTTCTTTCGGGATCTGGATCGGTTCCATCGATTCACCGCCGTCAACAGGAGTGACTGTGATGACACGTTTGCTCTTCGAATTCTTTCCTTCGCTGGTAATCGAAACGATACCGGAAATTTCCGATACTTTTGCCGGATTTTTGGTCTTTCTTGCTTCGAACAAGTCGCTGATTCTCGGAAGACCGCCCGTGATATCCTTTGTCTTTCTTGCCGCTCTCGGAACTTTGGCGAGAACATCGCCGGGAGCTACGAGCGCGCCGTTCGGAACTTCGATGTATGCGTTGACCGGAAGATGGTAAACAGCCTCACCTCTTTCGAGTTTTTTAGCGGTTTTTCTTCCTTTTTTACCCTCTTCAGTAATGAGAAGCTGAGGAGACATTTTCGCATCACGTGTCGGAATTACGACCGTTTTGGTAAGACCGGTGTTCTGATCCTGCTCTTCCCTCATCGTGATACCGTTTTCAAGGTCTTCGTAAGCGATGACACCGTCGGTTTCCGCGATAATCGGATCGTTGTAAGGATCCCAGTCTGCAAGGATCGTTCCTTCGGCAACATGAGCGCCGTCGGCAACTTTAAGGTTGGTTCCGTATGTTACCGGATATTTTTCCCTGTCTCTTCCCTTCTCGTCCTGAATAACGATTTTACCGTTTCTGTTCATGACGACGAAAGTTCCGTCGGGTTTCTGGAGAAGCTTGATGTCTCTGTAAACGACCTTACCGGCTCTCTTCGATTCGTGGCTCGACTTTTCACTCTTACCGGAAGCAACACCGCCGACGTGGAATGTTCTCATCGTAAGCTGGGTTCCGGGCTCACCGATCGACTGAGCAGCGATGAATCCGACCGCTTCGCCGACATTTACGAGGTGACCGCGCGCCAAGTCTCTGCCGTAGCACTTCGCACAGACGCCGAAAGGACTTCTGCACGTAAGAACCGATCTGATTCTGACGCTGTCGATACCGAGGTCTACGATCTTGTCTGCCGCAGCTTCGTCTATCATAGTGTTCGCTTCAAGTATTATCTCGCCGGTATCAGGATCTTCGATATCGTCAAGAACGACTCTGCCAAGGATTCTCTCTTTGAGCGGAGCGATGATTTCGCCCGATTCGTTGAGCATAGCCTCGACATCGATACCGCTGTTCGTTCCGCAGTCATCTTCAACTACGACTACATCCTGAGCGACATCGACAAGTCTTCTTGTGAGGTAACCTGAGTTAGCGGTTTTAAGAGCCGTATCGGCAGATCCTTTTCTTGCACCGTGCGTTGACGTGAAATAATCAAGGGAATCAAGACCTTCCTTGAAGTTTGCAAGAATCGGGGTTTCGATGATATCGCCGTTCGGTTTTGACATAAGACCACGCATACCGCCGAGCTGTCTGATCTGATCCTGAGAACCTCTGGCTTTCGAGTCTGCCATGACATATACAGAGTTTTCTGAAGGCATGATGATCTCACCCCAAAGCGGATGCTCGATCTTCTTTTCCTTGAGACCTTCCATCATCTTCTTGGTAACTCTTTCGTTCGCAACACCCCAAAGGTCGACGATTTTGTTGTATCTTTCAGACTTCGTGATGTTACCGCCGTTATACTGATTCTCGACTTCACGAACCGCTTTTTCAGTTTCGGCGATAATAGATGCCTTTTCAGCCGGGATTTTGATATCGTCTATCGAAATCGAGTAAGCAGCTTTTGTCGAATACTGATAACCGAGGTTTTTGATTTTGTCAGCAAAAACGACCGTAGCCTTTCCGCCGGCTGTTCTGAAACTCTTGTCAAGAATAGATGTCCAGTCACCTTTCTTGAGCTGACGGTTGATCGTTTCAAAACCGAGTTCTTTCGGAGTTACAGCCCAGATAAGCAGACGACCCGCAGTTGTGACCTGAAGTTTACCGTCAATGCGGACTTTGATGATAGACTGCCAGTCGATGATGCCTGAATCACGCGCCATCAGAGCTTCGGTATCGGAATAGAAAATTTTTCCTTCGCCTTTTGAATACGGTTTCGCGGTGGTCAGGTAGTAAAGACCAAGAACCATGTCCTGCGCCGGAGAGATTACCGGAGTACCGGATGCCGGAGAAAGGATGTTGTTCGTCGACATCATGAGAACACGGCTTTCGAGCTGCGCCTCGATGCTGAGCGGAAGGTGAACAGCCATCTGGTCGCCGTCGAAGTCTGCGTTGAATGCTACACAAACGAGCGGGTGAAGCCTGATCGCCTTCGAGTCGATAAGAACAGGTTCGAACGCCTGAATACCGAGTCTGTGAAGAGTAGGAGCACGGTTAAGAAGGACCGGATGCTCTTTTACGACTTCTTCAAGGATTTCCCATACAACGTCTTCTCCTGCTTCAACCATGTTTTTCGCAGCCTTGACGGTGCTTACAAGGTTTCTTTCGGAAAGTTTGTTGTAGATGAAGGGCTTGAAAAGTTCGAGAGCCATGACCTTCGGAAGACCGCACTCATGCAGCTTGAGTTCGGGACCTACCGTAATAACCGAACGACCTGAGTAGTCGACACGTTTTCCGAGAAGGTTCTGACGGAAACGGCCGCTTTTACCTTTGAGCATCTCGCTGAGAGATTTCAAAGCTCTGCCGTTAGCACCCTGAACAGGTCTGTGAACTTTCGTGTTGTCGAAAAGCGCGTCAACCGCTTCCTGAAGCATTCTTGTCTCGTTTTTGATGATGACATCGGGAGCACCGAGATCCATCAGCTTTTTCAAGCGGATATTTCTGTTGAGAACTCTTCTGTAAAGGTCGTTGAGGTCGCTTGTCGCGAATCTGCTGCCGCCTTCAAGCGGAACAAGCGGTCTCAAATCGGGCGGAAGAACGGGAAGGACTGTAAGGATCATGTTCTGCGGAGCTTCACCCGAACGGATGAACTTGTTGAAAACATTGATTCTTTTCTGCAACTTAGCCTGCTGGTTCTTGTCACCGCAGTTTGCAAGTTCTTCTTCGACTTCTTTCTTTACGGCAACGAGATCCATCTCTTCGAGAAGCTGTCTGAGCGGAGCTGCACCCGTTTCGGCGTAGATCTGATCGGGACCGTATTTTTCAAGAAGTTCGTTGTACTGCTCTTCTTCGAGATACTGCCCTTTGACAACGCCTTTTATTTCCGATCTGAGAACAACGTAACCTTCGCAGTAGATAACGCTGCTCAAGTTTGTGTTGCTCATTCCGAGAAGCGTGTTGATGTAGAAAGGAGAAGTTTTGACATACCAGATGTGAGCGACCGGAGTAGCCAGCGTGATATGTCCCATTCTCTCTCTTCTGACCTTGGATTCGATAACTTCGACACCGCATTTTTCACAGACGATGCCTTTGTATTTCATCCTTCTGTATTTGCCGCACAGACACTCGTAATCGTTGATCGGACCGAAAATTTTCGCGCAGAAAAGACCGTCCTTTTCAGGTTTGTATGTCCTGTGATTGAGTGTTTCGGGCTTTTTGACTTCGCCGTAAGACCATTCGAGGATTTTTTCAGGCGAAGCGAGAGATACCTCAATAGCCTTAAAATCAAAACTGCTTTTCGACTTGTCGAAAACTTTGTAAATGTCTTTCAAGGTATCCTCCTATCTGTTGTTGTCTTCAATCAAATTTACGTTAAGGCAGAGGCTCTGCATCTCTTTTACGAGAACTGAGAACGACGCCGGGATTCCCATTTCGTATTTGGTCTTGCCGCGGACGATAGCTTCGTAGAGTTTCTTTCTACCCTCTACATCATCCGATTTTACGGTAAGGAATTCCTGCAAACAGTAAGCCGCGCCATATGCTCCGAGCGCCCAAACCTCCATTTCACCGAGTCTCTGACCGCCGAACTGAGCTTTACCGCCGAGAGGCTGCTGCGTAACGAGCGAGTAAGGACCTGTGCTTCTTGCATGGACTTTCTCGTCGACCAGGTGGTGGAGTTTGAGGAAGTACATGACACCGACAGTTACATCCGATTCGAAAGGCTCGCCTGTTCTGCCGTCAAAAAGTATCATCTTGCCGTTTTCCCTTTCGCCGGTCTTCTTGAGAATATCTCTGATCTCTGATTCCTGAGCACCGTCGAAAACAGGTGTAGCAGTGTAGATGCCGCCTTTCATCGACTTGATGAAACTGCGGACATCGTCTTCTGAAGCCTCGTCGATAAGTTTGGAAACTTCCTCACTCGGATCAAGAATCTCTTTGAGTTTTGCTCTGAGCTTGTCGACACCGTAGTTTTCTTCCAAATAGCGGTTGATCTGCTCACCGAGCTTTCTCGCACCGAGCCCGAGATGAACTTCGAAAATCTGTCCGATGTTCATACGGCTGGGAACGCCGAGCGGGTTAAGAACGATATCTACCGTTCTGCCGTCTTCCATGTAAGGGACATCCTCTTCCGGAAGAAGCATCGAAACAACACCTTTGTTTCCGTGACGACCGGACATTTTGTCGCCGACCGAAAGTTTTCTCTTGACCGCGACGAAAACCTTGACCGATTTTACAACGCCGGGAGTAAGGTCATCGTCTCTCGTGATCTGTTTCAGCTTGTTGTCGTAGATCTTCTTGACCATATCGACTTTGCGGTTCATGTTGAGGAAAAGCTCTTTCGCATTTTTGAGAAGCTCTCTGTCTTTTATGCTGACAGCAGCGAGCACGCCTTCAGGAATAGTTTCAAGGATTTCAGGAGTAAGTTCTGTTCCTTTTTTGACTATAACGGCATCTTTTTCGTTTCTGAGGTCAGCATCGGTCTTTTTACCGACGAACATTTTTCTGATAAGTTCGTAAGTATGCTTTTCAATGATGCGGACTTCGTCGTCGCGGTTTCTCTTGACGGCATCCATCTGCTCCTGCTGCTGCTCCTTCATACGGTTGTCTTTCTTGGTTCCCTTTCTCGAAAAGATTCTGGTATCAATGACAACACCTTCTGTTCCCGGATGGACATAAAGTGAATTGTCTTTAACATCACCAGCCTTTTCACCGAATATCGCTCTCAAGAGCTTTTCTTCGGGAGTGAGGACAGTTTCGCCCTTCGGCGTTACCTTACCGACAAGAATGTCGCCCGGTTTTATTTTCTGACCGATCCTGATGATACCGCTTTCGTCAAGCTTTCTCAAAATCTCGTCGGAAGCGTTCGGAATGTCGGCAGTGATCTCTTCCGGACCACGCTTGGTGTCTCTAGCCTCGCAGATGAACTCTTCAATGTGAACTGAAGTGTAATAATCATCCTTGAGAAGTCTGCGGTTGATAAGAACCGAGTCTTCGTAGTTGTAACCGTTCCACGGCATGAAAGCGATAAGAACGTTTTTACCGAGTGCGAGTTCACCGCGGTTGATAGCGGGACCGTCTGCAATGACATCACCCTTTCTGACCAAGTCGCCGACAGAAACGACCGGACGCTGGTTTATTGCCGTGTTCTGATTTGAACGTTTGAACTTTATAAGGTTATAAATATCGACATCGACGTTGTTGTCTTCTTCGACTTTGATAACGATTCTGCTTGAATCAACCTTTACGACAGTACCGTCTCTCTGAGCGAAAAGAGTGTAGCCAGAGTCTCTCGCCACATACTTTTCCATACCGGTTCCTACGAGCGGGGCATCCGTTCTGATAAGCGGAACTGCCTGACGCTGCATGTTCGAACCCATCAACGCTCTGTTTGCGTCATCATGCTCAAGGAAAGGAATAAGCGCGGCTGAAACCGAAACAAGCTGAACCGGAACAAGGTCGACAAGCGTAACTTCTTCACGCGGAACTCTGACAGGTTCGCCGTCTTTTCTAGCATTAACGATTTCGTCAATAATTTTGCCGTTTTTGTCAAGTTTTACCGAAGACGGCATGATAACTTCCGTCTCTTCCTTTATTGCATCAAGGTAAACGACTTCGTCGGTAACTTTGCAGTTTTTAACGACTCTGTAAGGAGTTTCGATATATCCGAACTTGTCTATTCTTGCAAAAGTCGTGAGTGAAACGATAAGACCTACGTTCGGACCTTCGGGAGTTTCGACCGGGCAGATTCTGCCGTAATGCGTTCTGTGAACGTCTCGGACTTCGAAACCTGCGTGCTCACGTGTCAAACCGCCGGGACCGAGTGCGGAAAGTCTTCTTTTGTGGGTCATTTCAGAAAGAACGTTCGTGTGATCCATGAACTGACTGAGCTGACCGGTCGCAAAAAAGTCTTTCAAAACAGCAGAAACCTGCTTGTAGCTGATAACTTCGTATGGCGACTGGTTGTTTTCGGGGGATCCGCTCGCAATTTTCTCTTTTATGCTATGCGACATCTTGAGAAGACCTGTCTTGAAAACATCTTCAAGAAGTTCGCCGACAAGACGGACTCTTCTGTTCCCAAGGTGGTCGATATCGTCAACCTTGCCTCTTCCGTCGGTAAGTTCAAGAAGACGAATGACCGAATTCATTACATCTTCCCTTCTGAGCTGCCTTTCACTGAGAGGAACATCCTCTTTGAACTTGTAGTTCATTCTAAGACGACCGACTTCACTCAGGTCGTAACTTTCCGAATTAAGGAAAGTATTTTTGAAATAACCCGCAGCGACTTCAGGCTTTACCGGATTCGAAGGAACCATCATTCTGTAAATTTCAAGCAAAGCCTCTTTCTGAGCTTCGGTCAACTGCCAGTTATTCTCCTTCCTACCGATGTAAGTATCTGAAATATCGGAGAATTTATGATCTTTCTCGGCTGGAATCTTGTCAACCTTGAGGGTATTGGAAAAATACGGCGAATAGTTCATATTTTCGAAGTAGATTATCGAAAATTCCTGAACTCCTTTCTTAATTATGTTGTCAAGAAGCGTTGCATTGATCTCGTCATTTACATTTGCAAAGACTTCGCCGGTTTTCGGATCAGTGACCGGCGCATAAAGACGCTTGCCGAGAAGGTATTCAGCAGGAAGCATAATTTCACTTATACCCGCAGCTTCAAGCCTTTTCATAATACCGGTCGAGAATTTTTTACCTTCTTTCGCAATTTCCTTGTCTTCGGGTCCCATAACGTCAACTGGCACCTTCTGTTTGGAAAGATTTGCATCATCGCGGGAGACGACTTTTGCAAGAACGCCGTCATGTACCGAGATTTTTTCAGGTATATAAAAAGCCGAAACTATTTCCTGAGTAGTATAACCCCATGCTTTCAGGAAAATAGTCGCCAGAATTTTCTTTTTTCTGTCTATTTTGACATAGAGCAGTCTTTTCGAATCGAACTCGAAATCAAGCCACGATCCGTGATACGGAATAAGCCTTGCGGCATAAACTTCATTTCCGCTTGTCGTTTTGTTTTTATCACAGTCAAAAAAAGTTCCGGGAGAACGATGCAGCTGATTGACAATGACTCTCTCTGTTCCGTTGATAATAAATGTTCCCCAATCAGTCATGCACGGGATCGAACCGAAATGAACTTCCTGCTCCATAATAGAATTGAGTTTACTTCTGTTCCCGTTTTCATCGATATCGTAAGAAGCCAGAGCCGCCTTGATTTTCAAAGGAAGCTCATAAGTCGTGCCTCTGAGCTTGCATTCGTCAACATCGTACTGCGGTTCGCCGATGGAATAGCCTAAATACGAAAGCTCGATAGCGTTATTGAAACTTGTTATCGGAAAAATCGACTGGAATGCATTGTGCAAGCCGATTTTTTTCCTGTCCGCAGGTGCGACGTCTTTCTGGAGCAGTTCCTGGAAAGAAGCCTTCTGCACTTCAAGAAGATCCGGAATGTCAGTAACGTTTTTTGCTACCTTTCCGAACCATTTTCTCGTTCTGTAATTCTGCTGTCCTAAGATCCCCATCATTACCTCTCTTTTGTTTGGTATCTGATATCTTCCGGCACTCCGAATAATCCGAGTAAGCTAAAAATAAAAAAGCAGGTAAGACAGCACAAAACTGCCTTACCTTCACAAAAATAACTAAGCTCTGCAAAAATGCAGAATGTTTTCAGCAACTTACTTAATTTCTACTTCAGCGCCAGCTGCAACAAGTTTCTCTTTAATTGCTTCTGCATCAGCTTTCGAAACGCCTTCTTTTACAACGCCGTGGCCTTCAACGAGGTCTTTTGCTTCTTTAAGACCAAGACCAGTGATCGTTCTGATTTCTTTGATGACGTTAAGTTTGTTTGCGCCTTCAGACTTAAGAATAACGTCGAACTCTGTTTTTTCTTCTACAGGAGCTGCTGCTACTGCCGGACCAGCTGCTACTGCTACAGGAGCTGCTGCGCTTACGCCGAGTTCTTCTTCGAGTTCTTTAATAAGTTCCGAAAGTTCGAGAACGGTCATTCCTTTGATAAATTCTTTTACTTCTTCTTTTGTCATTGTTTTCTCCATAAAACAAAAAATTAATAATACTAAGCCTGTTCAAGTTTGTCTTTGTATGCAGCAAGCAAGCGTACGAAAGTCTGCGGAACAGCATTAAGCAGCCGCACGAAATTCTGAGGAACAGCAAGCATTGTTGCAAGCAGCTTCGCCTGAAGCTCTTCTTTGCTCGGAAGGTCTGCAAGAACTTCCACTTCTTTCGCCGAAAGGATTTTTCCATCCAATGCGCCGGCTTTTACAACGATGCGCTCGTCTTTCTTTGCGATTTTCTTGACGACTTTCGCACCGCTGACCTGATCTCCCATTGTAAGTACAAGGGCCGTCATTCCGCTGAGGAATTTCGAAATTCCCTCGTAAGGAGTTCCTTCTACCGCGTGTTTCGCAAGAGTGTTCTTTACGACAAGCAGTCTGACCTGCTCTTTTGCACACTCTTTACGGAAAGGAGTGAAGGTCTCCATGTTTACGCCGTTGAAATCAATTACAACGCATGACGAAGCTTTGGAAAGTGCATCACGGATCTCCTCGATGATCTGTTGTTTTTTGCTTTTTTCCATTAAGCAACTCCATCAATTTACTTCTGGTCATCGAAGAACAATGACAGGTCTCAGACAGGAAATTAAGCCCTTAGGCACCCGACTTCTACGACCAGAAACGATTATTAAAAAACTACTTAGCCTCGTTTGCGAGAGCTGATTCATCAAGTTTGAGTCCCGGTCCCATCGTGCAGGAAATCGTGACTTTCTTGATGAATGCGCCTTTTGCCGTTGCCGGTTTAAGCTTCTGAAGGTCTTTGATAAATTCTACAACATTGTCATAGATCTTATCGGGACCGAAGCTGAGTTTGCCGACCATGCAGCAAAGGACACCGGCTTTGTTGACCTTAAACTCAACACGACCGGCTTTTACAAGTTTGATCGCCGCGGTAATGTCATTGTTTACCGTTCCGAGTTTCGGGTTCGGCATCAAACCTTTTCTTCCGAGAACCTTACCAAGTTTACCGATTTTACCCATCATTGCCGGAATTGTGACCAGTTTGTCGAAATCGGTCCATTCTTCCTGCATGATTTTGTCGATAAGCTCTTCACTGCCGTAGAAATCAGCACCGGCATTTTTAGCCTGTTCAACCATGTCAGCGGGGACGATAGCACAGACTTTTACAACTTTGCCGACACCGTGAGGGAATACGGTAGCACCACGAACCATCTGATCCGATTTCTTTGCGTTAATACCGAGGTTAACTGCAAGTTCAACCGTCTCATCAAATTTTTTGGATGCGCTTTTCTGAAGAATCGTTACAGCTTCCTGAACGGTGTACTTAACGTTTCTGTCGAAATTTTTAGCTGCATCTGTAAGTCTTTTTCCACAAGCTGCCATTTTTCCCTCCTTACTCTACGGTGATGCCCATACTGCGGGCAGTTCCGATGATAATTTGTTTCGCAGCTTCAAGATCTGTCGTGTTGAGGTCGACAAGTTTCATCTTTGCGATCTCAGCAATCTGATCCATCTTCAAAGAACCGATTTTCTTTTTGTTGGGCTCCCCGGATCCTTTACTCTTGTCTAATGCTTTCATAAGCAACTGGGAAGCAGGCGGAGTTTTCGTAATGAACGTGAATGATCTGTCGCTGTAAATCGTAATGACGACAGGAATTACATAACCTTTCTGTTCCTGTGTCTTTGCGTTAAAAGCTTTACAGAACTCCATGATGTTTACGCCGTGCTGTCCGAGTGCAGGACCAACGGGAGGAGCCGGATTCGCTGCGGCTGCAGGAATCTGCAACTTTACGTTTGCGATCACTTTCTTAGCCATTGTTTTACTCCTCTTAAAATGTTAATCCTCAACCTTCTCAACCTGCGAGAAGTTAAGCTCGACGGGTGTAGAACGCCCAAAAATATTAACCAATACTTCTAATTTTTCTTTTCCTTCCTTTACATCGTCGATAACGGCTTTGAAACCTGCGAAAGGACCATCTTTGATGAGAATCATCTCGCCTTTCTCGTACATTGTAGAGGAAGAACCGGAAACCTCGCCCTCTTCAAGCATTCTCTTGATTTTCTGGATCTCGGCTTCCGTAATAACCATAGGCATAGCAAAACTTTGTTTTTGTTTTGATGTCTGGAATCTCTTTTTTTCTCCTATGAAAAGCGGCTTCCTGGAAAAGGGAACCTCTTTAACGAGAAGAAGCGCGTCTTCCGAGAATTCCATCTGGATAAAAACATATCCCGGATAGAGATTCTTTTTTACGATCTTCGTTTTGCCATCCTTTTTTTCTTCTATTTCGACTTCGGGGACAATGATCTCACCGAAAGAATCCTGCATTTCCTTTTCCGCAATCAGTCTTTCGATCGCATTTTTCAGTTTGCTTTCTTCACCTGACTGTGTGTGAATTGCATACCATTTCATGGATAACCGCCCGATTCTAATAAATCAATCTGGAAAGATTCGACCAGATAAGATCGAAAACAACAAAGACAACCAGCATGATACCTACAAATACAAAAACCGAAATTGTCGTTACTTTCGTTTCTTCCTTCGTCGGAGTTACGACCTTTTTGAGTTCATCTATCGCTTTATTCAGCTCATCAAGGTAAAAACCTTTTTTTCCTTTCCAGAAGTAAAAAGTGATTCCGGCTGCAAGAAGAAAACCGACAAGATTTTTTACCGGCAGTACCGAAAGCAGTTTGACATCGGCAATATCAATTGCCCTGATTCCGAGCAGAGCATCAGAAGCCTGCGTCATGAAATACATCAGAACAAGGAAAAAAACCGTATAAAGCCCAAGGACTATCTTTCCGTTTTTCATAAGACCCTCAATCAAAAATGGCAGGCCAGGCAGGAATCGAACCCGCAACCCCCGGTTTTGGAGACCGATGCTCTACCAATTGAACTACTGACCTGCCTCACGACTAACTAAATCTTTACCTCTTTATGAACAGTGTGCTTTCTGTCATAAGGGCAGTACTTTTTGATTTCCATTTTATCAGCGGTGTTCTTTTTGTTCTTCATGGTCGTGTAATTTTTTCTTTTACACTCAGAACAACAGAGAGCGATTTTAACTCTCGCACCGACTTTTTTCTTAGAACCCATTTTTTACTCCAAACTATTCAATTATCTTGGAAACGACACCAGCACCAACCGTTCTTCCGCCTTCTCTGATTGCGAAACGGAGACCTTCGTCCATTGCGATCGGAACTATAAGATTTGCCGTGATTTTTACATGGTCACCGGGCATTACCAT
>JAGCNV010000082.1 GCA_017645765.1 bacterium | reverse complement strand
TGTTCTGCTCCCGTTCCGGAAAGAGATCCTTTCCCTGTGGCGAAAAAGAAAAAGTGCTCGGGCAATCGCGGATGAACTGACAAAACACGGCATCTATACCACGCCTCAAAACGTGTGGAAGTTCATCAAACGCTGTGACATCGGTTGAACCTGCTCCGACGCAGTTCAGCTTCCCTGTTTGTGGTCCCCAGAACGACGGATTCCGACCACGCATTCGGCAACTTGGCAGGATTCCATTCGGCAACTTGGCGAGATTCAATCCCCATTCTTCTCCCACTTCGCGATGGCTTGCGAACGTTAATGACTTTTCAATATAGAATCCCGTATGAGAGCAATCAGGAAAGCTGCGACGATGTTCATGATCTGAAACAATCAGGGAGAAAACAGGAAATGATAAACCCCCGGTGCATATTTTTTTAACAGGAAACCGAATAACACTAAAAACGCGGAAAGCAAAAAAGGCAAAACGATAAAAATAGTTAGCGGGATAAAGGGAAGATTGAATGGACAGAGTACCGTATAGAATATTTTTTTTAGGATTGTTAAGGAATTCTCATGCATCAAATAGATAACAAAGGTAAAAGAGGATAGAAACAAAAGTCTGTTCTTTGTTTTTAGAGACAGATTGCTGAAAAAATAAGAAAGCGAAAAAACGAACAGTACTCCCAACAACCATTCGAGCTTGCTGGGAATCGTGTTCAAAAGAACAGGGAAAACCATGCGGAGAACGATCATTGCAAAAAACAGACAACCGGATGAGATACAGAAAGAAAAAGTGTCAATTCTGTCTTGATATAATGCTAATAAATGGCCAAGCAGGAAAAATGACAAACCATTGATTAACTGACGGAAAAATAAGAAATTGAAACATTCGAATTTCAGGAAGAACACGTTAAAAATCAATAGAACACAAATGGATATGGGGTATTTAATGAAAAAATCCTTCAGAAGCGGCGCAATAAGAGTCACCATGAAAAGAATTTGTATAAACCACAGAGGATAAAGAAATGGCTCTCCTCCATTGTATGCTCCGATATACGCATTAAACCAGTCATTCAAGTTCCAATCGGATATCAGACCCGTCGTAAAGAACCGTTTTGAAAATGGCACACACTGTAGAAAGAACGTGAAAACGATACAGATCGTATTCCATAACAGGAAAGGAAAAAGAAGACTTCTGGTTTTCTTTTTGAAATAATCATAATAGGAAATGGTGTAATTCTTTTTGAAAAAGATATATCCGCTGATACAATAAAAAAGCGGCACGGCAAACCTTGCAAGATGTTGGTAGATAAATGTTTCTATGATATGTGTCACATGAAAGCTGCTGAGATCCAAATCTCCCGTTTTCAAATGTATGGTTTCAGTATAAGAATGAATATAAACGACTGCAATGATCGAAATGAACTTCAGAACGGACAACCGGAAAGACATATCTCCCGGTATCGAATTGCTTTTCTCTTTGGAAGGGAGATCCTCTTCCCGATTCTGTGTTGTCCCTCCTGTTTGATAAACAGGTTTTGTTGCTTCTTTTTCGTTGCGTTGAATTGTTGCAATATCTTGAGAGGGAGATTCAGGACTAAGAGAATCTGTGAACCAGAAAACAGCGTTCATGTTTTGTCATCCGTTGAAAATCCATCCGAACGTTTTTTTAGAGATCCCCTTATTTCGAAGAGGCCTCGGCGGCGCGAATCTTTCGAAGCTCCTCCACGCAACGCGGCACATCGTTAAACGGCAGGTGCTGTATCTTCTCGAGGGGCAGATCCCACCAGCGCAGTTCGAGCAGCGCTTCAATGATATCAGGGGAAAAACGGTAGCGGATCAGTTTGGCCGGGACGCCGCCGACGATCGCATACGGCGGGACATCTTTCGTTACGACTGCGCTCGTGCCGATGATCGCGCCATCTCCGACCGTGATGCCGTCCTTGATGACGGCATTGCGGCCGATCCAGACATCGTTCCCGATATGGCACGGGGGGTGCTCGCCGTCATACTTGCAGCGGCATTCCGGCGGCAGGTTCGGGCCGAATGCCATATCCTGGTAAAACACGGTGTGGGTCGACAAAAAATCGGTCGGATGCTGACCGGTTCCGATGCATACAAAGCGGCCGATGGAACAATACTTTCCGATGGTCGTTTTTCTATTCGCCGCCTCAAACCCTTCTCCCACATACGAGTCAAAGCCCATTATGCACCTGCGGCTCCGGATTTTGATATAATGCGCGTAAACAGTACGCTTGCGGACTCTTTTGCGGACTTCCCGGACGGGGATGAGATTACAAAGAAACTTTTTCAGAAACAAAGGAAACATAGTAACTCCTTGGGTGATGCAGTTTTCTGAAAAATAAGAAGAAGCACACTAATATATTACAATACCCCCCGTTTGTCAAGGGCGGCATTACGGAAAAACGAGAAAAAAGTTTGTTGTGTCGGTTGTAAAAGTAAACGCAACGGTTAAAAGTGGGCATGATGCATTTGGTCTTACAATCGTCACAAGGGCCGGGATTCATCATTTTTTCTCATGTTTCGCTTGAAAAGTATCGTTCCCGT
>JAGCNV010000081.1 GCA_017645765.1 bacterium | reverse complement strand
GATTTCTATCGCCCTTTACGCCTGCTCATGACCTCTCACTTCGGCAAAATCAACAATATATTTTTTTTCTTCGGTTTTAGGTTCGGAATGATAGAACTCCTTCGGCCCATCTTTCAGAAGATAAAAAATATCATCGAGATTTTTCACCGTAACGACGTTGATTTCGGTTATCGCGGCTGCCTCCCCTCCGTTTTCATCAGGCACAATTATCCCCTTGAGACCGCATTCCTTAGCAGTTATCGCGAGGCTCAGCACGCCTGTCACCGGTTTTATTTCACCGTTCAGAGCAAGCTCTCCGACTATCATAAAACCATCGATCTTTTCGGTTTCCATGCTGTAAATCGAGGCGATTATCGCAGTCGCTATCGGAAGATCGAAACCAGCGCCCTCTTTTCTGATGCCTGCGGGAGCAAGGTTTATCGTGATCCTGTTCTGCGGGAAGAGGTGTCCGCTGTTGATTATCGCCGTTCTCACGCGCTCTTTCGACTCCTTGACCGCGTTGTCCGGCAGCCCGACGATCGAAAATGCAGGCATACCCTTTGAAATATCGACTTCGACGTCGATCACGTTCCCGTCTATGCCGGAAACCGAACCGCTTTTCAATATCGTAAACATATTTCTCACTCCGACTCAAACACAAAAACAAACATTAGACTACGCAACTTTCAGAAATTGTCAAATTTAAAATAAATTTTAACCTGACAAAAGCATATTTTTTCTGCAAAATTTGCATAAAAAAATCCTTTCGCTATATTTCTGCGGAAATCTTGTTTTTGAGGAGAAAAAAATGACGTCACCCAAACTTGAAAGGCTGAAAAAGGAAGCCGGAGAACGGCTTTTCGTCTCTCTTTCCGGAATTTCGCTCACAAAAAGTGAAATATCGATGCTGCGCGAAGTCTCTCCGTGCGGGATCATCTATTTCAAAAGGAATGTCGAAAGCTGCGAATCACTGCAGAGCCTCATCAAATCTACGAAATGCTTTGAATCGATCGAGTTTCATTCGATTGACGAAGAGGGAGGCAGAGTCCGCAGACTGCCGAAAGACTATTATTCGCTTCCTTCGATGAAAGAACTCGTAACTTATGGCAAAGAAACTGCCGCGGAAAAAATCGGGATTTTAGCTCAGAAACTGAACGAAATCGGAATAAACATGAATATGGCGCCGAATGTCGATCTGAGAAGCGGAGAAGACAACTCTATCGTCGGAGACAGGTCTTTCGGCGAAGATCCCGAAACAGTTGCAGGATTTGCAGCGATATACATAAAAAAAATGCAGGAAGCAGGCGTTTTTCCGGTGATAAAGCACTTTCCCGGACACGGAACGACCGTCATCGATTCGCACTCGGAGCTGCCGCTCATAAACAAACCGTTTGAAGAACTTTACGACGAAGATCTCGTTCCGTACCGCAGACTTGCAAACGCAGCAGGCTTCGTGATGAAAGCCCACCTTCTTCTGCCTGAAATCAGCAATCTCCCCGCTTCACTTTCTCCCGAATGGGACAAAATACTCCGCAAAGACATCGGTTTTTCAGGCATTTCAATGACCGATGACATAGAAATGCACGCTCTCGACAGATTCACGGCGAAAGAAAAAAACGAGCTTTTTTTCAGAAGCGGGACCGACAAACTGCTTATCTGTTCGGGCAAAGAGGAAGTGATTCTGGAACTGCATGAAGCGGCTGTAAAATTTCTCGAGAATAAGTAAAACGATTTACTTGATTTTATTTTTTTTCTTACTATAATATTGAGTCTTTTTTTGAAGTAGTTTTTTACAGGAGTTTTAATTATGGCTGGAATAAAAGTCGGAGAATATTTTTTAGAGAAGGGACTTATTTCGGATGCTGACCTTGCGGCAGCCCTCTCTTTCCAGAAAACTCACCCGACATATCTCGGTGAAATTCTTCTCAAACTCGGCAACATACCGGAAATGGAACTTTTGCAATACCTTTCAAAACAGTTTAACGTTCAGTATATCACCAGCGAAAAACTTGAAAAAATGGCGGTGATGAACCCGTCTGACGTCATTCCTTTC
>JAGCNV010000080.1 GCA_017645765.1 bacterium | reverse complement strand
GTGCTGTGCTGTGCTGACCATTATTTTTTCGGCTCGGTTTCTGACAAAATATCGGCAAGCAACTTGTAATCAAGATACTGGATGCCGTTTTCACCGTTGTGGATTTTTCCGAGATGAATCATGTAAATCAAAAATTCGAATTCGTTTCTGCTCAAAACTGCCTCGCTGTTACCCGACCACATTCACGAGTTTGCCGGGGATGTAGACGACTTTCTTGATTTCGCCCGATTTGAGGAATTTCGAGTAGTCTTTCGCTCTGACTGCCGCTTCGACTTCGGCTGCGGTGATATTTGCGGGGAAGTTCATTTTGTCGCGGAGTTTGCCGTTTACCTGGACTACGACTAAGATTTCGTCTTTGACGAGTGCTTTTTCGTCGAGTTTGGGGAACGGTGTTTCTGCGATTTCCTTCATTCCGCAGATCTCTGCGAGTTCTTCGGTGATGTGCGGTGCGAACGGGTTGAGAAGGAGGATTATCGAGCGGAGTGCCTGTGCGAGGACCGCTTTTTCGATGTCGGTTTCAGGTTTAAGCTTGTATGCCGCGTTGACAAGTTCCATGATCGCGCTGATCGCGGTGTTGAAGTGGAATCTTTCGATCTCGTCGCCGACTTTTTTGATCGTCTCGTGGGTCTTTGCCCAGAGTTCCTTGCCGGCACCTTCAACATTTTCGGGATCGGCGAAGTTCCTGATGATCTCTTCATTCGCCGTGACGATGTTCCAAATTCTGGTGAGGAATCTGCTGCACCCTTCGACGCCTTCTTCAGACCATTCGAGGTCTTTCTCAGGCGGAGCTGCGAAGAGGACAAAAAGTCTCGCCGTGTCAGCGCCGTATTTGTCGATGAGAACGAGCGGATCAACGACGTTTTTCTTCGATTTGCTCATTTTTTCGACTCTGCCGACATTTACAGGCGAATCGTCCGAAATTGTGTAGTATTTACCGTCTTTCTTGTATACTTCGTCTGGATATAAGTATCCGGAATCGTTGGAATAAGACTCCATGCAGACCATTCCCTGCGTAAGAAGATTTTTGACGGGTTCGCGGAATCCGACATAACCTAAATCGGCCAGGATTTTGGTGAAAAATCTGGTGTAAAGCAGGTGCATTACGGCGTGTTCTACTCCGCCGATATACTGGTCGACCGGCATCGCATGGTCGACTTCCTTGCGAGAGAAGGGGACGTCAGAGCTCTTAGGATCGCAGTATCTCATGTGATACCACGAACTTTCGACGAAAGTGTCCATCGTGTCTGTCTCGCGTGTCGCCTTGCCGCCGCAGCAGGGACAGGTCGTCTCGTAAAATTCCGGCATATCCTTGAGCGGGCTTGTAACGCCGGTAAATTCGACGTTTTCGGGAAGTCTGACAGGAAGATTCTCGATTTTTTCGGGAACCGTGCCGCATTTCGGGCAGTTTATCATCGGGATCGGAGTTCCCCAGTATCTCTGACGGCTGATGCCCCAGTCGCGAAGCCTGTAGTTGATGCCGATCCTTCCTTTTCCCTCTTTGATGACATAATCGCTGATCTTCTTTTTGGCGTCGGTCGATTTCGTGCCGTCGAAAATGCCGCTGTTGACGAGGACGCCGGGTTCGGTGTAAGCCTCTGCAAGCGGTTCTTCAAGAGCTTTGTCTTCAGGCTGGATAACGATTTTTACCGGAAGGCCGTATTTCTTTGCGAAGTCGAAGTCGCGCTGGTCGTGTGCCGGAACCGCCATTACGATTCCCGTTCCGTAGCCTGCAAGGACGAAGTTCGCGAAGTAGAGCGGAACTTTCTCTCCGGTGAGCGGGTGGATCAGATATTTGCCTGTGAAGAAGCCTTTCTTTTCGTAGTTTTCATCGCGTGTCTCAAGGTGCAGACGCTTTACTTCATCGATAAATGCCTGCATCTCGGCACGGTTGGGAGCGTCTTCCAGAAATTTCGCCGTAAACTCGTGCTCGACCGCCATGCTGACGAAAGTTACGCCCATCAGCGTGTCGGGACGGGTCGTAAAGACAGTTGCAGTCTCGTCGCTGTCGGCGAATTTGAAGTCGATGTAGGTACCTTCGCTTCTGCCGATCCAGTTGCGCTGCATCTCTTTTACGTTGTCGGGCCAGCCTTTGAGTTCGTCAAGGCAGTCAAGAAGTTCCTGGGCATAGTCGGTGATTTTGAAATACCACTGCTCGATCTTGCGTTTTTCGACCTGGCAGCCATGCCTCCAGCAGATGCCGTTCTCGACCTGCTCGTTGGCAAGGACGGTGTTGCATTTCGGGCACCAGTTGACCTCGCTGTTCTTTTTGTAGACAAGGCCGCGGTTGAACATCTCGATGAAGAATTTCTGTTCCCAGCGGTAGTATTCCGCTCTGCATGTCGCGGTTTCGCGGCTCCAGTCGTAGCTGAAACCGAGCTGATGGAAGCGTTCGCGCATGTTGTCGATGTTTGCGTAAGTCCATTTTGCCGGCGGGATCTTGTTTTCGATCGCAGCATTCTCAGCGGGAAGACCGAAAGAGTCCCAGCCTATCGGGTGAAGGACGTTGAACCCTTTTCTGAAGTAGTATCTGGCTACTACATCGCCTATCGAATAGTTTCTGACATGTCCCATGTGAAGCCTGCCTGACGGGTAGGGGAACATTTCGAGCATGTAGTATTTCGGACGCGGATCAGCCGCTCCCTTGTATTCAAAAATTCCTGATTCTCTCCACTTTTTCTGCCATTTCGGCTCTATTTTCTTGTGTTCGTAAAGCATGATACCTCCAAATCACTTTTCGTTGAAAGGAACTGAAAATTTATAATTTTTAAAAAGGAACTTTCTCAAAACCTTCTGTTTGGAATCTTTGAGTTTTTCCGTTATGTCGGTGATGATTTCGACTTCGCGCTGCCCGAACGACTGCTTTTTGTCGAGATTTTTCTGCATATATGCGATGATTTTATTTTCCTGGCCTTCATTTACCATGATCTCAGCATTCAGTAAAATCAGGTAGTTATGCATGATGAGCTCGCCGGGAGAGAGGAATTTTTCGTTTTCCAGAATGTAGTTGAGCCCGTTTTTCGCCTTTGTCAGATCGCCCTGATAATATGTGATTTCCGAAGCGAAGGCGAGCGCCGGAAGGTAAAACCTGTTGCATTCCAGCATTGCGTCGATAGTTGCGAAAGTGCGCTGTTTGTCTCCCTGACTTCTGTAAATTTCGGCTTTGAGATAGAGCAGCGCCGGTTCGCAGTGCTGCAGCGTTCCCATGAGTTTGTCGGTTTCTTTCGAGACGATCTCAAGTTCTCCCGCTTCTTTCATTTTTATCTGCTCTCTGAGGGCGATCCAGAGCGGATCGTTGTTTTTGCCGAGTTCCAGATACGAATCGGCCTTGTCGAAAAGCATGTAACGGTTGTAAATTTCGTTTAGTTTTGCCCGAGCTTCCTTTGTGTTCAGCTGTTCCAGAGTTTTGACAGCCTGGTAGACCGCGCCGAATTTCAGAAATTCGTTTATCACGTTCATCTTATTTTCAGGCGTTTCTAAAGCGTATATTCTTTCGAGCAGTTTTATAACTTCCGGAATGTCATTTTTGTGCGCCAGAACGTCGAAAAAGGCATAGAGCATTTCCAGATTTTCAGGATTTTTCTCGACAAGCCCCTTGAGCTGGTTGAGGTAAAGCTCCTCGTTCGTAAGGCGGTATTTCATGCTGAGGATTTTTGCGGTAATGTTGTCGTTTTTATCTTTTTCGTTGATCTCTTCATAAGCCGCAACCGCTTCTTCAAAATAGCCGTTTTTCTCACTGCAAAGGGCACCTGCCGCAAAAATTTCGCTGTTGACGCTCTCCGGAAAGAACTGCTGGAGCTCATGGTATGCGAAGTAGCAGTTGCTGTAATCGCTGTTGGCAAGGCTCGCTTCGAGAACCAGTTTTATATCTTCGCCGTCTCGCGCTGTATCCTTCTTTTCCTTCATGTAAAGCGCCATGCGGTATGCTTCATTCGGATTTTTCTTAATAAATTCACGTGCAATGTCACGACAGAAAGTGCGCCCCGGGCAAACCGAGTAGAAACCGTCAACGACAATTTGTTCGTTTTTCATAGCCTCTCCGAGAAGGATCTTAGCCTCGCCGAAAAAGTATCTTTCCTGACTTAGATTTTTCCAGTTGTCGAGGATCGCAAGATCGTGCGGCGCGCTTTCAAGCTCTTTCTTCGCTGTGACGGCCACTTTGGAACTTATCATCACCTTTAATTTCTGCGAAAGCTCATAGTGAGGGAACGCTTCAAGAATCCTGTTGTTGAGTTCTTCAGCCGCCTGGAATTTATCCTGCCTGAAAAGCATGAGCGCAGTGTAGAAACTTTCGCGAAGATTCGATTTTTCGATTTTTTCGGGGATATCGAGCTCAATAGCTGCTATTTTCTGCTTCGTAGCAGGATATTCGAAGTCAAGTTTGTGGAAATATTCTGTGTCGACCGGCGGAACGCGGTTTTCGATCGAATCTACAAGCTGAGTAAGTTCTTTCCCTTTGTCAGAAACGAGAGTCGAATAGATCCTGAACTGCGGAATGTCACTCTCTTCAAAGTCCGGCGTGATGTGAAAATCCAAAATTCCGAGGGCATAAGTCCAGAGAACCGCCTTTTTGATGTTGTCGCCCATTCCTTCGCGGATATCTGCTAGTTTGAGTTCGCGCACAGATGCCGCATAGTCTGCAAAAGAGAGCGAAGTGAAGCTTGCAAGCGGATTTTCGAGCATATCTTCGTATTTTTTTGCCGGATTTTCCTTCAAAGCGAAGTAGAGAGCAGCGATAATTCCGGCAATAAAGACGACCACGATCGCAAAATTTCTCAGTTTAAGCCTGTTGTAATGCTCGTTCGTTTCAAGCGTCGGTTTGACGATGACGATGTCGCGCACCGCTTTGTTTGCCTTCGTGTCGGAGGTTTCAGCTTCTTCGTCATCGGCATACTTTTCAAGTTCGCGTTTTGCCGCAAAGTGGTTCGGGTTAGCGGCGATGACCATTTTCAGTTCTTTTATTCCCTCGCGTTTCTTGCCGAGGTTTATGAGCGCGGTCCCGCGGTAGAAGTGGACTTCCGGCGTTTCAGAACCGCTTCTTATGTCTGTCACCTTGATAATTGTCTGCCACTCCGATTCTCGCTTGCACTCTTCGAGATACTCAATTAAATTCGGCAGATTCGGATTTGAATTGTACTGCTCTTCCAGTGTCTGAAGTTTTCTGCTCATAAAACCTCCTGCAAACAAAGCACGGTTTTTATACAAATACTTATTTAAAAATCAAGAAGAAGAGTCTACTTTAAAAATAACGGTGCATTTCTTGCTAAAAAAAATTTTTGTGCTACACTCTGCCGCTTGTTTTTTTGTTGACCTTTAAAAATGGAGATTGGTGTGACAGCTAACGCATTGAATTTATTAGGTAATTTATTGATAACTCAAGAGGCGGCCCAGCAGGGAGGAGCTATGGGAATTTTGAATATGCTCCTGCCTTTTATCCTTATTTTCGGTATTTTTTACTTTCTTGTTATTCTCCCGCAGAGAAAACAGATGAAAAAACACAATGAAATGCTTAATCAGCTTAAAAAAGGTGATACTGTCATGATGAGCAACGGCTTCCAGGGTCGTATTGCAGAGGTCAAGGATGCAGAGCTCAAAGTCGAGATCTGCCAGAACCCGAAAGTTGTCGTCACCGTGCAGAAAACTGTTGTTTCTAGCGTTGTTGCAAAGGGAACTGAAGAGTAAAAACATATAAAAGGAGATTGGTTGTTATGGAAAGAAACTGGTTGGCAAGAGCAATTTTTGTTCTTGTGATTATTGCCGCAGCATGTGTTGCGCTTATCCCGACTTTTATCGACACGGAAGCAAATCCGTGGGCTGAAAAGATAAACAGCGGGCTTAGCCTTGGTCTCGATCTCAAAGGCGGTATCCACTTCGTTCTCAGCGTAGATACCGAAAAGGCGGCTACCGACAGGCTCGACCGCAGAACCGACGAGATCAGAATCAGACTCGACGAAGAGAAAATTCCTTACGAAACGGTTAAAGTTCTCCCCGAAAGCTATGCGATCGAAGTTAAACTTGCTGACGGCGCGAACAAAGACCTTTTCAGAGACAAGGTCATCGACTACTTCGGCGACCTCAAAAAGACCGGAAGTTCCGGAAATTCCTACACTCTCACGATGCGTGACGAATACGTACAGCAGCTTAAAGTCAACGCTGTCGACCAGACACTTGAAACGCTTCGTTCGAGAATCGACGAACTCGGACTTAAAGAGCCCATCGTTACGAAACAGGGCGAAAACTCGATTCTTGTTCAGCTTCCGGGCTACAAAGATGTCGAGAGAGCAAGAAGCATCATCGGTCAGACTGCTCAGCTTGAGTTCAAGATCGTTGCTGAAGACAAAGATCCGCTCGGCGAATATCAGGGCGAAGTTCCGGAAGGCATTTCGCTTATCACCGGCAGAGGCTCGAATTCGGAAGGCGCTGTCCTTACCTACAAATATGCAACTTCGAAAGACCGCAACAAACTCCGCGAGTTCTTGAAGGACAAAGCTCCGGAAGGAACCGAATTCCTTCTTGAAGAGACCGAATCGGCAGACGGAACGAAAGAATATATGTCATGGCTGCTTTACCGCCAGGCTTACATCACGGGCGACATGCTCACCGATGCAAGAGTTTCGATCGACCAGCAGAAGAACAGACCGTATGTCAGCATGAACTTCGATAAAGTCGGCGCTGAGATTTTCGCAGACGTAACGGGCAAGAACGTAAAGCGCAAAATGGCGATCATCCTTGATGAAAAAGTAAACAGCGCACCTGTAATCCAGTCAAGGATCGAAGGCGGCAGCGCAATGATCACCCTCGGCGGAAACGGCGACTACAACTCGATTTTCGAGGAAGCAAAAGACCTTGCACTCGTTCTCAGAGCAGGTTCGCTTCCCGCACCGGTAACATTCGAAGAAAACAGAACGGTCGGTCCGAGCCTTGGTCAGGACTCTATCGATAAAGGTAAAGTTGCAGTTTCGGTCGGCTTTGCGGTTGTCGTAGTTTTCATGTTCCTTTACTACGGTTTTGCAGGACTTATCGCAGACCTTGCCCTTTTCCTCAACCTTCTTTTCATTATGGGTGCGATGGCTACATTCGGCGCAACGCTTACCTTCCCAGGCATAGCAGGTATCCTTCTTACAGTCGGTATGGCAGTTGACGCGAACGTTATTATTTTCGAGAGGATCAAAGAGGAGCTCAGAACCGGAAAGGCTCTTGAAGCAGCAATTGAAGGCGGTTTCAACAAGGCATGGTCGGCGATTTTTGACTCTAACCTGACGACTGCGATAACATCTTTCGTTCTCTGGGAGTTCGGTACCGGCGCGATCAAAGGTTTCGCAATAACCCTTTTGATCGGTATCTGCTCGAGTATGTTTACCGCAATATTCGTAGCAAGAGTTGTTTTCAACTATTTCCTGAAAGCACACATCAAGATGTTTTCACACGTTAAATAAGGGAGTTGAAGATGAGATTAAATGAACTTAAAATAGATTTTATCGGCAAATCAAAAATATTGTTCCCGATTTCGTGCGTTTTAGTCGCGATTTCAATCCTTCTTGTCATTTTCAAGAGTTTCAACTTCGGTATTGACTTTGCCGGCGGAACAGAAATCCAGATCAAGGCTGACGGCGTAACCCAGCAGCAGGTCAGAGAAGTTATGGGTCAGTTCGGAGCAAACGACATCCAGCAGTTTGAAGGCAAGCAGAACGAATACCTTGTCCGTTTCAAAAACATTTCGATGGTTGATGACGCGACAATCAACGCTTTCCTTGATGCTGCAAAAGCAAAGTTCACCGACGCGAAAATGGTCAAAACCCACTTTGATTCACAGGTAGGCGACAGAGTAGAAATCTGGTTTGACAAGGAAATCAGTCAAGATGCTATGAACGCGCTTATCGCCGAAACCAAACTTCCGGTTATCGAAAAAGATGCAATCAAATACAACAAAGTCGGCGACAGACACATCTACAAACTTATGCTCAAAGGTATGACGAACGAAATCGTCAATGCGATCGACAAGATAAATACTGAGGCTAAGGCAGACCTCCTCAGAGTCGAACTCGTCGGCCCGAAAGTCGGCCAGCAGTTGAAACTTTCAGCGATTATGGCAGTTTTCTACGCTCTCATCGCAATTCTTGTCTACATCGCCTTCAGATTCAACTTCATGTTTGCTCCGGGCGCTGTTCTCGCTCTTTTCCACGACGTTATGATCGCTCTCGGAATCTGGTCGCTTTTCGGATTCTCGTTTGACCTCACCGTCGTTGCGGCGCTTCTTACGATTGTCGGTTACTCGATCAACGATACGATCGTCATTTTCGACAGAATCAGGGAAAACATGAAAGACCCGAACAAGGGCGCAACCCTTGCCGACAAGATGAACACGAGCCTCAACGAGACTCTGCAGAGAACATTCCTCACTTCGATCACGACTCTTTTCTCGGTTCTCGCGCTTCTCATTTTCGGCGGCGAAATCATTTCGGGTTTTGCAGGCGTTATGTGCATCGGTGTTGTTGTCGGTACCTATTCTTCGCTTTTCATCGCTTCTCCCATCACGCTTTATATTGAAAAATACATGAACAAAAGAAGAGGAACAGCAGCATAGATGAAGCCGAAATGGCAAATACTGAATCCAGATCCGGGTAAAATCGACGATTTAAGCAAAACTCTCGGAATTTCCAAGACTGTTGCGACTGTCCTCGTGAACCGCGGTATCGACAATGTCGAAACTGCGAGCATGTTCCTTCAGGCGAAAATCAAATCGCTTCCCGATCCCTTCCTTCTGAAAGATGCGGAAAAGGCTGCCGGAATCATCATCGACTACATCAAAAACAAGAAAAAAATCGTTATTTACGGCGATTACGATGTCGACGGTATCACTTCGACTTTGATCATGTATCAGTTCCTTTCGCATCTTGGTGCAAGCGTTGACCACTACATTCCGCACAGACTTGAAGACGGTTACGGCCTTAACACCTACACTTTGGAAGAGATCGCGACGAACGGCGGCGAGCTTGTCATCACGGTCGACTGCGGAATCACGAGTGTCGATGAAGTCAAATACGCCAAAGATCTCGGTCTGGCGACGATAATCATCGACCATCACCATGTCGGCGAGACGGTTCCTCCGGCTATCGCGATAGTCAATCCGCACCAGCCTGACTGCCAGTATCCGTTCAAGGAAATGGCAGCTGTCGGCGTTGCTTTCTCGTTCCTCATGGTTTTCAAGAAAATAGTCGAAAAAGACGGATTTTTCACGGGAACGCTTCCGAATTTAGTTGAATATCTCGATATCGTCGCACTCGGAACGGTCGCAGATATGGTTCCGCTCCTTGAATCGAACAGGATTTTCGTAAAATACGGCCTTACGCAGATGCAGAAAAATCAGCGCCCGGGACTTCTGGCACTGGCAAATATCTGCGGACTCAAATCGCTCAAAGAGATCACTCCTTCGGTCATAAGCTACAAAATGGCTCCGCGCCTCAATGCCGCAGGCAGGATCGGAAACGCGATAAAAGGTTTGGAACTTATCGAAAGCACCGATTACGAAGCGGCTCTCAAAATGGCGGAAGAGCTCAATCTGACAAATGAATACCGTCAGCAGCTCGAAGCAGAGATCTTTGACCAGGCTCTGGCAAAAGTCGAAAACAGCGATATTATCCAAAAGCGAAATTCGATAGTTTTATACTCCGAAAAGTGGCATCCCGGCGTCATCGGGATCGTTGCGTCGCGCCTTGTTGAAAAGTTCTACAAGCCGACGATCATGATCTCGGTCGAAGACGGGATCGGACGAGGCAGCGTAAGAAGTATTCCGCAGCTCCACATCTACAAAGTTCTGGAGAGGCTGAGCAACTATTTAGTTCAGTACGGCGGTCACAAATATGCGGCCGGACTCACGATCCAGGAATCTAAAATAGCTGAATTTATTGATAAATTCGATGAAATCGTCGCTGAAGAGCTTGAAGAGGAAGTCGGTGGTCAGATGACCGAGATCGATGCGGAACTTCAGCTTAAAGAGCTTGTTCCCGACCTTGTTGTCGCCCTTTCGAAGCTCGAACCTTTCGGGATCAATAACCCCGAGCCCAATTTTATCGCGAGAAACGTAAAAATCCTGAAGCAGAGCATCATAAACAGAAGCCATCTCCACTGGAAACTCGGTGCAAAGAACACGAACATGACCTTCAACGCGATAGGTTTCGGCCTTCTGAACCACGGAAACGCGCCGGTTGTAGGCGATTTGATCGACATAATCTACTTCCCGCGGATAAATGTTTACGGCGACAACATCATGATGCAGCTTTACATCAAGGATTTCGTCTATTCGGGATCGAATAACCGCTAATTTCTTGCCATTTTCAGGGATTTTGCTATAAAACAGCGTTTTTTTGTTGGAGAGACTCATGAATAAATTTACAACTGTTTTTTCTCTTGTTTTTGCGGCTTTTCTGGTTTCGTGTGTTGACACGGGCAAAGTCGAAGGGCCGATAGAAATCACAAACCATGTCACGGACTGGCGCGACGAGGTTATTTATCAGCTTATTACAGACCGCTTTGCCGACGGCGACGTGAACAACAACTACAATGTCAACAAGAAATCGCTTACATCGTGGAACGGCGGCGATTTTCAGGGGATAATCGACAATATCGACTACCTTAAAAAGCTCGGTGTGACGGCGCTTTGGATCAGTCCGGTTGTCAAAAACGTTGATTCGGACGCAGGCATTGCAGGATACCACGGCTACTGGACGCAGAATTTCAAGGCTGTTAACCCGCACTTCGGTGACTTGGCAAAACTGCGCGAAATGATTCAGATTCTCCACGAAAACGATATAAAAGTCATTCTCGATATCGTTGCGAACCATGTCGGTCAGCTTTTCTACTACGACATGAACAAGAACGACCAGCCCGATGAGATGGTTATGGGAAGCGACATGACATGCGACTCTTACTGCGGCCACATCACCGGCGTTGAAGACGAAGCTGTCAAAAACCAGATCTGCTCGCAGGAATATTCCAAGGAAAGCATTTCGTGGCTTCCCGAAGGCAACGACTGCTATGCCAACTGCGTCTGGAGATGCAAAAACGAGGAATATCCGCAGAAAATGGGAATTGTCCGCTACAGCGAATGGGATCCCGACTTCGATCCGCGCAAAATCCGCTCTTTCTCCGATGCAGGAGAATCGGGTATCGCGCCGATAAAGTGGGTTTATATGCCTGAAATCAACCGTGTTCCGCCCGAACCGGCTGAGTTCCACAACGACGACTGGTACAACAGAATGGGCAGAACGGTTACATGGGACAGCCGCTATCAGGTCGTAAAAGGCGACTTTCCCGGCGGTCTCAAGGATCTTGACACGACAAGATCCGATGTCCAGAACGCCCTTATTTCGGTTTTCCAGTACTGGATCGGCGCACTCGATATCGACGGTTTCCGCGTTGACACGATCAAGCATGTCGAGCACGAGTTCTGGCAGAAATTCACTCCGGCAATGCGCAGTTATGCGAAAAGTATAGGTAAGGAAAACTTCTTCATTTTCGGCGAGGCTTTTGACGGCGACGATGTTCTTCTCGGAAGTTTCACGCAGAATGACGAAATGGATTCCGTTTTCTATTTTTCCCAGAAATTTCAGGTGTTTGATTCGATTTTTAAATGGGGCAACTCAACGAAAAACTTTGAAGGGCTCTTCAATGAAAGATGGAACAAACACCGCGACGGAAGCGCGCTCGGAGAAGACGAATCTCCGCGTTACGGCACGGTTTCAGGCGTGAAGGACGCTGACGGAAATGTCCTCAGCCCGCAGAGGATTATGGTCAACTTCATGGACAACCACGACCTGCCGCGTTTCCTTTACGAACAGCCTGACAAAAACGCCCTCAAAAACGCTCTTTCGCTCATGTTCACGATGGACGGAATTCCATGTATTTACTACGGAACCGAGCAGAATTTCAGCGGCGGCAACGATCCGGCGAACCGAGAAGCGCTATGGACAAGCAATTACGACACCGAAAACGAGACTTTCCAGCACATTTCGAAGATGGTGTCACTCAGGGCGAAATATGCTCCGCTCAGACGCGGTGATTTGAATATTGTCTGGTCGACTGATCACACCGGCGAAGAGAGCGATGCCGGAATCCTCGCTTTCGAAAGGGTTTACAAAAACGAAAGAATGCTTGTCGTCATCAATACGAATAAAAATCATCCGTCGAAAACATCGTATGAAGGCGCTGTCATGAAGACGAATTTCAACGGCGGAACGAATCTTGTCAACGTTTTCCCAGGATCTGAAGGCAAAAGTTACACGGTTTCGGGCGACGGAACGCTTGAAATCGAACTTCCAGCACAGACGGCGGCAGTTCTTGCTGTAAAATAGTCGGTTATGGCTCTCAAAAAAAATCTAAAAATCGCAATTTCTTTTCTGATTGTCGCAGTTCTTTTTTTTCTTCTTTTCAGAAAACTTGATTTCGAACTTTTCAGAAAATATCTGTCTGAAGGCAACAAACTCCTGATTTTATGCGGTGTTTTGGTTTATCTTTCTTCGTTTGCGGTTCGTGCTCTGCGCTGGAAAGTGCTTCTCAGACATATCGGAAATTTTAAGGTTCCGGAGCTTGCCCCCGTGATTGTCGCGGGTTATGCGGTGAACAATGTTCTGCCAGTCCGAATAGGCGAAATAGTCCGCGCCGCGATTGCTGGAAAAATATTCAAAATAAGCATTCCGTCGGCTTTTGCCTCGGTTTTTGTCGAGCGCGTTTTTGACGGACTTACTATCGCTTTGATTCTTTCGGTAACACTTTTTTTCTATCCGTTTCAGGACAACATGAAAATTCTGGCGCTTGTTGCATCGCTTCTTTTTGCCATTCTGTTTGTGTTTGCGCTGGCGGCGGCATTCTCGTCGAAACCGCTTGAATTCGTGCGGTTTATTCGCTTCAAAGCGCCGAAATTTTCGATGCCTCTTTTCGATTTCGCCGAAAAATTTTTAAAAGGAGCCGCTTCGCTTGATTCGTGGCAGAAAATTGTTGCCACATTTTTGCTCAGCATGTGCGTCTGGGCGTTTGAACTTGCGGTTTACCTCCTTATTTCAGCCGCTTTCGGCGTAAAGATCCCGTTTGTTGGCTGCCTTGTCATGCTCTGCGCCGCGAATCTTGGAATGCTTGCCGCTCCGACACCGGCAGGACTCGGCGTTTTTCAGGGCGCGATAGTCTTTGCCCTTGAATCGTTCAATGTTCCCTACGAACAGAGGATGGCGGTCGCAGTGATTCTCCACGCTGCTCAAATTGTTCCGACAACAGTCATCGGTTTCATCTGGATCTGGGTGAAGAACATTAGTGTCGACGCGCCGCCGCAAAACTTGTCGTAACGTCGTCACGTCGTTTCGCCGTAACAATGACAGGCGGCGGCAAAAGAATTATTCCACCGGGCACAGCCCTTTCACTGGGCATTTTTCGCATTCGTGCTTGGTCGGGCGGCAGACTGTCTGGCCCAGTGTGACAAGTTCCTGATTGATTTCTTTCCAGTATTTTTTCGGTAAAGTTTTTTTGAGTTCGACTCTTGTTTCTTCCGGTGTTTTGGTCTCGACGAGCCCCCACATGTTCGAAATGCGGTGAACGTGCGTGTCAACGCAGATTTCGTATTTATCGAAAGCTTTGATTAGAACGAGCGATGCCGTCTTTACGCCGACTCCGGGAAGAGTCGTGAGTTCCTCCAGAGTTTCTGGAACCTCACCTCCGAATCTCTCAACAATGTCATGAGCAAGTTTTTTGAGGTTTTCCGCTTTCGTCTTGTAAAATCCAACGGGATAAATTAGTTCGGCAAGTTCTTCAACAGAAAGTTTTGTCGTTTTTTCGGGTGTATCGGCTTTGGCGAAAAGCGATTTCGAGGCTTTTGTCGTTACTGCGTCCTTGGTGCGTGCCGAAAGCATTGTCGAAGCAAGAAGTTTCCACGGTGAATCGTGTCCTGCCGCCATTAAATCAATGACAGGCGCGTAATCAAGTTCTTTTACCCATTTTCTAAGTGCCGCAAACGCCTTGTCGATTTGAATTTTCTGATTTCTGCTCATTTTTTTGACGATTTTTCCTTGTCGGAAAGCCAGTGGGAAATTTTCGAAACGATGATGTCTATTGCAACAGAGTTCTGACCGCCTTCTGGAATGACGAGGTCTGCGAATCTCTGTGTCGGCTTGACGAAATCGCGGTAAGCAGGGCGCACCATCGTGAAATAACGCTCGCGGATCTCTTCAAACGAACGTCCGCGCTGCTCCATGTCGCGTCTGATTCTGCGCATAAGGCGGATATCGGCATCGGTATCGACAAAAATTTTTATGTCAAGCATGTCACGCACTTTTTCATCATGGAACGTCATGATTCCTTCGAGAACAACGATGTCGGCAGGCTCGATAAGCTCGGTTTCCTGCTTTCTGGAATGGGTAACGAAGTCGTAAATCGGTTTTTTTATAGGCTTGTTCGCCTTCAGATCGTTCAGCTGCTGCCGAAGAAGCGGAAAGTCGATCGCGTCGGGAATGTCGTAATTGTTTTTCTCGCGCTCGGCAAGAGTTTTCCCCGACAGATCATTGTAATAGCTGTCCATTTCGATGATTACGACTCTTTCATCCGTTGAAAAAGCCTGTTTGATGTTCTTCGCGACGGTTGTTTTTCCTGAACCGGATCCGCCTGCGATCCCGATAAAAAGCGGCATATTCTCCTCCCTCAAAAATGACGCACTTAATATACGGGGCAAAGTTAAATTTGCAAAAAAAAGCGCTGTGAATATATTTTCGCGGATTTTTTATTGGAGAAAGAGATGTCCGAAATCAATTACAAAAATGCCGGTGTCGATATTGCCGAAGGTGCGGCGATGGTCGACAAGATCAAACCTATCGTCAAAAAAACAATGCGTCCCGAAGTTCTTGCCGCAATCGGCGGATTTTCGTCGCTTGTTTCGATTCCCGAAGGAATAAAGGAACCTGTTTTAGTCAGCGGAACGGACGGTGTCGGAACGAAACTCAAATTCGCTTTTCTTGCCGACAAACACGACACGATCGGCATTGACCTCGTCGCGATGTGTGTCAACGATGTCATTGTCGGCGGTGCGGAACCGCTCTTTTTCCTTGACTATTTCGCAACAGGCAAACTGAGAAGCGAAGTCGGAGCGGAAGTCGTTACAGGTATCGCGGAAGGCTGCCGTCAGGCCGGATGCGCGCTCGTCGGCGGAGAAACTGCCGAAATGCCGGGATTTTATGCTGAAGGAGAATACGATCTCGCCGGTTTCAATGTCGGTGTAGTTGACAAAAGCAAGATAATCGACGGTTCGAAAATAAAAGAAGGCGACGTTATTGTCGGAATTCCTTCGACGGGTGTCCACTCGAACGGCTATTCACTCGTCAGAAAGATAGTTCTCGAAAAAATGGGGCTCAAAGTGAATGACAGGATCGAAGAGCTCGGCTGCACGGTCGCGGAAGAGTTCCTGAAACCGACAAGAATCTATGTCAAGGAAGTTCTCGAACTGCTTAAAAAGTTCGACATACGCGGCATGGTCCACATCACGGGCGGCGGCTTCTACGAAAATATCCCTAGAGTCATTCCGGAAGGTCTCGGTGCTCTCATCGACGGCGATTTCAAAGTGCTTCCCGTTTTCAAATGGCTCAGAAAATGCGCCGATCTCAGCGAGCGCGAAATGTTTACCACTTTCAACTGTGGAACCGGTTTCATGCTGATCGTGCCGCCTGAGCAGGTCGATGCGCTGCTTGAAAACTCAGACAGATATGTCGTCGGCAGAATCGTCAGGACCGACAAGGCTGAGAGAGTCGAAATTTCGAAGAGCTATTTCGCATAAAGATTCCGAAAAATTGATTTTCAGAAAAATATCACTATACTTTTGCGGTTTTTTTGTTTTATGGAGATTTTTATGGCAAGAGTAACAGTTGAAGATTGTCTTGAGAAGATTCCGAACAGAATGGAACTCATAATCCTTGCGGCGAAAAGGACGCGCCAGCTTCTTGACGGAGCGGAGCCGCTTATCGCCAACACAAAAGGCAACAAGCCGCCGATTATAGCTCTGCGTGAAGTCAGTGCCGGCAAAATCGAGCTCGGTTATGCGGCTAACAAGCAGAAGAAACATTTCCACCGCCGCCGCAAAATTTCAAGATATATCCGCAGTCAAGATGAAGACTAATGTCAGATTTTCCTTGTTTTGATTCAGAAATATCGGCAGCAGGCCTGAAATTCAGTATACACACGGAAGTTGTTCCTTCGGGAGCGGTTTTTAAAATCAACACTTTGGTTTTGTCGTCCGACGGGGTAGTTTTTTCTTTCAACACTTTGCCGGGAGAAAATTTTTCGGAGGATGATGTCCGCGCACGGCACGAAAAGATTGCCGGAAAAGTTCCTTCAATTTTTTCAGTGAAAACTAATTCCGCAGGCGGAAACAATGTCGATTTTGCCGCGCTTTATATGAAGAAAGAATTTCGCTCTGTTGCGGATGATAAAAATAAAATGCTTGAAAAGATTAGGAAAACTCTTGTTTGTGAAAATGAATAACGGCTCGAATAAATATGTTTTAAAGTGCAAATTTTTTAATTGCAAAAAAAGTTTGACTGACGGCGCAAAATTTGGTAAACACCGCCGCTGATTGTTTTAGGTGTAATTGGACAATTTTTTATAGGGTTAGTGACATGAAGTTTTTTTCAAAATTGCTTGCTATGGTTTTGATCGTAAGTTTCGTTGTTCCGGCTTATTCTCAAGAGGCTGAAGATGCTATGGAAGCTCAGGAAGTTCAGGAAGCTCAGCCGGCTGCTCAGGAACAGGAAAAACCGTCAGGTGTTAACCTCAAAGTCGGCGACAACTTCTATTTTGAAGGCAATGTCAACGACAAAGCTGACGATGACAAAGAAGAGTCTATGGCTGAGACACAGTCTACTCCTATTTACAAACAGACATGGTTCATTGCTACGATAGCGGTCGTTGTTATCGCAGGTGCCGCAGTAGGCATTTACTACGGAACAAGAACCTCTGAGCCTAACGGCAAAACTATTGAATGGGATAATGCAAAAAAGTAATAAATCGGACGGATTTTGGAGGATTTTATGAAAAGATTGTTTTTTCTTTCTTTGGCTTTCATTTTAGCCTTTATGCTCATATCTTGCGATTCGGGCAATACCGGTGATTTCAAAATCACACTGAGGCTGCCGGTCGATCTGTTGGATGACTGTGGTGATGAGGATGGCGAACATACTTTCTGCATAGTTGAAACCGATCAGGTTATGCTTTCGATTTATTCCAAATCCGCTGTTGCCGATGAATATGTATATGCAGATCGTACACTCATAAAAGTTACCGATGACAAAGGCGGTAAAAAAGAGTTCATCAGATCTCTCAAAAAAGGTGCTTACTACCGTTTCTTTGCCGAAGTTACGAATGCAAACGAAAAGTTGAAACTTACCGGCGGTATCGACGGTATTCTTTATGATGACAAAAATAATTATGAAGTCAGCATTTTCCTTGCACCGGTCGGTGATTTTGCAAGAGTCGTTTCCGACAGGGAGAATTACGATGACAAGTCGCTTGAATCGTATGTTTCGGAAGCAGGTTCGAAAGGCGCTGCGGCCGTAGCTCTCAAAGACGGAAGAATCTATATGGCCGGCGGGTATGATTTACAAGAAGACAAGGTTTTTAAAAAATCAGCTGTTTTTGATATGCAGTCTCTTTCCAGAAATGATGTAAAAGATCTTCCCAAAGAACTTTATGACCACATTGCAGCTCTTCTTGACGACGGAAGCGAAACTGGAAAAGTTGTTGTAGGTCTCGGTACGACAGTCGATGAAGACGATAATGAGGTTTTGAACGACTCAATTTGGATTTATGATCCTGAAAGTGGAAAATATGGTAATCCTTTTCCTGTTACGGCTATGACTAAGGCAAAAGCAATCACGATTGACGGTGATGTCTATATAGTTGGTGGTTGCACGGATTCCGGTGCTTCAAACATTGTTTACAAATTTGATAAGTCTGGTAACGCGGCTCCTGTGCAGTTTGCGACTTTGCAGCAAGGTCGTTGCAATCATGCGATTGCAGATGTTTCAACAGTCAATGAGGATGGAAAAGTTATTCCGAGAATTTTGGTAATTGGCGGATCGACTAATGCAAAAGAAGGAAAAGAGACTCCGGTTCTCGGTGAAAATTTTGCCGAACTCGTAACAGAAAACGGGTCTGTTTCGGTTGCAATTACAGACAGAAACGGTGAGGATGATGCCGAATTGAAGACGAAGGGTCTTATTTCACCGGCGGCAGTCAGTGTTCTTATGGATGATAAAGAAGAAGACGAGACTATTATTGCAGTTGTAGGCGGATATCTTCGCGACGGCGAAGAAGGTAATTTTACTTGGGTTTCAAGTCCTAATCTTTTTGTTTTCAGCGAAAATGGTAAAAATGCTTTTGTTTACGATAAAAACGGAACAGCTAACGAGTGTGCAAGACCGTCTGCAGGTCTTCTTGGTTCGGAAGAAAAGAATGTTATCAAATATGTTGCGGTCAACTGTGGCGTAAAAGAAGTCGATAGAATTCAGCAAAATACCGAGAAGCAGGTCGTTTTTGTTCTTCAGGTAAAGAGGGTTAAAGATTCTGACCTTGGTATAGAAGTTTTCTCATCTTCTGTAAAAGACAGTTTGATGGAAGGAAACATTGATCCTCACAGTGATGGAGAGATATTGGACGGTCCTGTTGCTGTTGATGCTCTCGGTCAGGTTTTCATGCTTGGCGGAATGTATGTTTATCAGGTAGGCAGCTACGCGGTTCAGTAGCCGCTTGTCCGATTTGATTTAAAACGGGGGTTTTCCCCCGTTTTTTTTTGCTTTTTGGAGGATTCGTGAAGAAATTTTTTATTCATACTTTCGGTTGTCAGATGAATGTTTACGACAGTGAGCGTGTTGCTGTCATGCTTGCCGAAAAAGGTTGGGAGTATACCGAAAATGCTGAAGAGGCGGAGCTTATCATCATCAACAGCTGCAGCGTCCGCGAAAAACCGCTTCTTAAACTTTACAGCTGTGCAGGGCGTTATCTGCCGCTCAAAAAATCGAAAGGAACGAGAATTTTTATAATGGGCTGCGTCGCCCAGCAGTTAGGCGGCGAAATAATAGAAAAAATTCCGTATGTCGACGGAGTTTTCGGTCCAGGTGCCGAAGACATGATTCCGGATGTTGCCGAGAAAGGCGTTTTTCCGTTTGTTTCAAACAAGGCTGATTCGCTTGAGCGTGAGGAGATTTTTCCAGCAAGGTCGAAAGGGAGTTTTTTCAGTCCGTACTCTTCGTATGTAACCGTCATGCACGGCTGTAACAACTTTTGCAGCTACTGCATCGTTCCGTTTGTAAGAGGTCGTGAGGTTAGCAGAAAAAGTGCTGTGATTCTTGAAGAGATCCAAAGACTTGTCGATTCAGGCATCCAGGAAGTCACTCTGCTCGGTCAGAATGTCAACAGTTACAAAGATCCCGAAACAGGCAAGACTTTTGCCGCTTTACTGCACGAAATTTCTGAAAAAACTGCATTGAAAAGAATCCGTTTCATAACGAGTCATCCGAAAGATTTCGGCGAAGAACTTGCAAGAGCATTCGGCGAGATACCCAATCTTATGCCGTATCTGCATCTTCCGGCTCAGTCAGGCAACAACCGTATTTTGAAGCTGATGAACAGGCGCTACACAGTTGAAAACTACATCGAAAAGATGGAACTTGCGCGGAAATACTGTCCGGATATTGCTTTAAGCAGTGATTTTATCGTCGGTTTCCCAGGTGAAACACGCGAAGAATTCGAAGACACGATGAAGCTTGTCGATTTAGTCGGCTACGATTCGATTTTTGCTTTCAATTACTCGCCGAGACCTTTCACGAAAGCCGAAAAAATGGCTGATGATGTGCCAGAAGAGGAAAAATTCGCCCGTCTCAACGAGCTTCTTGACCTTGAAAAGAGAAGATTGAAAGATGTCCGCGGCAGGTATTTAGGCAGAACTGTCAATGTTTTAGTCGAATCGGTAAGTCCGAAAGGCGACACTTTCATGGGTAGAAGCGAGCACAACCTGATTGTCCATATTTCCGGTTCCACTTCTTCCGACAAAGGGAAAATCATACCTGTCAAAGTTGTCGAAATCCTTGAAAACACAATGCGCGGCGAGAAAATTTAATGAAAAACTCAGGAATTGCAGTAGTCTGCTCAATCGAAGCTGACGGTTCTTTCAAAAATGTAACTTTTGAACTTCTTGGCGCGGCGCGCTCTCTCGCCGAAAAAACAGGAGAAAAAGTTATTGCTTTGGTTTGTGCCGATGAAAACTGCGATGTTTCTGTGCTGGGTGACTTCGGAGCCGAAAAAGTTTTTGTTTTATCCCATAGAAAATCTGAAATTTTTGAACTTGAAGGCGATGTTTCAGCTGTTTCTTCAATAATTTCAGAGGTTTTACCTTCAATCGTCCTTTTCCCAGCAACCGATTACGGCAGAGTTCTTGCTCCCGAAGTTGCAGCGCGTCTTCACTGTGGAATTACCGCCGACTGCACCGATTTCGATATCGATGCGGAAGGGCGTCTCGTCCAGATCAGACCTGCTTTGGGCGGCAACATCATGGCTCACATAATTTCTCCTTCGACTCTGCCGCAGATGGCGACAGCACGTCCGTCGGTTTTCAAAAAACGAGAGTATAAAACTGAAAATTTTGAGAAAAATATAGTCAGAAACGATTTCGCAGAACTTGCGAAAAGAGTTTTGAAACTTAAGGAAAACTCAATAATTACAGGTAATTCTGCAAAAATAGAAGATGCCTCTGTCGTGGTTTCTGTTGGCAGCGGCATTTCTTCGCAAGAACTTCTCAAACATTTCGGTGATTTTGCCGTAAGTATCGGCGGAGTGCTCGCATGCTCTCGAAAAATCGTCGAGAAAGGGTGGCTTGAACAGCCTCGTCAGGTCGGTCAGTCGGGCAAAACCATCACGCCTGAAATTTATTTCGCGATAGGCATTTCCGGTGCGGTCCAGCATCTTGCCGGAATGAAATCAAGCGGCTTCATTGTTGCAGTTAATATTGATAAGTCTGCGGAAATATTCAATTATTCTGATCTCGGCTTTGTCATGGACGCCGAAGAGTGGCTTCGTGAAGCTGAGAAGTTTTTTACTCGTCGACCGGAATGATTTTCGGTTCCGGCAGAGTTACCCCCAGAATTTTTTCAAGACTGTAGTTGTTCTGCCTCAAAATGAATTCGTAATTCTTGTTTTTTTCGTCAGAAATCTGCGCAAGCGGCAGGTATTGTTCAAGATCTTCTTTTTTCAGCTTCATGAGTGCCGGGCAGTGTTTCATTAAATATTTTCTCCATTCGTCATCTGTGAAAAATTCGCTGACAAAAGGAGTGTTTCTGCACTGGAACGGCTTGAAATCGTGAATAGAACACTTTTTAGACTTTAAGAAAATACAAGTGTTATTCTCTTTTTTCATAACGATATAAGGGAGATACGAATAAGATGATTCTTCTTCGCAGTATTCAAGGATCACAAAATCGGTGTATTTGTCGATAAATTCTTGAAGCGTCATTTTAAAATTTTCAGCCAGACTTCTGACATCTTCGGGATAGAGAAAGACTGATCCGTCGCCCGAGCAGCAGCTTCCGCATGCAGTGCATTTAAAAAAGTTCATTATTTTCTCCTATTTTACGCGGGTAAAGTAAGATGCCGCGCGCAGTGTGTTTGAAAGTTTGACCGTTTTCGAGCGGTTTGAAGCACGGACCCCGCCCTGTATCCTGGCTTTAGCCTTTACGCTTCCCCAGTTCGGAAAATCGTCGCTGCTAATGATGAGTTTCCTGATAAAATCGCCTGAAAGCAACGCCGTTTCTTCGATGCTGATCAGTTCATTTATAAGCGCTTTTGTCAAGCCGTCTGCAATGAGCAGGGAAAGCGAGGTGTCGGGATAATTCCTGCTTTTGTCGGTCGTAAAAGTTCCTTCTTCGTACCAGAAACCCTGATGGTCGAATCTCATCTCTTTCAGAAAACCGGTCTGAGAAGCAAAAAAATCTTCCATCGCTTTGTATGAAGCGCTTTCTTTTTCAGGATTAAAATCGGCAAGATAGCCAATGAAACGCATCTTGTTTTCGGTATTTGCGCTTTCAAAAAGTGAGACCGCTTTTTTCAGCAGGCTGACGATCTTTTCATCCTTGTTTCTATCTTTTGAAAGGAGCGAAAACGCCTCGATGAAAATGCCCGAATATATGAAGTTTGCAGTTATCGCCTTTTCGGTAGTGTCGAAATCGAAGAACTGAAACTGGTAGCCCATATCTTTTTTCTGCCTGACCATCAAAGCTTCTAATTTTGCCCTTGCAGCATCGTCCTTTTCCTCTTTTTCAAGGACGTATTTCAAAGTTTTTTCAGCCGCTTCGGCAAGAGTTTTGTCTTCAAGCCTTTCAGCCATTCTGAAGAGGATTTCCGACGCGTAAGCCTGCATGAGAAGAGACTCTTTCGCATTTTTTTCCTTTGCGTCCGTTGTTTCGAGCTCGGTCGGGAATGAGCCGTCTTCACGCTGGATGTTTTTAAGATGTTTTGCGATGAGGCGAAGGGCAAAATTCGACGAATATTCCCCTTTTTTTACTGCCGAACCGTCAAGCCACGGAACAGCATTACCGTCATTTTCGGAAAACTGCGTCGTTCTGTAAAAATAGACCGAAGCGGCATCCTTTTTGTATTCATCCTTGTCAAGCCCGTATTGAGTTCCTTTTCTGTCGAGGACTGACAGCGGATTTGTCGAATATTCCCAGGGAAGGAGCCTTATCTTTGCGCCGCGCGACTTTAAATAAAGCCCGTCAACACCGCTTTTGGGTAGCGTGATCAGATACTTTTCGCTTTTATCCTCGAGGTATGCGTATTCTGAATGAAAATATAAGATGAGACGGAGTTTCGCCAGATCGAGTTTTTTTATCTTTGCTATTTCGTTAAAAAGTTTTTTCAGATTTTTTGCAGTAGATGAGATAAGTTCATTTTCGTAAGTGACTGACATCATGACGTTTCCGTTAACATCCCAAGCTGTCGTAGTGATCGTGCGCTTTTTGTCGGGAACATTGTCAGGGCACTTCTCATTGCGGAAACATTTGGTGATGAAATCAGCTTCCTCTTCCATAAAATCAGCGTCTTTTTTCGGTAGTAATTTTTTAAAGATGTTAGAATCGGTTTCTTTTTCAGTTCTTTTCAGCAGGATTCCGCTTTTGCCTGCAAAAAGATAGTCGAAATCCTCAAGTTTTCTGAATTTGAAAAGAGAATCGGCAAAATCCGAGTCTTTGCGCAGAGAACTCGGAAGAAAAACGCATTCACTTCCTGAATGTTTCATGCTGTGGCTATATTCAGCTGAAGGAGCTTCCTCAAGCTCTGCAACAGAGGCGCAGTGCTCAAGCTTTATGCGCTCAAGAACATCTTTCGGCTTCGTGAGTTCCTGAATTATCACGACGATCGTGAATATGACCGTTGCGGCAAGCGTTGAAGCCGAAACGAACCTTAAAACTTTTTCGATAGTAATCATGAGTCAGATCCAAAACACCTTAAAAACGGGCTATTATGGTGTCTGCAAAAGGTTTAATCAAGAAAAACAATTACTTTCCGCCGAGAAGTTTTTTCTTAACTTTGAATGCTCCGCCGCGAAGAAGCGGTTCTTTGAAAACGACTATCGCCGCAAAAACTATGAGAAGTGCGGTTTTGAAAGCGAGAGAAACGATTTTTCCTTCAACCGGAACAAATGCCGCAACCGCCCAGAAAATCATGGCTAAAGCGAAATAGAAAACTCCGCTTTTTACGCGGTATGAAATCGGGAAATATTTCTGTCCGATGAAGTACGATGCCGCCATGGTCACGAAATTCGAGATGAGCGAAGCCCATGCGCACGCCATAAAGCCGAATTTAGGCACGAAAATCACGATTATCAGCACTGTTATTATGCAGGCTGCAAGCGAAAAATAGCTCCCCCATTTCGTTCTGTCGGTGAGTTTGTACCAGATGGAAAGATTGGAATAAATGCCGAAGAAAAGCTCACCCAGCATGACTATTGGAACAACTGCAAGACCAGCGAAATATGCGCTTCCGATCAAGTGTTTGAAAATATCGAGATAAAACGTGATTCCCAAAAAAACGAAAAGCGAAAAAAGGAGGAAAAAGTGCATTACATCAACGTAAATCGAAGTGTCATCTCCTTTTTTGTAGCGGAAAACGAACGGTTCGTAAGCGTATCTGAAGGCCTGAAGCGACATAACCATTATCACGCTGATTTTAAAGCACGCGCCGTAAATTCCAAGCTGCGAATTCGCCTCTGCCGGGTCGGAAAAAAGGTAAGGAAACAGGATTTTGTCTGCCGTCTGGTTGAAAATTCCGGCGATTCCGAAAAGAAGGATAGGAAACGAATATGCGAAAATCCGCTTCATAAGTTTTGCGTCAAAAGACCACTTGAAAAGGAAATCCTGCGAAAGGGCGAGCAGCGTGAAAGCCGATGAAATCACGTTTGAAACAAAGACGTAGCGGATCTCAAGCCCAGGAGTCCAGATCAGGTCAACTGCCGAAAATCCGTTTTTTGAAAGCCAAGGTGCGGCAATGAGGAAAAACAAATTGAGCCCGATATTTATCGCAATAGATGCCAGTTTTATGCCGGCAAAGCGGAAGGCCTTCTGTTTGTGTCTCAAGTTTGCGAAAGGAACGGCGCAGAAAGCATCCATTGCGACTATCACGGCGAGCATCATCACGAATTCGCTGTACTGCGCATAACCCATCGCGGCTGAAACCGGCTTTAAAAACAGGGCGACCGCAAGAACGAAAAGTGTTGAAGTCGAAGCAAGCGAAGTTAAAATCGTGCCGTAGACCCGCTTCGGATCAGGCTCTTTGTTGATGAAACGGAAAAATCCGGTTTCCATTCCGTAAGTCAGAATGACGAGCATCAGCGCCGTCCAGCCGTAAAGATTCGTAACTATGCCGTAATCGCTCGTCCGGACGAGAACTCTCGTGTAGACCGGAACAAGCATCCAGTTGAGAAAACGCCCGACAATGCTGGAAAGCCCGTAAACCGCACTTTCTCCGAGCAGCTTTTTCATTATTGAACCGTTTGAAGTCATATTACCCCGCAAAATCAAAATACAGGCGACTATAGTTTCAGCCAAATCTTTTTCAAGTTATCTTAAAACTCAGGTTTTCTTGAAAGATTCAGCTAAATTTAATAATGTTACGAGCATTTTTCGGGAGGCGGTCATGAGAGTTCCGGCAGGAAAAACGGCAGATTCAAGGGCTTTCGACAAAAGGTCGATGGAAGCGGGGATTCCGTCACTGATTCTGATGGAAAACGCCGCTTTTTCACTTTTTATCGAAGTGAAGAAGGTGATTGACGAGTGGAAACCTGAAAAAATCGTCGTGTTTTCCGGTAACGGCGGCAACGGCGGTGACGGTTTTGCGCTGCTTCGTATTTTAACCGACAGAGTGCCGGAAATTCCTCTTTTTCTTGTGGAAGCGGCTGAATTTAAAGAGCTGAACAAAGTTCCCGAAAATTCTGCATGGACTAACCGTCTGATGATACCTGAAAAAGTGCAAGTTATTGATTTTAAAGATGTTTTCGGGAGAATTCTTTTTGTTGACGCGATGCTCGGAACGGGGCTTAAAAGCGAAATTTCGGGAAAAATAAAAGAGTCTGCCGGATTCATAAATTCTTATCCTGCTGACAAAAAATTCGTCGTTTCTGTCGATGTTCCGACAGGGCTCGACTGCGATAACGGCGCAATATTGGATGAGGCGGTAAAAGCCGATTTAACCGTGACTATGGGAATTTACAAAACCGGTCTTTTTGCAGGAAACGGTACCGAAAGATCGGGAAAAATCGTTCTCGGCCACATTTCGGCGGTCAATGAAAAGAATAATGCTTTCAAATATTTTGTTGAGGAAAATCCTGAAGTCAGAAACCGTGAAATTCCGCTTGATTCCTTCAAAAACCGCAACGGTCATCTGCTTGTTGTCGGCGGAGATGTCGAAAAAGTCGGGGCAACAATAATTTCGGCGAGATCGTTCATGTCCTGCGGAGGCGGGCTTGTCTCGTCCGCTTTCAAAAAGGATTTTCTTCCTTCGATTGCTGGAAAAATGCCGGGACTTATGCTCACTGACGTTGCAGAACTCAAAAACGAGCTCCACAGGTTTCAGGCGCTTGTCATCGGCCCCGGACTCAGTGAAATACCGTTTGATTTTGAAATTCTGAAAGATTTCGAAGGTGTAATCGTAGTTGATGCCGGAATGTTCGACATTATGCCTGAAAACAGAAAGGTTACTGAAATTCTGAAAGATAAAAAAGTCGTCTTCACGCCGCATCAGGGCGAGATCAGGCGCTTCCTCAAAGCCGATAAAAATGAGCCGTGGATAAACCTTGTCGAGAGGTTCCCGCTTGAAAAAAACCATGTTCTCATTGCAAAAAGTCACGCAACTTTCGTGCGAAACAGCGAAAAAACTGTCATCGTTCCGGCAGGGGCAAAGGCACTTGCTTTCGGCGGCAGCGGGGATGCGCTCACGGGAATAGTTGCTTTCGAAACTCTGCAAACTGAACTTTTCGAAGGCTGCGTCAATGCTGTGGCAAGGCACAGAGCGGCAGGGATCGAACTCGAAAAACGCTTCAGCGCGGTGACGCACGATATTGAAAAACTTGTTGAAATGATTGCACTTACAGAGAGATAAAATGTTTGAAAAGAGAGAGACTTTTTTTGTGAAAAACGAAGCCGAAACTATCAGCCTTGCAGAAAAACTGGCAGGTGAACTGATGGGCGGCGAGCTGATTGTTTTTGACGGTGATCTTGGGGCGGGAAAGACTTTTTTTACAGGCGCTCTTTGCGAAGCCCTTGGAGTAGATCGGAAAAAGGTTTCGAGCCCGACTTTTGTTATAATGAAAAAATATTCAGGAAAATTCGATATTTACCACTGGGATTTTTATAGGATTTCGTCTGTTGACGAGCTTTATATCGCCGATTTTCCGGAGTATTTGAAGGCTGAAAATTCGGTAACGATTGTTGAATGGGCAGATATGTTCAGGGAGTGCTGGGAAGCGCACCGCCCGGTAATTGAAATAAAAATAAGATTCGGTATCGGAGAAAACGAACGTGAAATCAGCATCGGAAGAATCGACTGAAAAACTGATTCAGGAGCTTCATGCACCGCGCAAAAAGCCGGAAATGGCAAAATCGAAAAAGCCTGAATTTGTGCCGCAGCCGGATTTTGCGGAAGAAAAACCTGAGGAAGAAATTCAAAAAACAAAAAAAGAACGGGCTCTTGAATTTGTTAAGAAAACTTCGTCTGATATGAAAGGCGGCATCTCTGTTTTGCAGGCTTTTAAAGCAATTTTAGGAAGCGGAAAACTCTTTTTGGCTTCCATAGGCGTGATTTTGATAATGGTTGTCCTGACTCTGTTTTTCTATAATCAGATAACTTCTTTCGTCACAGTGAAAACACTTGATTTTTTTGAGATTGCACCGGCTTCGGATAATCTTTTTTCTGCAATTTACCATGCTATTAAAGTTTGCAGCGCGTTTCTCTTCAAACTTGTCGTAAGAGTGCTTTCGTTTTATTTCTCGTTTATCCTGGCATACGCTCTGACTTCGCCGCTTTACTCCTTTATTTCGATCATTGCTGAGGATATTTACTTCGGGAAACCGAAAGATGATGCCGAAATTTCGCTGGCAGGTGCGATCGAAGATGTGAAACAGGCTTTGAAAGTGACTCTTGCCGCATTTCTGCTTGGTGTAGTCGCGTTTTTTGTAGGATTTGTTCCTGTGTTGGGGCAGGTCACGGCGCTGGTTGTATGTTTTTTCATGAACGCACTTCTTATTTTTGATTTCGTCACTTCAAGAAGGCGCTGGAATTTTGTCAGCAAGGCGAAATGGCTTGTTTTTCACCCTGCGCTTACGCTTAAAACGGCGCTTCTGCCGACTTTGATATCGTTTGTTCCAGTTATAAACACGATATTTACGGCGTTCCTGTTCCCCGTTTTCGTTGTTCATGCAACGATGAATTTTGCCTGTGCAGAAAGGGGAGACGAGCCTGAAAAAGAGGGAGAAATAATTGAAAGCTGAAACTTTTATAGGTCTGCGCTATCTCTGGAATTCGAGAAGAACACGTTTTCTGAGCGTCATAACTCTGATCTGCGTTCTCGGAATTGCAATCGGCGTAGCTGCATTGATTACGGTGCAGTCGATAATGGACGGCCTTCAGAACAAGATGCGAGCCACGGTTTTAGGTGCCAAGACTCATCTGCTCGTAACGACTGAAAGCGGAAAACTTGAAGATTATGCCCCGAAAATGGCGAAACTTTCAGCAAATCCCGAAATCGCCGGTGTCACTCCCGTAATTTCAAGGGATGTCATAATTTCTGTCAGCGACGAACTTAACGGGCTCGTGATAAACGGTATTGATCCTGCGACTGTCGGAAACGCGATGCTTTTTCCGCAGCAGATCCAGAAAGGTTCGATGAACTGCCTCTTAAATCCCGACAAATGCCCTGAAATCATTGAAAAACGCAAATCAGTTCAGGAGTTCAGCGGCAAAAAAGGGGAGATAGAACCCGAAAACTTTCAGGGAATTGCGATCGGAGTCGAGCTTGCGAAATATTACGGGATCGATATCGGCGACAAAGTGAAAATCATCTCCCCGACAGGCGAAATGGGAATTGCCGGACCGAAAACGCAGATAAAGACTTTTCAGGTTGCGGCTATATTTTTCAGTTCGCTTTACGAATACGATTTCAACTACGCCTATATCACGCTTGAAAACGCGCAGAACTTTTTTTCAATGGGTAAAAGCATCGATCATCTCGGGATAAAACTTAAGGATATGAAGCGGATAGATGAAGCTGAAAAGGCTGTAAAAGCAGATTTGGGAGATAAAATCGTCGTCAAAAACTGGCGTGACATGAACAAACCTCTTTTTTCAGCGCTCGAAATGGAAAAAATCGTATGGTTCCTGATTATCGGTTTTATCGCGCTCGTCGCTTCGTTCAATATCGTTTCGGCGCTCATCATGCTCGTTATGGGGAAAAAAGAGGAGATCGCTATCCTGCGCGCCGGCGGTTATTCGGCAAAATCGGTAATGAAAATATTCATGCTCGACGGGATCATAATCGGATTTTTCGGAACTCTTTTGGGTGGAATTCTGGGAACGATAATCTGCATTATCCTCAGTGATATGCCTGTAAAAGTTGCGCAGGATGTCTACTACATCGAGAAAATTCCGGTCGATATGTCGCCTCTCACATTTATCGCGGCAATCGCGGGTTCTCTGATTTTGACTGTCATCGCGGCAGTCTATCCCGGCAGAAAAGCGGCAAAACTAAGCCCTGCGGAAGCTCTGCGGCAGGATTAATACCGGCGTAATTTTTCTATGCTGAAAATTTTTTGATTTCTGACCGTTGACTTTGCGGAAACCGTCTTTATATAAAAGCGTGCTTTGAGGCTCATTCGGATTGAGAGTTTAATGATTTCAGGTGGTTGGCCTTTGGAGGGGTTATGACTGAAGAAGAAAAAAAATACAGGGAAGAGCTTGAAAAAGAGAATGACGGCGCGATAGAGATCGATGAAAATCTTTCCGATGCCGGAAACGCACTTCAGGCTTTTGCCAATGAACTCGGCGAACACGAAAAATCGAAAAAGAAAAGATTTTTCAATAAATTCGGCGGTAAAGGCGATGAAAAGGCTCACAAGGAAATTAAAGAACTTGAAGAAAAACTCGCAAAACTTGATGAGCAGATAAAACTCAAAGACGAAAAAATCGCTGAACTCGAAGGAAACGTAAAATCGCTGGTTGCAGAAAACAGAAATCAGAAAACGAGGATCGAAAACGAGTTCCGTTCAAAGATAAAATTCGCAGTTGAAGACTTTTTTAAGGATTTTATTACTGTAAAGGATGATTTCGACAAGGCTATGGAATTTATTCCGAAGAATGAAGAGTCTGAAAACGATCCTTTCATTCAGGGGATCAGGCATCTTGCTTCGAAGTTCGACGATGTCTGCGGCAAGCATGGTCTGGTCTGCATCAGCAGTCTCGGGGAGAAGTTCGATCCTTCGATACATCAGGCTATGAGCATGATAAATGTTGACGGAAAAGAGGCTAACGAAATCGTGGCTGAGTACGTAAAGTGCTACAAACTGCATGACAGAGTCATCAGACCGGCTATGGTCGTCGTTGCAAGCGGTCTTCCTGCGACAAAACCTGAAGAGCCTGAAGCTGAAGAAGAAAAGACAGAAGAAAAAGTTGACGAAACACCGGCTGAAACAGTTGAAGAAACTGCTGATGAGCCGGAAAATACAGAAGAAAACGGTAATTGTTAACATTATAATTGGAGGAGATTATGGGAAAAGTTATCGGTATTGACCTTGGTACGACAAACAGCTGCGTAAGTATCATGGAAGGCGGAGAGCCTAAGGTCATCGCAAATTCGGAAGGTTCAAGAACCACTCCGAGTATCGTAGCATTCACTGACAAAGGCGAGAGACTGGTCGGACAGCTTGCAAAAAGACAGTCGATCACGAACCCGCAGAGAACTCTTTACTCAATCAAAAGACTTATCGGCAGAAAGTATGAAGCCAACGAAGTCATGAAGATGAAAACGGTCGTTCCGTTCCAGATCATCAGAGCTGCAAACGGCGATGCGTGGGTAAAGATCGAGGACAAAGAGTACAGCCCGCAGCAGATTTCGGCTATGGTTCTCAGCAAAATGAAAGAGACCGCTGAAGAGTATCTCGGCGAAACTGTAACGGATGCAGTCATCACGGTTCCTGCTTACTTCAACGATTCTCAGAGACAGGCTACGAAAGATGCCGGCAAAATCGCAGGTCTTAACGTTCTCCGTATCATAAACGAGCCTACCGCTGCAGCGCTTGCTTACGGCGTAGACAACAAAGGAAAGGATATGAAGATCGCTGTTTACGATTTGGGCGGCGGTACGTTCGATATTTCAATTCTTGAACTCGGCGACGGCGTTTTCGAAGTTCTTTCGACAAACGGTGATACATTCCTCGGCGGCGAAGACTTCGACCAGAGAATAATCGAGTTCCTGGTAAGTGAATTCAAGAAAGAGCAGGGGATCGACCTTTCGAACGACCCGATGGCGCTTCAGAGACTTAAAGAAGCAGCCGAGAAAGCTAAACACGAACTTTCTTCGACTATGGAAACCAACATCAACCTTCCGTTCATCACCGCTGATGCTACAGGTCCTAAACACCTTAACATCACGATGTCGAGAGCGAAACTTGAAAGCCTTGTTGAAGACCTGGCAAGAAAAACTCTTGAACCCTGCAAAAAGGTTCTTGCAGATGCAAAACTTACCGTCAACGATATCGACGAAGTCATCATGGTCGGCGGTATGACGCGTATGCCGATAGTTCAGAGACTTGTAAAAGAGTTTTTCCAGAAAGAGCTCCACAAAGGTGTCAACCCCGATGAAGTCGTTGCGATCGGTGCCGCAATTCAGGGCGGCGTTCTGAAAGGCGATGTAAAAGATATTCTTCTTCTCGATGTAACCCCGCTTTCACTCGGTATCGAAACGCTGGGCGGTGTTTTCACGAAACTTATCCCGAGAAACACCACGATCCCGACCAAGAAAACAGAGACTTTCTCTACTGCGGTTGATAACCAGCCGGGCGTTCAGATCAGAGTTTTCCAGGGTGAAAGAAGTATTGCCAATGAGAACAAACTTCTGGGCGAATTCGAACTTAAGGATATTCCGCCAGCTCCGAGAGGTGTTCCGAAAATCGAAGTAAGTTTCGATATCGATGCGAACGGTATTCTTAACGTCAGCGCGAAAGACCTCGGAACGAACAAAGAGAACAAGATCGTCATTAAGGCGGGAAGCGGACTTTCTGACGAGGAAATCGAAAGAATGGTCAACGAAGCCGAGAAGAACAAGGAAGAAGATGAGAAGAGAAAGAAACTCATCGAGACCAAGAACAATGCGGAACAGCTGATATATACGACCGAAAAATCGCTCAAAGAATACGGTGACAAGGTATCGTCGGAAGATAAAGCTGCGATCGAAGACAAACTTCAGGAACTCCGCGATGCTACGGCTACTGATGACGCAACTAGAATTGAATCGGCTATAAACGAGCTCAATCAGGCTGCATACAAACTTGCGGAAGCTGTTTACAAATCGGCTTCGGCAAACGGTCAGAACCCGATGGACGGTTTCGGCGGAATGGGCGGCGCAGGCGGAACAGGCGAGCCGAATCCGGGCGAATACAATCCGGGCAAAAACGATGACGATGTCGTCGATGCCGACTTCACCGAAAAGAAATAGACTTTGACGCCGGACGCAAGTCCGGCACTTTTTTTGTGATTTACGGAGTTTTAACGTTATGGCTGGCAAGCAGGATTATTACGAAATACTCGGTGTTTCGAGAACGGCGTCACCCGAAGAGATAAAGAAAGCATTCAAAAAAATGGCGATGAAGTATCACCCCGACAGAAATCCGGGCGATAAAGAAGCCGAAGAAAAATTCAAAAGGGTAAACGAAGCCAACGAAGTTCTTTCCGATCCCGAAAAACGTCAGATTTACGACCAGTACGGCGAAGACGGTCTCAAAGGCGGTTTCGGCGCAGGAGCTGACGGAGTCGATTTGTCGGAAATGTTCAAAAACGCAGGCTTCGGCGGCGGCGGTGCTTTCGACAATTTGGGCGATATGTTCGACAACATTTTCGGCGGCGGCAGAAGACGCGGCAGAAACATGCCTCAGCAGGGCACCGATTTAGTTTCGAAAATAGTGGTTACTTTCAAAGAATCCTACACCGGCGTTTCAAAAGAAGTTTCGTTCAACCGCTCTTCGGCATGTCACTTCTGCAACGGAACAGGAGCTGAAGCGGGAAGTTCGAGAAAGGCGTGTCCGACCTGCAAAGGAAGCGGCCAGCTCAGGAGCGGCAACGGTTTCTTTTCGATTTCACAGCCTTGTCCGACCTGCCACGGCGAAGGAACGATCATTGAAAAACCCTGCACTCACTGTCACGGAACAGGATTCCTTAAAGAGAGCAAAAAACTCGAAGTCAAAGTTCCGGCAGGTATTGCTGACGGTATGCAGATCCGTGTTGCAGGCGAGGGAAACGAAGGACTCAACGGCGGACCTCGCGGCGATTTTTATGTCGAGGTCAGGGTAAAGGGTGACGATCTTTTCGTAAGAGAAGGAAACGATATTTTAGTAGAAATTCCGATAACTTATTCGCAGGCGGCTTTGGGTGACAAAATCGAAGTTCCGACGATGGACGGACCGGTTGACATGACTCTTCCGGCGGGAACACAGCCGAATACGAAAATGCGGCTTAAAGACAAAGGTTTCCCTGATGTCCACGGTCGCGGCAGAGGTGTTCTTTATGTAATTTTCAAGCTCGAAGTGCCGAGAAATCTGTCTGACGCTCACAAAGAGGCGATCATGAAGCTCAAAGAGTTTGAAAAGGAGATAAAGGAGCGCCCGACTTTGAAGGATTATCTCGAAAAAATCAAAAAATGGTTCAATAAGTAGATGTCTTTTTCCGAAAGAAACGAAATCATTTTCGGTGCATCCGGAGTCGAAAAACTCAAAACCTCAACAGTAGCCGTTTACGGTTTGGGCGGAGTAGGGGCTGCTGCTGCGATGGCGCTTGTGAGAAGCGGAGTCGGAACGATAAAGGCGGTTGATTTCGACACGGTGAGCGAATCTAATCTGAACCGGCTGATCTTTGGTTTCGAAGCGAATGTCGGAATGAAAAAAAGCGAAGTTTTTCTGAATAGCGCAAAATCGGTGAATCATGATGTAAATGTCGAAGTTTATTCAGATTTTATGCATGGAAACGATGCTGCTTCAACAGTTCTTGACGCTGATTTTCATATCGACGCGATTGACAGTCTTAATCCGAAAGTAAATCTGATAATCGCCCTTTTGGAAAGAGGTGAAAATTTTATTTCCTCGATGGGAACGGGCGGCAGATTGATGCCTGAAAAACTTGAATTTGCCGATATCTGGAAAACCGATGTCTGTTCGCTTGCGAAATTCGTCCGGAAAAGACTCCGTAACAGGGGGGTAAAAAGTCATTTTCCGGTTGTTTTCAGCCGTGAAATCCCGTGTGATCCGATAGAAAACGATGAAGAAAACTACGAAAATCCGGGAAGAATCCGCAAAGTTCAGGGATCTACTGTTTTCGTGCCGCAGGCGGCGGGACTCATGCTTGCAAGTTATGCCGTAAGAACGCTGCTGAAAACGGATTGAAAAACCATGAGATGTAAAAATAACTTGCTTTTTTTATTTATTTGATTAATATACCCGCGATTTTTTTGTTCCATATTTTTTGAAGGAGTTTGAAATGAAAGAAAAAGTTCATCCGAAGCTTGAGCTCATAACGGTTAAGTGCTCATGCGGAGCGGAATATGTTACCCGTTCCACAAAAAAAGAAGGCTACAACGTTGAAATCTGTGCAAACTGCCATCCGTTCTACACCGGTAAGACAAAAATCGTTGATACCGCAGGCAGAATCGAGAAATTCAACGCAAAATACAAAAGAGACACCTACGCAGGCAAAAAATAGCTCTGCTTTTTTCAGTTTTAAAGCCCGTCAATTTCCTTTTTTGTGAGATTGGCGGGATTTTTTTATCAAGAGGAACCGATGCTTGAAATCAAAGACAAACTTGCCGAGATTCACAAAAGTTTTCTGAACATCGAGAAAGAAATCGCAAAGCCCGAAACTGTCGGCGACGTGAAAAAATACACGAAACTCATGCGCGAATACAAACGCCTGAAAAAAATCGTCGACAACTATCTCGAGTGGGACAAGCTTGAGCGCGAAATCGCGGATCAGAAGGAGATGCTTTCGATCGAAAAAGACCCTGAACTTATCGAAATGATCAAGGCGGAGCTTCCCGAACTCGAGGAAAAATACAACGCAATCACTGATGAACTCAACATTCTCCTGCTTCCGAGAGATCCGCTTGATGAAAAAAGTGCGATTCTTGAAATCCGTGCCGGAACAGGCGGCGACGAGGCGGCTCTTTTTGCTGAAGAAATCTACCGCATGTACTGCCGTTACGCCGAGCTCAACAAGTGGAAAGTCGAGATTATGTCCATCAGTACGGCGGAAGGCGCAGGGATCAAGGAAGTCATTTCCGAAATTTCGGGCGACGATGTCTACGGCAGGCTCAAATACGAAGGCGGCGTCCACCGCGTCCAGCGTGTTCCCGTCACCGAATCGCAGGGCAGAGTCCACACTTCGGCAATTACGGTCGCGGTTCTTCCGCAGGCTGACGAAATCGACGAAGTCCAGATCGACGAAAAAGACCTCAAAATCGATGTTTACCGTTCAAGCGGTGCAGGCGGTCAGCACGTCAACAAGACAGACAGCGCGGTCAGGATCACACATATTCCGACCGGAATCGTTGTCGCGATGCAGGACGAGCGCAGTCAGATCCAGAACCGTGCGAGAGCGATGAAAGTATTGGAAGCGAAACTTCTCAAACTCGAGCGCGAAAAACGCGATCAAGAGGTTAGTTCGCAGCGCAGAAGCCTTGTCGGAAGCGGAGACAGATCCGAAAAAATCAGGACTTATAACTTTCCGCAGGGCCGCGTCACCGACCACAGGATCAAACTCACCCTTTACAGAATAAACGAAATCATGGAAGGTTCTCTTGACATGATAATCGATCCGCTCATCCACTATCAGAATGCGCTTCTGCTCGGTCAGAGCGTCGAAGAGTTCTCCGGCAGCGACGAAGACGAGTAGCTTTTCTCTGAAATCACCGGATTTAAAAGATAAAGAATTGGTGCTGAATGCAAAATATACAACTTTGTAGATAAGGAGAATTTATGAAAGACAAGTATTATGAACAGGCCGTAACCTGTGTGAAAGACCGTGTTCTCCCTGCACAAATGGAACTCTATCGGGCCTGCAACGGCGATCTGGACAGAGTTTACGGCGGGGCTATGAACGGAAACGGATACTTCGGGAAGGTGATCGAACCCGGTCATAAATACGAGCTTGGCTATGAAAAATGCACTTGTCCGAAAGTTTTGTCCGGCAAGGTTACTGACCCGGAGCAATGCGAATATAGCAGACAAAGCATTCTGTTTATTCTCAGCTGTATGGAACCGGACAGCAAATTTGAGGTGGAGATTTTGGAAACTATATTGCGTGGAGCGGAACATTGCCGGTTTCAGATCAGGAAGAATTGAAAGAGACAAGTTCCAGTTTTAATAACGGAGTGACAAATGAAAAACAGACAGACACCCAGTCCTGATGAGGCTTTCCCGAATCCGAAGATTCCAAGTCTCTGCTATATCAAGAATGTTGTGAAAAATCCGAATATCATTGTCGGTGATTTCACCTATTACGATGACGTGAACGGTGCAGACCAGTTCGAAAAACATGTAACGCATCACTACGGTTTTATCGGCGACAAACTGATCATCGGCAAGTTCTGTGCCATAGCAAAGGGTGTCGAGTTCGTGATGAACGGTGCCAATCACAGAATGGGCTGTGTGACCACTTATCCGTTTTACATCATGGGCGGGAACTGGGGAAACGCGCTTGCGCCTGTAACAGAAGAACTGCCGCTCAAAGGCGACACTATCGTCGGAAATGATGTCTGGATCGGTCAGAATGCAACTGTGATGCCGGGTGTTCATATCGGTGACGGAGCTATTATCGGGGCAAATTCGGTCGTGGCTTCGGATATTCCGCCTTATACTGTTGCAGTGGGCAACCCGTGCCGGGTCGTAAAAAAACGCTTTGACGACGAGCTGACTGAACTGCTGCTTGAGTTCAAGTGGTGGGATAAAAGCATAGAAGAGATAGATGATCTTATGCCTCTGCTTTCCTGCGGCGATCCGGAAAAAGTCAGAAACGAACTGAAGGCAAGAATGAAAAAATGAGCTAGCTCAAAACAAGTTCCCGATTTTTCAACAATTATTTCTTCGAAATTTTAGTCTCAAAAATCCATCTTTTGAGCCATGGAGCGCAGAAATGCGGAAAAGTATAGATCTTTCCGTTGAATCCGATGTTTCTGCCGCAGAATTTTATTCCGTATTTTATGTCGTGATACTTCTCTTTTTCGACAAGATTGTTCAGAGAAACGGTAGCGCTGTCCTGTGCTTTGACTTCGACCGGAATCAGTGAGTCTGCATCACGGACGAAAAAATCCATTTCGAGAGTCGATTTTTCATTTTTATAGTAAAAAAGATCGTAATCCTGTTTTTTCAGAATGTCTCCGACAACATTTTCATAAACCGCGCCTTTGTATATGTTGAAATTTCTGTTACGGCGCAGATCTGCCTGAGCTTCATCGTCCAGTGAGGCGATCAAAAGCCCTGTGTCGCGGAAATAAATCTTGAAATCATTTACTTTGTAGTTGCCTTTCAGCGGCAGTTCCGGTGTTTCGAGACAGTGGCAGATGTTGATTATTCCGGCATCACGGAGCCATTCGACTGTTCCGGCATACTCGCGGTTTCTCGCTCCGACAGCGATTTTGGATATCTGGTATTTTTTGTTTTCCTTCGCCAGAAAAACGGGAATATTGTCGAAAACATTGACGATTTTGCCTTTATCAAGGCCGGAGGCATATTTTGTTATGTCCTCTTTGTAGGCTGCGAGAATCTGCTTTTGAAGATCGAGCGTTCCAGAATAATTTTTCTGGCCGACAAACTTCTTTACGACTGACGGCATTCCGCCCAGAATCATGTATTCCATAAAGTTTTCATTCCAGACCGCGTATTCAGTCTGACTGAAAGACTCAGTATTTTCCATGTGTTGCAGAATTGTTCCGGTCTGACTTTCCGCGTAACCTTTCGCAATGAGAAATTCCTCAAAATCAAGGGAATGCATCTCTAAATCTCTCTTGTAGCCGACACTTACGGAAGTCACTTCGTTGTAGTTTATTCCGAGCATGGACCCGGAGCAGATTACATCGTACCGCCCGTCGATTTTAAAGAATTTCAGGCATGTGGCGCAGTCTGGGCAGGCCTGCATCTCGTCAAAGAAAATCAAAGTTTCTTTCGGAACAAACTTGAAATCAGGATTCAGCAGCGAGATTTCCTTTATGACCGAATCGGGTGAGTAACCGCTTGAAAAAATATTTTTATACTTAGGTTCTTCGATGAAGTTTATTTCGACAAAATTTCTGTAGGATTTGGCAAAATTCCTGATAGAAAAAGTTTTTCCGACTTGCCTGGCACCTTTGACAATAAGGGGAAGTCTGTCAGGATTTTTCTTCCATTCAGTAAGAAAATCATCAATTTTTCTGTAAAGCGGTTTTTGCATTTTTGACCTCTCATCACAAAATTCCTGCCACTTTTAGCACAATTTTCACAAAATTCCAGTATTTTTTTGATTTGTTTTTCACAAAATTCCGGTCGTTTTTGGATGATTTCTCACAAAATTCCTGAAATCTAACTATATAATTTTTAAAAAAATAAGTTTTGTTTGACCAAAAAAAATCAGAAGGTAAAATCATCCGCTTTTGAAGTTCATTCACTGTCTGAGTTTTAATAATTTTTTAAAAAAAAGGAGAAAATCATGGCAAAGTATCGTATCGCTTGGCTGCCGGGTGACGGCGTTGGAAAAGAAGTTATGGAAGCTGCAAAGATCGTTTTCGACGGTCTTAAACTTGATGCTGAATACATTCACGGCGATATCGGCTGGGAATTCTGGTGCAAAGAGGGCGATCCGCTTCCCAAAAGAACGACTGATATGATGAAGACGACTGATGCCGCTCTTTTCGGCGCAATCACGTCAAAACCGCAGAAAGAGGCTAAGAACGAGCTTATTCCCGAGCTTCGCGACAAAGGTCTCACATATTTTTCCCCGATAGTCAGACTCCGCCAGGAATTCGACCTTTACTGCAACGAAAGACCGAACATCGCTATTCCGGGCAACCCGCTCAACCTCAACGGAAAGGAAGACATCAACATCACAGTCTTCAGAGAGAACACGGAAGGCAGTTATGCCGGTGTTGAATACGGTCCTGTAAGCGACGAGCTCAAAGCGGCTCTTGCAAAGGATTCGCCGAAGATGAAATTCTTCATGGATACTCCGGGAGAAGATCTTGCGATCTCGACAAGAATCATCACGAGAAAGGGTGCTGAGAGGATCATCCGCGCAGCATTCGAGCACGCAAGAAAGTTCGGAAAGAAGAAAGTCACACTCGTTGAAAAACCGAACGTTCTCAGAAAGACTGGCGGACTTATGGTCGAAGTTTTCGAGAAGATCGCTGCTGAATATCCTGAGATCACCGCATGGTTCGACAACGTTGACGCAATCGGAATGTGGCTTGTAAAATGCCCCGAAAAATATGAAGTTCTCGTTGCTGAAAACCTTTTCGGCGACATCATCAGTGACCTCTGCAGCCAGCTTGTCGGCGGACTCGGCTTCGCTCACAGCGGAAACATCGGTTCGAACTACGCTGTTTTCGAGCCTGTTCACGGCAGCGCACCGAAATACACCGGCATGTACAAAGTCAACCCGATGGCTACGATCCTTGCAGGAAAAATGCTCTGCACATACCTTGGCGAGCACGAAATGGCGGCAAGAATCCAGAAAGGTGTTGAGCTTACCGTTAAAGAGCGCAAAGTTGTAACATATGACCTTGGCGGAACGGCAAAAACGCTCGAAGTTGCTGAAGAAATCCTTAAAAACGCACTTAAGTAGAATCATTTTTTAACAAAAAATCATGTCCGAAAAATCGCTTTATCTCACCAAGATCCAGCTTCGCGAGGAGCTCAAAAGATGTCTCAACTGCAAAACCCAGCCCTGCATGACTGCATGTCCTGTGAGCTGCAATCCTCGCGAGTTCATCCAGTATTCAAAGGCTGAGGAGTGGGACGAGGCAGTGGCGGCAATTACGCGTGTCAACCCGATGGGACAGACCTGCGGCCTCATCTGCCCTGACAAATTCTGCATGAAAGCCTGCACGCGCTCCGGAATCGACTTTCCGGTCAACATTCCGAGAGTCCAGGCGACGATCCTGCACAATTTCAGGGTCGATCATCCCGAAAAAGTCTCGCTTCCGCACAACGGGCACACTGTTGCCATTGTCGGAGCAGGGCCTGCCGGGCTTGCGGCGACTGCGCTTCTTGTCAAAAACGGTTTCAAAGTTACGATTTATGAAGGTCGTCACGAAATCGGCGGCGCACTCTGCATGATCCCCGAAAACAGGCTTCCGCACGAAGTGATCGAGCGCGACTACGAGTTTATAAGCAACAACGACCTCGTTACGCTGAAACTCAACGCGAAAGTAAGCCACACAGTCGAGCTTCTCAACCGTTTTGACGCCGTGATCGTTTCAACAGGTGAGCCCAACTGCCTTGAACTCAAGATCCCTGGAGAAGAACTCAGCGTTTCATACACCGATTTCCTTTACCATCCGGAAGATTTCCAGACGAACGGTCATGTCGCGGTCATCGGAGGCGGAAACGTCGCGGCAGACTGCGCTGCAACGGCAATGAGAAACGGTGCGGCATCGGTCGAAATGTTCGTCAGACGCCGCATTTCGGATATGCGTATATCGAAAGCGGAATACCTTGATCTCGTCAACCACAAAATTGACCTCTGCGGCATGACAAGCCCCGAAAAAATCGAAAAAATCGGGAACAAACTCTGTCTCACCGTGAGACGCAACTTCTTTGACGGCGAAAAGTGGGTCCCGCTTGAAAATTCGTCAGTCTCGCTTCCTTACTTCGACCTTATCATCCGCGCAGTCGGAAGCCGCTCCGACACGAAGAGCGACGACAACGCGAAACTTGTCTATGCCGGCGACTGCAAAACCGGCGGTTCCACGATCGTCGAAGCAATTTCATCAGGCCGCAAGGCTGCTCAGGAAATAATCAGAGTGTTTGAGGGATAACCCAGAGATTTATTCTTCTTTTCTCACACAACGGACATAAAATCCGCCGCCGAAATTTTCGTTAGTCATACTCGGACCTGCACGGTAAAAATCAAAACCCCAGATAAACCGGTCGGAAGAAACGTAGGTTCTTTCGGCAACAGACGAAGACCATAGAGTAAACTGTCTGTCTCCCAGTCTGCTGTATTTGCCGGTGTAGTCTTTGTCAGCGGCACAGCCTGCACATTCGTCCTTGATATTCATTTCAGAGAGTTCACCGTTTACTTCGCTTATATTGCAGGCGCCGCCTGTTTCTGTTTCCGGGCAGTTCCTTACCAAAGTTCTCAGTTCGTCGATATTCGGCAGATGCCAGTCGTCGTATCCGCCTGCAACGAGGTTTTCACAGTAAGCGACAGCGTTTTCCCACCTTGTTCCGTTGTTTTGTATGTAAACTGATTCATCTGCCTGGGCAGACCACAACATTCCGGAATCTTTGTCGTAAAATATTCTTGTTTCCGGGTAGACGCAGACGGATGCGCTTGTTTTGCCGCACTCCGGCGCACATTCTCCGCGTTCCTGATTATAGAAAATATCCCAGATCATCCAGAAGTAATTGTCAATACATTTGAAACGGCAGTTTTCTGTTGTCGGTTCTTCATTAAATACGCCTGCTGTATCAGGTTCCCATTCAATGCCGCTCCAGGTCTGCGTAATACTTGAAACAGTGTTCCACTGCGCATTTTCAGGCAGTCCGGTGCATTCAGCGGTTCTGGTTTCCATTCCCTCGGATTCTCCGCTCGAATGAACGCTTCTTGTGCAGCGAACATACTTTTGGTAGCTGTCATATTCATAGTATATTTGCGGGATATGGAACATTATGGTCCAAACCTGGTCTGTGCTGTCAGTGCGCTTCGACTTTGACCACAATTCAACATTGTCATTAAGCTTGCTGAATATTATGTCTTGTTTCCCGGAACACGCCTCGGAGCAGGCATATTCATCATAACAATTTTCACGTGACAAACACTCCTCTTTTTCGCTGATTCGGCATTTGCCGCCTGTTTCAAGTGACTTACAGTTTCTGACAAGGGTTCTGAGTTCGTCGATGTCCGGTAAATGCCAGTCTGCGAAACCGCCTTCTTCAAGATTGTAACAGTAAATAACGGCTTCGTCATGAGTCATGTAAGTGGACAAAGACGACCATACAAGCTCTGATGAAGGATCGTAGCACGGAGTTTTACCCTGAAGACTGCACTTCGGTAGACCGTAAGTTTCGGCATCGTCGGTTTCGGCGTCATCAATTTCGACGTCATCTTCCACGTTAGAACCGGTATCGTTATCATTATTATTCTCATTCTCATTCTCTTCGTCGTTGTCATCGGGTTCGTCAATGTCGCAGATATCTTCATCCGGCAGAATGTCGGTGTCGGCATCATTGTTCTCTGTTTTCTTTGAATTGCCGCACGAAGCAAGCAGAAATATCGAAATAGTAAGCAAGATGACAAAATTTTTCATAAAAACCTCCGTTATTTGCGGACACAGCGGGCCTGGGCGAGATAATCTTCTTCAGGATCAGCTGTTACAAGTGCAGCGTCACCAATCATCAATAGACCCCATATAAACTTTTCACCGTTTTCTGTTTTGGCAGAGGAAGACCAGTACAGGCCGTACTGCTCATATCCGAATTTGCTGAATACAGCATAGTCGTTTTCTCCCTGACATACACAATTTTCCTCAGAGTAACATGAAAGCGAAAGGCAGTTTGTTGATTCACTGACCATGCATGCTCCGCCGCTTTCAACTTTAGGACAGTTTACAACCAGAGTCCTGAGTTCGTCTATTGTCGGAAGCCGCCAGTCTGTGAAACCTCCCTGTTTCAGATTTTTGCAGTAATTTTCGGCTTGGGTGAATGTGACAAGGGACGGGTCAAATTCCGGATATCCGGGGATTGCGCCGTCTTCGGAAAGTGACGACCACATAATTCCGCTTGAGGAATCTTTGCACAGTTCTGTATTCGATGAGCTGCATTCAGGGATCGATGTGCATCCTGCCGATGCTCCCGACCATCCAAAACCGTCTTGGCAGCTGCATGAATAGCTGCTTTCGCTGATTGTGAGACATATTCCTGTCGAGTTTTCGCGTCCGGCGCAGGGATTTCCGTCACACGGACTGATGCATCCTTGCCCCTTGCTGAAAACATAGTTTTCATTGCATACACACGAATAGTCGTTTTTATTTTTTGCCTCGCATTTTCCTGTGGAATTCGATATCCCCTGACACGGATTGGGATCGCACGGACTTACGCAGCTGTCATCTGCTTCAAAGTAATTGTCCTTGCATAAACAGTCATAGTAAATTTCACCGTAATGCCATCCCGAGTAACAAGTCGAATGGGCGGGACACGGGTCGTCATCACACGGATCAAAGCATTTTCCCTCTTCCCAGAAATAATTTTCTTCACATTTGCATGAGTAAGTTTCCCTGTCTATCGCGTAGCATCCAGTCGAGTGAGTGACATCTTTGCACGGATCGCCGTCGCATGGTCCTGTACACCTGTAATCCTCCCAGTAGAAACCTTCTTCGCAGTGACAGACGTAGCTTTTGTCTCCGTCAAATTCGCATGTTCCGTTGGAGTGTTCCATGTTTTTGCAAGGGTTAGGCTTGCATACCGCTTCTTCGAGAGGCAGATCTTCGTCCGGCGCGGATGATTCTTCGTCATCTTCAAGCTGTTCTTCTTCGGACGAATCCTCGTCGACAGCATCCTCATCCGGCAGAACAGCATTGTCATCATTTTCCGCTTTTTTCGAATCGCCGCACGAAACGGCTAGAAATGTCAAAGCGATAAAGAAAAGAATGAATTTTTTCATTAAAACCTCCACGATGACAAAATAAAAACATTGTATTTTAGGAATTTTGAGAAAAATTTCAATAAATTAAGTAGCGGAACATTGTATTTCGAGTTTGTCGATTCGCCGTTTCGGTATAACGATATATCGGAATATCGATGTATCGACAAAATTAGCGGCGGCGAATAAGAACCGCGCCGAACATAAGATCCCGTTCGTGCATCGGTTTGATTTTGAGAAAGTTGCCGTCCGTGATTTCGGAAAGAAGTTCTTTGCAGCCGAGATTTTCAAGAAGGCGTTCTTTTGCCGGAATCAAGGAAAAACCTTTGTTTTTATTGAGAAAATCTTTAATGATTTCTTCGTTTTCGCATTTTAGGAAACTGCATGTGATATAAATAAGTTCACCGCCGATTCTCACCTTTTCCGAAAATTTCTGAATCAGTTCTTTCTGCAAATTGTTGAGGTCTGAAAGCATTTTTTCGTCTATTTTCCAGCGGTCTCCGGGATTTCGCCTGAGAACGCCGCTTCCGCTGCACGGAGAATCGATGAAAACTGTGTCGAAACTCGCCCTTATATCCTGAAATCCAGCTGTTTTTATTCTTGTTCCAGCGCGTGTTGCGCGTTCTTTGATCTCTTTGAAAAGGTGTGTTCTTGAATCGCTTGCCGTGATTTCGATATTTTTGAAAAATGAAGCTATCGAAAGCGATTTTCCGCCGCCGCCGGCACACGGTTCAAGCAGGGTTTTAGTGTTTTTGTTCACTAAAAGCGATGCAAGCTGGCTTGATTCGTCCTGAAATTCGAAAAAACCTTTTTCAAAAAGTTCCGAATTTTTAAGGCTTTTATTTGTTGGTTCGAGAATTATTCCGGCAGGTGAAATTTCTGTCGGAAAATTGTCAAAGCCTTCGCTTTCCAGTCTTGCCGAAAGTTCGTCCTTTGAAATTTTTACCAGATTGGTACGCAGATGAGTTTTTGCCTTTGAATTGAACCATTCGAAAGCATATTTGCTGTATAAACTTCTGATTTCATTGGCTAAAAATTCAGGGAAAGATTCGTTGAAAAGTTGGTCGTAAGTTCCGTTTTTTTTCAGATTTTCTATTTTTTCAGCCAAAATTTCGTCTGCTTCGTCTTCAAAAACCATCGCAATGTTTTTTGCGCATATTTCAGAATTTTCCGAGACTTCATCAAAGAAAAGTTTATGCCTCAAATAAAAGAAAAAGCGGTCTGAAACCCAGATCCTGTCGCGTTTCCCGAGCCTTTTCTCCTTGAAAACAGAGTTTAGAAGAATATCGTATTTGTCGCCTTCAGACTGCCTTTCCAAAGCCGTTGAAAGAATGTTTCCTAAAAACTGATTAAATCTCATTTTTATTCGCCAAATTTAGTATAAGCTGCCGGTTCGACTGAGCTTTTGCGTGAAGCTTAGTGATTTCTGCAAATTTTTCTGCAGAAATAGTTTTCTTGAACCATCTCTGAGCACCGAGCCAGCCTTGGAATGCAAGCATCATAGTTGCGTCAATAGGAATATTTCCTGAAGAATATCCGATGGTTACAATATTTCTCCCTTTGACTTCGAATGGCAGAGTGCTTATTGTTAAAGTGTTGTCCTTCCACTCTGAAAGATTGCGGAAAACGCCGAAATTTTTTTCCCATCCTTTTTCGGTTCTGCCGAAAATCGTGATTCTGCACTTCTCTTCAGCAAGTGCTGCTGCGATCGAACGTGCGCTGCCGCCGTTGCCTAAAATTTCGCATCTTTCAAAGTCGGCTCCTTTGATTTTAAGCCATTTTCCGAGACCTGCGCCGTCGGTGTTGTCACCGATGATTTTTCCCTTTGCCTTAAAAATCGTGTTTACGCTTCCTGCCTTTTTAGCTTTTTCGCTCAGCTCGTCGCAAAGGCTCAGAGCATTGATTTTATGCGGGATCGTAACATTCGCACCGATACATCTTTCGCTTTTTAAAAGCAGCTTGAACTCTTCAGCGCTTCCTCTGAAAATTTTGTAGAGAATGCGGTTTCCGGCAAGAATTGCGCAGTGTTCCTGAAAAAAAGGTGAAAGCGAAAAATCAAGGGGATTTCCCCAAATATAGATAACTTTTGTCTGATTCGGAAGGATCAATTTTTAAAAATCGAGAATGTCGTCAGAAAGTGTATCGAATTTTTTGCCGGTGGAAATGATGCCCAAATCAAGGTATTTTGCGATTTCCGACATAAGGATGAAGTCGTCGTTATCCGGAAAAGCATTGAGGTATGTGATGACTTCTTTGGAATTTACCATGAACTGAAGCGTGTCAAGTTCGGTTTTCGAAAGATCGGAAAGTTTGCCTTTGATCGGATTTGCGAACTCAAGTCTGCCGTGATTTGCTATGTCCCTGTATTTAGTAAGATTTCCTTTCTGGTTGGAAATTTCCATGAAAACATCTTCGAGCTGTCTGTTTGCAACTTCGTCTTTCGGCGCGTTGTCGATTCTGAACGAATATTCGCCGTCTTTTGCAAGAAGTGCGCGGGAGAGAGCTTTTTCCTGAGCAAAATTCTTGTTTGTGATCGATTCGCATGCAACTATTCCGGTCGTGCTGATCGTAACTTCGATCTGTTCCGCGAAAGGTGAAGTTATATTGAGCTTGAGATATCCTGCGGAAGACGACTGAGCCAGTATCTTGAGCAGATCAGCAACATCCATTGCAGAAAGGCTGCCGGTAGAAGAAGTGTTTGCATGTGCAAGATTGTCTTTTTCGATATCAGATTTTGTCGTTTTCTTGAGGTTGAGTCTGCCGATATTCACTTTTTCGGGTTCCGGCTGATTGTCGGTAGTTATAACCTGAAGGGATTCGTCGAGAGTGAAAGCCTCTTCTTCGTCTTCTTCCGGTGTCTCGATCTTTGTTTCAGGGATTGTTTTTTCCTGAACTTTTCTGGATTTTGTGAAACTGTTTTCCTTGAAAGAAATTTCAGGTGCGTTTTCGTCAGGAGCAGCTCCGTCGCCGACAAGGATCGTTGAATCTCCGACTGAAAAGTTTGATCCGATTTTGAGTTCTGTTGCAGTCGAGGGGCTCAGTTTTTCGCCGTTTACATAAGTTCCGTTCGTGCTGTTGTGGTCTTCGATGAAAAGTTTGCCGTCGCGCGCCGTTATCGAAGCGTGGTTGCGGCTGACTTTCGAATCAACGATCGCGACATCGGAAGAAATGTCTCTGCCGATAGAAAGTTTCTGCCCTTCGCGGATGGAAAATTCACCGCCGGAGTATTTTCCCTTTATAAATGTGAATTTTATTTTATCCGTGTCTGTTCCGACGTTTTTTACCAAATTGCTGTATTTGCCCATAAAAATCTCCTCTCAAAGATTCAAAAACACCGCCCTATACTATAATAAGAATTTATTTTCAAGAAAATTCACTCTTTATCCTTTTCCGGTGCTGTCATGATCCTTGTTTCGAACGTTTTTTTCGCCGAATCGATAAAGGTCAGTACAAGATTTGTCTCTTCTTTCGAAACTGCGACTGAATCGATGTTTTTTGCTATGAAACCGGTTCTCTCGTAAAAATTTTCAGTGTCTTCTTTCGTCGGTTCATATCCTTTTTCCATTTTGTTGAGAAGCAGCATGACCGAATCGAGATACTTCGTAACAAGTTCCTTTCTGAGCGACTTTTCCTTGTAGGTCAGACACTCTTCATGCTCCTGCATCAGCTCGATCTTTTCTGCCTTGAGTTTGTTGATTTCATCTTCCATCGAAGAGACTTTTTTCAAATTGAATCCCGTGGAAATGAGCGAAACGATGGTCGCAGCCAGCAGAATGACCGTAAAAATCCTGTTCATTTTTCACCTCGAAAATTTATTTCATATCGGAAATCTCGCATATAAACCCCCCGCAGACAAAGCGCGGTTTTTATACAAGTCCGTGGTCGAAAAATCAAGGGTTAAAGCGGTTTTATAGGGTTGAAAGAATGTTATTCCGGACCTTCGATGCCGTCTCCCCTTAAAATGCTGTGACCGCCGGGGACTTGAACGACTTCGATTTTTTGTTCGATTGCATCGATAACGGCGGGAAGGTGCGAGATTATGCCGAGCATTTTGCCGTTTTTCTGCATCGACTTGAGTGTGTCGAGTACGTTGGAAAGTTCAGGTCCGCTCAGTGTTCCGAAACCTTCGTCAAGAAAAAGCGAGTCGACTTTTATGTTCCGGCCTGCAAATTCAGCTATTCCCAAGGCAAGCGACAGGCTTACAAGAAAGCGCTCGCCGCCTGAAATATTGGAAATGCTGCGCGGTTCGCTGAAATTAGCATCCTCTATCTGAAAGTCGAGATCGCCTTTTGCAGTCAGGGTGTAGCGTTCCTTCATCTGATGAAGATATTTGTTGGAAATCGCGATGAGCCGTCTGAATGTCAGGCTCTGGACAAACACGGAAAATGTAGAGCCGTCCTTGTTGCCGATCCATTTTCTCATCTGTTCCCACTTTGAACAGATGTTTTTCTGATTCTCATATTCTTTTTGAATTTCACGCGCCTCATTTCCGTTTTTTTCACTCTCTCTGATCTGCTGGTTTATTTTTCCGAGATTCTGATTCAGTATGCCGGTTCTTTCTTCGATTTCGTCCGTTTCCTTTATGCATTCGTTCCTGTCAGGCATAGAAGGTCTTTTTGTTCCGGCAAAATCTTTGAAAACGGCTTCTGTTTTTTCCGCATCTTTCTGAGCGGAATTGAATTCGTTCTCTGCTTTTTTCCGCTCTTCGCAGAGTGAGCTGAATTTGTCCGGTTCAAGAAGGAAAACGAGGAATTCTTTTTCATCTGCAAAATTTCTGTCCCGGATCAATGTCAGAAATTCCCGTTCCTTTTCTTCCAAGAGAGTTCCGCGCTCGTTTATCCGACGGAAAAGAGCTTCGCGGTTCGTCTGCAGAGCGGTGAATTCTTTTGAAAGTTTATCTTTGGTTTCTGTAAGATATTTTATCTTTTCTTCGCTGCTTCTGATCTGTTTGAAAAATTTTGTTTCTTCTTCGGAAACATTTTTGTCAGCGAACTTTTCTTTTCGGAGAGTTTTCAGATCTCCGCATTTTTTCTTCAATTCCGAAAGTTTTTTTTCTTTTTCTGCAATCTCTTTCGCTGCATCTGCAAGCTGTTTTGTTTTTTCTGTCTGCCAGTATTCAAGTTCAGACCCTGATTTTCTGATCCTGTCTCTTACGGACTCCTGTTCTTTCAGCAGCCTGTCGCGTTCATCGCTCAGCTGTTTTAAATTCGAGGCTGCGGCGTGAAAGCGGGAATCGTCAGCTTCCGCCGTACAGGTTCGGTGATAGCTGTTTCCGCAAACTGGGCAGATATCTCCCGGTTTAAGGCGGAGTTCGAGCTGCCCTGCAAGAAAAAGACCTTCGTCGGCAAAAATTTTTGAAATCTGAGCTTCTTTTTCAATGATTTTTTTCCCGATTTCATCGCATGTTTTTGATAATTCTGCCAAAGCTGCGGATTTTTTCTCGTATCCGGATAACTCGTTTTTCAGTTTTTTCTCATTCTGCCTGTGATTTTCCAGATCCTTTTCGTCCCGTGAAATCAGCGTTTCTATTGATTTTATATCCGAGTCAAGGCTGTTTACTTCATTCCATAAAATAAGCTGTTTTTCCTGCTCAGCGCTTAACTGCTGCCTGACGCCCTGTTCTTTTTGCAGCTTTTCCAAGGAATTTTTGTAACTTTCTTCTTTTGCCGGAAGTTCTTTCCCGACAGTGTTAAGTGCGGAAATGTCTTTTGCCCGGTCGCTGCGCATGATTTTCAGTTCGGTGTATAGGACTCTGCACGACTCGGCCTGCTCTGCCCGTTTGAGAAATTCCTCTTTTTCTTTAAAGCTGCTCTTTCGTTCTTTTGCTTCGTCGAAAGCCTGTTTTGACTCTTCCGCAGCTTTTTGTTTCGAATCGAACTCCGTATACCACATGAGATCTTTCTTCAAAATTTCCTTCTGCCGGTTCAGTTCCAGCTGCTGTTTCAGATTTTCATCAAGCTCTATGCGTAAACCGTTGAGTTTTTCATCGCTTAAAATGTTGCCTGACAGGGCATCGAGTTTGGTTTTTATCGTCAAGCATTTCTTTTCTTCCGCATCTGAGCGCTCCGCGATTTTGACCGCAATATCTCTATAGCGTTCGCTTCGGTTCAGTTTTTCAAGAATTTCGGCGCGTTCTTTCTCTCCGCAGTCAAGGAATTTGTTGAATTCGCCCTGTGCAAGCATGACGGAACGGCAGAACTGATTGAAATCGAGTTTTACGATTTTTATCGTCGCCTTTTCCAGAGCGTTGTAAGAAGCTTTTCCCGAAGAAATCGTTTCGCCGTTTTTTTCTTTGATTGAATACTCCGGTTCTTTCAGTGCGGCTGAAGCGCTGTTCCGAGCACGTCGCTGCGACCACTCGGAAATATATACGCCGTCCTCGGTTTCGTAGGTGATGCGCGAATAACAGCTGCCTGTTTCACGCGTCATGACTTCGTTCCCTGCATCGCCTTTGTTGATGATTTTCTGCCTTGCGGTTTTGCCGTAAAGCGCAAGCGTTATAGCGTCGAGAATACTTGTTTTGCCTGAACCTGTGGGACCGTGGATCAGAAAAATATTGCGGTTCCTGCTGTAGTTTTCGTCGGTGAAATCGATTTTCCACTCGCCGTAGAGTGAATTTATGTTTTTGAACTCCAGTTCCAGTATTTTCATTGTTCTGCCTCGTTCGCTATTTCCTTAAAAAGCGGAAGGTATTCGTCGAGACATTGTTTTGCCTCGACGCTTTCTGGATCGAGCCCGGTCCGGCTCAGAATAAGAGTCTTGAAAACGTCTTCTTCGCTGAGCTCGGTTACATCGGAGACTCCGAAGGATTCCAGGGTCGAGTCATAATGCCGTCCGCTGCGGAACCTTGGTTTCCAGCTCACAATGTGCAGAGGCGGATTTATGTCTAATTCTGCCAGCGCGTCATGAATGTTTTTTCCGGTTTCAACATCGTATGCGATTTCAATATATGTGTTCCGCTCGAAATTCCTCAGGCAGAGAGATGCCATCGCAGTTTTTATTTCTTCAACCGTTCCTTCGATGCGCATGAAATCAAAGAATGACGGGACTTCAAGCTGTGTTACCTGCGGCGTGCATCCGCGTTGAACGTCAACTAGAAGGAGATTGCGTCTTATGTTTACTTCATCGAAACCGAGAAGAAACGGAGAACCGCTGTAACGGATGCGGTCGTTTTTTGCTACACGGGTCGGGTAGTGGATGTGCCCCAGTGCGACATAATCAAATCCTGGTGGAAAGACGGAGACGTTTACAGCTCCTAAATTACCGACCAGATCAATGGTTTTTGTTCCGTCATCAGTTTTTTCTCCGCACGGAACTTCTGCCAGCCTTCCTTCCAGATTCGCGGCATACAGATGACCTGTGGCAATGATCGGAATGTTTCTTCCGGCGCGCAGTGAATCTGCGGCGTTGTAAGCCTGTTTGTAAAGCTCTTTGAAAGAGTTATCGGCAAAATTTTCGCCGTCTTCCGCAAATTTCCTTAATTCTGCTTCGCGGACAAACGGGATTGCGGCACATACAGCGCAGGTGTTGTTTTCAGAGTCTTTCAATTCAAAAACGCAGTTTTCAACGGGAGTATCGGCAATATTCCCTATGACATGGATATTGAGCGCTTCGAGCAGTTCTTTAGGTGCATTGATGAACGACGCCGAATCGTGATTCCCTGCGATGACAATGACATTCATGCAGCATGTGCCGAGTAGTGATGCTAAAAATTTGTAGTATTCGTGCCGGGCTTCTACCGGCGGGTTTATCGTATCGAAAATATCGCCTGAAACGATGAGGGCTTCCGCTTTCTGTTCTTCGATCTGCATTTTCAGCCATTTGAAACAAGCGCGGACTTCCTCGATCCGGTCTATACTATGCATCGAATTGCCAAGATGCCAGTCTGCCGTATGAATGAATTTCATTTCAGCCTCCGATAAAATTCTGTACGGCAAAGAATTACAACTGAAAAATTTTATGTCAAGGAGTTTTTTTAGGAATTAAAGCGGGAAAAATATTCGGAAATTACCATTCCCAAGTGATTACACATTCACTTTCCGTGAAGCAGTGGCAGACCCACTCTACAACATCCGTAACCCAATCAGGAACTCCGCCGATTATGCTGGCAACTGTTTCTGCGAACATACGGCATTGATCCGGAGTTACGACCATGTGGCATTGATCCTCGTACCACATATATTCGTTGCCAAGAATATCGTTTTTGCAACCGCAGGAATATGAATCTTCTTCAACTTCAACAGTGCAAACACCGTCTGAATGTTCGTCTTCAAGGCATTTGTTCGGATTGCACGGATCAGATACAGGTTGTGTTGGATCATTTGTAGGATCGGTCGGATCTACTGTCGGATCAGTCGGGTTGGTCGGATCATTCTGGTTGTTAGGATCGGTCGGATCTACTGTCGGATCAGTCGGGTTGGTCGGATCATTCTGGTTGTTAGGATCGTTCGGATCGTTCTGGTTGTTGGGATCGTTCGGATCGTTCTGGTTGTTGGGATCGTTCGGATCATTCTGGTTGTTGGGATCATTCGGATCATTCTGGTTGTTGGGATCGTCCTGACTGTTCGGATCATCGGTATCTGCTGCCGGATCATTTGCTTCTGAGTCAGCTATGTCGTTCGTGTCTGCCTGATCAGTCGTTTCAGTATCCGATGTGTTGTTTTCGTCTTCAGGTACACCGCTTTCCAGTAATGAATCTTTTCCGCAAGCTAACATAAGAAACATTGCTGCAAAAATTGCAAAAATAAAACATACTTTTTTCATCTTTTTCTCCATTAAAACATTCAATATAAAACCGTAAATTTCTGCCACCTTTCAAAAAACCAAAATATTATAGTATGAAAAAATAATAATGCAAGATATTTTTGTATTATTATCTGAAATCATTGGATAAAAAAAACGGGAGCCAAAGCCCCCGTTTTAAAAAATAGAAGCGTTTAAAAAACTAGTCTTCTTTCGAATAATCGTAGTATTCGTTGCCGAGATGCGTGATAAGTTCTTCGCCCATCATGTATCTGAGAGTATTTTTGAGTTTGGTGTGCTGGATGAAAACATCGTGTTCCGGATAGAGGCCTTCAGCAACCATCGGGGACTTGAAGTAGAAGCTCATCCATTCCTGGATTCCGTACATTCCCGCTCTTCTTGCAAGGTCGATGAAGAGAAGCGTGTCAAGAACGACCGGAGCTGCAAGTATGGAGTCTCTGCAGAGGAAGTTTACTTTGATCTGCATTGGCATGTTGAGCCATCCGAAAATGTCGATGTTGTCCCATGCTTCCTTGTCGTCTCCTCTCGGCGGATAGTAGTTGATTCTTACTTTGTGGTAGTAGTTGCCGTAAAGTTCAGGATAGTTTTTAGCATCAAGAATGGTGTCGAGAACGGAAAGTTTCGAAACCTCTTTGCTCTTGAAGTTAGCCGGATCGTCAAGAACTTCGCCGTCGCGGTTTCCGAGGATGTTGGTCGAGAACCAGCCGTTGAGGCCGAGCATTCTGAGCTTGAGTCCGGGTCCGATTATCGTCTTCATCAAGGTCTGACCGGTTTTCCAGTCTTTTCCTGCGATAGGCATCTTCATTTTGTTTGCAAGTTCCTGGATCGCTCTGTTGTCAACTGTGCAGTTCGGCGAACCGTTGATGTAGGGAAGACCCATGCTGAGTGCAGCGTAAGCGTAAACCTGGCTTGGAGCGACTTCAGGATGGAAACCGTCTTCCATAGCCTTTTCGAAATCAGCGAGCGTGTTGTGGATTTCGCACGGTTTGTGGTAAGCTTCAGTCGAAGCGTTCCAGACCATAACGGCTCTCGAGCAGCCTTTTTCCTTCATCGTGTTTTTGATGTCGTCCATAAGCTGATGAGCGAGATCCATGTAGTTTTTGCCGGTTTTTACGTTCGGACCGTCAAGTTTTTTGACCCATTCGTGGTTGAAAACAGCCTTCATCGGTTTGATTGCGAGCATTTCGTCTCTGACCGGTTCAAGGTCTTCCGAGCGTACTACTGCTGCGTGTTTAGCCGATTCGTACATATTGTCTGTGAAAATATCCCAGCCTGCGAATTCAAGATCGTTGATGTCTGCAAGCGGAACGAATTCCTTAATGAGCGGAGAGCGGTTTTCCGTTCTTTTGCCAAGTCTGATGTGTCCCATCTGGGTGAGCGAGCCGATCGGTTTGTGAAGTCCTTTTCTGATGTTGAAGATACCGGTGAGAACTGTGGAAGTGATTGCACCCATACCGACAAAGAAAACCAACATTTTGCCGTCAGCGGGTTTGATTTCACGTGCTGTCATTTGAATTCCTCCAAAAAAATATAAGGTTACTAATCGCACTTAAAAAAACAAAAGGCTGTGAGAGAAAGCAAAAGTTGTGCCATCTGCTAAAAAACGGTTTAAATCGGGAAAAAAACGGGAAAAAGACAAAAATCTTTAAGTTTTAGAAATTAAAAAAAATAAAATGTAAAGGAATTTTACATTCACGATCGCATGGCTCCCACTTCGGGGGAGTGTTCTGACCCCATTTTTTTGGACACGGTTTAATAACATCTCTTAGACCTAAATTCAACAGGTGTCATCCAATTCAGTTTTTTCTGAATCCGCCTGTTGTTATAATATTCAATAAATTCAAGGATCATTCGTTCCATTTC
>JAGCNV010000079.1 GCA_017645765.1 bacterium | reverse complement strand
GTCGTTTCGCCAATCTCCGATAACCGCCCAAGCCCAACTCATACTCTGTCAAAACCTGCTCACGCAACTCCAAAGGATAATGATTTACTCCCATTTTTCCACCTCTCTTTAATGCGTGTCCAAACTTTGGGGGTCAGAACAAGCCAAGGAGTGAGAGGCGAGAAGCGGGAGCCAAGAAAGCAGACTGTCCGCCTTTATTCCGACAAAAACGACAATCAGTCAAAATAAAAAATTGACACGGTGTCACTTTTATTTATTCTGACATGGTGTCGAGATGGAAGTTCGTTTTTAACTGATTTTTTTGGAGGTTTCAATGGCATGTTTCACAGTTCCGCTTGCCGAGGCTGTTATTGTTTCGGCGGCAAAAAAAGTTGCTAAAAAGGCTCACTGCAGCGAAAAAACTCTCGATTTTATCGATAAAAAAGTGGGCTGGCTTGAAAAAATGCTCTACGGCGGCTCCGCTCTGCTTGCAGTAGAACACCTTTATCACGGTGAAATTTCGGTTTTCCCGCCTTTTCTCACGGCGCTTAACACGCCGGAGGAAATACCTGTAATGCTGCATGAAATGGCGACTTCAGGCGTTGCGATGGCACTTCTTGTGACAGCCGTCTGGGGGATAATCGTCGGTGTTTCAAGTGCGTTGGAGCGCAGTAGAAAGCAGGTCCCGGCGAACGAAGGAGGCAGATGATGTGCCTCATAATGACAATAATCGCGGCGGTCGTTTTTACCGCGCTTTGGGCGAAAATGAGAAAGCAGAGCCTTCTTACGACAACGCTCATGTTCTGGGCTGCGGCTCTCATGTGGAGCGTTGACGGTGTCGCTTCGGTGCTTGACGGAGAGCCGTTTTTCGACATCAGTCAGGAAGACACTGTTCTTGGAGCAATAATCATTCTTTGCGGTCTTGCGGTATTCGCAGTGCTCGCAGTGTTTGAAAGACGTAGAGAATTGAGAGCAAACTAAGGAGAAAACCATGAAAAAAATTTTACTTTTAGCAGCAGTTCTTGTGTTTGCAGTAATTTCCTGCAAATCGGCTTCGGAAAAGGCTGAAAGCAAGTCGGAAGCTTCGCAGACAGCAGCTGAAAATACAGAAAAACAGGAAGAAGAAAAAGGAGCTCAGAACGAAACTCCCGCTCCGGCGGAAGAGAACAAAACGGAGGAAAAAGCTATGCTTCCCCACCAGACAAACGATGAAAACGCGCCGGTAGTATATTTCATAAAAGAAATCACTCCCGAAGCACTTGTAAAAATCTACGACACTCTCGGCTGGAAACCCGAAGGCAAAACCGGAGTCAAGATCAGCACAGGCGAATCGGAAAAGTCGAACCACCTGAGACCCGCATTGATAAAGGACCTCATCCAGAAAATAAACGGCACGATAGTCGAGTGCAATACAGCTTACCCCGGCAACCGCAACACTAACAAAGCCCATTTCGAAGCGCTCAAGCAGCGCGGATACCTTGAGATCGCTCCGTTCGACCTTCTTGACGAGGAAGGCGAGATGCTGATCCCGATCGAGGGCGCAAAGCATCTGGTCAAAGGCGACTATGTCGGAACGCACTTCAAAAATTACGGCTCATACCTCGTTCTTTCGCACTTCAAAGGGCATCAGATGGCCGGTTACGGCGGCGCGATAAAGAACCTTTCTATCGGCTTCGGAAGCGGGACCGACGTCGAGCACTCAGGTAAAATCTACATCCACTCCGCTGGTCAGGCGACAAAAGGCTGGGTCACGGCTGAGCAGACTGCGTTTCTCGAATCTATGGCTGAAGCGGCAAAAGGAGTATGCCAGGCTATGAACGGAGGCAAAAACATCGCTTTCATCAATGTTCTCAACCGCCTCAGCGTTGACTGCGACTGCAACGGAAACCCGACTGAACCCGACATGCACGATATCGGTATCGTCGCTTCTCTCGACCCGCTTGCGATCGATCAGGCTTCGATAGACATGGTTTACGCCGCGACTGATTCAAAATCCCTGAAAGAGCGCATCGAATCCCGTCAGGGACTTCATACACTCGACTACGCTGAAGAGATCAAGCTCGGAAACAGAAATTACAGACTTGTTGAGATAAAGTGATTTTGTTTTGGAAATAGGAGAAGAAAATGCCGAAATATGTTCCTGAAATCAAAAACGCGCACAGAGAAAAAATTGTCGATGCCTGTGAAACGCTTTATCAGAGCAGGACTTTCAGCGAAATAACTTTTGCCGAGATAGGGAAGGCGAGCGGCTTCACGCGGACCTCGATCTACACTTACTTTCACACGAAAGAGGAGATCTTTCTGGCGCTATTGCAGCGTGAATACGGGAAGTGGGTGGCTGATATCGATTCTATCGGCAGCCCGAAAGGAAAATTGACGGCAAAACAGCTTGCAAAACAGCTTTCACTATCTTTGGGAAAAAGGTTTCAGCTGCTTAAGCTTTTGAGCATGAACCTTTATGCGATCGAGGAAAACAGCCGCCTCGAAAATCTTGTCGAGTTCAAGAAAACCTACAAAGCGGCAGTCGGCGCGCTTGAAAACTGCCTGAAAAAACTGAAACCTGCGCTGAGTGAAGCCGAAATCGAAGCTTTTATCTATCAGTTTCTTCCGTTCATGTTCGGTCTTTATCCTTATGCTTTTCCTTCGGTAAAGCAGAAAAGTGCGATGAAAAAGGCGGGAATGAAGCTCAAAAAGAATACTGTTTCGGGGCTTGCCAACGCCGCGGTTCTTAAATTACTCGAAAAGTAAGCCTCTGATTTTTTTAAGGATTAACTTCTGATCCAGGCAGATTTTCAATAAATGAATCCACGACGGAGATTTTTAGAAGGATACTTTCTTTCAGGTATTCAGCATAGTCATAAAAAATCTTTAAGTCGTCATTGTTCAGAGTACCATTTATATAGTCATGACGCCCCCAAAGCATTGCGTCATATTCGGCGGCAATGAAAATTCTGTTTTTCATTGTTTCGATCTGCGGATCGATATCAATGCGAGCTGAATACTCATTCCACAGTTCTTTTGTACGGGTGATGAATTTGGGAGATTTGAAGAGAGCATTGTAATAAATAGTTTTGTTTAACTGACATGTCGAAGGTCTACGACTGGCTGCAAGATCAAAATCCCATACGGGACCCGCTTTGAAAATGTTATTTGTGCTGTCGAAAGTGAAGAAATCGCTTCTGGGATGTCCTGCATCCCAGTTGTCCATAATTTCATTCACAAACCAGAATTTTATCCAGGAATCTATGTCGATAATCTCTGAATAAGATTCATCCGGCGCGGAACAGTCATTAGTGTCCATGCCTTCTGTAAAATCAGGGTAAAGCAGTTTTTCGAGTTCGTTTATTTTTGCCTGAAACCGCTCAAGCCGCGCCTGCCCTCCGGCTGTTATCACGTCGTTTTCATCGACCATGTAGTCTTCGTTTTGGATCATGTACGGCAGATCTCTGATTTCACTTTTAAATTTCAGAGTTTCATCAAAATAGATATTCATTTCGACAAGATAATCTTTGTCTTCATCGTCTGTCATTTCCGGATTCCCGTCATCTATGTCCACGCGGTTTTTATCAACTTTTATTGCTTCTCCCAGCCAGTAGAGACCGTTGTATTTTCCGTTCAAAACGAGATCAACGAATTCCCCGTGAACAGTCCAACCCAATTCAAAAAGTTCGCTGAGATAGAATGCGGCTTCGTTACGCATGAAAGAATTGTCGAAATAATTTGCAAGCAGGACCCAGCGTTTGTGTTCCGGCATGCCCATGATTTCACGGGCTGTTTTAAGCTTTAGCGCGTAAGGCTTTTTTGGTCTGCTCCAAGTCGAATTGCCTCTGCCGCGGATGCTTGTTTCAATATTTTCGAAATTCCAGCTTTCGTCTGCTGCTCCGACAAGGGAAATGTCAGCATCTTCTATCCATTCTTCTTTTGAAATGATTTCAACGCTGTCAGGAGTATTTACGTATAAGATTGGAATGGCAGTGTATGCCACGCTTGCAATATCGGAAATGTATGTCCTGCTTTCGCCTGAAGGAGAAACTGCGGTCGCGGCACAGTAGTAGTAACGGATCCCTTTTTCGGTAAATACAGGAGTTTCAAAAGTAGTTTCTAGTGCATCTGGTATGGCGGTTCCGGGATCTTCCGGTTCGTCCTGACTTTCATACCATTGGTATGTTATACCGCAGCCTTCTGCTTCCAGCTCACACGAGAGGAAAACGCTCCGGTTGTCAAGGACGACACTCATTTTTTCCGGCTGTTTGGTAAAGGTGACTCCGTTTTCGAGATCGCATTTAGGATCGTCATCATCCGCTGTTTCATCGGAATCTTCAATGTCGTCAGCATCAGTTGAAGAAATGTCGTCTGTAGAGTCAGAATCAGTTACGGCATCGTCATTTGTTTCAATATCTCCGTCTGCCGTGCTGTCGGTGTCCGTAACAATATCATCATCCGGTGCAGAGTCATTGTCTGCAGAAATATCATCGTCAGACGTCGGGTCATAGTCAGCATAAATATCGTCATCAGACGTCGGGTCATAGTCAGCATAAATATCGTCATCCTTCGGATCGTCTCTAAGTCCGGTTTGATTTTCCGTTTTCCTGTCACCGCAGCTGATAATGAAAAAAACAGCTGAAAGAAACAGAAAAAAATGGAACTTTTTCATGCCTTATCTCCGGAATATCTATAAATTTCCGATAAATATCTCCACAACCAAGATTTTTTGACGGACACTCTCTTTCAGAAATTCCGCATATTCCTCAAAAACGGTCACGTTCTCATTATTAAGTGCTATATTTATGTAATCATGATGTCCGACCCAGAGCATTGCATCGTATTTCGCTGCAAGTGATATCCTGCTTTGCAGCGCTGCAATATGCGGCCCGATGTTAATGAGAGCTGAATATCCGTTCCAGAGTTCTTTTGTGCGCTCTACGAATTTCGGAGATTTGAAAAGGGCGTTGTAGTAGATCGTTTTGTTCAGCTGGCATGACGACGGCCTGAGGTTTGCCGCCAGATCAAAATCCCATACAGGACCCGCTTTGAAAATGTTGTCAGTACTGTTGAAAGTGAAAAACGAACTTCTCGGAAACTCCAGTTCCCTGTTGTCCATAATTTCGTTCACAAACCATAATTTTATCCATGAATCGATGTCTATGATCTCTGAATACGATTCATCAGGCGCCGAGCAGTCATTTGTATCCATTCCTTCGGTAAAATCAGGGTAAAGCAGCTTTTCAAGGTCGTTTATTTTGGATTGCAGCCTGTCAAGTCTGGCAGCTCCGCCGCTTGTTATAAGGTCGTTTTCGTCAACCATGTAGTCATCATTCTGAACCATGTAGGGCAAGTTTCTGATTTCACTCTTGAATTTTATGTTTTCGTCGAAAAAGATATCGATTTCGATAAGATAATCCTTGTCTTCGCCGTCTGTCATTTCTGGATTTCCGTCATTGATGTTCACGCGGTTTTGATCAACTTTTATCGCTTCGCCGAACCAGTAGAGACCGTTGTATTTTCCGTTTAAAACGAGATCGACGAATTCGCCGCGGATAGTCCAGTCCATTTCAAAGAGTCTGCTGAGATAAAATGCGGCAGTGTTGCGCATGAAAGAACCGTCGTAGTAATTTGCAATGAGGACCCAGCGTTTGTGTGCCGGCATTCCCATGATTTCACGTGCCTGTTTGAGTTTCAGCGCGTAAGGTTTTTTAGGTTTTTTCCATGTCGAATTGCCTCTGCCTTTGATGCTTGTTTCGACATTTTCGAAGTTCCAGCTTTCGTCGGCTGCTCCGGCAAGAGAAACGGATGCATTTTTTATCCATTCTTCCTTTGAATTGATTTCGACGCCGCCGGGAGTGTTTACATAGAGCGTAGGAAGTGCGGTGTATGCCGCGCTGGCAATATTTGAGAGGAAAGTTCTGCTTTCACCTGCCGGAGTTACGGCGGTTACGGCGCAGTAGTAGTAACGGATTCCTTTTTCGGTAAATACCGGCGTTTCAAAAGTCGTGTTCGTTGCATCAGGCTGTGCGATACCGGAATCTGTAGAATTGTTTTTGCTTTCGTACCACTGATAGGTTATTTCACAGCCATGCGCCTCTGCTTCGCATGAAAGGAAGACACTCCGGTTTTTCTGTACGACATTCATTTTTTCGGGTTTTTTGATAAAAGTGACTCCGTTTTCGAGATCGCACATGGGATCGTCATCATCAGTGGTTTCATCGGAATCAACTGAGGTGTCATCATCTGTCTGAATATCTTCGTCAACGGTTGAATCAAAATCCGCTATCGTATCTTCATCAGCCGCAGTGTTGTCATCCGTTGTTCCATCGGAATCAGTGATGTTATCATCGTCTGTCGTTTCGTCGTAATCTGCTGCATCATCATCGTCGGCAGCCGCGTCATAATCAGAAAAAATGTCGTTGTCGTTTGTTATGCTGCCGGAATCGTTGTCGGTTTCTGCGTTGTTTTCCGTTTTTTTGCTGCCGCAGCTGACAAGGACTGAAACAGCAAAAATAAGTAGCCAGAAATAAAAATTTTTCACGCCGAATCTCCGAAAAATGACCAAACGTCATAAAAACAGTCGATTTTAAAAAAAATCTCAGGGAAAACAAGAGTTTTTGTTGTCGGAGAAAGAGGAATTTTTTACTCGAAAAAAATTAAAAACAATATATAATGCTTTGCTTTTTTTCTTTAAAATTTCGACGGGGTTTAAAATGAAAAAGATTTTTCTTATGTTAGCAATCTTTTTTAGTGTTCTTACAGTAAGCGGCGCGGAACTTTTCTACAACAACGGAACAAGCGTTTTGATCGAGAAATCACAAGAGTTCGTTGCTGTCAAAATCAAAGCTTCGGATGCAGAAAACCAGAAAGGGGCGGTTTACAGCCTGAATACCGGAAACAATGTTTATTCTTTTGTAAGCAGCACCGGAAAAAAGGGCGGAGACGAACTACCGGTCTATTTCCTCGGCGATACGCCGGCTGTAGCCGAAAGGACTGTTTTCTGGCGCGGCGAAAAAACGGTTGGGGAGATGGAAAAAAAGTATGGGATGAAACTTTCCGAAATTTTCCCGAGCTATCCGCTCTATGCCTTTTCCGTCGAGGGTGACAGCGTCGAAATTTCCGAAAGAATAGTGAAAAACGGCGACGGTTACGCGTTTCCGGATTTTGTCAGAGAGGCTCCGGTTCCCATTGGTTTTGTGCCGGGAAGCGAGCCGGAAGATCCTTATTTCAGCAAGCAGTGGCATCTGCATAACACCGGAACAAGCGGTCTGGAAAATGCAGACATAAAATTCAAGCAAATGCTCGAATTTTTAAATTCCAAAAGAATCGAAGTCGATCCGAATATTAAAATCGCGATAATGGACAGCGGCGTGTCGCGAGACCATGAAGATCTGAAGATTACTGAAGCGGGTTATGATATTTTTCAGGACGGAGAAGTGTCTGGCGGCGGAACTCCGAATTTGCATTTGCTGGAAGGAGAAAATGTGAGCGACGATATTAAAAGTGCCGTGGCTCACGGAACGCATTGCGCCGGAGTCAGTGCCGAGATCGGTAATCAAACCGGAATGAGCGGAGTCTGCCCGTGGTGCTGGATTTATCCTGTGAGATATCCGCTTACTGACACGTATTCGGACGAAGAATATAACGGAACCGGAATATCGGAAAATACAATCCTTAAAATCTATGAGAAATACGCATTAGATTCCAGTATTTCTGTGGTCAACTGCAGTTTTGGCCCTGGCGTTTCCATTGGAATAGATTACGTTTTTCCCGGAATAGCTGTAGGAATACAGAATTTTATGCAGAACGGAAGAGGCGGAAAGGGTGGCGTTATTGTCTATGCTTCGGGAAACGATAATGTGGATTCTTCTTATAGCCGGCTTCTCGAATACGATTTCGTCTTTGAAAGAGAGGGGGTAGGAGTTGTCACGAACAGAGTCGTTACTGTGAATGCATCAACTTCTCTGGATATGAAAGCGTCTTTCTCAAATTATGGTTACACTTCGACTGTTGCGGCTCCAGGCACAAGTATAGGAACGACAGCAGTTCCGGGTTACGGTAATTATAACAAAGGTGACGGCACCAAGGATTCAAATTATACATTTTTCAGCGGAACTTCTGCTGCAGCTCCTGTCGTTTCAGGCTTGTTCGGTGTCCTTTTCAGCATAAATCCCGAACTTACGCTTGAAGATGCGATGGAAATACTCAAACAGGGCGCGGATAAAATCAATCCTGAAACAGGTCTCTGGGATGAAAACGGCTTCAGCGTGAAATACGGTTACGGCAGGGTAAACCTTGAAAAAGCGGTGCGTCTTGCGGCAGGATTTCCGATGTGTGCGGAAACAAAAGAGGAAGAATGCGGAAATCACCTCGACGACGACTGTGACGGCTATGTCGATGAAGGGTGTGCGGAAGAACTGACGGCAGGGCAGCCGTGTGAAACCGATGCCGAATGCCTGACAGACTCTTTGAGTGCCGCCGATGTCTCATGTGTAAACGAGCTTCTTTCTTGGGGTTTTGAAGGTGGTTACTGCTTCAGAAGGTCATATCAGTGCCCCGATGGAACCCAAAAGTTGGGTAATATAACAGAAAACTCCAGATTTTTCTGCGCACTCGAGTGCAACAGAACCAATCCTTGTACAAGGCCGGGATATTACTGCTCGGATGAAGTTCTCGGAGTCTGCCTGCCGCTCTGCTCGGACAATACTGACTGCGCAAACGGAGCGGTATGCAACGAGAACGGTCATTGTGTTACAGAATGCGGAAACGGAATAATCAACCGCGAAGACTGCGACGGATACGACAACTGCATTGTTACCGAAGGTGCGAACGAGGAGTGCGACTACGGCGAAGACAACGGGAAAACTGATTGCGAATACGATAATGGACCTTGCAAAGTCTGCACAAAGACCTGTCAGTTGGTGGATGGGAAGGAATCTTCCTGCGGAGATTACAAAATTGATGTGCGCAACGGCGAGGAATGTGACAGAGGGGAAAATCCTTATAAGTATTGCGCTTACGGTGAAACGAACTGCGAAGTCTGCACAACAACTTGCCGAATAACGGACGGAATACTCATAGGATACTGCAGTGACGGAGTCAAAAACTCATATTACGGCGAAGCCTGCGACGACGGCAACAATGAAGACGGCGACTATTGCTCTGCTGACTGCAAGACAGTAACCGGACGCTGTGGAGACGGAACTACACAAAGCAATGAACAGTGCGATAACGCGTCAGACAACGGCAGAACGAACTGTGCTTACGGCGAAACGAGCTGCACTGTCTGTACAGAGTTCTGCAAAGAAGCGGACGGAATAACTTCATACTGCGGTGACAGCAGAATAGATGAATCCAACGGTGAAAGCTGCGATGACGGAGCAGACAACGGAATGATAACAGCTTGCGCTTACGGCGAAACGAGCTGTACAGTCTGCACGACTGAATGTAAAACAGCAGCCGGAATAACTTCATACTGCGGAGACGGCATAATCGACACAGACAACGGCGAAATCTGCGACGATGGTGCTGAGAACGGTACAAACGGTCGTTGCACGGCAGAATGCAAGGAGGAATCGGAAATTCCAGACGAAGGCGACACTGCTCCGGACGAAGGTGATACGACTCCGGATGAAGGCGACACGGCTCCGGATGAAAGCGACACTGCTCCAGACGAAGGCGACACAGCTCCGGACGAGGGTGACACTGCTCCGGACGAAGGTGATACGACTCCGGATGAAAGCGACACTGCTCCAGACGAAGGCGACACTGTTCCGGACGAAGGCGACACAACTCCGGATGAAAGCGACACTGCTCCGGATGAAGGTGACACAGTTCCCGACAACGGTGAAACTTCCGATGACAAAGAAAGTGTTGACAACGGTTCCGTTTCATCCGATGATGATGCGGTCGAGACCGACGACAGTTCCGCAAGTGATGAAAATAAGAAAAAAAGCGGCGGCTGTTCGCTTCTTGTGCTCTGATAATCTCAAAAAACTCTATGGATTTTTATAAAAATCTAAATATAATCATACGCTTTTTTCTTTGAATTTCTTATCGAGGTCTGAGATGAAAAAGATTCTTCTTATGTTTGCGCTTGTTCTAAGCGTTCTTACTGTAAGCGCTACGGAGCTTTTTTACAGTGACGGAAAGAGTGTTGTTATCACGAAAGCTGAAGGTTTCAGTGCCCTCAGAATCGACGGTACATCGGTTGTTGCTCCTAAAAACGAACTTTACCGCCTGAATCTCGGGAAATCGGCTTTTTCGATAGTCAGCGGAAGAGGCGGCAAACTTCCGGTTTATTTTCTCGGCGATATGCCTGTCGTTGCAGAGAACACGCTTTTCTGGCACGGTGAAAAATCTGTCGAATATATGGAAAGCAGATACGGACTGAAGCTGGTCGAAATTCTGCCGACTTACCCGCTTTACTCCTTTTCCGTTCAAGGCGACAGCGTTGAAGTTGCAGAGAAAATCGTGAAAAACGGAGACGGCTACGCATTTCCTGATCTGGTTCGCGAAACCTCGCTCAGGATGGTGCCTGAAAGTGCTCCGAAAGATCCTTACTTCGATGTCCAGTGGCACTTGCAGAACAGGGGAACGGTCAAAAATTATTACGGTGACGATGTCGCAATTATGAAAAATGCCGATACGAAATTCATCCAGATGCTCGAATTTCTGAATTCCAACAACATCGAAGTGAATACGGATACGAAAGTCGCGATCATGGATACAGGTATCGTGCCGGATCATGAAGATCTGACGAATATCGAACCCGGTTACGACGCTTTGAACGATAAAGAGGGCGGTTATCCCGATACTTCGGTGCTGGAAGGTTCGCCTTATGCAGAATACTACGCTGCAAGTGTCGGTCACGGAACGACCTGTGCCGGAGTCAGCGCCGGTGTCGGCAACGAAATAGGAATGAGCGGAATGTGTCCGTGGTGTCTGCTCTATCCGGTCAGGTATCTCGAAGGAACGACCGGTACTGCGATGTCAGGCGATACGATGCTCAAAGTTTATGAAAAATATGTGGCGGACCCGAATATCACTACGGTAAACTGTAGTTTCGGTCCCGATTCTTCCTACGGAATTATTCCTGCTTTGCCGGATGAAATTAAAGCGCACATGAACTTCATGCAGAACGGCAGAAACGGCAAGGGCGGCGTTATTGTCTACGCATCCGGAAACGACGGGATCGATTCATCATACGAACAGCTTCTTGAACACGATTTCGTTTTTGAAAGAAACGGAGTCGAAGTCAAAAACAGGGTCGTTACCGTAAACGCATCGACTGCATGGGATACAAGAGTCGAATATTCAAACTACGGATTCGCTTCAACCGTCATCGCTCCGTCGCTTTCGGAAACTCCGATTGTCGGTATCGCTACGACCGCGATCCCGGGCTACGGCGATTACAAAAAGGACTATACCCTTGTTTTTTCGGGAACTTCCGCGGCCGCTCCCGTCGTTTCGGGCTTTTTCGGTGCGGTGTTCAGCATAAATCCTGACCTTACGCTCGAAGAAGCGATCGAAATTCTGAAGAAAAGTGCCGACAAAGTTTATCCCGAAACGGGACTTTGGGATGATAAAGGTTTCAGCGTAAAATTCGGTTACGGCAGGGTCAACCTTGAAAAAGCTGCCCGTCTTGCTGCCGGTTTTCCGATGTGCGACGGTGAAAAAGAAGAAGTCTGCGGGAACCACCTCGACGATGACTGCGACGGTTTTGTTGATGAAGGATGCGCGGAAGAACTGGCTGCCGGAAAATCATGCGAAAAAGCCGAAGACTGTCTGATGACTTCTTTGGACGTAACTGATGTCGAGTGTCTTCAAGCGCGCCGTTACTGGGTTTTTGACGGCGGCTACTGTGCTGTAAAAACCGGCAAAACTCCGTGCCCTGACGGAACGATGCCTTTCGATACAACAGAAGACAGACAGAATTATATCTGCGCTCTTGAGTGCAGCAGCCTGAAACCTTGCGAAAGAAAAGGTTACTACTGTTCCGACGATGTTCTCGGTGTCTGCCTGCCTTATTGTTCCGATAATTCAGACTGCAATGAAGGTTCATTCTGCAACGATGAAAAAAAATGCGAGAAAATTCCGTCTCCGGTCGGAGGTTCTTGTGCAGAAGATGAGGAGTGCATTGGTGAATTTACGACCTGCAACAAATGGTCGAAAGGCGGTTACTGCACTCAGGAATGTTTCGACAACGATGACAGTGTTTGTCCCGACGGCGCAAAATGTGTCACAGGAAACAGGTGGGAGGGAACCCATTGTCTTGCTTCATGCACTTCCGATAAAGACTGTCGAACAAGTGAAGGATATCGCTGCCATCCACAGATGGGGTCAAAATCCGGCGTATGCTACAGAGAGTGCCGCAACACTTCCGACTGTGCCGACGAAGATGCTGTCTGTAACGAAGACGGTTACTGTGCGCTTGAAGGCTGGGAAGGCTGGCCGGAAGAACCGGAAGATGACAGTGAAGCAGCAGCTGATGAAAATAACGGTGAAAATCAGGATGAAGAGATCGTTTCCGATAGCGACATTGAAGGCGGAGAAGGCGGAGAAGAACAGGCTGACGACAGCAAATCTGAAGATAAGAAAAAAAGCGGCGGCTGTTCCGTCGTTGTAATGTAAGATGGTTGATCTTAAAGGAAAAAAGGCTCTTATCACAGGTGCTTCAAGCGGGTTCGGAGCTGATTTTGCAGATATTCTTGCCAAAAAAGGAATGAATCTTGTCATAACGGCGAGGCGCGAAGATAAACTAAACGCTCTTAAAACAAACATCATTAAAAAGTATGGTGTCAGTGTGCGTGTTGTCGCTATGGATCTCACGGGTTTCGATGCGGCTGACAGGCTTTATGCCGAAGTGAAGGACGAAAACATCGACATGCTCATAAACAATGCAGGTTACGGAATGTACGGCTGGTTTGAAAAGCAGAATGTTGCAGAACTTAACAGAATGGTCCAGCTCAACGTTGTTTCGGCAATGATTCTCGCCAACCTTTTCGCAAAGGATTTTTCAGCGAAAAATTCAGGATGGATTCTCAACACGGCCTCTTTTGCAGCTTTCAATCCGACTCCTTTTTATGCGGTTTACGGCGCGACCAAAGCATTTCTTATGAATTTTTCGGTAGCTCTCAGAACGGAACTTAAGAAAAACGGAACAAATGTCTGCGTAACCGCATTCTGCCCCGGTTTCACGGCAACGGAATTTGTCGAAACAGCAGGTCAGAAACGCTCGTGGTTCCTCGAAAAAACCATAGGAAAAAGTTATCCTGCGGCAGTTGAAGCGATAGAGGCGCTGCTTAAAAACAAGCCGATAGTCATGCCGCGCCTGATGAACCGCTTTGGGGCATTCTGCCTTCGTTTCATGCCGAGAAGCATGGCGGCCGATGCGGCGTTCAGCTCGATTTGCGAAAAAAAGTGAAATAAAAATTCTCTGGTCTGTAACCGTCTTCATTGAAAAATATCTAATAATCGTTATATTCCGCTGGTTGGTTTTTTATCACTTTGGAGGGAAAAATGATAGTTATCACGGGTGCAAGCGGTCATGTAGGCAACAATCTTGTCCGCGAACTCAACAAACGCGGCATCAAGCCGAGGATTCTCATTCACGAGGAAACGACCGTCAGAAAGGCGATCGAAGGGCTCGATTTCGAAGAAGTCAAAGGCGATACAAGAGATCTCGAATCGCTGAAAAAGGCTTTCGAGGGTGCAGATCTCGTCTACAACTGCGCCGCTGCGATCTCAATAAAATGCGGTGTTTACGACAAAATCAAAACAGTCAACGTCGACGGCGTTCAGAATGTCATCGACGCCTGCATCGCAGACAAAGTGAGAAGGCTCGTCCATGTCAGCTCGATCGAGGCTCTGGGCGATCCCGGCGAAGGCGTCGTTGCGACTGAAGAACTTGGTTTCAACCCTGACAGAGCGATGCTTGAATACGGAATCACGAAGGCTGAAGGCTCTCTTCTCGTTCAGAAAGCTGTCGAAGAAGGGAAAATCGACGCAGTAACGGTATGTCCCGTCGGAATTCTGGGACCGAACGATTTCCGTCCGTCGCAGATGGGAACGATGGAAATGAATTTCCGCAAAGGCAAACTTCCGGCATATCCAGCTTACGGCGGATTTGACTGGGTCGATGTCAGAGATGTCGTCGAAGGAATAATCCTTGCAGGCGAAAAAGGAAAAAGCGGCGAATTTTATCTCCTCACCGGCGGACACACGACAAACGACGAAATGATGGGGATCTTGGAAAAACTTTCAGGCAGAAAACGCCCCAAAGTTTCGCTTCCCTACTGGCTCATGTACACTGCCGGATTTTTGGCTGAAAACTGCTTCTACCGCTTTTTCAAGAGCGTTGAACCCGTAATCACCCGCGGCAGTGCAAGAATCCTCAAAAGCGACCTTCACGCTTCGTCAGAAAAGGCACAGAGAGAACTCGGCATGAAGTTCAGAGGTGTCGAAGAAATCTTCCGCGACCACTACAACTGGATGGTTGAATACACTTCCAAAAATTAACGCCGCCGCTAATTTCGGTCGCCGCCTCCGGGATCTCGGGATTACGTGATCACGGTATCCCGTCAAGATTCGGCGGCTTTCGGTTTTTTGACTTTTTTCTTAAAAAAAGTATAATAACGCGCTTTTTTTACGGGGTGTATTATGAAGCGCGTTTTTCTTGTTTTTCTAATTCTCTTTTCATTTTTCTCTCTTTTTGCGGACAGTGCCGAAACAACGCTTCTCACTTTGAAATATCAGGCAACTGCGATAGGCGAGATCTCGCTTGCATACAGGCTCGAAACACTCACGATGAGCCTCGCTGCGGCAAAGGCGGTCGATAAAGAATATATAACGGCGATCCTTGATGAAGTCGATGCTACGGTAGAAAACGGAAAATCGATAATTTCAACAAAAAACACTTCGCCTGATCAACTCACGAAAGAGATAATTTCGGCATTTGACCAGCTTCAGAAGTGTTCCGGGGAGATAAAAAAATATTCGTCGGGAGCACCTAAGACTTCGGCGGACGAAGTGTCAAAATGTCTTGAACTTTCGCATAAAAAGTTGGATCTTTTGAGTGAAATGTACAATAAAAAACAGAATAAAAACAATGCTAATCAGCAGAAACAGAGGTGAAAATGGAAAAAGTTATGATCATCATGGGCAGCGATTCCGATTGGAAAGTAATGCAGAAAGCGGTTGCTGTTCTCAAGGAATTCGGCGTTGATTTCGAAGTTCACGTAAGTTCGGCTCACAGAACTCCCGAAAAAACGGTTGCTCTGGTCGAAAATTTCGACGGTGCGTGCTTTATCGCCGGTGCCGGTGCTGCGGCTCATCTTGCGGGAGTCGTTGCGGCTCATACGACAAAACCGGTCATCGCGGTTCCTCTCGATTCCGGTGCGCTTCACGGGCTTGACGCGCTTTATGCGACTGTTCAGATGCCTTCTGGTGTTCCCGTTGCGACGATGGCTATCGACGGCGCGAAAAATGCAGGTCTTTTCGCAGTCCAGATCCTTGCTTTGAACGATGAAAAACTTGCTTCGGCATTAAAGGCATACAAGATGAAAATGAAAGATGAAGTTGAAGTAAAAGATAGTAAAATTCAAGACTTGGCGTGTGAGGTGTAGTATGGAGATTCTTTCAATCGAAGAAGCTGCGTGGAAAGTCAGAAACGGTCAGGTTATCGCATATCCGACTGAAACGGTTTACGGTCTGGGCTCGATAATTTTTGAAGAAGAACCTGTCATGAGAATCAAGCAGATCAAAGGAATTGCGGCAAACAAGCCGCTTTCCGTTCTCATTTCGAACAACAAAAAAGAGGAGATGCTTTCTGAACTTATCGAAGGTTTTCTTCCTGTTGCACAGAGACTTGCAAAATTTTTCTGGCCGGGACCGCTTACGATCATCCACGAATGCAGACCCGATCTTCCCGATTTTATAACAGGCGGAACAGGCTATGTCGGAATCCGCTGCTCACCATACTCTTTTGTCAATAGTTTCATAGACTTAGTCGGCCATCCGATTGTCAGCACGAGCGCAAATATCACCGGTCAGGCTCCGGCTACGAACTATACCGACGTTTTTTCGTACTTTGATGGCGCAATCGACGGCGTTCTCATCTGCGACGACTCGATTTCGATTGAGCATCACGCAAGTCCGACGAACATTCCTTCAACGATCGTCAGAGTCGAACACCACAATTTTGAAATCGTCCGTGAAGGGGCGATCAAAAAAGAAGATATTTTCAGAAAAATCCTTTAATTATGGTTCTGCCTGATTTAACTTTAAACAAAATCTATAACAAAAACACAGAGTTATACCAAAGTAAAAACGGTTACCGCTTCAATTCAGATTCAATGATTTTGTCATGGTTTGTGGACAGAATCTGCTCCGGTATAGGGTCTGAAAACTCGGCTCTTGAGATAGGGGCGGGGAGCGGAATAGTTTCGATCGTTCTTAAAAGACGCGGCTTTCTGCCCAAAATCGACTGCGTTGAAATCCAGAAGTCTCTTTGCGAAATCCTCGAAAAAAATATCGAAAGCAATGCACTTTCAAATGAAATTTCAGCGTTCTGCGCCGATTTTGCCGATTTCGCGAATACGAAAAGGAAAAAATATGATCTCGTTTTTGTAAATCCGCCTTATTTTGCCAAAGAAAGCGGGCACTTGAGCGCTGATTCAGAAAAAACGCTCGCCAAACACGAAGTAGCGGGAAGCCTCGCCGATTTTTTTGAAATTTCTAAAAACATTCTGCGTAAGGGCGGAAAATTTATCGTGATTTTTCCCGCTTCGAGAGTTCAGTTCGCTCTGTTTTCTGCTGCAAAATCGGGCTACACTTTGAAAAATATCGCATTTTTCCGCGAAAACGCCTCAACAAAACCGGCAACTTTCGCCGCATCTTTTGTTTTAGGCAGCGAAACCGCACTTTTTTCCCTTTCCGATGCCGAAATTTTTGAGCTCCGTGACATGAACGGCGAATATTCGGAAACCGGAATGGAAATCATGTATGAAAATCGTTCTTAATGATTTTTTACGGGTTGACTTTCCGAAATATTGCATTAAAAAAATAGCCGCAACTTAGAATTTGGAGGTTTTTATGTACGAAGGCAAAGAAAAAGAAGCGGCTCAGGAAGTTATTGACAACGGTTCGAAATATTCAAAACATTTTAGCGAAGAATCGTTTTTCAGCAAAATCGTTAAATACGGTAAGGCAGCAGGAGCTAAGGTCGTTTTTGCAGCACTTCTTCTTTTTTATGCGATGAAAAGCGACAAAATGCCGATGACTGAAAAGGCTCTTGTGGTTGCCGCGCTCGGCTACTTCATTCTTCCGATCGACCTTATTCCCGATTTTATTCCGGTTGTAGGTTATGCCGATGACTTGACGGCGCTTTATGTAGCGCTTAAAAAAGTTACGTCCTATATTGACAACGACATAATCAATCAGGCACGCGGCAAGCTTACTGATTGGTTCGGAATAGTTGATGAAAACGACATCCAAAGTGTTCTTAATACTTTGTTGTAGCCATGAAAAATTATCCGCCTTCAATAAAAGATTTCATTGATTTCGGCAAAAGCGGAGGGATTTTTTTCGTTCACTGCCCGGAACGCTATGTTTTAAAGACGATGAAAGCCGAGATCGCCGCTTTGTCAAACGGTGAAAACGGTGTCGAAGTGTGTTTTTTCGATGCCGGTGAAAACAAAAACGCGGTAACAGATGCAATCGGCTATGCAAGAGAGATGACGATTTTTTCAACTTGCAGAATAGTTCTTCTTGATATTCCAGAAAAAATTACCGAAACGGATCAGAAAATCCTGGAACAATATATAGATTCCTGCGAAACGGCGAACTTTCTCATAGTCTTTCTGAATGAGGTCGATAAAAGACTCAAATTCTTTAAATCATTGCAGAAAATGACTAAAATCTATTTTCCGGTCCCGCTTCCCTCTCCGATTGAACTAAAAAATTTCATAAAAAACGAATTTCAGCCGTTCCAGCCCGACGAAAACCTCATTGCGTTTTTCCAGAACGGTGCCAATCAGGATATGTTTTTCATCCACAACGAGATCGAAAAACTGAAACTTTACGCCGAAGCGAAGCAGATAAGGACGATGACTTACGACGCGATGTCGGTCGTTCTCAATGACCTCAGCGAGCAGGTTATTTTCAAAATAATGGATTTCCTTGTTTCGGGTAAAAAGGCGGCGGCGATATCGCTTTACCGCGAAACTCTGATCGTTGAAGCGGAGCAGAAGGTCAATCCCGTCATGATTTCGATGTTTTTCAAGCATTTCAAGGCGCTTATGCAGATAAAAATCATGGCTCACGAAGGGAGGACCGGCGAAATTTCATCATATTTAGCCGCTTCGAAAGTCTTTTATCTTAGAAACAACGCAACGGCAGTAGCTGCAAAATATAAAAATTCGACCATTCTTCAGGCGCTGAAACGCATTTCCAGAATAGAACTCGGCATGAAAGGAGCTGCAGAAACGGGAACTACCGAAACAAACATAGAAATCGAACGCTTTATGTCCGAATTTTTCCTTTAATTCCTATTCAATTTTTGACTTAGCACTTCTTTGTGCTATATTCGCGCGCTAATTTTTTTGGGAGGCCAATATGAAAGGACTTACCTTTCAGGAAATGATCGTTCGACTTGAAAAATTCTGGATGGAACGCGGCTGCATACTGGTTCAGCCGTGGGATCTGGAAATGGGTGCCGGAACATTCCACCCGGCGACGTTTTTTTACGCGCTGAATCCGGCGAATATAAGCTCTGTCTATGTCCAGCCGTCGCGCAGACCGACTGACGGCAGGTATGGCGAAAGCCCGAACAGGATGCAGAGGTTCTATCAGCTTCAGGTTCTCATAAAACCGAGCCCGAAAGATGCCCAGCAGCTTTACTTGGAAAGCCTCAAAGTCATCGGGATCGACCCGGCGGAGCACGATATCCGCTTTGTCGAGGACGACTGGGAAAGCCCGACTCTGGGTGCATGGGGTCTCGGATGGGAAGTATGGCTTGACGGAATGGAGATCAGCCAGTTCACATACTTCCAGCAGGTAGGCGGGATCGACCTTAAACCGGTTCCGGTCGAACTTACCTACGGTCTGGAAAGGATCTGCATGTACCTGCAGGGAGTCGAAAACGTTTACGACCTGCAGTGGAACGACAAAGTCAAATACGGCACGGTCCACAAGGCTGACGAAGTCGAATTTTCGACTTTCAACTTCAAAGAGGCTCCGGTAGAAGATTTTTTCGCGTTTTTCGACAAATACGAGAAAATTTCAAAGGAACTTATCGAAAAATCGCTTCCTCGCCCCGCTTATGAATTCTGCATCAAGGCAAGCCACGCGTTCAATATTCTCGACGCAAGAGGCGCGATCTCGGTCACTGAAAGACAGAGATACATCATGCGCATCAGAGACCTTGCGTGTGCAGCTGCAAAAAAATACGCTGAAAGTTTTAAGGAGGAATAAATGTCGGATTTTATTTTTGAAATCGGTTATGAAGAGTTTCCAGCAAGTTTTATTCTTCCTTTTGTCTCGCAGCTTAAGGAAAAAATACTTTCCGAGCTTGAAAAACAGTGCGTAACTGTCGGAAACTGCAGAGAGTTTTCAACATGTTCGAGAACCGCTCTCGTCTGCACGGGACTTCCCGAAAAACAGCCTGACATCCGCGAAAAAGTTACCGGCGCACCGAAAAAAGTCGCGCTCAACGCTGACGGAACTCTTTCCAAAGCTGGCGAAGCCTTTCTTGCAAAGAACAAAATCACTGACTATTTCTTTGAAAATAGTGAAAAAGGCGAAGTGATCGCAGGATACGTCGAAGAAAAGGGAAAAACTCTCGAAGAAGTCATCGCTCCTATCGTAAAAGCGGCTCTCCACGCTGCAAACTTCAAAAAAAGCATGCGCTGGGCAGAGAACACTTTCGCTTTCGCAAGACCGATCAGATGGATCCTTCTTTCGATCGACGGAAAACCTGTTGAAGACGATTTCGAAGGGATAAAATTCTCGAAAACTTCTTTCGGACACCGTTTCCTTTCAAACGGCGCGCTTGATATAAATGCTTCAAATTATTGCGAAATTCTTACGGCGCACTACATCATGGTCGATAGAACTGAAAGAAAGAAATTCATCCGCTCAGAAGTCGCGAAAAAGGCAGAAGAACTCGGACTTATCGCAAATATCGACGAAAATCTTCTCGATGAAGTAACCGACATGGTCGAATATCCGCATGTAGTCATCGGAAATATTCCCGAAAAATACAAAAACCTGCCGGTAGAACTCGTTGTAAAAGTCCTCAAAAAGGATCAGAGATACTTCACTTTGAGCGATAAAAATTCGCAGGTTATCAAGTTCGCAAGCGTTCTCAACAACATTCCGCGCAATGATTCGCTTGTGATCGAAGGAAACGAAAAAGTTGTCGCGGCACGTCTTTCCGATGCCGCATTTTATTTCAACGACGACCTTGCAAAAGATTTCGGCGCGCTCAAGGAAAAGCTGAAAGGTGTCCTTTTCCAGAAAGATCTCGGAACTTACAGCGAAAAAGTCGAGCGTATCTGCAAAATTGCCGCTTTTATCGCCGGAAAATGCTTCACTCTTGACGCTGCGGCGAAAGAGAGGCTTCTCAAGGCCGGTTCGATGATAAAGAACGACCTCGTAACTGGCGTCGTTTTTGAATTTCCTGACCTTCAGGGGATCATGGGCCGCTACTATGCGCGTCACGCCGGTTTTGAAAACGATGTCTGCGAGGCGATGTACGAGCACTATCTCCCGATAAACGCAGGAGACGAACTTCCGAAAACAGAGGTCGGAACTATCCTCAGCATGTCTGACAAAATAGACACCATCGTAGGCGGATTCATGGCAGGAATGAAGCCAAGCGGCTCCAAAGACAAGTTCGCGATCCGCAGAAACGCGATCGGTTTCCTCACCGTCGCGCAGAATTACAGCCTTGACATCAAGGAAGTTGTCGGATTCGTATGGGATCTGATCTCACCTCGCATCAAAAACGCGAAAGAGGAGATGAAACAGGAAATAATCGACTTCATAGTCGCAAGATACAACGGTGTCCTCAGCTTCGACACCCCTGTAATCCAGGCTGCGACGGCACGCGACGCCGAACTTCCGAAAACAGTTGCAAAACGTGCCGAAACGATTTCGCGTCTTCTCAAGGAAAGCGGGATCGCGGAACTCGTTCAGCTTTACAAGCGCGGCTGCAACATATTGAAAAAACAGGAATTTTCAGTCGGAGCGGTTGACAGCACCCTTTTTGAGCAGGATGAAGAGAAAAAACTTTTCGAAGAAGTCTGCAAAGTCGAAAACGAGATAAGATCGATGAAGGACAACTTCGAAATCGCGATGAAGATCCTTTCGCTCAAACCCGCGCTCGATGCCTTTTTCGACGCAGTCTTCGTAATGCACGACGACCTCAGGATCAGGGCGAACAGAATGAACCTTATCGGCAAAGTCACCAGTCTGGTTGCCGAAAATATCGGTGAAATCAGTTTCTTGAATATTTAAATGCTGAAAGTAACCCCTTGTTTTTCGTCAGTTTTTCACTATAATTTGCAGGTGTGACTTCAATTGGAGGCAAATATGAGTTACGAAGCACTTTTGGAACAGATAAAGGCCGCACCAGAAGAGTGTCTTGATGAAATTTCAAACTATGTCAATTATGTGATTTATCGCTATGAAAAGCAAAAAACAGCGGCTGAGCGTTTTGATGACGAATGTGCTAAAGCGCAGGCTTGGGCAAAAGAAACCGGGCTTAGCGAACAGGATATTTTAGTCACATTGAAAGAAATCAGATCTGAAAACCAGAGAGTCGCTGAATGAAAATCGTTATAGATACGAATGTCGTTGTTTCGGCGTTGTTTTTCGGCGGAAAACCGCAGAAACTTCTTCATTGTGCGATTACTGGAGTACTTGAAGTGGTTGTTTCGAAAGAAATTATTGAAGAATACAACGAACTTATTGAAAGAATCTCTGACAAATATTCGGGAAAAAAAGAAAATTTTTCCTTAAATGAATTTATTTCGATATGCCGTCTTGTTAGTCCGACACGCAAAATTGACGTCTGCCGTGACCGCGATGACAACAAATTTCTGGAATGTGCTGCGGAAGCGAAATGCCTGTATGTTGTCAGCGGCGACAACGATTTGCTTGCTTTGGAACGTTTTGAAGACATAGAAATCATAACTGTTACAGAATTTTTTGACCGATTTTTTTAGCTCCAGTGCTTGTGCAACAACTCTGAGTTGTAAACTCGAATTATTTTTTGCTGTCCACACATTCAAAAAAAGTGCGGACGATTTTAAGTGCGCTTTCGATATCTTTTTGAGGTCTTTCCTTTATAAGAGATGTCCATTCTTTGAGCATGAGATTGTCTTCTTCTGATATTTTGCCGCTTAAAAGATAGTCAACGGAGACATGAAATTCGTTTGCCAAAGTAGAGATTATATCCATTCCCGGTTTTCGTTTGTCTGCTTCTATCAACGCGATGTAGCTTTCGCTGATATTTACCCGGCATGCGAGGTCAAGCTGTGTTATTCCGGCTTTACGCCTTAATGCTTTCACCCGTTTGCCAAGTGTTTTGCCATCCATACTCAAACCACCTCCTTTTTTCAATATAGCACATACTGAAAATAATTTTTGACTGTTAGTAAAGATTATGTTGACTAATGGTAAATAAAACGTTAAAATATTGCCGGAATCCTGCGTTTCCGTAGTCGGGGGGAGGGTAAGTTATTATGATTTTTCAAAAAGACTGTTTCGGGAGTCCCGTTTCAGATATTTTACTGTTTTTTCAATGGAGGAAAAAATGCCTTATCAAAAACCTGTATTTTATGCACAAACAGCTCCGCAAGGAAGCTATGCGGCTGGTTGCCCGACAAACATAGGCAGCACAATGAATGCTAGTCGTGGCCGCAATAGTTGTCCTTCCGAGGCTATGAAATGTAAAAATTGTGCGGTGACACAGTAACTATTGCAATTTTAGGGTGGTGAAAGCCACCCTTTAGGATTTGTTAAAAAAACGGAGGTTTTTTGAATTACATACAAGCTATGAACAAAATCGGTCAAATAATTGTTGAGGATGAATTTGACAAACTAATCGATCCGAAAAAGATACAGATAAAAACAACTTACATAAAAAATGACAGTACAAACAATTCGTTGGACAGTATCAAGAAAGGGTGCGATTTTTTAATGATAGTTGTTTTCGAAAATCCGACAAACAATCCGAGATTTCTATGTTTCAACAGACAGGATGTGATTGATGTTAAAGGTGATAATAAAAAGATATCAATTTCAGCAAATTCTGTCTTGAAGCCTGAATTGTTGAAGTATGAAATAAGGACAGCTCAAGAATTGAAGGAAAAACTGGAGATCAAATAATGTTATATAGACAGAAATTCGACGCATTTATCAGAAAATATGAAAATGTCGGTTACATCACAAACAAAGCTGATTTCAGCGACAGAGTCTGCAATGAAAGTGGTGCGGTTTTTCTTCTCGCCCTTTCGAGAGAACCGCAAAGTTTGGAAGAACTGCTGAATAAAATCATCGTTGCTTTCAACGATGTCACGATTGAGGATATTCGTCAGGATGTGATTGATTTTTATCGTATTTTGGAGGAAGACGGTTTTATCGTGAGCGGAGAAACGCCTGAAGAACTTGACAGAAAAGATGTCCGTTTTTCCTATTCTCAGCTTGAAGCGAAAACTGTTAAAGAAAATTTTGCTCCGAAAGTGCCGAGGGCGGAAGAAACGACGCCGTATTTTCTTGCTGAGCATTTCAAACAGAATCCGCATCTGACCAGCTTACAGATAGAGCTGACGAGCCGTTGCAATGAAAGGTGCATTCACTGCTATATTCCGCATGAATGTAAAAATACAGACATAAAACCGGAACTTTTTTATTCAGTGCTGGATCAATGCAGGGAAATGGGGGTTTTAGAACTGACTTTGTCAGGCGGCGAGCCAATGCTGCATCCCCAGTTTCTCGAATTTTTCAAAATGGCGAAACATTACGATTTTTCATTGAATGTTCTATCAAATCTGACTCTTTTGACAGATGAAATAGTCGAGGCGATGAAAACGAGCAGGATTTCTTCTGTCCAGACTTCGCTTTACAGCATGATTCCTGAAATTCACGATAAAATTACGACAATTCCCGGCTCTTGGCAGAAAACATACGACGGAATTATAAAACTTGTTGAAAACGATATCCCGCTTCAAATTTCTTGCCCCGTTATGAAGCAGAACAAAGAGAGTTTTAGTGGAGTTTTAAGGTTTGGCGACAAGCTGAGAGTGCGTGTTCTGATTAATTACTGCATTATGGCAAAATGCGACAATACTACAGAAAATTTGGAAAACAGGCTTTCGATCGATGAAGTCGGCGATGTGATTGAAATAATTGTGGAAGATGGTGAAAAATATAAAAATCTGACAATGACAGATGATTATTTCAAACAGTGTGCCGAATATAAAAAAGATCCTGAAGGAATCGTCTGCGGAGTCGGAATTTCTTCGATTTGCATGGTTGCGAACGGAAATGTTTATCCGTGTGCCGGCTGGCAGAACTGTGTCTGCGGAAATCTTTATGAGAAAAGCTTGAAGGATATTTGGAAAAACTCTCCCAAAATCAACTGGTTACGTAATTTGAGAAATAAAGATTTCAAAGAGTGCGCCGATTGTAAAAACCAGATTTTCTGTTCGATGTGCATGGTAAGAAATGCAAATGAAAATCCGGACGGTGATCCGCTTAAACTTAATCGCCATTTTTGCGACGCTGTTGCGAAAAACCGCGAAATTGTTGACAGATGGGCGATTGAATATCAGGAAAAACACAAAAAATGATTGACAACCATGTTCATATCGGCTGGTGGAGCGACAGATATTACGATTATCAACAGGTTTTTGATACAGTTCTGACCTCCCGAAAAGTAAAAATCGACGGATTGGTTTTTTCTTCAACAAGCAGTTGTATTTTCGGCGTGAAATATTCAGAAATAGAAGCGGAAATCGGTGGAATATATTCGGTAAAAGACGGAAAAACTCAATATTCTCAAAGTGTTGTCAAACCATTGCTTTGGTATGTGCCTGACTATCGCAAACAGGGAGTTCCGGTTGAAAAGGCTTTTGCAACTCTGCCTTATTGCGGAATAAAAATCCATCCCAGGGCACACAACTGGGATTTGAATGATTGCGGCACAACGGATATTGTTCACGAAATTTTTGATTTTGCCGGGCGGAACAACGTGCCTCTGCTTATCCACAGCGGATATGACGAGTTCGAGGAGGCAGGAAAATTCGAGCGTTTTTTTAAAGAATATCAGGATGTTAAAGTTATACTTGCTCACTGCAGACCGATAGAACAGACTGTAAAAATGCTTTCTAAATATCGGAATGTTTATGCTGACAGCTCTTTTGTCGATCAAAAATCGCTGAATATTCTTAAAGAAAACTGCTTCGCCGGTAAAAACGGAAAATTGTTTTTCGGGACGGATTTTCCGATAACGCACTGGCATGCAACAGAAAGGCACGGACAAAAAATCAGTTTTGAGCGTGAATATGAGAAAGACAGCGAATCAGCAGAATATTGTTTGGAATATTCATTGTTTTTTTAATTCCCGGCGGGGTAACGCAGGAGAAAGGCGTGAGTTTTTTAAGTGATTTGGCAAAATTGGCAGTGAAAGGAACGCAAATGGCTATTAATGAAGGGAAAAAAATGCAACAAGATAAGGATAAGCTTTACGAAGAACTAAGCGGCTGTTCTACGGCTACTTTAAAAAATACCGTGAGAAACACATCTCATTCGCTTAAAAGAATAGTTGCAGCTCAAATTCTTAAAGAACGCGGTGAAGTATTAACGCCGGAAGATTTGCATAGATAGGAGCAGGTTATGTGGAAAATTGTAAATATTAAGTTGACAAAACTTTGCTGTGTCTGCAAACATTGGTGGGATCCGGGCAGTTCCGCTCTGAGACCTAAAAACACAGGCGATTTTTGGGAATTTGAGTTTTCGGCGCGGAGAACATGCACTGTGCGCAAAACGCCTCAGCCTTCTTGGGGATATTGCCTTAAATTTGAGAGGAAGGATTTTTAAATGGAATCCTGCTGCGGTTGCTCTATAATCATAATGGGCTTGATATTGCTGGGTATTTTGGGAATTGTTGCGCTAATTGTATTTTTGATTTTCTTTTAAGTCACTTCGAACTGGACGAAAATCCCCGAACTATGAAAGGCGCACCTATCGCACTTGTCACCGCAGGTCTTCTCGCACTTGCATTCATGGGTTTCACCGGACTCATCGCAGTGCTGTGGTAAATTGCCGGAGCGCGGTTTGCTCGCCCGCAAATTCTTGCATTTTTTCTAAAAATCCTTAAAATGCCGCGGCTTTTGAAGAGCAGAGACTTAATGGAGGAAAAAATGGCTGAAAACAAAGCTCAGGAACAGAGAACAGTTCCGCAGATGGATGAAAACGAGATCATAGCCCGCAAAAAAGAGAAAGTTAAAATGCTGCGCGAAGAAGGGATCCACCCTTACGCAAATAGTTTCGCGCCCGATTCGACAGTCGAAAAGGTCATCGAATACTGCAAGACCCAGACCAAGGAAGATCTCGAGCAGACCGGAAAACCGCTTGAATTCGCGATCGCAGGCAGGATCATGTTCCTCCGCATCATGGGAAAACTCGCGTTCGCAAACCTGAAAGACGAGACAGCTTCGATCCAGGTTCTTTTCGCAAAGGATTTTCTCGGCGAAGATTTCGCGAAATTCAAAAAATCGTTCGATGTCGGCGATATCGTCTGGGTAAAAGGCGAAGTTTTCGTAACAAGAACGGGCGAATACTCGGTTTTAGCGCACAGAACGGAGCTTCTTACCAAAAATATCAGACCTCTTCCCGAGAAATTCCACGGACTTACCGATAAAGAGCTCCGCTACCGTCAGAGATACCTTGACCTCATCATGAACGACGATGTCAGAGAGACTTTCAAAAAGAGAGTCAAAATCATCAATTTTATCAGAAACTACATGAATAACGCAGGTTTCATGGAAGTCGAAACTCCGATGATGCACCCGCTCGTCAGCGGCGCCGCGGCGAAACCTTTCATCACGCACCACAACGCGCTCGACATTCCGCTTTACATGAGGATCGCGCCGGAGTGTTACCTCAAAAGACTTCTCGTCGGCGGACTCGGCAAAGTTTACGAGATCAACCGCAGCTTCAGAAACGAGGGAATGGACCTCAAACACAACCCGGAATTCACGATGATGGAATTCTACTGGCCCTACGCGACCTATGAAGACCAGATCCGCTTCACGCAGGAAATGATAAGCAAACTCTGCGTTGAGATAAACGGCTCGACCGAAGTTGAATACGACGGAATGAAGATTGATTTCAAAGCTCCCTGGAACAGAATGACAGTCGAAGAAAGCATCGTAAAATCGGGCGTTTGCACCGAAGAAGACCTCAAAGACAGAGAAAAACTCATTGAGATCGGCGTCAAAAACGGCCTCGACAAAGCAACGCTTGAAGGAATGTCACGCTACAAGATCATCATGGAATTCTTTGACAACTTCGTCGAAGAACACCTTATCCAGCCGACATTCATCACAAAATATCCGACCGAAGTGAGCCCGCTTGCTCGCAGAAACGACGAAAACCCCGAATACACCGACAGATTCGAGCTTTTTGTCGCAGGAAGAGAACTTTCCAACGCATTCAGCGAACTCAACGACCCAAAACAGCAGTATGATTCATTCGCAGCTCAGGTCGAAGCTAAAAAAGCAGGCGACGACGAAACAATAGATATGGACAGCGATTACATCCGCGCCCTTGAATACGGCATGCCGCCGGCAGCAGGACAGGGAATCGGTATCGACAGACTTGTCATGCTCATGACCAATTCGCCGAGCATCCGCGATGTCATTCTTTTCCCGACGATGAAACCTGAGAAATAATCTAAAAATCGTTTTTTTTTCGACGCCGCCCAATTTTTTGTCGATATATCGAAATTTCGAAATATCGATATATCGAGAGGCGGCGAACCGATAATAACGAAAAAAGCGCCTGTTACGGCGAAACGGCGTGACGACGTTACGATAATAATGGCGCGCATAAAAAAAACCGCCGCATTACGCGGCGGCTTAAAAAAGAAGTGCGCTAGCGCGCTAAGTGAGAACTATTCGTCTTTGTTGTCTTTGTTTGCTTCGTATTCGTCGATGATCTTCTTCTGGATGTCAGCGGGAACCTGCTCGTAGTGGTCGTATTTGATGGTGTATGTTCCGCGGCCGTTTGTCATCGAACGGAGCTGTGTCGAATATCCGTGAACTTCTTTCAGAGGAACGAGAGCTTTGATGACTGTCAGTCTTCCTTCGCTTTCCATGCCCTGCGGTTTGCCGCGGCGGCTGGAGATATCGCCCATTACAGAACCTGCGAATTCTTCAGGAACTGTGATTTTGATTTCGTAAATGGGTTCAAGAATGATCGGGTTAGCTCTCTTGACGGCGTCTTTGAAAGCCATCTGTGCAGCTTTTTTGAACGCGACTTCCTTACTGTCGACCGGATGTTCCTTACCATCGTTGAGTGTAACTTTGCAGTTGATGAATTTGCAGCCCGAAAGAACGCCTTCAGCGAGAACTTCGCGGATACCTTTTTCAACTGCCGGAATGAATCTGCCGGAGATTACGCCGCCGACGATAGCGTCAACGAATTCGAATTCGCTTTCGCTGTTCGGCTCGAGAACGATGTTGACTTCCGCGAATTCGCCCGATCCGCCCGACTGTTTTTTGTGGCGGTAACGTGCTTCAGCTTTTCCTTTGATCGTTTCTCTGTAAGGAATTCTCGGTTCAAGTATTTTGACATCAAGTCCGAACTGGTTCTTGATTTTCTTAGCCAAAACTTCGAGGTGAAGTTCGCCGAGACCGTCGACGAAAAGCTGTTTGAGCTCAGGATCGTTGACCATTCTGAATGATGCGTCTTCGATCTGCATCTTTTTGATCGCTGCAGCGACTTTATCGGTATCTTCTTTCGAAGCACCTGCGAACGCGCCGCGGACAATCGCTTCCGGCCACTCGATAAGCGGGAACGGGTAAACTTCTGCAGCTTTGTTGTCGGAGAACTGGTCGCCGGTCTTGCTGTTTTTAAGTTTAACGGTTACAGCGATCTGGCCTGCAACGACGTTTTTAACCGGGAAACGGTCTTTGCCTCTTGTGTAGAAAAGCTGGCCGAATTTTTCAGCCGATGCCGACGACATATTGTAAATATCTGCACCTTCACTCAAGCTGCCCTGGAGAAGTTTGAACGCGTAGACTTCGCCGAACTGCGGGATAGAGTTTACTTTGAAGATGATACCTTTCGTTACGGAATCATCGTTTGTGTCGATTTCGCCTTCGCCGAACTGCATGATTTTTCCTTCCGGTGACGGGAAGAAGTCAACGACAGAGTCAAGGACGATGTCAACGCCGATGCCTTTGTTCGGAGCGCCGAAGAATACCGGATAGATTGTTCCGTTCGAGAAAGCCTTGTGGAGACCGGTGTTGATCTCTTCTTCCGAAAGAGCGCCTTCGTCGAAGTATTTGGTCATAAGCTCTTCATCGCTCTCTGCAACTGCTTCCATGAGTTTTTCCTTGAGTTCTGCAACTTTGTCTGCGAACTGAGCCGGGATCTCGCTTTCGGAAGCTCTTTTGCCGTTAGCGTATTTAACAAGTTTGCCTTTGAAAATATCGATGATCGAATCAGCGTTCTGACCGGTTGCAGCCGGGTAGGTGATCGGAGCAAGCGAAATTTCGAGTTCTTTCGCGATGCTGTCGAAAGCCGATTCAAGGTTTATGTTGTCACGGTCTACTTCGTTGATGAAGAAAGCGATCGATTTTCCGAGTCTTTTCGCAAGTTTGAAAGCTTTTTCGGTTCCTGCGTCAATGCCCGTCGAACCTTCAACGGTAAGAAGAGCCGCTTCGCAGAAAGGCATTGAAGCTGCAAGTTCGCCGCCGAAATCGAAGTATCCGGGAGTATCGATGAAAGTGAGCAGATTCTGTTTGTACTCCACAGCGTTGATCGATGCGGAAATCGAAATTCCTCTGTTCTTCTCCTCTTCGGTGAAGTCAGAAACGGTGTTTCCGTCAGTGACAGTTCCCTGTCTGTTGATTGCGCCTGCGTTGAAAAGCAGCGATTCGACGAGAGTCGTTTTTCCCGATGTGCCGTGTCCTGCGACACAAACGTTGCGTAAAGAGCTTTTGTTGAAATCAGCCATCTGTTCCTCCTATATTGGCTAAAAAAATAACAATTATCAGCTGTTAAGTCATTCCCGATGCCGGAAAAAGCGGGCCGGCAGAGAAAGTCTGCTAAAAGCGCGCAATATTACTCTTTTTTTTATTTTTTGCAATTATTTTTTTATTTGTTGCTTCGGATCGATTTTCAATTTTTTGATTTTCTGCGTCAGAGTATTGCGGTGAACGCTTAAGAATTCTGCTGTTTTCGAAACAGAGCCTCCGCAGTATTTCAGCGACTCTTCGATAAACACCCCTTCGACCGAATCGATGAAAAGCTGATATATTTTTCCTGCATTGGATTCTTTACCTAAGTCATCGAAAAGATTGCCTATTTTGGCTCTTAAAATCTCGGTTGCGCTGTAGTTGGATAAGATTTTTCCGATATTCTGGTAAGGGAGAAGTTTGTAGCCGTCTTCCGTTCCGACGACCCGTTTGAGTTCCTGAATGTTGAACGGCCACCAGTATGACGAAAGCAGATGAAGCGCGTCCTTTTCATACCAGCGCGTCGAAACTACGCCGCCTTCCTGAATGAAGTATTCGATAAGTTCAGACATGTCTGCTTTGCGTTCCCGCAGCGGCAGCAGCCAGAGCGATGCAGTGAAACTCTGGGCTTTCATATCGAAAATGGAACGGTTCTTGGTGATGAAAACAAGCCCTTTTTTCCTGAAATCCTCGATTTTTTTGACGCGGACAATGTTTTTTTCAGCTTCGTCCTTACTTATTTTTGAGGCTATGAGGCCTGCTAAAAAGCCTTTTCCTGTTCCCGGTTCGCCGCCGATAAGGTATGTTCCTCCCGGTTCGGCACTGCGCAGCATCCGGCGCATTTCTTTTGAAGTTTCGCTTTGTCCAAGAATTTTCTTCACAGCTTTATTCCGAAAAAATCGTTAATAATTTTAGTAACTTCTTTGATATCGTTGTCGAGGTTGAATATCGAATTTCTGAACTCGGCACTTCCGTGAAATCCTGTCGAATACCATGATGCGTGGCGTCGTATCATTGTGTGGGCGGTTTTGGTATCAAGATCGAGATAGTATCTGAAATGCTTCGTCATCATCTCTTTTTTTTCGTCATCGCTCACTGTTTCTCCTTTGAGTTCGCGGAATATCCACGGTTTTCCGAGTGCGCCGCGACCGACCATCAGCCCTGCGATCTTCGTGCCTTTGAATCTGTCGAGATCGCTTTTCTGCCTGATGTCACCTGAATGGATCACGGGAACCGGCAGTTTTTCGGCAAGTTCGATCGAAACATCAAAGTCGCAGGTTCCAGTTGTAAACATATCGGTTCTAAGACGCGGGTGGATTGTCAGAAAATCCGCGCCATTGTCTACTGCCTCGGCTGCACAGCGCTCGTAATTAGGAGTTTTGAACCCTTTTCTTATCTTGACCGAAAGAGGAAGATTTGTGACTCCGCGGAGGGTTTTCACGATTTTTCCGAGTCTTTCGGGATTGTCCATGAGAGCGCTCCCGGCGCGCGCCGCAACGACTTTTCTCACCGGACACCCAGCGTTTATGTCGATTCCGGCAGGTTTTACCAGTTCAAGAATCTTTTCGGCTGCCTCTTTCATGACATCGGGATCGCCGCCGAAAAACTGTAGAAAAGTTCGCGGCTCTTTTTCATCAATTTCTGAAAGCGAGATGGTTTTTCTGTTGCGCAGAGTGACCGCTTTCGCTGAAATCATTTCGCTGAAACAGGCGTCAGCACCGCCTTCGTAGCAAAGCATACGGAATTCTTTCGAAGTTATTTCCGCAAGAGGGGCAAGATAAATTTCCAAAACGCACCGCCGTAAAAGAGTCTGCACAAAAAACTGTGCTTTATAGCATAAAAACAGATTGCTGCAAATCCGCGTGGATTTTCCCGAAAAAGCGGCTATAATGCTCTGCTTTTTTGTTTTTCAGAGGTTCAAATATGCCGTTAAATATAAGAAAAGGCTACGATAAAGAGTTGCTTCGAAAATTCGATATTGATAACGATTTCAGCAACTTTAAAAGGGCTATCCACGTTTCCATTGCACTTACTATCATAAATTTTCCGCTGCTTCTTCTGGATATTTACAGGTTTGTCTATTCGCGGGAACTTTTTTCACAATACGGATACACCGAAATAACCATAATCCATCTGCTTTCCTGCATTGTTTTTCCAGCGTTGATAATCATCGGCAAAGTCAGAACCAGAAACGGCCGGCTGCCGGTCGGAAGTCCGTTTTACAAGTATTTCTGGCGTGTTTTTTTCTCTTCTGCATACGTTTATGCCCTGACGACTTCTGCACCGTGTCTCCAACTGTATAGAAATCTGACGACGCTGTTTGTAGCTGTTATTGTTCTTGCATCTGCTTTCAAGGTAAAGTTGAGCGTATACCTTGCTCATTCTGTATTGTTGTGCATACTCGATATTATTTCCATATGGCTTTTTGTTCCCCGTGTCAGAGGATTTTTCCCCGGACTGATTTCCGATATCACGAGTACGATAATCGTTGCCGTGTGCATAAACTACATAGCCTACAGCGAAAGTCTGAAATCGTTCCTTAACAAGATCAATTTTGAAAAAGAACAGGCAGAAAAGATTGTCGAAAGAGAGGCAAACAAGGCAAAATCGGAGTTCCTTGCCAATATGAGCCACGAGATCAGAACGCCCATAAACGGTATTTACGGAATGCTTTCCATGCTGCAGGACAGCGCATTGAACGAAGAGCAGAAAGACTACATAAAATACGCGAAATCGAGCTGCGAAGTGCTCAACAACATCGTGAACGACCTTTTCGACATGGTTCTGATAAAGGCGAACAAGATTAAACTTGAGAATAAGCCCTATTCGATTGAAGAGCTTGTCAGAGCTTCGGTTGCGAATATAGAACACAGGATGAATGCAGACGGAATCATAACTGAGATAAATATTGATGAAAGTCTCCCTAAGTTTGTCGTCGGTGATAAAAACAGAATTGCGCAGATACTCAACAACCTGCTTTCAAACGCATGGAAATTCACCACAAAGGGAACAATAACTGTAGACTGCCGCAAAATATTTTCCGACGGCAAAGAGTCGGTTCTTTTCGGAGTCAAGGATACTGGAATAGGTATTCCCGACGACAAGATGCCTTTTGTTTTTGATCAGTTCTACCAGTTAGATTCGACTCTTAAAAAGCAGTATCGCGGTGCGGGACTTGGGCTTGCGATATGCAAAAATCTGGTAACGATGATGGGGGGTAGGATCGGTGTGCGGTCTAACAGCCCTGAAGCCGGAACGACTTTTTTCTTCGAACTGCCGCTTGTTATGCCGGATAAAGAGTGTGATATCCCGGTTAAGCAGAATGAGTCGATACCTGAGAATTTCCTTGCTGGTAAAAGCATTCTTTGTGTCGAAGACAACGAGACTAACCTCAAATTCGTAACAGCGCTGCTTGGCAAAAAAGGGGCACATGTTACGACCGCTCCGAATGGTGAAGTCGCTCTTGACATAATGAAAAAAAACGATTTCGACATGGTTCTGCTCGACATCAGGATGCCTGTCATGGACGGAGTTGATACGATTAGTCGCATTCGTGCCGCGGAAGCTGAAAACAAAAGCTACACTCCGGTAATAGCCGGAACGACCTACACGATGAAGCGTAGCAGAGATATGATAATGAGCAGCGGTTTCGACGGATTTTTGTCCAAACCATTTTCCGAAACGGATTTAATGCTTGAAATTTACAATAACATCAACAAAAAACGGAGGTCGGAATGAAGAAGGTGGTCTTAATGTTTATCTTTTTGTCATTTCTTTTCGCAGCATGCGGAAGCGAAGATGAGGAAGATACCGATGTAAACGACAACGGGAATGAAAACACGGAAGATTTTGACGATTCTATCCCTGAGGTGATAATTGCCGATAACGGGCAGGAAACGCCTGATGAAGATGAGGGCGCAAATACACCGGAATCCTTCTGCTATTCAGGCGGTGCGGTTCTTTATGAAGGGGCAACTCAGTTCAAAGTATGCCCTGGGGACAGTGACAAATTCCAGAAACAGCTCTGCAAAGACGGAAAGTGGGTCGATGAAGGTGACTGTGTCTCGGGAAGTGTTACTATTTCCTCTGGTTCTTTCAAAATGGGATGTAATAAAGATATGGAAGGAAATTGTCCGGAAGATACAGTTCCGGTTCACGAAGTAGCGCTTTCAAGCTATGTTATGGACAAATTCGAGGTCCCGGTTGAACTTTTCGAACTTTGCATAGCCGAAAATGTCTGCACGAACGATAATGCCGACGAGCCGCACTACCGTACATCGTCTGAATCTGACAAGTGCAACATCGGAAATCCGGAGAGAAAGAATCATCCTGCAAACTGCGTGACGTGGTACGGTGCAAAGGCTTACTGCGAGTGGCTCGGAAAGCGTCTCCCAACCGAAGCGCAGTGGGAAAATGCCGCGAAATCGGGCAAAGTGCAGATATACCCGTGGGGAAACACACCTGTTGCAAGCTGTGACAACACCGTTATGAAAGGTGCGGCAAACGGCTGTGGTTCGAATACGACATCTCCAATCGGCTCGAAAGCCTCAGGTATTTCGGAACAGGGGATCTTCGATCTTTCGGGAAATGTCTCCGAATACACCGAAGACTGGTATGAAAAGAAGTTCTACTCAACTGAAGAAGCGTCGAAAGCCGATACTCAGGGACCGGCGGAACCTGAAAAGGACAAATACAAAGTCATCCGCGGCGGCTCGTATATCTACGGCGAAAACCACACACGTGCATCGTTCAGAAGTTCGTCGAAACTTGATGATCCCGCGATAGACTTCGGTTTCAGATGTGTTTCTTCACCGAAATAATCGAGGCAGATATGCAGAGTGAAAAATTTCCGCTTGTTTTCGCAGGTCACGTCGACCACGGAAAAAGCACGATAATCGGCAGACTTCTGAGCGAAACCGGCAGCTTGCCTGAGGGAAAGCTCGAAGCGATAAAGAATTACTGCAAAACCAATTCGCGCCCTTTTGAATACGCCTTTCTCATCGACGCGCTTAAGGACGAACAGTCACAGGGAATCACGATCGACACCGCAAGAGTCTTTTTCAGCACGAAAAAGCGCGATTTTGTCATCATCGACGCGCCCGGCCACATCGAGTTCCTGAAAAATATGGTGACAGGGGCGAGCAGAGCGGAAGCGGCAGTTCTTGTGATCGCGGCTGACGAAGGTGTGCGGGAAAATTCAAGGCGTCACGGCTATATGCTTTCAATTCTGGGGATCAGGCAGATTGTCGTTTTAGTCAACAAAATGGATCTTGTCGGTTATTCCGAAGAGGTCTTCTGCAAAATCAAGGATGAATACAGCGAATTTCTTTCCGAAATCGGGATAACGCCGCTTGGTTTCGTTCCCGTAAGCGGAATAAACGGGGTGAACATCAGTTCTAAAAGCCCCGAAACACAATGGTATGACGGCAGAACGCTTTATGAATTTCTCGATGTTTTCAAAGCGAAGGAACATAGCGCGAAACAGCCTTTCAGAATGTTTCTTCAGGATATTTACCGTTTCACAGAAAGCGGCGACAACCGCAGGATTTATGCTGGAACGGTGAGCAGCGGCACTCTTCATGAAGGTGATGAAGTTGTTTTTTATCCGTCTGGCAAAAAGAGCAGAGTCGCAAAAATAGAAACGTTCCCTGAAAGTGACAAAATCTCGGTAGAAGCAGGTTTTACGGCGGGTTTCACGCTTACTGAGCAGATTTATGCCGTACGCGGAGAACTTGTCGCAAAAGCTGATGAACCAGCACCTGTGGGTGCATCGCGTTTTAAAGCGGCAGTATTCTGGCTCGGAAGCGAACCTTTGAGCAAAAACCGGACATATTTCATAAAAGTAGGAACCGCTCGTACTACTCTCAGGCTTGTCGAAGTGACAAAACTCATTGATACATCGTCGCTTGAGAGCAAAACTGGCTCGGAAGTAGGTAAGTTCGAAGCGGCTGAGTGCATTTTCGAAGCTGGAAAACCTCTTGCTTTCGATCTTATCAACGAAAATCAGGAGACAGGAAGGTTTGTAATTGTCGGAGACTACGAAATCAGAGGCGGCGGAATTATTCTGAAACCCTTGTCAGATGCACCTTCGGCGGCAAAAATCGATGAATCGGAAAGAGAGCGCAGGTTCGGTCATAAAGCGGCAGTTATCACAGTTAAAGAAGAAAATTTTGCAGTAGAACTCGAAAAAAATCTTTTTGCACTTGGTGCCTTCGTCTGCTATTTCCCCGACTTGGATATTGAGCGAAACCTGCATGAACTGGAGCTTTTGGCAAAGTCTGGAATGTTAGTCATCGTTAAATCGGCTGATAACGCTGCAAAAGACATCAAAAACGGACAAAACTTAATGGTGCACCTTTCGGATGATAAAAACGGCTCTGTCGAAGCCGCAGTAAACGAACTGAGAGCTTCTGGAATACTTTCTCTTTAGAAATTAACCTGCGCAAAAAACAAATTCGGAGGAAAAAATGCCTAATCCAAAAAACATATCGATTTTTGAAGACACCGTGGACCTTGTGCAGAACACGAAACATCTGCAGGAAGCAGTCGCCGCAAGCCTGAGATCACAAATATTCATCGCCGAGAACGATTCAGTACCGGACGGAAGTCTCATCAAACGCTTTGAAACGCCGGCGCAGATCATCGTGAGCAAAAAACGCACCTTCGAGGCGGCTTCTGCCTACACGGGAAAGGGTGGCAGGGTGTGCGTTCTCAACTTTGCTTCCGCAACGAACCCGGGCGGCGGAGTGGTGAACGGCTCGAGTGCGCAGGAAGAGTCTTTGTGCCGCGTTTCTACGCTTTATTTTACGCTCGATACAGACGAAAACTGGAAACGCTTCTACAAGCCGCACAGAATAGGCCGTGACCCGATCCACAACGACGATATTCTCTACACGCCTGATATCGTTGTGTTCAAAACGGACTCGTCAAATCCAGAGCGCATGGCGGAAAGCGACTGGTTTAACTGCGACGTGATCACCTGCGCCGCGCCGAATCTCCGCGAAAATCCAATCAACCGCTACAACAATGGCGACGGAAGAGAACGACTGCTGCTTTCCGACGATGAGCTTTCCCGCGTCCACAGAAAACGCGACCGCAGGATCTTTGATGTCGCCGTGCAGAATAAAGTCGACGTGCTTGTTCTTGGAGCTTTCGGCTGCGGAGCCTTCAGAAACAGCCCGGCCGTAGTCGCCGATGTTATGCTTTCGCTTGCAAAAGAATACGAATACGCCTTCAAGATGATCGAATTCGCGGTATACTGCCCGCCGTTCGACGACACGAATTACCGCATCTTTACGGAACGGGCGAAGAAACTGTAGACGGTAACAGATTCTAGTAAAATTCAAAGATCAAAGAATAATTTGATTTATTTAATAATGATTGTAAATATATCGTTCGGTTAATTGCTTGAGAATTTTATTCTCAATTCGATATAGAGGCGGTCAATTTATGACGAATGAAAAATTTACATGGCTACAGCCAGGCGCGTGGCGAAAACCGATTATCGTGCATGCAACAATGGTTGCAAAAGACCGTAGGCCGCTTTTCGGCAAACTTGGTCACGATGGTCGTTGCGCTGTAGTAGAAAAATCTCCGATAGGCTGGATTCTCATAAAACAGCAAGAGCGTATGCTTGAATTGTGTCCGGAAGTAAAAATTCTCGCCGACAAAGTGATGCCGGATCACCACCACATGGTTTTACAGGTAATATGTTCCATGAGAAGAAGCATAAGAGAAGTCGTGCGCGGCTATATGCAGGGTTGCAAAGCCGAAGCTCTGAAGTTGGGATTTGACGGAAATATTTATGATGCACCGCCGTTTTACCGTGTTCTTTCGCACAAAGGACAGTTGAAAGCGATGATAGAATATGTGTATGCCAATGCAGAACGTGCCTGGCAGCGCAAACAGAATCCCGATATGTTTCGTATGCACCGTCAGACAGGAATCTGCGGCTTGACATTCACGTCTTTAGGCAACCATTTTCTGCTGAATTGGCCCGATCGTCAGTTTGTGGAAATGTCCAGAAGCAGCACAGACGAAGAAATTAAACAGCGGTTGCAATTCGTATTGACGGCTGCGCAAAACGGCGCAGTTACTTACACGGCGGCAATCAGCAGGGGCGAACAGGTAATTGCCCGTACATTGCGTGAACAAGGCATGCACTTGGTTGTTCTGCTAAGCGACGGTTTCCCGGGCGAAGGTTCTCCGCATGAAAAGTATTACAAGCCTGGCGGCCTTTATTTTGAATCGTGTTCAAAAGGACATTTGCTGCTTTTGGAACCGACGACACAGACAATTACTTCTCAGATGATTAGCACAGCCGCAGAAAAAACGCTTCGACAAAAGGCGGAAGAAAAACATATTGCTTATCAGCCTGTTTCCGCATCAACGCAACGTTATCGTTTTGTGGCGTTGAATGAGATTGGAAAATTTATAATTGAAAACGGATAAAATCCGTCGGAAAAGACTGAACTGATTATTTGAAAGTTGATTCTTATTCCCTGCTTATTTCCCGGAAGATTCTGCTTTAAGATTTTCGCGGATTTTATGCCTGATATTTTTTAATGCCTCAGCCATTTCTTCATCAATCACGCGGTTAACTGTGCCTAAGAAACTGTCACTGCCTGAAATTTCTTCATCGGAATAAAAGAGAGTTGCCGGAGAAATGCCGAGGAATGCTGAAGCTTTTTCGATAAGCTCTGCCGAAACGAAAGTCGAACCGTTTTCGATAAGCCCCAGATGCTTGGAAGTTACACCTATTGCTTCAGCGAGAGCTTCCTGTGTCAGGTGATTCTTTTTTCTGTATTGGCGCAGATTACTGCCGAAAATCTTCTTCACATCCATGGCGTGTAAATATAAATATAAAAATTTCTAAAAGAACCGCATTTAATGTAGTTTTTAAAGCAAAAACACCAATAAAAGGTTTTGTTTTCTTGATTTTACAACCTTTCGTGGTATATTTACCGGAATTTTTTGGTTCATGCTGATAAGGAGAAAATAATGGTTGAAAAGAAGCCGCCCTTTGAACTGACGCTGATTATAACGCACCGTTGCAATCTGAACTGTGTTTACTGTTACGAACATCACAAAGATTTGCGAAAAATGGATATCGAATTTGCCAAAAAAACTGTTGAAAAGTACCTGACAACAGGAGATTACGAAGAGATTAAAATAGGTTTTTTCGGTGGAGAACCTTTCCTTGAATTTCCTATTGTAAAAGAAGTCTGCGAGTGGACATGGAGCAGGACTTGGCCTAAGAGCTACTGCTTTTATGCAGATACGAACGGAACTGTTCTGACGGACGAAATTAAAGAATGGCTGACTGCCCACAAGAATTATTTTTATATCTGTCTTAGTCTGGACGGCAAAAAAAAGACGCATGATCTGAACCGCAGCAATTCATTTGATAAAATTGATTTGGATTTTTTTCATAAAAACTGGCCTGACGAACCTGTAAAAATGACTATTTCCGATAAAAATTTAGCTGATCTTGCTGAAGACTTCATTTTTTTACATGAAAAAGGGTTTAAGATCAACGGATCAAATTTTGCCGAAGGTCAGGATATCAAGGATCCCGGTAAAAATCTGGAAATCATAACGGAGCAGCTTTTTAAACTGGCTGACTGGTATGTTGCTCACCCCGAAGTTAAGCCGGCACAGATTTTCAGTCTTCCTTTGGCAAGATGTGAAGCTGAAAAAGAATATCGCAGACAGTGCGGAATAGGCGGCAACGGAATGCGCGTAATAGATTTAGACGGTCAGGAATATTTTTGTACATTTTCTTCTCCTGTTTCCATGAATGAAGAACAGATTGCTGAAATAAAGAAAATGGATTTATCAGATGAGAAACTGTTTATAAATGATGATTGTTTTAACAATTGTTATCTTTTTCCTGTCTGCATCGACTGCTATGCAGCTAATTTTGCTTTAACAGGATCTTTCGCCGAAAAATCGCAGATGAAATGTGAACTTGCCAAAATTAAAGCGATTGCAAATGCATATTTCCAGGGTAAAAGATTTCTAAACAAAAATATGTCTGAAATCACAGAAACAGAAAAGCAGACAATAAAAGCTGTTTTAAAGATAAACAGTCTGTTCGGAGGGAAACGAGTTTAGTTGGGGTTAACAACCCCTTTTTTAATAATTTTTTTTAAGGAGGATCTCATGAAAATTTCAAAACTTCTGCTTCCGGAAAATCTTGTTAAGGAAGCAATGCTTTTTGCAATGTTTACACCGGTTGTTGCACAGTTTACGCTGCCTGAAAAAGATGTTAACGACCTGAATCAGCTTCTTTCTCTTCCGGCATCAGCTGTTGTAGATGCTGAAGAAATTTCTCAGCAGCCTACAGCTTGTGGTTACGGTTGTCAGGGCTCTTGTGATGGAAGCTGCTATGGCGGTTGCACAGCTTCATGTCAGGGTTATATGCAGTAACAATCAGACAACATCCAAAAATTTTTGGGGCGGCAGAAGCCGCCCTTTTTTTATACTTGATATTTCCCTGATTATTCCCCTCTTGTCCATTTCAGAACGGGTTTTCTTGCCGCGAGTGTTTCATCCGGGCGGCTGACAGCGGTGTTGAGCGGAGCGTTGAGGATGTTTTCGGGGTTGGTCTTCGCGGTCTCGGCGATGTCGATCATCGCTTCGATGAACTCGTCAAGAGTCTCTTTGCTTTCGCTTTCGGTGGGCTCGATCATGAGTGCGCCGTGAACGATGAGCGGGAAGTAGACTGTCGGCGGATGGTAGCCGCGGTCGATGAGTGCTTTCGCGATATCCATCGTGGTGATGTGGTTCGGCATTTCGGAATCGTCGAAAACGACTTCGTGGAGCGTGTCTGATTTGTATTTGAGGTGGTAGTAGTCACGAAGGCACGCTTTGATGTAGTTCGCGTTGAGAACAGCGTTTTTAGCGGTCTCGCCGAGATGTTCCTTTCCGTATTCAAGGATATAGATGAACGCTTTGAGCGTTACGCCCATGTTTCCGTAGAATGAGCGGACTCTTCCCATTGAATTGTCGGAATCGTTGAAGGTGTAAAGTCCGTCTTTGAGGACTACGAACGGGTTCGGAAGGAATTCAACGAGTTTTTCGCATACGCCGACAGGACCTGCTCCGGGGCCGCCGCCGCCGTGAGGAGTCGAGAAGGTCTTGTGCAGGTTGTAGTGAAGGACGTCGATCCCCATGTCTCCAGGTCTTGCAACACCGAGAAGTGCGTTCATGTTTGCGCCGTCGCCGTAAACAAGGCCGCCTGCATCGTGGACCATCTTCGTGATCGCGAGGATGTCGCTTTCGAAAACGCCGAGCGTGTTCGGGTTGGTGAGCATGATGCCTGCAACTTCGTCTGTGAGGAGCGATTTGAGCGTCTCAAGGTTGACCTTTCCGTGTTCGTCGCTCTGAAGGACTACGACTTCAAATCCGTTTAGAGCGCAGCTTGCCGGGTTGGTGCCGTGCGCGCTGTCGGGGATGATTATTTTTTTACGTTTCTTGTCGCCGATCTTGTCGAAGTAGCTTCTGATGATGCCGATACCGGTGTATTCGCCGTGTGCGCCTGCAGCGGGATTGAGCGTGCATGCCGCAAAGCCGCCGATCTCAGCGAGCATTCTCTGCATTTCGAACATGATCTTGAGAGTTCCCTGCGCGTAAGGAGCCGGAGTTTCGGGGTGAAGCTCTGTGAACTGCGGGTTTCTGACAAGTTTTTCGTTGATCTTCGGGTTATACTTCATCGTGCAGCTGCCGAGCGGATAGAAACCGTGGTCAAGGCTGTAGTTGTAAGTCGAAAGTCTCGTGTAGTGGCGGACGACATCGACTTCGCTGAGTTCCGGAAGGTCGAGATCGTCTCTGCGGAGCTCTGCCGGAAGTATGTTTTCAGCGCCTTTGAGGTCTTCTTCGGGAAGCGAATATCCGCGTCTTCCTTCGCGGCTTCTTTCAAAAATGACCGATTCTTTAAGTTTGAGGTCTTTCATTCCGGGGTAACTCATTTTGCACCTCCTGTAACTTCTTTGAGTGCCGCAACGAACTTGTCAAGCTCTTCGTAGCTGTGGATCTCCGTCGTGTTGACGATGACCGCGTTTTCAAGTTCGGGGTAGTATTTTTTCGCGTGGATTCCGCCGAGGATTCCCTTTTCCGCAAGTGCTTTGAGTACGCAGCATGCGCATCCCGGTGTGAGGATCGTGAATTCGTTGTAGTTGCTTCCTTTGAAAGCGACTTTGCACGGAGTCTCCTTCTCGATCCTGTTCTTGAGGTAATCCGCACGTTTGAGGTTCATGAGAGCGACTTCCTTCATTCCTTCCTTGCCCATCGTAGCGAGGTAGATGGAAGCTGCCGTCGCCATAAGTCCCTGGTTGGAGCAGATGTTCGAGGTCGCCTTTTCGCGTTTGATGTGCTGTTCACGTGCCGAAAGGGTGAGAACGAAGCAGCGGTTGCCGTTCTTGTCGACTGTCTGGCCGATAAGTCTGCCGGGCATCTTTCTCATGTATTTTTCCTTGCAGGTGAAAAGACCTACGCCGGGGCCGCCGAAGTTTACCGGAATACCGAGTGCCTGACCGTCGCCGACTGCGATGTCAGCGTCGATGTCGCCGGGTGCGGCAAGGATTCCGAGAGCCGTCGTTTCGGTGATGACCGGAATGAGCAGAGCGCCTTTTTCGTGCGTAACTGCCGAGATCTTGCGGATGTTTTCGATCATGCCGAAGTAGTTCGGATACTGGAAAACTACGCAGATGGTGTCTTCATCGATCTTTTCGAGTTCTTTTTCTGCGACGCAGCCCGTAGCGGCATCCATTTCAAGGAGTTCGATCGAATCTACGACAAATCCTGTGTAGGTTCTGATCGTCTGGATGTACTGCGGATTGACGGTGGAAGCGATGAGGACTTTGTGTCTCTTCGTCTGGATCTTGTGCGACATGAGGACTGCTTCAGCCGAAGCCGTTGCGCCGTCGTACATCGAAGCGTTCGCGACATCCATTTTGAAAAGGTTCGCTATCATTGTCTGGAATTCAAAGATCGCCTGCAGCGTTCCCTGGCTTACTTCGGGCTGATAGGGAGTGTAGGATGTGTAGAATTCGCTTCTCGAGATCATCTGGTCGACGAGAGCGGGGCAGTGGTGTTTGTAGCAGCCGCCGCCGAGGAAGGAAAGCATGTTCGCGCCCGAATTTTCCTTACCGAGCTCGTCCATGATCTTTTCAAGTTCAGGTTCGCTTTTCGCAGAAGGGATATTCAGCTCTTTTTTGAGGAGAACGTTCTGCGGAAGCGGTGAAAAGAGCGCTTCGACCGACTGTACGCCGATCTTGTCAAGCATCTCTTTTCTCTCTTTATCCGTTATCGGAAGGTATCTCATTTTTTACCTCGCAAGTGTTTAATAAAAAAAGGGGAACGAAAAACGCTCCCCCGACATTCAAAAAGTCCTGAAACGCTTAGTCTTCCTGTGTTGCAAGGAATTCTTCGTATTCTTCAGCAGTCATGAGCGAGTTGAAATCCTCGTCGCTTTCCGCTTCGACTTCGTAAAGCCAGCCGTCGCCGTAGCAGTCGCTGCTTACTGTCTCGGGGCTGTCTTCAAGCATGTCGTTTACAGCAACGATGGTTCCGGAGATCTGGTTGCAGATGTCTTCGGAGCTTTTTACGGTCTCGATCGTGCAGTCAACGCCGTCTTTGTCGATAACGGTCTCAGTTTCCGGAAGTTCAACGTAGGTGATGTCGCCGGCATGCTGAGCTGCGAAGTCGGAGATACCGAGACGGTATCTTTTGTTACCGAGATCCTTTACCCATTCGTGAGTTTCCGAATACCTGAGTTCGGAAGGAACATTGTAGTTTGCCATGATTTTCTCCTCAAAAAAAGTTATTAAAAGTTATAACATTGAAGCCATTTTCTTTCTTGAAGTGCCCTTTACAAGCGGATTTGCCTTGACAAAAGCCTTGAAAGTCTTGCCTTTTTCGTTCAGAAGTTCGATCTCTTCGTCAAGAGCAAGCTCTTTGTTTACTCTGATGAATCCTGCAGGAACCATTCCGAGTGAAACAGCCATGATCTCGGACGTGAGAACGCCGATCTCTTCGCCTTTGTAGAGAACTTTCGAGTGGTCGCCCGGTTTTCTCTTGCCTTCGACCGTGATCGCATAAGCGAAGATCGTTCCTTTTGCAGCCATAAGCGGCTCTTTGCCGATGAAATCGTGCTCGTAGCTGATCGCGAATTCCCACGGAGTTCCCGCTGCAACTACGTCCGGACGTACTTCGTGACCCGAAAGCGGAAGACCTGCTTCAAGTCTCAGAGTGTCTCTTGCGCCGAGTCCTGCCGGCATGATCCCGTATTTTTCGCCTCTCGTAAGAAGAAGATCCCAAAGTTTTACGGTCTCTTTTATATCACAGTAGATCTCGAAGCCGATCTCGCCGGTGTAGCCCGTTCTGCTGAGGAGAACCTTGATTCCGTCAAGGTTTACGTTGTCTGCGAAGCGGAAGAATTTAAGTCCTTCGATTGTCTCTCTTCCTGCGATTTCGGCGATGAGTTTCGGAGCAGCAGGCCCCTGAAGGTCAAGTTTGCAGGTAGTAGCGCTGATATTTTCAAGTTTCATGTCGGGAAGAGCGTTCTTTTTGAGCCATTCGAAGTCACTGTCCTGAGTTCCTGCGTTGACGACGAGCATCCACTTTTCTTCGTTGAAGCGGTAAACGATGCAGTCATCGATGACGCAGCCTTTTTCGTTGAGCATGAAGTTGTACTGAGCCTGACCGTCTTCGATCATTCTTACATCGTTTGTGAGGATCTTCTGCCAGAAAGCGAAGGAATCCTTTCCGGTGATGATGTATTCACCCATGTGGCAGATGTCGAAAAGGCCGCAGTTTTCACGCGTTGCCTTATGCTCGGCAGTCTGACCGGTTTTATACCACAGCGGCATATCCCATCCGCCGAATTCAGCCATTGTAGCGCCCATTGCTACATGTCTTTCAAATAACGGAGTCTTGTTCATAGTTCCCTCTCTTAAATTTATAAGAAAACAAAAAATCAGTTGTTTATAGTAAAAAAAATATCCAATGCAAGGAAAAATTGCGCCTATTTTTGAGGCGCTGCGGTTTTGTTTATTTTGCCGTCTGAACGAAGAAAGCCGGAATTTCGCGGTTTATTGCAGCCCTGATGTTCAAGGCTTCTTCAGGAGTCAGTTTCTTGACGAAAACAGTGAGGGTCGCTTCAAGCGATCCGTCCGAAAAAATGATGTTCAGCTCGTAGTTTTCAGTTTTTGCAGTAACCGCCTCTTTTTTCTGCAAGTCAGGATAATGTAAGGAGATTTTGTATGTTCCGTGGTCGCTTTCCTTATCCGCAAGGTATTCGGTTTTCGGAATTCTGATACCTTTCAGGTCTTTTCCTTTGACGGTGCAGCTGCTCGGAGCGAAAGAAGGTTCTTTAGTTGAGTCGGCTTTGATATCCAGAAGCTCGAAAAGCTCCTTTTTTTCGTAGGGAAGCCGGTTTTCGGTTATGATTTTGACATCGAAAGAGTTGTCTTTGTTGATTTTGAGGCTGAAAAGTTCGCGCAGCGGAAAAACTTTTTCCCAGTTTCCTTTCGCATAGATAAATTCGGGATGGATAACTTTTCCGAGATGGTTCGTGAAAATTCCGTCTCCGCTTTTTGCCAGAATCTGACCAGTCGTGTCGCTGTTTTCCTCGAATTTTGCAGTAGAGTCGTAAAAAAGCGTCGTTTCGGCAGTTTCGATGTGTTTCCAGTTTTCCGGAAGTGATATCTGCACAGTTTTCTTTTTTGCTGTGAAAACTTTTTTTGAAGGGAAAAAAGTGACCGAGCGTGAGCACAGTTTTTTATTTCTGAAGAAAAATTCTATTCCGTCGAGCGGGTTTGTGCAGTCAAGCTCTTCAACGATAACAATATTCTTTTCTTCAATGATATTGATGCCTTCTTCCGAAATACAGGAACCGAATTTTTTTAGATACTGCCGACGGACGGAAATATCGTCAGAATGAAGTATAATCGATTTATATAACTCTTCGGCTGTTTCGAATCTTGACTGGCAAACAGGATTTTCTGCTGAAAATGCGAGAAATAACGCGAATAAAAACGAAAACACTACCAGATGTTTTTCGGTTTGATTCTAGCTGCGTTGCCTTTACGAAGTCTCTGATAGTAAAGTTTGCTTCTGCGGACGAGACCTCTGTTTACAAGCTCTATCTTTTCGATCATCGGGGAGTGAAGCGGGAAAATTTTCTCAACGCCGTAGCCGCCCGAGAACTTTCTTACTGTTATTGTCGTTCTGTTGTTGTCTCTACCGTTTTTAATAGCGATGACATCGCCTTTGAAGATCTGGATACGAACTTTTTCACCTTCGATGATACGGGTGTGAACTTCGATTTTATCTCCCGGTTTTACATAGTAATGGTCGATTCTTCTCTGCTGATTTTCAAGTTTTTGAATAATGTTGGTTGTCATTTTTAACTCCTCCAAAAATAACGCGGCGGCATATTAGTCAGTTCTACTCAATCTGTCAATAAAAATCGACACCGCGCTTCTTACGCTTAAGTGGTTATAGCCTGTTCCCAAGTCTATCGGCTCAAGCAAAAAATCCAATGAATCTAAAAAGTTATCTTCCATTCCGCCAGCCGTTCCGAAGAGTATCAGAACGGGTCTGTTTTTTTCAACTTTCAGCTCTTTTATCGTGATTGATTTTTCTTTTTTTCTCGCAGTCGTTCCGATCGTTATAGGTTTTACTGCCCATTTTTCTTCGATCTCTTTTTTTGCTTCATCCAGACTCGGAACTATCTTCATGACCTGAAGCGCCTTGAACCTGTCGGGATTGTAGTTTTTTCCTTCGCCCTGAGTCCAGTGAGAGGCGAGCTGAGTTGCTATCGAGCGCATTTTTTCGTCCGGATGGATCACAAAATATCCGCCGAGATCATAAGTTGCACACACTCTTGCAATATCGTGAAGATCAAGGTTGGTTATCGAAGAAGTTATAGCTGCGCCGTTTCTTAAAACGGGGCTATGGATTAGTCCGATATAAAAATTTTTCATTTCATCTCTTCCCAGAATTCAGGTGGAATTTTTGAAAGCAGATCGGGTCTGTTTTCGGCAGTTTTTGCAAGGGCGTTTCTCAGTCTCCACGCTTCGATCTTTGCGTGGTTGCCGCCGGTGAGCACTTTCGGAATCGCCAGACCTCTGAAGACACGCGGCATTGTGTACTGGTCGTGTTCAAGCAGCGGAAGCGAAAAAGACTCGTTTTTGAAAGATTCTTCATTTCCGAGAACTCCCGGGATAAGCCTTGTCACGGCGTCTATCACCGAAAGTGCCGCAGGCTCGCCGCCCGTAAGAACGTAATCGCCGACAGAAAGTTCTATTGCTCCCGAAATTTCGATGAAACGCTGATCGATCCCTTCGTAGTGGCCGCAGACAATGATCAGATGTTCGGCGGTTTCGGAAAATTCGACCGCTTTCTGCTGATTGAAGAGTTTCCCGCGCGGCGACATCACGATCGTGATGGTTTTTTCGGTTTTAGGAAGCGCTTCCCATGCCGCTGTTATCACTTCAGGCTTCATTATGAGCCCTGCGCCGCCGCCGTAGGGGGAATCGTCGACTTGTCTTCTGTTTCCGAGCCCGAAATCGCGGATCTGATGCAGATTGAGTTCGAGCGTGCCGTTATCCAGCGCCCTTTTCATCATGCTGACCGAAAAAGGCGACTCAAAAAATTCGGGAAAAAGCGTCAGAACATCAATTTTCAGGTGCGTCATTTTCCGCCTCTTCCGGTTTTCCTTCTTTAAGTTTTTCCTCGGCTTTGCGCTTAAGCTCCTCTTCGATTTCTTCCTTGGTCATGAAAGGTTCTTTTTTCCTGCCGATAAGTATCTCGCCGCTTCCGGCCATGCGGTTGAGTTCGTCGAATTTTACCGCTTTTCCTGAAATGAGCGAGGTGTATGAAGTGTTTTTCAGCGCCTCTACGAAGTTGCCCATATCGCTTTTCTGCGAAGCCGCAAGAGCCGAAAGAACCGTGTCCGTCACTTCTGCCGCAATTGTTTCGGCAAAGTAGAGACTGCGGTTGTTGGCGTCTTTAAAAGCCTTTGATATTTTTAAATATTTCTCATTTTTTTCAGTTGTGTCTGGTCTGGGAGAGAAAATTACCATGCCGTCAATAAGTTTGTCGAGTTCTTCAATATTTTTCGTGCTGTTCAGCATTTCTGAAGGTCCGAGAACGAGGATCTGCTGAATATCCCAGTCGTAGCCGTCTTTTCTCAGTTCCTGCTTTTTGAGTGTTACGGCACGGTTCAGATATTTCTGGAAGTATGCAAATTCAACGTTGAGGTAGGGGAACGCCGGAAGAAGGCTTGCCGTCTGTTTCGGATCGGTGAGAACGACGAGAACTTCAAAGTTGCATTTGCCGGGGATCCTCTTTATGAAGCTGTCTACAGCGCGGTTCATGATGGCGTTTGTCGTGAATTTCTCTTTGTTGCGCCACTTGAACGCACGGATCGCTTCATCGTAGTTGTCCTGCTTGCCGACAACTTTTTCGACATCGTCCTTGTATGCTCTGTCTGCCGGTGAAATATCAATAATATCCGTAACTTGTCCGCCTGCATCCTCGATTTTTTTCCAGTATGTGTCGCGCAGAGCCCTTCCGTTTGCATCGTCAATGTAGGCGATGGCGAATTTTGTTTTTTCTCTTTCGGAAACAGCGTATTTTACAAGGTTTTCAGCTTCGAGGTCTTTTGTCTGGCGTACATTGAAAAAGAGCGAATCCGGGTTTGTGCCGAAAGGAATGTATGAGATTACGGGAATAGAATATTCAGCTGATTTTTCTATGAAACTTTCCGCAAATTCGGGTGCAAAAAACGGACCTATAATGGCAAAGCATTTGATTTCTTTAGCTTTTTTAATTAGATCGTCAACTGTGACGGTGCTTTCGTATTCGATAAATTCGGGTTTTATTCCGTTTTTGTCGAATTTCTCAAGATGCCAGTTTATGTAAGTTTTAATTACTTCGTTGTATTTGCTCCACTTGTCGTTTGAAGAGAGCGCGATGCAGACTTTTTTCCAGTCGGGAACATAGCTTCCGTCAAATTCAAAAACGGCGGCTGTTGGACTTTCTTCAATATTTTCAGCGCTTTCTTGGACTGGTTCTGCCGCTTCTCCGGCATTGTTTTTGTCCGCTTCCTGAATAATGTTTTCTATGGTTTTCGGCTGTTCTTCCTCGGCTGCCGGTTCCGAATTTCCGTTCAGCGCATTGTTGAAATTGCGCCTGTTTTCCTCGCTTTCATTCAGCCATGCGTCAAATTCGGGCTGAAGGTTTGCCTTCTTTTCGTCGTCAAATTCGTTGTACCACCTTGCCGCCGCATCAAATCTTTTCGAGTAGAGATATGCAAAGAAAACTGTTTTTGAAGCTGCAAGTTTGGGTTCTTTTTCAAGTTTGAGATAAACCGAAAAAATCCATTTCAGCGCATCGTTGTAATTTTTTTCCGCTAGCGCCGCGTTCCCTGCCATGACGTGCGTTTTGTGGGTGAAAGGAGCGACATCTTTGAGTTCTTCCAAAACTTTGAGTGCTTCGCCGTACTTCTGCTGATTGTAGAGAGCCGATGCGAGCATGAATTTTATCTGATTGATCTGCCATTTTGCCCATTCGAAAGCGAAAAGCTCTTTCGAATAAGATTCCATCTCGGTGAAATTCTTCTCTGATTCCAATGATTTATACTTTGCTTCGACTTCTTCCCATTCCGGATTCGCCGGAGTTTCATTTGCTTCAAGAGTCGAACAGCTTATCTGAAATAAAGCCGAAATAAATATTAAAACTAATGCAAAAAGTCTGATTTTCATAAGTCACCTCACTTAAAAACGCGGTATTTTACGAAAAAACGTCAAATAATCAAGAGATGTGAAAATGATGATCCTTATCTTGTTATCTTGCTATCCCTAAAATAAAAAATATACTCTAGCACTGTTGTTTTCGATGATTTCAGAGGTGAACCAATGAAAAAAGTGATTTTTTTAATGTTTGTTTTTGTTTCGGCGTTTATGTTTGCGGGATGCACGGTATCGGATGATGAAGAAGAAATTGCGCTTCCAGACAGCGACGGCGGAGAAGTGGTTTCCGACGGAGACGGTTCTGAAACGAACGATTCTGAAAACAATCCGGGTCATGACGGCGAGAGTTCTTTGCCTGATGCGGATACTGACGGCGGAAACAGTCAGGAGCAGCCTGATAGTGATACGACGCCTGTCACAACACGCTGTAATCCAGGGATGAAAGTTTGTGACGCTAGCGATCCGGGCAGCATTTTCTTATGCAAAGATGATGGATCTGGAGTTGAAACGCCTGCCGTAGAGAAGTGTGCGGAAGGTTTCTTCTGCTCTTACGGAAAATGCGAAACTAAGGCATGTGCTTCGGCTGGAAGCAGCTATCTCGGATGCGATTTTTACACGGCTAAACTCTACAACGGCAGAAAGAGTGAAAGAATCACGAGCAATGATTCTTTTGCGGTTGCTCTTGCCAACTCTCATCCGACGGAAACTGCGACAATTGAATTTTTCAAGACTCTGGAAGACGGCTCTGAAACAAAGATCGAGAGTTTTGAATACTGCTACAAAGTCACAAAGTCGTTTCTTGGCCAGGAATATGACGATATGAAGTGCGATAAGCACGATTCATCTTTTGTCATCACGGTAAATCCTCAGGAAACCATTGTCGTAACACCGAGACAAGAAGACAGAATGCTTATCGGCACTGCCGCGAGTTTCCTTAGTTACCACATAAAATCGGATCTTCCGATAATCGTCTACCAGTTCAACCCGTTCTACAACCTTCATTCGAATGATGCTTCACTTGTACTTCCTTCGACGAAGCTCGGTGCGGACTATATTGTCGCGAGTTATCCCGATGAAACCGGCGTAGGCGGCGACGGTCCCGGCTATTTCACGATAATCGGAGCCTATGACATACCTGTCGAACTTGAGATCACGCCTACTGCCGACATTGCACCGAGCGGTAAGATTCCCGGTACTTCGGCAGGTGTTCCGATGACTGTCGAAGTTGCGAAAGGAGAAGTCCTGAACATCGTTACGACGATGAACGGTGCTGATTTTACGGGAACGAGGATCTCGTGCAAAAATCCATATTTAAAGTGTGCGCCGGTCGCTGTTTTCGGCGGTCACGGCTGTGCCGATATCCCGAAAGACAGAGGCTACTGCGACCATCTTGAACATCAGCTTCTTCCGGTTACCCGCTGGGGAACCCACTATGCGGTCGTAAAAACGAAACCGAGAAGTTACGCCCGTGATTTTGTCCGTGTCGTTGCGGCTAACGATGCGACAAATGTCTCGATAAAGATAAAGGATGAAGAGTACAGAAACGGCACCGAAAAAACTGTTACACTCAACGCCGGACAGTTTTTCGAATACGAACTCAACTATATTGATGACGGCGGCAGCTGGTTTACTTCCGGAACATCGTTTATCGAAGCGGACAAACCTGTGCAGGTAACTCAGTATTTAAGCGGTTCTGAGGATATCAGCTCAGACTGCCGTGATGATTCTCCCGGTTCTTCGCATTCATACTGTTTCGGCGATCCCGCGATGACCATAATCCCACCGGTAGAGCAGTTCAGAAACGAATACTATTTCTTCGCATACTCGGTCGAAGATACCGAAACCGACGGCGGAAACGCCAATTTCGTCGAAGTCATCACAGATCCCGGAGTCGAGATACTGCTTGACGGCGAAACCCCGGTACCGGCAATGGACGGCGAAATGCAGGGTGCAGTCTACGGCAGCGACAAAGTCTACTACATTTTCGAACTCGATTCGTGGTTCATGCGCCACCACCTGACCTGTTCCGATTCATGCGGGATCCTCGTCTACGGCTGGGGAATGGATGTAAGCTACATGTATCCCGGCGGACTTGACCTCAAGATGCTGAAATAATTTCTGAAGAAAATCCTTCAATAACTTATCTTTAAAACCGGTGCAATCGTGAAAAATTACATTCTTGAACCTGCTTTTTCGTGCAAAATCGGTGTCAGAAACTTGCTTTTTCGTGCAAAATGGGCACTTATTAACTTGCTTTTTCGTGATTTTTAATTATTATGATACTGATTTTATTAAGTTCTTTCGAGGCTTGGTATGAAAAGAAAAATTTATCAGAAAATGCTTGAGTGGAAAACGAAGTCAGGCGGTTCTTCGGCTCTCCTTATTGACGGGGCTCGGCGTGTCGGAAAAAGTTATATCGCAAGTCTGTTCGCAAAACAGGAGTATAAAAGCTATATCATTATAGATTTTGGCAATGTGTCGCCGGAAATAACTTCACTTTTTGAAAACGAAAGCTCTAATCTCGACTTTTTTTTAGCAAAGCTTTCATCTTTTTATTCTACAAAACTTTATAGAAGAGACTCTCTGATCGTTTTTGACGAGGTCCAGCAGTTTCCGAGAGCACGCCAGCTGATAAAATATCTGGTTGCTGACGGGCGTTACGATTATCTGGAAACAGGTTCGCTGATCAGGCTGAAAAAGAACACCGAAAACATCATAATTCCTTCGGAAGAAGAGCATATCGAGATGTTTCCGCTTGATTTCGAGGAATTTCTCTGGGCCATGGGTGATGAGGCGACGGTTCCTTTAATCCGGCAGTGTTTTGAAGAAAAGAAACCGTTAGGACAGGCACTTCACAGAAAAATAATGAATGATTTCAGACAGTATGTCCTTGTTGGAGGAATGCCGCAATCGGTTCTTGCATATCTCAAAGAAAAGGATTTTGCCGCAGCTGACGAAGCAAAAAGAAAGATTTTACGCCTTTACCGCGATGACATTTCCAAATTTGCGGCAGGTTACGAGGAAAAAGTTTACGCAGTTTTTGACGAAATTCCCGGACAGCTCTCGAAAAAGGAAAAGAAATACACTTTTTCCGCAATCGACAAAAACGCCCGTTTCAGAAGTTACGAGGATTCTTTTATCTGGCTTAACGAAGCTATGGTTACAAATTCCTGCTACAATTCGACGGATCCCAACATCGGGCTTGCCCTGACCTCGGAACACTCGACGCAGAAATGCTATATGGCAGACACAGGACTTCTTGTAACGCTGACTTTCATGGATAAATCCTATACCGCAAACGAGCTCTACAAGGCGGTTCTCTTCGATAAAATCGATATTAACGAAGGGATGATCATGGAAAACATCGTAGCGCAGATGCTTCGCACAAACGGCCATAAACTCTATTTTTACTCTCGCTGCGACAACCTTCATCGGGAAAATCACATAGAAATCGACTTCCTTATCGCAAACGGCAAAAAGATCTCTCCGATAGAAGTTAAATCAGCTTCTTACCGTTCCCACGCATCACTTGACAAATTTTTGAGAAAATTTTCTGCAAAAACTGGTACACCATACATTCTTTACCCGAAAGATGTCGCAGAAAAATACGGGATACTGCATCTTCCGCTTTACATGGCGATGTGCCTGTAAAAAAGTCGGTTAAATTTCTGCTAGATAGTTGCAAACATCTCTTTCTTTTAATTCTAACATCAATATAATGTTTCCGCTTTTGTTTAATTTTCGTGAGGTCTCGTCATGAAAACTCTTTTTTCAATTCTATTGATTTTCCTTCTTATTTCATGCGGCGGCGGTTCAAAAACGCCTCTTGACGATGATGTAGCGGCGGTTGTACCTGATTCTGATACAGCTGACGGAGTTCCCGAAAACGATTCTGAAACCGACACCGAAAACAATGATGATTCAGCTCCTGAAGAAGATGTCATTACTGATTTCAGAGGTGCAGTCTGCACAGGTCAGACGAAGTGCTACGATATGGAAAAGGAGATTCCGTGTCCGAAAGAAGGGAAACCTTTTTACGGTCAGGATGCACAGTATGCCAAGCTTGGAAAATGTCTTCCGAAAAATTATACAGTCAACAAGTACGACGACGGCGAAACGGTTGTTGACAACAACACCGGGCTTGAGTGGGACAGGCAGAGTTTTTCAGCAAAAGGCAACCATAACCAGATAATGTATGACTATTGCGGTAAAAGAAAGGAAATCGGCGGTTATTGGGACTGGAGAACGCCGGCTATGGAAGAACTGTTTCTGATAGTTGACGGAGGCACTTTCGAACCTGCCGTCGATACAGTTTATTTTCCTGACACTCCTTCAAAATTTTTCTTTTCCGGAGAATTCTATCACGAGGCTCTCGGGAACCATTCTGAAAATGTTTACAACCTCGGGGTCGATTTCAAGGACGGTTCTTATTCAGATATTCAGATAAGAAACTATGTTCCGGAAGATTACAACAACATCAGATGCGTTCGCGGCAAAGTAAGACGGCGTTCAAGCTGTAACGCTTATCTCTTTTCAGGAGAAGGCTACGAAATATACAACGATGTCCAAAACAGGCTTGTGCTGCAGGGCAGTGAATACAGCGGCAAAAACTGGGAAGAGGCTCTTTCTTACTGCGAAAATCTGACTTATGCCGAAATATCGGACTGGAAGCTGCCGAACAGAAATGAAGCTTTGTCTCTTCACAAGAATTGTGATGATTTCTGGACATCAACGACATCTGCGTCAAATCCGACATTTGCGTGGAAAACTTATTCCTCCGATGTTTTGCTTATAGTTGACGCAGTATCCAAGGACACCCGTTTAAATGTATTGTGCGCCGCCTCGGATCCATGCGGCGACGGGGAGCTCTGGACAGGAAAAAAGTGCGCTTCGTTTGCAGAGCTTTTTTTGAAAGAGGACGGATGCGTCTGTCAGGAAGGTTATGGGTGGAACGGGTCGCTTTGCGAAAAACTCTGTGACGACAATCTGTGCAAAGATATCGAACATTCGACAGGATTATGTCTGGAAAAATCTTCTTTAGGCGAACCTCTCTGCCAATGTGATGAAGGTTTTTACTGGAAAAACGGGAAATGCAATAGCCCGTGCGAAGACAATCCATGCGAAGAAGTCGAGGGGGCTGACGGAATCTGCACTGTGACCGATTCCGAACATTATATCTGCGGCTGTCTTGAGGGTTATTACAACCTTCCCGGAGCAGGAAGCAGCTGCGTGTCTATAAAATCCTGCGGCGGCAATGGTCTTCCTTGCAAAAATTCTTCTGCAAAAACATTGTGGGCTTTTCCTGCCGAGCGCTTTATGAAGTGGGAAAGAGCTAAACAATACTGCGAAGATCTTAAAGATTTCGGCTATGCAGACTGGAGACTTCCCACCATAGACGAACTCAGGATCTTTGAAACCGGGTGCCAAAAGGTAAAACCGGACGGAGAGTGCAAAGCGAGCGAGAAAAACAGCTGTTTGTCGGCAGCCTGTCTGGAAAACTGCAAATGCAATGATTTGTCCGAAGAAGAATTTTTGCGTCAATATGATTTTATATGGTCTTCATCTATTCGTTCCGACAATCACAACCTTGTTCTCGGCTGGAACAGCGGTTTTATCGGTTCGTTTTCCTCAGTCAATTCGGCAAATGTGCAGGGAAAAGTCTGGTGCGTAAGAAATATTGACTAAATATCCGGGAATTTCAGTGTTTTCGGGATGAAGAAATTGTTGTAGAGGTGGATCGCGTAAGAGTCGGTGAGGCTCGCGATGAAGTCTGCAATCGTTGTTTCCTGATCATCCGAAACTGGGATGAAGTTCGAATTGATGATGAGTTCGTAATTTTCCTGAAAATGCTTGAAAAGGACGGAAATAATCTGCTCGGCCTTGGCGAATTCCTTTCTGATGGCGGGAAGTTCATAAACGTTTTTGAACATGAATTCCCTTAAATCGCCGATAATCTGCACCATTTTGTCGGAAAAGCGGATGATTTTCTCGTGTGCCGAAATCGCTTCGTAGCTGTTGTAGATAAGGTCTGTCGTCATCGCGTTTATGCGCTGGGAGCCTCTTTCACCCAGAATGTCTTTGTGCGGAACGTCTTTAATGTCGAGGAATCCGCCGCGGACGGCATCGTCGATATCGTGGTTCAGGTATGCAATGATATCAGAAAAGCGGATGATCTGACCTTCAAGAGTTTCGGGAATGCCTGTTTTTTTGATGAGAGGCCCTTTGCCTTTGGAGTGAAGCACTATCCCGTTGCGGACTTCGTAAGTAAGATTTAGCCCCTGGCCGTTTTTCGCGAGAAAATCGACGACGCGCAGGCTCTGCTGCTCGTGCCTGAAGCCGTTTTTGAGGAGTCTTCCTAAAGCTCTTTCGCCTGAATGACCGAAAGGAGTGTGTCCCAAATCGTGGCCTAGACCTATCGCCTCTGTCAGCGATTCGTTGAGAAGAAGCGCCTTCGCCACAGTTCTGCCTATCTGCGAAACTTCAAGCGTGTGGGTGAGGCGGTTGCTGTAGTTGCTCCCTTTCGGCGAAAGGAAAACCTGTGTTTTGTCGCCTAATCTGCGGAAAGCCTTGGTGTGGACGATCCTGTCGCGGTCGTGCTGGAATGCGGGGCGGATGCTGCACGGTTCCTCTTCGCGCATTCTTCCTTTTGACTGCGAACTCAGCGCCGCAGCCCACGAAAGTTCCCGTTTTTCTATTTCTTCAAGATGTTCACGGATGTTTTCTATCATTTCTCTCTCCTAACCTTTGTAGACGCCATAATATGACGTCTCTACGTTCGCAGGATTATATTTCAAATCGCCATAATTGAAAAAAAAATCGTTTCTGCTAATATATTTGGTTTTTTAGCGGACCGCTTGTTTTCCGGTTTCCGGGAAATTTGCCGGCTCTAATGTAAGTTATTTAATTTATTGAAATTTTGGAGGAAATCATGGCAGAATGGACAACGGCTGTTACTTCTATCAAACCGAACGAAATTTTGATCAGAGGCTATGCGATAGAAGACATCATGGAAAATCTGAGCTACGCGGAAACGGTTTACCTGATTTTGAAGGGCGAACTTCCGACAAAAGAAGAAGGACGAGTTTTCCAGGCTGTTCTGGTTTCTTCAGTCGATCACGGCGTAACTCCTCCTAGCGCACTGGCTACCCTCAACGCGACTTCGACGGGCGCACCGCTCAATGCTGCTGTAGCATCGGGACTTCTGGCGATCAACGCTTTCCACGGCGGAGCAATAGAAAACACGATGAAAATGCTCAAATCGGCCGCTGAATACTGCGGAAACGAGCTTGACGAAGCGAAAGTAGAAGAGTTCGTAAAGATGAAATTCGAGCAGAAATTCAGATTCCCCGGCATGGGCCACAGAGTCCACACCGAAGATCCGAGAAGCGTCAAACTTGCAGAGATCTGCTTCAAAAACCTTCCCGAAGAGAAACTTTTCTTCATCAAACTCGCAAAAATGATCGAAGCCAACATTTTCAAAGTAAAGGGAACGAAACTTCCGGTCAACGTTGACGGAATGATCGGCGCCGTCCTTCTCGCTCTCGACATCCCGGCGGAACTTGCGAACGGAATATTCATGATTTCGAGAGTTCCGGGGCTCATGGCTCATTACGTAGAAGAAAAGACTACGCAGAAACCGATGCGCAACATCGACCAGAAAGCTGCGATATACAACGGACACGAAAAGAGGAAAATCGGAGAATAAAATGGAAATCGACAAGAAATACGACCATCTGTCAATCGAAAAAAAGTGGTATCAGTTCTGGGAGGAAAAAGGCTTTTTCAAGGCTGACCCGAGCAGCAAAAAACCGCCTTACACGATAGTTCTTCCGCCTCCAAACGTAACGGGCGTCCTTCACATGGGACATGCCGTCATGGTCGTCGTTCAGGACGCGATGAGCAGATACAAAAGGATGTCGGGTTACGACGTTCTCTGGCTTCCGGGCACGGACCACGCCGGTATCGCGACGCAGATGGTTGTTGAAAGGGCTCTCAACAAAGAGGGGATCTCGAGACACGACCTCGGACGCGAAAAATTCCTCGAAAGAGTATGGCAGTGGAAAAAGGAGAACGGCAGCACGATAACGCGCCAGCTCAGATGCCTCGGAGCATCGCTCGACTGGTCGAGAGAACGCTTCACGATGGATGAAAACCTTTCGAAAGCAGTCCGCGAAGTCTTCGTTTCGCTTTACGAAGAAGGTCTCATCTACAAAAATACATACATCATCAACTGGTGTCCGCACTGCAGAACGGCTCTTTCCGACCTTGAAGTCGATCACGAGAACGTCGAAGGACACCTCTGGCACATCAAATATCCGATCTCGGGAAGCGACGAGTTCCTGACTATCGCAACGACAAGACCTGAAACGCTTCTCGGCGACAGCGCGGTCGCAGTCCACCCAGAAGACAAGCGTTATGCGCACCTCATCGGCAAAAAGGTCAAACTGCCGCTTACCGACAGGGAGATCCCGATAATCGGCGACGCTATTCTTGTCGACATCGAATTCGGAACAGGTGCAGTAAAAGTCACGCCTGCCCACGATTTCAACGACTTCGAGACTGGCAAACGCCACAACCTTGAAGAGATCAACGTCATCAACGAAAAGGGCGAGATCAACGAACTCGGCGGCAAATATGCCGGCATGACCACGACCGAAGCGAGAGAGGCGATAGTCGCAGACCTCGACAAACTCGGACTTCTCCTCAAAGTCGAAAAGCACATGCACGCAGTCGGTCACTGCCAGAGATGCAAGACCATCGTCGAACCGATACTTTCAGACCAGTGGTTCCTGAAGATGGAAGACCTCGCGAAACCGGCAATAGATGCGGTCGAAACGGGAAAGATCGTCTTCCAGCCCGAGACCTGGAAAAAGACATACTACGAATGGATGTACAACATCAAGGACTGGTGCATCAGCCGCCAGCTCTGGTGGGGACATCAGATACCGGTATGGTACTGCGAAGAGTGCGGCGAAATGATAGTCAGCCGCGAAGATCCGACGAAATGCACGAAATGCGGCTCGACGAAACTCAGACGCGACCCCGACGTTCTCGACACCTGGTTCAGCTCTCAGCTCTGGCCATTCTCAACCCTCGGATGGCCCGAAAAGACGCCTGAACTTGCGAAATACTATCCGACGACACTCATGGAAACCGGTTTCGACATCATCTTCTTCTGGGTAGCCAGAATGATCATGATGGGATACAAATTCATGGGCGAGAAACCTTTCGGAAAAGTTTTCTTCCACGGTCTTGTCCGCGACAAATTCGGTCAGAAGATGTCGAAGAGCAAAGGCAACGTCATCGATCCGCTCGTAGTTACCGAAAAATACGGTGCCGATGCTCTCAGATTCACATTCGCGATGATGCCGCTTGCTGGCAGAGACGTTAAACTTTCGGATGAATGGTTCGAAGGCTACTGGGCTTTCATCAACAAGATCTACAACGCGACGAGATTCTGCCTCATGCAGTTTGCAGAAGGTGAAAAACTCGATTTCAATCCGGTAGAATACAAAAACGACGACTTCGCGTTTGCCGACAAATGGATACTTTCAAAACTCGAAACTGCAACCGAGGAAGTCCGGAAAAACCTCGACGAAATGAGGCTCAACGATGCTGCCGGCGCAATATACCACTTCTTCTGGCACGAATTCTGCGACTGGTACATCGAGCTCGTCAAACCGACCTTCTTTGGTACCGACGAAAACGCGAAAGCCGTTTCGAAACGCGTTCTTCTCAAGGTTCTCGACGCCAGCCTGAAACTGCTTCACCCCTTCATGCCGCACGTCACCGAAGAGTTGTGGCAGAGCCTGCCCTTCAGCTTCGACGGACGCGAAGAATCGATAATGATCAGCCGTTTCCCCGAAGTAGGCGACTGCCCTGTTTTCGAGCGTGACCCTCAGACGATGGAGGAGATCATCGAGATCATCACCGTCATCAGAACGATCCGCGCTGAAAACAACATCAAACCGTCGGCTGAACTTCCGCTCAAACTAGATCTTGCGGACGAACTCAAGAGCGCGCTCAGCGAAAAACTCGAATACATAATCAAGCTTGCAAGAGTAAAAGATGTTGAATTCGTCAGCGGTTTCACTCCCGACAAAGAGACTGCAAGTTCGCTCGTAAAAGGCGGCACGCTCTACATTCCGCTTGCAGGATTCATCGATTTCACCGACGAGATCAAGCGTCTTGAAAAGGAGATCGCGAAGATCAAAAAGGATTTCGAACTCTGCGACAAGAAACTCAACAACCCGAATTTCCTCTCAAAAGCGCAGCCAGAAGTAGTCGAAAAAGAAAAATCGAAACACACCGAACTTTCCGAAAATCTGGCACATTTGAAGGCGAGATTAGCTGAGATCAGTAAATAGAACTCTGATTTATAAAAAAAATCGCAAAAATTTATCAATAAAATTAAAGTCTTGTCATTTTTTTTTTTTTTTGAATTTTTGAGTCAGAAAAATTGGCACTTTGTGCAACTAAATATATGCTTGTTTGGTTTTTTAACTTTATGGAGGTTGTCATGAAAAAATCGATGATTTTAACAGTCATTCTGGCGATTCTGCTTTTTGCCGGTTGCGGAAGCGACAAAAAAGAAGAAAAAACTGCCGACACAGGTGACACAACAGCTGATACCGGCAATTCCGATTCAGCTGGGAACGGCGCGCCTTTGGATGATGCTGATACAGACACAGACGATGATCCGTGCAAACTTGACGATTCGCTTCTTGCCGCAAGCGAAAAGGGCGGTGCATATTTCGCTTTAAAAGGTGTCGGAATAATAAATGCAAGCATAATAAATAACCCAGAACCTGCTGACCACACGAAAGTAGCGTTCGGATTTTCCGATATCAACGGCAAACAGTTTTTCCAGGGAGAGCAGAATACATTTTTTGCAGAATACGAACAGGGTGTAAATGGAAGAATTTTCGCCGATGGAAATAAAGACTATGACTGGCGTACGACAACCGATGTATATTTCACTGTTCCGCTTCAGTACATTGACACAATGAAGGCAAACGGGGTCGATAGAGTTGATGAGGCTCCGGAAATACTGATCTTCGACACCGCTTTTTCAGAAGACTTCAGCACTAAACGATGCCTGATTGCGGCAAATAAATACAGTAGTGCCTCGGAAACAGGTGCAAAAACCGCTCTCGGAAAAACTCAGGTCTGCTATGGCAAAAACGAGAATTTTACCGCAGGAGAGATATTTAAACTCGCTATGAGAGCAGAACTTACCCTTGATAAGGAAGAACTTGCAGCAATCTACGATTTTAAAACACCGGATGATCTCTGCGAATGTCTCGATTCCGGCGGAGAAGTAATCGACTGCAAAGAGGTAGAGTGGTCAGACGACACATACAACGCATGCCATACAATTGATGATAACATGTGGTCGCCTCTTTCTTCCGCCACAATGAACTGGGAAGAAGCTGCAAATTATTGTGAAAACCTCTCTGTATGCGGCCATGACGACTGGAAACTTCCAAATATAGACGAACTCAGAAAACTCGTTAAGAACTGCCCGAAGATGGTATCGGAAGGAGAGTGCAGAATAAGTGAAAACGATTTGCTTTCCGATATGGAAGCAAAAGAAGCCGGAGCATGGGAAGGCACTTGCGAAGGTGAGTGGGAAGCAGAGTGTGGCGAGGGAAGCTGCGTATGCAGCGGTTCGCAATACCCGGAAGTCCCAGGTTATTTCAGCGAGGTGGATGACAGCAATATCGAGCTCTGGTCATCTTCTTCCGTAACTGATATTGAGAATTCAGTATGGACTCTTCGTTTCAGTTTAAGCAATTCTGTCGATATAGTTCCTGAAAATACACATGGCGCGTTCTCAGTCCGCTGTGTAAGATAACATTTCCTGAAAAGGTTCTTTTCCCGTCAAAACCTTTGATTTTTCTTAAAAATTTTGCCTTTTTCGCTTGCTAAATTTTCAATGAAAAATATAATTTCAAGTCTTTTTGAATAATCATTCTCCGGAGGTTCAAATGCAGACCTTTTTTAAATGGTTTTTATTTGTTTTAACAGTTTTTTTTCTGTTTTCCTGTTCCTCGTCAAAAAATACTGAAAACGATTCTTACACAGATTCTGATAGCCACACGGATTCCGATGATCTGACGGTCATCGAAGATGCAGAAAACAGCTCGCAAGATTCGGATTTTATTGATGATTCTGATGAAATGCCAGGCCAAGATGTAGATTCTGATTCTGAAAACGACGAAGATTTGCCGGATGAGGCAAATTCCCTGACTCAGGAATGTTTCGGCAAAAAGGTTCTTACAAAAGAAATTGTTGAAATAGACTGGCAAGGTGACGGTTTTGAAAACGGTATCGACGGCGATTACAGCTATCAGATAGACCGGTATTACGACAAAAACTGCCGCGTCAAATTCGAAACCAAATCCAAATGCACATCCGCAAACTTGGACGAATGCGACGGTTTGTCGTCTTACGAATACGATGAAAAGGGCAATGTGACAAGCATCTGCACTGAGTCCTACTGCCGTTACTTTTCCTATAAATTCAATGATGACGGTTCTGTCGAAAAAATGTGCAACGGAAAATCTACAGACAAAGAAGCCGGATGTGTTTACTACCGCTATGACGAAAACGGAAAAATTCAACGGGAAACTCATTACAAGCTTCCGGGCTATGTTGCTGGTGCAGACGAGTTTCTTGAAGATCTCTACTGGCCGGAAGCGGAGGAATATTTCTATAACGATGAAGGGAAAACGATCAGAAAAGAACGCTTCTTTGCCTACAAAGAGTTCGATGAAAACAACCGTTTGATTTCCGTCTACAAGTATGACTATTCATCTTTTCTAAGCAGAACGCTGCTGGCAAAAAAGTCAGTAAAATACGACTATTATGTTTCAGCGGCAATTCCGGTGACGAGTTGGCACAACATATATAATTTCTACGATGCAATAGGTGCCGGATGGAAGAAGAGCAGATACGAAAGAGATTATTTTTACGACGAAAATCTGAAACCAGTAAGAGTAAACATAAATCCGTTGATCGGGATATTCTCGTGGCTGGACGACGAGTGGGAATATTATTCCGACGGTTCTCTGAAAAGAAAAAGAGAGAACGTTGAAAGCGATGACGGCCAGACTAAAGTTACCACTGAAAGAATTTACGATGAAAAAGGGCGCGAAACCGTATATCAGGAACTCAATGCTCTCGGAGAAGCAAAAAAAAGAGTCGAAAAGACTTATTATGACGAAACAAACCTTGTAAAAACAGAAAATTATTGCTCCGAAGATTCATGCACTATGGCGGATTATTCCTATGAATTTGACGAATTTGGAAGAATAACTGTTCGGAACAAAATTTATGAAAACGGCATGACAGCAGACGATCTCACCATAAAAGGAGAAATCACCCGTTTCAAGTATGCCCAGAACGGAAAACTTGAAGAATCAAAGTTCTATTGGGCTTTTGAAGATGCGGAAGGGAATGAGTTCTTAGGACAACTAGGGATTGAACTCTGTTTTTATGATGAAAGAGATAATCTGGTTGAAAGGAGATTTGCCGAGGAATGGGACGAAGAAAATCCCGATGCTGCTGCAATGTTTGCCAAATACTTGAAATACGATTCTTTTGACAGGCTTATTGAAGACGACAGATTCGTTTACGACTATCACGGGAACACTCAGAGCACGGATAAAATCTGGCATAAAATCGGAACAACGGCTTATGAATACGATCCGAAAGGAAACCTCGTTTCAGAAAAATATCTTGAACCTGAAGGTTCGGCATGGGAAGAGTACAGCATCGATTTTGAATATGATGAAAATAACGACCTGGTTTCATCTGAAAAGCACTACAAAGAAAATAAAAAAGAATCTCGGAAATATTTCTACGAAATTTTTAAGGAAGAGTAGGAATTTTGCTCAGAAGCGAGATTTGAATTTTTGCACCCTTTTCTGTGCAGATAAGTTGTAAAGCCGCTGTAAACACAGATAAAATAAAAATCAAAAATTTATTTGACTTTCTGAAATAAATGACTAATATATTGCACAGTGGTAACGCTCTACCCTGAAGAGTATTTATACGTGACTACTCTTGGTCCTGATCAAGAATGTAAACGTGAAAGGCGGCTCAAGAAATTGAGTCGCTTTTTTTTATGAAGTTGTTATGGGAAGTTTGAGAATATACGAAATCAATCCGGATTACATCGACTATCTCGCTTCATTTATTCCGCATTTGTTCCGCAACAAAAAACCGGATCAGCAAAATGAACGAAAATACATAGGAATCGTGCTTGAAGTACATAATCAAAAATATTTTGCACCGCTTTCTTCGTTCAAAGCAAAACATAAATACATGAAAGAAGGATTGGATTTGATAAAAATAAAGCGTTTGGCCGTTATAAACCTGAACAATATGTTTCCTGTTCCTCAGTCACAGATAGTGAATTTCGACATCAAAAAGGTTAAAGATCAAAAATATAAAGCTCTTTTGCAGAGGGAACATCGTGTTATTACATCCCTCGAAGATAAAATATGTGAAAACGCCAGAAAACTTTACGAATACAAAATGGAAAAAGGCGGCTCAACACATCTTGCTGAACGCTGCAACGATTTTCGGCTTTTGGAAGAAAAAGCTGTTGAATTTATTATGAAATCTAAACACACTGAACTTTCCGAAAATCTGGCACATTTGAAAGCGAGATTAGCTGAGATCAGCAAATAATCGTAGAGCCGTGACCTGACACGGCTCATTCCCATCCCCACACTGTAGTGTTCTGACCCCCAAAGTTTGGACACCCATTAAAGAGAGGTGGAAAAATGGGAGTAAATCATTATCCTTTGGAGTTGCGTGAGCAGGTTTTGACAGAGTATGAGTTGGGCTTGGGCGGTTATCGGAGATTGGCGAAACG
>JAGCNV010000010.1 GCA_017645765.1 bacterium | reverse complement strand
TCACTTTTTTTACTTTTTTTAAAAAAACTATCAGAAAAACCGGCACTTAATGGAACTAAACTATTGCGTCTTTGTCCTTTTCGTATAAAATCTTTCGTTTTTGAGAGAGGTCGTCATGAAAAAATTCATCAAAATTTTCACAGCTTTTGCAGTTTTTCTTTTCATTTTCACAGCGTGCGGAGGCAAAGGAAAGTCCGGGAAACAGGAGATTTCCGACAACGATCCTGAAAATCAGGTTTCCGACGGGGATGAAATTTCGGACGATGAGCCGGAGCCTGATGGAACGGAAAAGTTTGTTACGATATCGTCTTCGGACTATTTTGAAGAAGATTGCCCCGTAGATGACACGGAGGTTTATGACAATTTCGCTTTAAAGGACGATATTCCTGATGTTCCACGCGAAATTTTTGAGGGTGATGTCTACAAGCTTGACGGAAACACGCTTTTGATTTTGCATCCGTACAAAGGACTAGTCACGGTCGATATAAGCGATCCGGAAAACCTGGAAGTTTTGGACAGCATAAATCTGGCGGGACAGTATGGCCACAACATTTATCTTCAAGATGAGAGAGCTTATGTCCTTGTCAGCAGGACAGACGGAGATTCCGATGACGGCAAAATCATCTATTACGGAAGAGAATATTCAAAGCTCGTTGCAATCAACACGAAAGATCCGAAAAACCTTTCGATTGCAGCTGAATTTATAATTGACGGCTATGCGAGAAATTCAAAACAGATAGGTGATATAATCTATGTTGTTGCCGCAGACAAGGCCTATTCGTGGACGGAATGTGACGGAACCTGGGGAGAAAGCCGTAATGAGCGAAGTTCAATAGTTGCGATAAACATAAAAGATCCGGAAAATATAAAAATGGCTGATAAAATTTCAGCGGAAGTAGCAGCGGATCTGGTCTATTTTTCCGACAAGCACATATATGTTGCTGAATCCAAAACTGACGAATGGGGAGAATTTATAGGCGAGAACAAAATTTTCTTGTTTGATATAAGTGATCCTGACGGCAAAATTGTCCAAAAATCGACGATTTATCCGGAAAGATTCGTCAATGGAATGCACGAAACAGACAATTTTTTCTATCTTGTAACCTCAAGCACTTACGAACCTTATTACACAACTCTTGAAAGTTTCGATGTCAGAGATCCTGCAAATGTCATAAAACTCGACACTATTGACGGTTTCAGCAATGCCGCATTCAACGGTTATACGATGTATGGTTCCAGATATTCTTATTCCGGCGATCAGAGACACTACTTTTTAGAGACAGTGGATCTTACACCTGACAACCTTTCTCTGGTTTCCGAGCAGGAAATTTTCGGTAGCATATCGGATTTTAAATTCATAGGCACGAAAATGCTCACAATCGAGCAGGAAAAGAAAGACTATCAGGTAAAGCTGGGTCTCTACGATTTGGAAGATCCTGAAAATCCCAAGGAAATCAGCGGTGCCTTATTCGACACAGATATGTTTGTATCAAATTGCAGGATCTTTGACGAAATCGGGCTAGTTCTCTGTTCAGGTTCTGACAGCTATCCTAAAGAGATCATTCGCAAGGTTTATCTTGCCGATCTTGATCTCGAAAAAGGGCTGAAAATGCGCGGAGCTATTGCAATGGATGACTTTGCAAGATTCGGAACAGCTGTAAAAAACCGTGTTTTCGCGGCATCCAACTATAAGGTCGTTTCTGCCGACATTACCGACAGGGACAAACCGAAAATCCTTTCAGAACAGCCGATAGCCGTCAAAATCCCCGGACTTACAGGGTGCGGAGAACATCTTTGCGGCATAAACGAAAGAAACTCTTTATTTATGACGGTGCGGCAAGCAGCACCCTCTGGCAGAGCAATCTTCTAAAAAGTTCTGAATATACAGCGAATCTGGTTAAAAACGACAGTTCTTTCTATCTTTACAACAACCATCAGAAATACTGCGGTAACAGTGACAGTTTTTTTGCCGACAACCCTGTTTCCGTTAAAACTATAAAAAATGACGAAAACGGCTCTTTTGGAGAAACTGAGAGTTTCAACATTCCTGAAAGTATCGGTTATGACGCGGCTGCAGTTGTTTCCGATAAGAACATTATGGCTTTCAGGAGTACAAAATGGGAAAAGTATTACGACGGAGAGCGGGAACACCGTAAGACAAAACATGAACTGCATTTCGTTGATATGAACGAACCGGCTGAAACAATCACAGCTTCGAAAGTTGATTTCAACTATCGTAAACTCTTTATAAAAAACAGGATTTTCGTCAGCGGTGACACTTTCTGGACAAGCGGCTGCATCAAGAATACAACGGAAGAAGAGGCAAATCAGTATCTTTGTTATGCCGTTCCTTTTACTGTTGACAAGTCTGCAAAACCAAAAGCCGGAAAAAGAATAAATATCCCCGGAGAACTTATGGGAATCAGTAAAGACGGCCAGTATCTCTACACAAAAACACCGGCGGTGAAATCAGAGAAAGATTGCGAAGATATCGGAAACTGCAGAATCAAAATAGAAAGCAGCGATTTCTATATCTTAAAACTTAATAACAAAAAAAATTCGGCAGATGTTGTAAAAAAAGAAACTCTCGAAGACTGGGAAGTCATTAATTACAACAGTGACAAGTATCCGAAACAGTATTCTGTTGCGAATGATGTTCTTATAAAAGACGATCGACTGTTTTTTGTTTCAAGAAGTTATTATCGGAGTACAAAATGCGTTCCAAAATCTGACATTGTTTATGAAATAAAAATCCTTTCCGCAGCTGACGGAAAGGAGATTTTTGCTGATTC
>JAGCNV010000078.1 GCA_017645765.1 bacterium | reverse complement strand
ATCAAATGTCAAATTATTTTTTTCACTTTTTTTGTTTTTTTGCATAACAAGCCAATTTCATTGAAATATTTTTTTCGCCGCCGCAACACTTTTTTGTCGACATATCGAAATATCGATTTTTCGACATGTCGACCGGCGGCAAAAACCGTAACGACGTAACGGCGTGACGACGTGACGATCATTTCTTGTCTTTTTCTCTTTCTTCATTAAAATATTGCGGTTTTTTGTGGAGGTTGAAATGAAAAAATTATCTTTGATCTTAGTTTGTTGTTTAATGACCTTTGCTGTCGCATGCAGTAAATCACCCCACCATCCGTGTGACGGTGTAACATGCAGCGATCACGGGACATGCGACGATTCAAGCGGCAGAGCAGTCTGCGAGTGCGACGAAGGCTATGCTCCTAACGGCCAGCTCGGTTGTGATGAGATAGTTGATCCCTGCAAAGATGTCGAATGCGACGAGTGGGAATACTGCGATAACGGTTCATGCCACATCCAACATGGCAGATGCGACGAGAACTCCGACTGTCAGAGCAACAAATGCAACATGGAAACCCATAGATGCGAATATACCGGCCTTTGCGAAGGCGTAACCTGCAACTACCACGGCGAATGCATGGAAGGTGCCGGCTATGGAAGCGGGTACGGAAGCGGCTACAGCAGTGGAAACAGCTACCAGAGCGGCGGAATCTACTGCAACTGCGAGAACGGTTACAGACCTGAAAATGTCGGCGAAACTCCGACATGCGTAAACGAAAACTGCTTGCGTGAATGCGGCGACAAATCATTCTGCGAGTTTGACGAAAACGGCAACGAATACTGCGAATGCATCGACGGTTACAATAAAGATGACGACGACAACTGCGTTATAATAGATCCATGCGACCTTGACTGCGGTGTAGGCCATTGCATACAGGAAGACGGAGCAGAAACATGCGACTGCCCGGAAGGATACTTCTTTAACGAAGAGGAGAAAACCTGCCTTCAGGATAAATGCATAAATGATACATGCAAAGAATGGGAAACTTGCGAGCGTAAAAGCGGAAGCTGCACTGTAGTTTACCCGAACTGCAACAGTATTTTTGACAATGACTGCGAAGACGGTGAAACATGCGACAATTCGGCTCACAAATGTGTCGAAGATCTTTGCAAGAGTAAGAATATAAACTGCGGAAACGGCGGAGTCTGCACTGTTGAAAACGGAAATACAGTCTGCAACTGCCCCGACAGCTACTACGACAACAACAATTCATGCGTCAAGATGGATAAATCCGAAGGAATGTGGTACGGCGTCCAGCATCCGCCATATATCCCATACGAAGATCCTAACAATCCGACAAGCGATCCTTATATGGTTTACGGTCAAATCTATATCAACGGTCAAACCGGAAACAGTGTTGCCGAACATACCAACTGGAGAGCCGAGTTAGGTTACAAAGAAGGAACAGGAAAAGCTGAATATCCGATAATTGCAGGAACCTGGACTTGGAAAAAAGCAACATTCAGTCCTGCAGAATATCAACCGAACAACCATCAGTATCAGGCTCAATTCCCGCAGGATAAAGCAGGAGATTTCATTTATATTTTCAGGTTCTCGCTTGATGATGGCAAATCGTGGTGGTACGGAGATGCCGGCGACGGCGGCAGTAACGGTCCACATCCTGTAGAATCTGAAAACAACTATCCAGGCAAGGCGACGATCGAGGGAGGCAGTGATGAACTGTTTACTCTTGACTACTCATCTAACAATGACAGGACAGCAGATTCATACACTTTTAAACTTAAATACCACGGCACAGCTGCCATCGATTTCGCTGCATCTGTCATCACTCTGAACGGTGTTGAAACCGACGATTACGAATACGACGCGGCGACCAAGACTTTCACCGTATCGCAGACAGGACTTGAACCGAACAAATACAGCTGGCTTTTCAGACTTGTCGACGACAACGGCGAAGCAATCGAGCCTTTCTTCGTTCCGATCTGGATTGGTGAAGGTGTTGATTTTGCCGATTTCGGCTGGCGTGACGCGTTTGTCTACCAGATCATGACCGACCGCTTCCTGAACGGCGACCCAGGCAACGATGTTCCTTCGAGTGAATTTCCGCATGTAACACAGGATCTTGAAAAATGGAAAGGCGGCGATTTCAGAGGAATTATCAAAAAAATCGACGACGGATACTTCACGAAAATGGGTGTAAATGCGATCTGGATAAGTTCACCCGTCAAAAATCCTCACTACGAAAGCAAGGGTGGCACAGCCTCTTCGCAGGACAACGTCTACTTCACAAGCTACCACGCTTACCATCCTCTTGCTACAGGATACAGCTTCGACAACGACTACGGATTTGACAACGAAGGTGTCGACACCGCTTTCGGAACCGCAGACGAACTCCGCGAACTTGTAGAAAAGGCGCACAAGAAAGGGATCAGAGTCATTCCCGATTTCGCGGCAAACCATGTTTATATCGATGCTCCGCTCTATCAGCAGCACAAAAACGACGGCTGGTTCTACAACTACAACCCGTGCGACGGTCACTGGGATGATCACAGAATAGACTGCTGGTTCACTCCTTATATGCCCGATTTCAACTACAACAACGCAGAGGCGAGAAAAGCAGTCATCGCCCACGCAATCTGGCTTATCGAAAACTTCAACCTCGACGGTTTCCGCGCCGACGCTCTGAAGCACATGGACGATATTTTTACAATCGAACTCCGCTCGGCAATTAAAGAAAAGATCGAAACGACAGTTAAAGACCACGACCTTCCAGACGAAGCCGAAGTTTTCTACATGGTCGGTGAATCTCTCGGCGGCTGGGCGCGTTACCACACCCGTGCTTCGATGGTTCAGGGACAGGTAAACGAAGATTTCTACTACAAAGCGAAAGATATCATTCTTAAAGGAAACAGCTACAATTCCCTCGCGCACGACGTTACCGAAGCGTGGGACAAGGCTTATCTCACTCCGCAGTCCACAAACGGCGGAACAGGAGGTTTCCCCGGTGCTGTAATGGGCAACTTCTTCGGCAACCATGACCAGAACAGAGCCCTCACCGAATGCGGCAAAAACTACACTCTCCTCAAACATGCGCAGACTTTCCTTCTCACATCCCCGATCAACATCCCGATGTTATATCAGGGCGACGACATCGGCATGGAAGGAGTGAATGAGAACGGTTTTGACGGCGGAAGACGCGCTGTTATGAAGTTTACAAGTCTTTCTCCAAACGAACAGGATGCTCTGCAGCACATACAGAAGCTCGGAACTTTCAGAAAATCGCACCCCGCTCTGAGACACGGATCGCGCTCGACCTGTGGCAGCACGGATGACGCATGGGTTTACAAACTTAAATACAACGACAAAACGGTAATCGTCGGAATCAACAAAGGTTCGTCCGAATACACAACTACATGCAACGGCGAAAACAGCTCGTTCACTTCCTACGACGGCTCATCAGTTTCGGTTTCAAACGGAAGCGTAAAAGTTCCGGCAAAGGGCAGCCTTGTAATTGGAAATTAGTTTTTGAGGGAAAAATGAAATCGAAAATTTTTGTCGCACTCGATGTCGAAACAAAAGAAAAAGCTCTTGAAATAGTCGGCGATCTGAAAGGTTTAGGAGCCTGCTTCAAAATCGGAAAGCAGCTTTTCACTTCCACCGGTCCGGAGCTTGTCAGAGAGATCGTCGGCATGGGCGAAGATGTTTTTCTTGACCTTAAATATCACGACATTCCAAATACCGTCGTAAAAGCAGGTGTTGCAGCGGCTGAACTCGGTGTCAAGATATTCAACGTCCACGCTTCAGGCGGCAGAAAAATGATGGAAGCGGTGAGAAGTGAGATGGATAAAATCGCAAATCCGCCTCTTGTTCTGGCTGTCACGATTTTAACGAGTCTCGGTGAAGAAGATATCCGCGAAGTCGGCTTTGACCGCACGATACCGGAGCAGATAGCGAAACTCGCGAAACTGGCGAAAGATTCGGGGATGGACGGAGTCGTCGCAAGTCCGCTTGAAATCGAACTGATACGTGAAACCTGCGGCAAAGATTTCAAAATCCTCACTCCCGGAATCCGTCCTGCATTTGCGGCTGTCAATGACCAGAAACGGATCGCGACTCCGGCAGAAGCTCTCCGCAAAGGTGCCGACTATCTCGTAATCGGACGCCCGATCACGGCTGCTGAAAACCGCAGAGAGGCTTTCCTCAAAATCCTTGAAGAGTGCAAAAACGCATAAATTTATTTTGATTTAATCAATATAAATAAGAAAAACGGACCGCCGACAAGCGACGTTATAACTCCTACAGGAATTTCTGAAGGTGCTATCACCGTTCTCGAAACTGCATCCGAAAACATGAGAATGCAGCCGCCTATAAAAAGCGATGCGAATGCGAGCGAGCTGTGCTTTCTGCCTACTAATCTGACAGCAATGTGAGGCGCCATCATGCCGATGAAGCCTATTGGTCCCACCTGCGAAACAACAAGCGCAACAGCTATAGAAACCGTAAAAAGAAGAACGTTGCCGACTGTGTTCATATTGACGCCGCGGGTCGTCGCAATATCGGAATCGATCCGCATGAGATCAAGCTCTCTGTGGAAAAAGAGCGAGACAACAAGCATGACAGCAAACGCCGGAACGATTTTCAGAACAGTAGAAAAGCCTATAAAATCAAGGCTTCCCATCATCCAGTGGATCATCATCGAGCTTTCGCTGCCGCTTGCAATATACTGAATAAAAAGGATAAGCCCGCTGCATATAAAATTGACGGCGACTCCGGCAAGGAGCAGAAATCCGGTATCAAACCTCTTTTTGAGGCGTCCTGCCGTGTAGATGAAAACGACCGTAAGAAATGCAAATGCAAAACTGAGTATTTGCGTTACAGGAAGGGCAAAGGCAACCCCAGAAAAGAGCTTGATTGCAGTCACAGCACCTAAAGCCGCGCCGCTGCTCACTCCGAGCGTGTAAGGCGTCGCCAGATCGTTCTTGAACATCGACTGGAACACCATTCCGCAAAGAGCCAGAGTCGCACCGCAGACAAAAGCCCCCGAAGTTCGCGGAACTCTGATATTCCAGAATATGTTCGAGGCAGCACTTTCGCCGAAAATTTCACTCAGAGGCATTTCGACATATCCGAAAAAAGGAAAAAGTGCTAAAAGCAGAATAGAAAACGCTGCAACGGCAGAAATTTTTACGATATTCATCTTTTCCGGCATCATTTCACCTTTGAAGCAGAAACCGAATCAAGCAGAGACTTCGCTATCGACTCGAGATAAGCATCATTTTGAAGGAGATCTTTTTCTGTCTTGTTCGTTATGTAACCGATCTCGAAAAGAAGAGACGGCATTCTTGCGCCCACAAGGACGTAAAAAAGGGCTCCTTTTTCATAACCCCTTAATTTAACCCCATATTTTTTTAAGTCTTTTTTCAATCCGTTTCCTATTTCCTTCGCATAATCCAGACTGTCGCCGACATAATAACTTATATCCATATCGACTAAAATCGTACCGAGAAGCGAGGCGTTTTCAGAAATTTTATTTTCAACTCTCGCCAGTTTGTTTGCATATTCGTCACGCGTGTTGTCGAGATGGTAAATCTCCATTCCGCCGATATTTCTGTCCTTGGGAAACGAGTTTGCGTGAAGCGAAATGAACAAATCGCCGTCAAGCTTGTTTGCAATAACGGCACGCTCTTCCAAAGCAAGAAAAATGTCCTTGTCGCGTGTCAGTCTGACTTCGATGTTTTTGTAATTTTTCGAAAGTTTCTCGATTTTTTTCGCGAGCTTCAAAACGATGTCCTTTTCATAAAGCTTTCCTGAAATCGTTCCGGGATCTTTACCGCCGTGACCGGGATCAATAACTATCAGTTTTTTACCTTTAACTTTTGTGGATTTGACTTCCTGTTTTTTTGTTTTCTCGTTTTTTTGCGGTTTGACCGCCGGTTTTTCCTGTTTTTTTTCCTGTTTCTGTTCTTTTTTTGACGATTCGAGCAAATCGGAAATCAGCTGGTCAAGAGAATCCATGTCGGAATCACTCATCGAATTTTGTGCCGAAACAACGCAAAACTGGAACAAAAAAAGAAAAAAAGCAGCGATTTTCATCAGTTAGAACCTGACTCCGGCAAAACCGCCTATCGAGAAGCAGTTGTAATAGTCGTAGTAACCGACATCATTTCTAGGTTCGACAAGATACCACTTCGAATCGGCGCCGGCACCGAAACTGAAATATCTGTTCAGATAATAGGTTACCGAAGCTCTGTAATAAGGCTTGTTTTTGAGCCGTTTTCCGTCTTCTCCCAAAGACTGGAAAGTCATAAGGAAATCTATAGCCAGAGAATCAAACAGGAATATATCCGTAAAAACGTTTATCTGATAGTTGTTATACTTTTTCGCTTCATGATCATAGAGTTTGTTATGCTCGAAGGAACCTCCTATCGAGAATGTTCCTGTTATATCGAAAACAAGGTCAAGATAGTATCCGGCAGTCCAGTCCTTCCCTCTTCCGGCATAGCTTGAAAGATAGCGGGACTTCGTTGTCGGCGTACTGAAAGTCGAATTGCTCTGACCTTTGTAATACTCCCTTTCAATGTCGTAGAAGGTGTTGAAATACGACGGAATGTAGTCCGGCTCCATTGCCCTGACCTCCCAGCGGCTCAGGATCTGCATGTCAGTGCTCGTCGGAAGCATAAGTTTGTGTTTTGCACCGAAGTGCATACCGAAACCCGCATCGACGATCTTGTTCATGTCGGTATAAAGAGTGAGCTGGTAATACTTCATCGCAAGAAGACGGAAAGAGAGATCGAAACCGAAGATCTGGAATTTGGAATCAGTTATCTCTCGGCCGTAATCATTGTCGCTCTTTCCCGTGATCTGATCCGGCGCAAAAATATCAGCAAAGTATGATGCGCCGATTTCAAGGTTGTTTGCGTAACTTTCCTTCAGGAAACTTATCGGCTTGACATAGACGCGCCCTCCAATGACATTCGGCGGAGTAACATCGTCCATGAAAAAATCGAGTCCGGCGTAATCGGTATTTATTTCGAGGTTGACTCCGCGCTGCGGATGATAAAGCCTCAGATCGCCGTAGTAAGCTCCTACTATCGAGCCGTTGCCGACATAGCGGTTTTTCTGCTCGCCGAAATAGAAATAGAACATATCGCCCGAATGACCGTAGTGGAAATAATTGAGAATGGCGACCCAGTCTCTCGCATCATCCCAGTCTTCTTTCGGAAAAGCACCTCCGGTTGTCGGAATATCGTCATCGTTTTTCAGGATGAATCTGACCGGAAGGCCTACACCGAAACCGAGCATCGAAAATTCGAAAGAACCGTACAAATCGAGTTCCAGAAGCATTGAATCGCCCTGATAAGTCGGGAAAAGCGCGCCGCCGAAACTCATTCCTCTTTTAAAGCGGCTGTAGGCTTCGTTCGGATGAAAATCGACCGCACCTGCATTAAAAAAAGATGAAAGAATCAGAAGAAACAAAAATATTTTTAGCAGTCTCTTCATAATATTCTCCGATACAATCAAATATTATCAAATTTCAAACTCTGAGAAATTATCGGGTTCTATCTTTTCAAAATTGTAGAAACCGTTTACGACGGCAAATTCGCTGCTGCTGAGCATACTGCCGACATCTTCCGGTGTTTCAGGCATCTTTTCACCCGGAACTACAAAAGTCGCCATATCGCGTCCGTTTTCTTTCGAATGATAAAGAGCCGTATCAGCCAGTGTTATGATATTTTCGAAAGTCAAAAGTTTAGGATTACCGGCAAAAAACGGAAGAAAAACGACTCCCATCGAAACCGTGACCCAGATAGTCGTACCACCACTCTGAGTTGCAAAAGGATGCTGTTCTATCGCCTTTCTTATCTTTTTTGCGACTTCAAACATCTTTCCAAGCGGTATATTTTTCAGAACGATAAGGAACTCCTCTCCGCCCCAGCGGATCAGGATATCATCGGCACGCACCGAATCCTGCATAACTTCGGCGACACCTTTAAGAACCATATCGCCGGCATCGTGACCGTAAATATCGTTGACCCGCTTGAAATGGTCGATATCCATCATTATGACACCGTAGACAATATCATTCTTTTCAAACACATTACGGTTGTCCAAAAGGTGCATTTTACGGTCGCGCGACTCGATGAAACGCCTGATCTTGCGCTCTTCGACATCGAACATATAGCGCCTGTTCATAAGCCCCGTCAGCGGATCCTTCATTACAGCTTCACTGAGAGCGTTGTTTTTGATCTGAAGTTCTGCCGTCTTTTCGTCTATAAGACGTTTGATTTCAGCTTTTCTTATAGCTTTCAAGCGCTTATCAAGGAAAATGAGAACGGAAACAAATAAAATAAAAAGGAAAGTTGCCGTTACCATGAATCCGGTTTTTTTGTAAAATACGGTTTTTACACGGAAAACGAACTTTTTTTCACTGAATTTCGACGGATCATCCGCGCGGTAGGCACGGACTGAAAATTCGTGAAGACCGCTTTGGACATCAGAAAAAATGACTTCCCTTTCGCTCGTTCCTTTCACCTGCTCTTTATCGAAAGAATAATCGAAAAGCAACTGTCCTGAACCGGAAAACAACGGAGCCGAATAAGAAATCAAAAGATTGTCAACAGTGTACGGAAGAACGAGTATGTCACGATAGTCCGGATAATAATTCAGATCTTCATCAGGCGAATAAATGCGGTCTATACTGATTTCCGGAACAAAACTGCGGTTATCTCTGAAATTCGTATCGAAAACAGCAACACCTTTCATCATCGGAGCGAAAAGGTGTCCTTCAGCCGAAAGCGCGGCATCGGAAGCCCTTCCCTCGGCACATTCAACTGAGGTCAGACCGTCCTTTTTGCCGTAAACGATGACCGGCACTTCAGCACACTGACCGCTCACGAAACAGTCGGCATCTTCGCCTTTTACAGAAGCAATCCCTGCGTTCGTCATGATCCAGAAATTGCCGTTTTTGTCTTCCGAAACCGAATGTATAGCCGCTTTACCCCCTATTCCGGCCAAAGGAAACGCGATCGCGTCTTTTTCGACATCTATGAAGATATCGTTCGAAAGAGTGACTATCCATATCCGCTGCTTTGAATCGACGAACACTCTTTTCACATAAATATCCTTTTCCCAAAGAGTCAGAGGTGTAAGACGGTTGTTTTCCTCAAGACCGAACACGCCGCTCCGCTTCGTAACGATGAAAAGCTTTCCTTCATGATCGACTATATCGACGATTTCCGCGTCGGCATCCGGCAGCATCAGCCTTTCTGCTGTCCTGTCGTTTCTGAAAATAAACAGCGCACCGTTCATAGAAAGGTCGTTCGTCCAGACATTTCCGTCGGCATCGCTGAAAAACACGTCTGACGAAGAGGGAAAAAGATCGTCTTCACTCGTGTAGATTTCTTTTACCGGCTTAAAAGTTTTGTCAGGCTGCATGATAAAAAGCCCTGCCGACTTCGAAGAAGCCCAGAGATTGTTTATTTTATCGACAAAAATAGTGTCGAAAACAGAATCGCTTAAAAGTTTTTCTCCGAGCTCTCCAAGTTCTCCGAATCCGAAGATCCCTTTTTTCGTATTGACGAAAACATCGTCCGAAGCCGCAACAACGGAAACGCTTTCGTCTTCGAAAGACATCCCTTTGAAAGCACTTTTTTTGACAATGCAGAACCCGCCTGCCGAAGTTCCGAACCAAATTTCACCCTCATTGTCGCGTATCGAAGCTGTGACCGCTCCGCCGACAGACCATGAAGCGATCTCGTCGTAAAAGAGACCTGATTTTTTCGTTCCGATCCAAAGCCTGCCGGAATCGGCGGTTTCAAGCATTGTGATATCTGACCATGGCGCTTTTTCGCCGGAGTATGAAATCGAAACTTCGCCGTTTTCGATGAGGTAGTAACCGTTTCTGCCGCCTGCATAAATGCTATTTTTATCCTTTTCCGCAAAAGCTGAAACCGAATCGTCGAGATAGTCGATCTGAAGGAATTTTTCGCTTCCGTCTTTCATGAAATAGACGCCGTTTTCCGTTCCGAGCCAAACCGTACCGAGACTGTCTGAAAAAACTTTATTGACGTTTTTCGTACTGAGACGCGAATTTTCGGGATTGAACCACTCGATAAAACCTTTTGCAGAAACTGCGAAAACTCCTTTTCCCGGAACCGCTCCATAAACAAGAGCCTTGTTTTTATCATAAGCTACTGATTGTACCGAAACATTCCCGACTTTACCAAAACTCCTGAACGAAAGTAATTCGAATTTGTTCAAATCAACGGTCCAAAGACCAAGATCTGTCGCGACATAGCCGAATCCGGTATCATCGGAGACAAAATCGTTTATCGTGTTTGTCGGAATCTCTTCAAGCCTGCCGCCTTCGGGAAGAACGAATTCACTACCGTCGAATCTTGAAATCGTGTTTCTTCCGACGACAAACATATATCCCTGAGCATTTTTGGAAAATGCAACAATCTGATTTTGCGGAAGATTCTGAGAGGAATCATAACAGTCAAAACAGTAGCCGCCGGCACACGGCATCGTTCCGGCATACACAGAAACAAAAAGAGCAAGGAGAAACAAAAACGACACAAATTTCTTCATCATAAGTTCCAAAATCACACCGTTTAAACAGCGAAACGCAAAAAACGGCGCAAAATAGCACACAATGCCGATTCAAACAAGAAAAAATCACAAAAAATTGAATAATAAAATCATTATAAGGAAAAAAAACAAGAAGTGGTAGCGGGAGAGTGATTCGAACACTCGACCTGCGGGATATGAGTCCGCTGCTCTAGCCAACTGAGCTATCCCGCCACGCAGGACGGCAGGTAGTTTAGGAAAAAAAATTTGAATGTCAAGTTTTTTTTTGATTTCAACGCCGCCCAATATTTGTCGATATTTCGTAATTTCGATATTTCGACATTTCGAGGCGACGAAACGACGTTACGACGGAACGCCGTGACGATTTATTTTACGTTTTCAAGAATTTTGACAGTGACCGCCGAAGCAAGCGCGATGTCTTCAAGAGCGACCCACTCTTTCTGGGAATGGAAGTTTACGCCGCCTGCAAAAATGTTCGGGCACGGAAGTCCCATGAAGGAAAGTCTTGCGCCGTCGGTTCCGCCGCGGATAGGTTCTACATCAGGAGCAGCGCCCAGATCTTCGATCGCCTTCTTGACATAGCCGAAAACTTCCATGTTGTTCTTCATAACTTCATGCATATTGAGGTAGCTTTCGGTGAAAACGGGAGTTACCTGAAGACGCGGTTCTTCAGCCTTGAGAACTTCGATAATGTTGAGGATTATCTTCTCTTCGCGCTCGATGTCTTCGCGAACGAAACTTCTGAGGATCATGCTGACCGTAACTTCCTCGCTGCCGCCGCTGATGCCGACAATGTGGATGAAAGGCTCTCTGCCGCAGGTTCTTTCAGGCGACATCGTCTTCGGAAGCATATCGATGAATTTGCCTGCATATCTGATCGCGTTGACCATTTTGTCTTTTGCATATCCGGGGTGGATCGAAACGCCGCGCAGTGTGACTTTCGCCGAGAAAGCATTGAAATTTTCGTAGTTTACTTCATACGGAGCACCGCCGTCAAGCGTGTATGCGAAGTCTGCATCGACTTTCTGAAGGTTGATTTTGTCGACACCGCGTCCGATTTCTTCGTCTGGCGTGAAGCAGATTCTGATTTCGGGGTGTTTGATTTCGGGATGTTTGCCCAAATATTCGACCATCGACATGATCGCTGCAACACCGGCTTTGTCGTCAGCGCCAAGAAGCGTCGTTCCGTCGGAAGTGATGATCGTGTCGCCGATGCAGTCGGAAAGATGCTCGGTATCAGCCGGATCAATAACCGTGCCGCCTTTAAGATTCATAACCGTTCCGTCGTATTTTTCGTGGATTACCGGACATACGCCTTCGCCTTTGCAGTCAAGAGCGACATCCATGTGAGCGATGAAAGCGACCTTTTTCGTAATGCCGCAGTTTGTCGCCATTTTCGCGTAAACATAGCCGTTTTCATCCATTTCCGCATTTGCAAGACCGAGCGATTTAAGCTCTTCTACAAGCTTTCTGCCGAGATTTTTCTCTTTCGGCGAAGAAGGACAGGTCTCGCTCTCTTCAACTGACTGAGTGTCTTCCTTAACGTAGTCAAGGAAACGGTTCAACAAATTGGTTTCATTGAGGATTTTTGCTGCCAACTGATCTCTTTTCATAACGGACTCCTATAAAAGTTAGTAAAAAAATTAAGCTGTTTTTTCAGTTTCAGGCGCGGGTGCGGCAGCCGGTTTCGCTTCTGCCGGTTTTTCCGCGACTTTGATTTCGAACGTCGCCTTTATCGCATGAGTCGGACATGCAGAGGCACATTTTCCGCAGGCAATGCACTTCGCCGGATCGATGTAAGCAAGGAAATTTTCGACCGTGATCGCCTGAACTTTTTCAGGGCACTCTTTCGCGCACTTTCCGCAGCCGATACATGCTGCCTTGCAGACGCTCATTGCAGCCGGAGCCTTGTCGGTATTGCGGCAGCCGACGTAAACACGCCTGTTGTTGCGCCCTTTCGGACGGATCTCGATGATTTTTCTCGGACATTTTTTCGCGCAGACGCCGCAGGATGTGCATTTTTCTTCATTAACAACGGGAAGACCTGTCGTTTTATCCATCGAAAGCGCGCCGAAAGCACATGCTGAAACACAGTCGCCAAGTCCCAGACAGCCGAACTGGCAGCCCTTTTCGCCGACAAAGAGAGAAGTTGCGACAGCGCAGTTCGCGGGACCGTCGTAATCACTCTTTCTCGTCGTTTTTTCGCATGTTCCGCCGCAGCGTATAACTGCAACTTTAGGAACAGACTCCTGCATTGCAAGACCTATCACTTCGCCTATTTTTTTACGTTTTTCAGCATCGCAGCCGGGACAGCACGGAATGTCGGAAGAACCTGCGTTAGCTGCTTTGATTATACCTTCGGCAAGTCCGCGGCATCCTGGAAAACCGCATCCGCCGCAGTTCGCACCGGGAAGAAATTCGAGAACTTCATCAATCCTCGGATCTTCTTCGACCTTGAATTTTTTTGCAACGACAAAAAGAACGACCGCGGAAACAACCGCGATAATGCCAAGAGTTACAAGCGAATAAAGAATAGCTCCGTCCATAAAGACCTCCATTTAAATTTTCCGGCACACAAACACGAACTGCTTCGCGAAATAAGGTTTCAGAAATGCCAGCAGCAGGTAGTAAGGCGCTAAAATAAGCAGTGAAAAGAGCGCTGCAAAAGCCTCTGAAACGAAATTCGCCGAAACAAAAAGTGTTGAAGCCATAAGAATAAAAGGTATGAAAAAAACATAAAAAACAGCTTTCAGGCCGAACTTTTCCTCCATTTCGACGACCACGCTGTCGCCGACGGAGACGCTTTCAGCCGGGAGAGCTTCGATCACCTTCTCGGAAAGCTCGGAAACCGAGCACATGCTTCTGGCGTGACACGCACTGCAAGCGCTTTTGACCTCGATTTTTACTGAAACTTTTCCGTCAGCCACGTTTATCACCGTGCCTTCGTGTGAAACTCTCGTATTCGCCATGATTTGAACCTAAAAAAACTGCGATTTTTTATACTTTCCGCGATTTTTGTCAATTAAAAACTATAAACTGCAATACCAAGCACAGCACTCACGACAATCAGCATTATCGGAGAAATCTTCTTTTTCCGGAAAACCGGCGGCAGAAACGCCGCGGCTGCAAGTAAAACAGTGATCAAAAGCGCCTTCGGATCAAAGCTTCCGGCTCCTTTCAGATCAAAAAAGGCTTCCGCAGTCATAAAAATTCCGACTGCCAGAATAAGCCCGACGACACACGGTTTCAAAGTGTTTATAAGCGAATTGAAGCAGCGGTTTTTCATTAGTGAATTAAAAACGAACATGCAGAGCAGCATTATTAAAAACGCGGGAAAAACAACGGCGAAAGTTGCGACGAATGCACCCAAAAAGCCGGCCTGACTGCGCCCGACATAAGTTGCGAGATTCACCATGATCGGCCCCGGCGTCATTTCGCTCACCGCGATCATGTAGGTCAGAGTCTCGTCAGTCACCCAGCCGTAGGAAAGCACCACATCGCGGATAAGCGGAATCGCGGCATAAGCCCCGCCGAAAGCGAAACAGCCGACTTTTAGAAAACCTAAGAAAAGATCGAGATAGATCATCACCCCTTCAAACAAAAAATTTCCGGCCGAATATAATCATTTATTTTATTTGCACAAAAAAATCGCTATCATCGCACGTCTGTTTGAGAACTTTATGGAGGGAAAAATGTTCAGAGACTGGGTTGACAAATTCGGTGCGGCAATAACCGTCATGGACACCGAAGGAAACATTTTAGACATGAACGATGCGGCGATGCAGGCGCTTTCGGGCGGCAGAAACATGATCGGAGAAAATCTCATGAAGTGCCACCAGCAGGCATCGATCGACAAAATGCACGACATGATGAAAAACGATCATCCGAATGTCTACACTATCGAAAAAAACGGCAGAAAAAAGATGATCTATCAGGCTCCGTGGTACAAGGAAGAGGGCGTTATCGGCGGTCTTGTCGAAATTTCGATGGTAATTCCTTTCGATATGCCGCACTACGTCAGAAAGTAGTTTTGATTTTTCAAGCAAATTCGGCTCATTGGCTTCCGGCAAACAGCAAATTGCGAATTTTTTTGACTTTGAGACCTTTATGAATAGCATTCTGCGGTTTTTTTGTTTGGGTTAACCAATTTTGTTATTTTATTTGGAGGAAGTTATGAAAAAATTTTTGGTTCTTGCAGCTGTTCTCTGCTGCACATTCGGTCTTTTCGCAAAATTCGGAGATCCGGCACCGGCTTACATTCAGCCGACTTTAGGTCTTGGCGTTGATTTCGACGGTTGGAATCAGCTTGGCGTTTCAGCTGGCGTAGACATTGACTGGAATGTTTGGGAAAAAGCAACATCTCACGCTCATGACGGCAGCGGTAAAATGTACGCAGGTATCGATCTTGCTTTCCAGTACTGGGCTCCTACACACGGTCATGGTTGGGATGCTCATTATATGAATCTTCCGATTCAGGGAAATTTCGCTTATGAATTCGATACAACCCAGATGAATGGTGCCGGTCCTCTTATAGCAGTCGGTCCCTGGATCTCAATGGGTGTCAGCGTTGATTTCGCCGTTTGGGATAATGACAGCGATGTAGACGCAAGTTTCGCTTGGGGTCTTGGTGCAAGCCTTGCTTTCGAAGGCAACTGGGCACTTAAGGCTGGTTTCGGCGGCAACGCTCACGACGGCCACAGAGATTTCTTCATGGCTGAAGCAGCTTACAGATTCTAAGTTTAATTGTTTTTTCTTTTCTATCCAAAAAAATTTCAGCTTTTTCAAAAATTTATCAATAGTAAAAGTGTATTCTGAGGCACAATGACTGAAAAATTCGCCGAAATGGCAACAGACATGACTTTTGAGGCTTTCGGCTTCAAAAGCGACATAATGGAAGGTATACGCGAAGCAGGTTTCAAAATCCCGAGTCCGATTCAGGCTCAGGCTATTCCTTTGATTTTACAAGGCAAAGACGTCATCGCTCAGTCTCACACAGGAACCGGCAAAACTGCCGCTTTCGGTCTTCCGGTGATGAACAACATGCTGAGAAATGTCGGCATCGAACTTATCGTCATCTCCCCGACCAGAGAGCTTGCCTCCCAGATCAGCGACGAACTTTACCGCCTGGGAAAATTTGCAGGGATCCGTACCTGCTCGATTCTTGGCGGGCACTCATATTCAAGACAGCTCAAACTTCTTGAAAGCGGGACTCAGGTTCTTGCGGCAACTCCTGGAAGGCTTCTCGACATGCTGAAATCGGGAAAAATCGAGATAATCGAGCCGATAACGGTCGTTCTTGACGAAGCGGACGAAATGCTAGACATGGGTTTTTACGACGACATCATGGCGATATTCGACTTCATGCCGGAAAACCGTCAGACATTACTTTTCTCGGCGACAATGCCCGAAGAAATCAGAAAACTCGCCGAATCAATCCTCAAAGATCCTGTTTCGATAAAGGCAGAAACTGTCGAAGAATCGACAAACACCGATATCGAGCAGTCATATTACATCGTCGAGGAAGAGGAGAAAAAACCTGCTCTGACGCGCCTTATCGAAGAACAGAACCCTGAAAAAGCGATTGTATTCTGCCGCACAAAACTTGAAGTCGACGAGCTAAGCACATTCCTGGTTGCACGCGGCTTCAACGCAAAAGCGCTTCACGGAGACCTCGACCAGTCGCAGAGAAATCAGGTCATGTCCTCTTTCCGCAAAGGGATGATCGACATTTTAGTCGCTACCGATGTCGCGGCACGAGGACTTGACATCGCCGATGTGAGCCACGTTTTCAACTACCACATCCCCTTCAACGCGAAAAGCTATATCCACCGCGTCGGAAGGACAGGACGTGCCGGAAACAAAGGGATCGCAATAACTCTGGTAACGCCGTCGGAATTCAGAAATATCCGCAGGATCGAAAAAAATGTCGGCTCGTCGATCGAAGTCAAAGTGATACCGACTCTGCGTGACATCAGAAGCGAGCGCATCAAACGCCTCGCCGCGGAAGCGCTTGAATACACACCGAACAAAGCGGGGATCGAATTCGTCGAAGGGCTTGAAAGCGAGCTTGATCCGCGATCTATTGCAATGATTTTAGCTTCGATGCTTCTTGAAGAAGAGGAAAGCGAGACAGAAGAACCAGACCAGATCGGATTCACCGAAAAAAGGATCAGGCAGCTTCTCAAAAAAGAGGATGACAAATTCTCTAAAACGCACCGTGGTCAGGGCAGAACGAACCGCCGTCACGACAATGCAGACAAAAAACACAGATCGCGCAAATCAAACGATTTCCATCACAAAGACCGCAAAGATCACAAAGAGAGAAAAGACAAAAAACGCGGCGGTTACGGTGAGGATTTCAAAAACAGGGATAAAAAATTCAAGAAATAACGTTTTTATCGATTCGCCGCCTTTCGATATTTCGAGATTACGAAATTTCGATATTTCGACAAAAAAATTGGCGGCGTCGAAAATAACGATTCGCCGCCTTTCGATATATCGATATTTCGAGATTTCGGTATTTCGACACTATTTTTGCGGCGCGGCTAAAGCGAGCAAAGAACTTTTTCGGCGTGTCCTGCCGCTTTGACTTTTTCGAAGACTTCGGCGATTTTTCCGTCAGTGCCTATGAGATAAGTCGTTCTGACAACGCCCATCGACTCTTTGCCGTAGAGTTTTTTGATCTGCCATGCGCCATATTTCTGGAGAACTTCTTTGTCCGGGTCGGAAAGAAGGAGAACTCTGAGTCCGTGTTTTTCCTCAAATTTGCGGTGCGATTCGACTGAGTCCGGGCTTATTCCGATGATGACAGCGTGTTTTTCCTTGAATTTGTCGGCAAGTTCAGTGAACTCTTTCGCCTCTGTCGTGCAGCCCGACGTATTGTCGCGCGGATAGAAGTAAAGAACGACGTTGTAGCCAGTAAAATCAGAAAGTTTTATCTCTGTTCCGTGTGAATCCTGAAGTTTGAATTCCGGAGCTATGTCACCTTTTTTAAGCATTTTTTTCTCCTACGAAATTTCTTTATTGTTGAAGAACATGACTGCGAGCGAAAGGACGATCACAATGATCAAAAGGGCGTAAACCGAGGCAAAACCAAGGCTCAAACCGTCGAGACCGCGCCCGTAAACAAGGTTATCCTTGATATTGAAGTGCGAAAAATCGGGAAGTACATAGCGCAGAGTCGTAACTATGTTTGCAACAAATTCGGAAGTTCTGCTTGTTATCGCGTAAACCAGATTATACGAAGTCGCACCGATCAGATAAAACGAAATCGTGAGCATCGCAGCAACTGCCGGTTCAGTGAGAGTCGAGCAGAGAACAGCGACAGAAATGACGGTGCAGGTCTGGAGGAAAATCGTATAAACCGCCGGAAGATAGCCGAAAAAGCGCGAAAATCCGCCGAAAACGGTAAGAAGTATCGCGAAAATTATGCACATTACGAAAATTTCAACGACAATGAGAAAAACCATGCCGAAAAATTTTCCCAGAATGTATTCGGGACGCGCGATCGGACGAGCCAGAAGAGGATGCAGCGTTTTAAGCGAAAGTTCCTTGTGAACAAGCGAAATGCCGAGGAAAATCGAAAGAACAGTCGAGAAAATCTCGATAGTGCCTAGCCCGATATCGCTGATGATATCCTGCACGTTGCCTATCGTCATCTGCGTGATCCCGATGCCGAGCGCAAAGATGAAAAGAGCGAAGAAAAGAAGGATGTAGAGCACTTTGCTGCGGACCATTTCGAGAAAAGTGTAGAACGAAACATTGGCAATTCTTTTAATGCTGTCCATTTTCTTCCTCCTTAACCTCCTTGAAAACTATCTCTTCCAGCGAAGGATATGAACCGTTCGCATTCAAAACCGTGTATCCTTTGCCTACGACTTCAGCCAGTTTTACATTGAAATCGCGAATATCGGCGCAGTCGAGAACAAATCTGTCAGAAACGATCCTGACACCGTCGAAAAGCGAGAAAACGGCGTCTTTCATACTCTTGTCGCACGAAAATTCGATCGAATATCTGACATCTTCCGGGCGGATGATCTCATGCAGAGAACCGAAACTTTTGAGCTTACCGTGCTCGATGATGAGAACTCTGTCAGAAAGGTTTTCGATATCGCTCAGGATGTGGCTTGAGAAAATAACGCTTTTTCCGTCTCTCTTGAGACCGCGGATGATGTCTTTGACCTCTTTTCTACCGATCGGATCAAGACCGCTCATAGGCTCGTCCATAATGACAAGTTCAGGATCGTGGATTATCGCCTGAGCCAGGCCGATTCTCTGGAGCATACCTTTCGAATAACTTGCAAGTTTGCGGTTCCTGTCCTCGAAAAGTCCCACTTTTTTCAGCACGTTTTCAGCTTTGTCAGTAAGGATCCTGCCGCTTATTCCCGAAAGTTTTCCGAAATATTTCAAAACTTCCATCGCAGTGAGTTCCGAGTAGAAGTAAGGACGCTCAGGCAGGAAGCCGATTTTGCTCTTCACTTCGCGCTCTCCCGGCTTTTTGCCGAAAACAGAAATTTCGCCTGAAGTCGGAGTTATAAACCCCATTATCATTTTGATCGTAGTCGTCTTTCCCGCGCCGTTGTGACCGACAAATCCTATTATCTCACCCTGTTCCATTGAGAAAGAAAGGTCTTTGACTGACTCGATTTTCGACCAGACTTTCATCGGGTGATTAAAAACTTTCCTGACATTTTTGAGTTCGATAGGTTTCATACGATTCCTCCCTAAAAATCAAAAAACCGTTGATTATAGTGAAAACAATCAAAAGAGCAAAAAAGAAAAGAAGTTAGGGATTAGGGAGTTTAGGGAATCTAGGGAGTTTAAGGGAGTTTAAGGAAGTTCAAGACAATTTCTTGCATTTAACTATCGCTTGACTATAAAACTCCCGTTTTTTTGTGCTATAACAATTGAATTTTTATAATTTTGAGGAGATTTTGTCATGAAATTATCTTTAAACTGGCTTAACGACTACATAGATCTCAGCGGGATCGCCGCAGAAGAGATCGCGAAACAGCTTACGATGAAATCGGCGGAAGTCGAGGATTATGAGTGGCTTTTCAAGCACTTCGACCAGGTTATTACGGCTAAAGTAATGAAAGTCGAGAATCATCCGAATTCGGATCACCTTCATCTGGCTACCGTTTTTGACGGCCATAAAGAACAGACTGTTGTCTGCGGCGCGCCGAATATCGCTGAAGGCCAGACTGTCGTGTTTGCTCCGCTGGGAACGGTTCTTCCGGGCAATTTCGAGATAAAACCGGCTAAGATCCGCGGAGTCGAAAGCTGCGGCATGATCTGCGCTGAAGACGAACTCGGCTTGGGAACCGACCACACAGGCATCATGGTGCTTGATCCGGCGACCGAAATCGGCGTTCCACTCAAAAAAATCTTCAACAGACAGGATTTCGTGATTGAAATCGAGAACAAGACAATAAACCACAGGCCTGACCTCTGGGGTCACTACGGAATTGCACGTGAAATCAGGGCGATCTTCGAACTTCCGTGGAAGCGTGAACTCAAATACACAGGCATCAAAGCCGACAGAGTTGACGAAAAATTCGAAATCGAAATCAAAACTCCGCGCTGTCTCCACTATCTCGGTCTCAAAGTCAGCAACCTGAAAACAGCTCCTTCGCCTGACTGGATGAAGGCAAGACTTGAAAATGTCGGACTGCGTCCGATAAACAACATCGTCGATATCGCAAACTACGTCATGTATGAAGTCGGTCATCCGCTCCACACCTTCGACAGACGCGACATCGCAGGAAACAAGATCGTGATCAGAGACGCATTCGAAGGCGAAAACTTCACGACTCTGGACAATGTTCCGAGAGTTCTCAAATCGACAGACGCAGTCATCGCGGACGAGACGAGAAGCCTTGCAATCGCAGGTGTCATGGGCGGTCTCAACAGCGAAATCAAGGACGATACGACCGAGATCTTCATCGAATCGGCTCTTTTCTCACCGGCAAGCGTCCGCAGAACGGCAAACAGGCTCGACCTCAGGACCGATGCAGTCAACAGATACGAAAAATCGCTCTGGGTCGAAAACTGCTACCTTGCGATGGAGCGCATCGTAACTCTCATCAAAGAGATAATTCCGGGTGCGATCATCACCTCTGAACTTGCAACGGCCGACAACAGCGAGGGATACGGTTTCAAAGGAAACATCGTCATCACGACTGACAGGATCCGCTCGCTTCTCGGCATCCCGGCAGAAGACCTCAGCGACGAAAAAATCGTTTCGATGCTCACCTACCTCGATTTCGGCGTTAAAAATGACGGCGGAAAACTCACGATCGAAGTTCCGGCTCACAGAAGAAGCAAGGATGTTTCGATTGCGGAAGATATCGTCGAAGAAGTCGGCAGACTTTACGGATTCAACAACATCAAGCCGCAGAGTCCGTACTTTGAAGTCGAACGTCCGGCACGCAACAAAGATATGGAAAAAACCGAGATTCTGAAAAACCTTCTTGCAAAAGGATTCGGCGCGAACGAAGTTATGAACTACTCGTTCTACGGCGCAAGCGACCTTGAGCTCGTTCCGTTCCCGAAAGAAAAAATCGTCGAGACGGTTGACGAAAGAGACACACCTTACCTCAGATACTCGCTTTTCCAGGGCTTGGTCAAAAATGTTCACGAAAATCTCAAGAATTTCAAGCAGTTTACTCTCTTTGAATTCGGCCGTATCTTCACGGTTGACGACGAGAGAAAAAGAATCGGCATAATCGCTGTTGGAACCCCGGAACTCTTTGAATATACGAAGAAAATCATGGTTTCGATCGCAAAAGAACTCTGCACGCCGCCGCTCCGTTTTGAAAGAATCACAGGAAACGCGCTCTGCGGAACTGAATTCCTTCATCCGAACAAGTCGGCAGTCGTCCTCTCCGGCAAGGATCCGATCGCGATTTTCGGCGAAGTTCACCCCGGAATCCTCAAAAAATGCGATATCCATGTTCCTGTTGCATACATCGAAATAGAACAGTCGATGCTTTTCAATCTGCCGGAAAGAAACACCAAGTTCGCACCACTCCTTAAATTCCCCTCAACGAGTTTCGACGTTTCGGCGATCGTTCCCGAAAGAACCGAAAGCTCGCAGCTTTTAAACGTCGTCAAAAAAGCAGTTGACCCGAAAATTTTCATCGAGACCAAACTTGTTGACAAGTTCACCGGTTTCCCGATCCTTCCGGGTTTTGCAAGCATCACGATGAGAGTCGTCCTCAACGCGAAAGAGCGCACTCTCACGATCGACGAGATGAAAGAGACCCAGCAGAAAGTCTTCACCGCTCTGCGCAACGCAGGCTGGAAAATCAGCGGAGACTAATCAAGCAACTATCTGATTTTTAACGGGGTTTTTTATGAAAACACGCATCATAACAGCTGTAATCGGAATTGCCGCGGTAGTCGGAATGATCTACTTCATGCCGCCCGCAATTTTCAACTATCTCATCATCGCCGTCGCATTTTTTACTTTCGCCGAATATCTTTCGATGTTCAAAGAGAGAAATCACCCGCTTTTCATCATTGCGGCAATACTCATGCTTTCGATGGCAAATTCCATCATGCGGATGGACGCACTTTTCCTTGCAGCGGCGGATCCTGCGACTGCAAACATTGCTGAAATGGCAAAAAGCGGCGAGGCATTCTGGAAACTTTGTATGCCTCTCAAGCAGTTTCTTACGGTACTTTTTGCAGGCGTAGCACTCATTCCGATGATCGCTCTCACCGGCAAAGATGAAATTGCAGTGAAATTCAGAAGAATGAACGTCTACTTCTTCGGATTTTTCTACTTCGGCATAATTTTCGGACTTTTCCCGCTCATCAAAAGCTACACTTCCGGACTTGAACCGCTGTTTGAAAAGTTTCCATATTCCAACGCACACTGGTTTCTTTTCATGCTCGTAATTCCGTGGGTCTGCGACAGTGCGGCATATTTCGGCGGCAAAGCGCTCGGCAAACACAAATTTGCTCCTGCGATAAGCCCCAAAAAAACCTGGGAAGGAGCGGTTTCCGGCATGATTTTTTCGGTTATTGCCGGCCTTGTCTTTGCTCTCACCCTTCTTAAAAACGAAAATATCTGGTTCGTCCTCGTCGTAGCGCTTCTTGACGGCATTTTCGCGCAGTTCGGCGACCTTATCGAATCGCTCATCAAACGCGGCGCCGGCGTCAAGGATTCCAGCAATCTGATTCCCGGCCACGGCGGCTTGTTCGACAGAACCGATTCTCTTCTCGTCTCGGCAGTTATCGTTTTCGTTTCCCTTCTTGTAAAAAGCTATGTCGGATAAAATCGTAATTTTAGGTATCACGGGCTCGATCGGTACGAACACCGAGCGCCTCGTCAGAGCTTACAGCGACAAATTTGAAATAATCGGTTGCTCGGCAGGAAAAAACGTAACGCTTCTCAACGAAATGATTCCGCGTCACCAATCGTTGAAGGCTGTGGCAGTTTCAGATGCGGCGGATGCGGAAAAAGTCACATTCGGAGGCAAAGTATATTCCGGCGAAGAAGGAATCATGCGCCTTCTCGACCTCGCTCCCGATAAAATCGTGATGGCTCTGCCGGGAAAATCGGGCTGGAAAATCACGATCAAAGCAATAAAACGCGGAATTCCGGTCTGCCTGGCGAACAAGGAATCGCTGGTAATCGCAGGATATTATCTCGGCCAAAAAGTCACTTCCGACCGCACAAAAATAATCCCGATCGACAGCGAACACGCAGCACTCATGCAGCTTCTTGAAAAATGCAACCGCGAAACTCTGGCTAAAGTCTATATCACCGCTTCCGGCGGAGCTCTGCGTGAGATGAGCGCAGCCGAAATGGAAAACGCAGACGCGGCGGCGGCACTCAAACACCCTGTCTGGAGCATGGGGCAGAAAGTGACAATAGACAGTGCGACAATGCTCAACAAAGGCCTTGAACTTTTCGAAGCTTTCTGGCTTTTCGATCTCGAGCCGGAAAAACTCGACGTTCTTGTCCACCCCAGCGTGAACGTTCACGCAGCGCTTCTTTTCAAGGACGGATCGGCAATTTCGCAGAACGCCGTCGGAAATATGCTTGTCCCGATCGCGGCGGCACTCTCCTACCCCGAAATGCTCGATGTCGCCGAAAAATTTCCCGAAATGAAATTCGAGTTTACGGGCAAAACAATGACTTTCATGCCTCCCGACCTTGTAAAATATCCGCTTCTCAGAACTGCTTTCGAACTCCTCAAAAACCGCGATTTCTCGGGCATGGTTGCATTCGCTATCTCGGATGAAGCCGCAGTTGAAAAGTTCCTCAAAGGTGAAATCAAAGTCAAAGGAATACACAAGGCAGTAGAAACCGCAACTGCAAAATTCAGCGGACTCAAACCGCCCTCATCAGTCGAAGAAATATCTGATTTCATTAAAGAAATAGAAAGATTCACGGAAGAAGTGCTCTAGATTGAATTTCACAGATCGAACTTACCGAAAATTAAACATTTCCATCGCAGTTTTTTTGATTTTCCTATCGTTTTGTGTATAATATTGCCGCAATTTTTGAGACTGAAAGGATCAGAATGGCATTTTTAAATTCAGAAAATAACATCAATAAGTACAAATTTTTCAGGAGTTAAGATGAAGAAATTTCTCACTATTTTGTTGCTTTTGTTTTCGGTGAATTTGTTCGCCGATGATGATGAAGACAAGCTGAAACTCGCGGTTATGGAGTTTGAAGATTTAAGCAAAACATTCTCTCCCGAAATGCTTTCCGGAGCAGCAGAATATCTTCGGAGCGCGTTCGCAAACTCCAACAAGTTCCTGCTGATCGCGAAGGAGCGTCAGGAAAAGGCGATGATTGCCGAGATGAAGAAGGAATCCTACAAAGAATGCAACGACAAAAACTGTCAGATTCCGCTCGGTCAGGCTCTGTCGGCAGACACGATTCTGAGAACAACCATCAATTTTTTCGGCGGAGTTTATACGATTACTTCGGAGTTTATCGACCTTGCGAAAGAGGCCACTGTAATTGCTGCAAAGGAAAAATTCGACGGCTCTGAAAAGTCTCTTATGGAAGCTCTCGATAAAATAGAGGAAAAAATCACGGGATTTGCCAAACAAAAGGATAAATCGGATAATAATGAAGAAAATCAGCAAGTTAAACCTGTGGTTGCCGAAGAGGAAGCAGAGGTGAAACCTGTCGAGCCGCAGAAGAGTGAAACTACCGCTGAGAGTAAGCCGGAGGTTGAAACATACCGTCCCTATAAAATTACGGGAATTTCGCTGATTGCTGCTGGTGCTGCGGTTGTCGTTGCCGGAGTCGCGGCATTTCATGTTCTTTCGGACAAGGAATATGACAAATACAAAAACATGGCGAAACACTCCCACGCTGAGTCATCCTCAGCCGAAAGCGCGGATGAATACATCAAAAAGGCTGACAAATACCGCAAAAATTCAGATACTTACCGTATTCTTGAAATTACGAGCGGTGCAGTCGGCGGCGCACTTCTTGTTTCAGGCGTAGTTCTTACACTTATAAAGAAAGAAAAAACTGATGAAAAAGTTTCTCTTTCGAACTTTTCCGTTCTTCCGTCGAACGATGGTTTTTATGCCTCTCTCGGTTTTGAATTTTAGGAGGCAATTATGAGGAAAATAGTTGCAACACTTTGTTTCTGCTTAACTTTTGCGTTCATTTTATCCTGCGGAAGATCGGATCTTACAGGTGAAATCAGAGAAGCATGGCAGGAAACGCATGACGATACACCGGAGATACCGGACACATCCGACACGGCGGAAGAGCCAGACGACACAGGTGATACTGCGGAAGAACCGGTTGACATCGGTGACACTGATTATGAAGAACCGACTGACATCGGTGACACTGATTATGAAGAACCAACTGACATCAGTGACACGTCTGATGAACCGGAAGATCCGGACCCGACAGATGATACTGATGTTCCTGTCGAAACATGCATATGCGGTCAGGACGATGCTGATGACGACGGTGACGGCATTCCTAACGGCGTTGAGGGATGCGAAGACTTTGACGGAGACTCGCTTCCGAACTGCATGGATTCAGACAGTGACGAAGACGGTATCCCTGACAATCAGGAATGTCCCGAGCAGCCGTGCAGAGACACCGATTATGACGGCACTCCCGATTTCCTTGACAGAGACAGTGACGGAGACGGTCTTTCCGACAAAAAAGAAACGCAACACGGAACCGATCCGCTCGTAAAAGATACTGACGGCGACGGCGACGACGACATTGCTGAAATAGCTTACGGCTCGGATCCGCTTGATGACGGCGACCATATTCCGGCCGGACTTTTTTATATCGTTCTTCCCTACAACGCTCCGGCAGATGCAACGAGAAGACTTACTTTCCAGACAAAAATCCAAGGTATCGATGTCGCGATTTTCTTCGATAACTCCGGCTCGATGAATGCAGAGATTAACAAATTCAAAGAAGAAGTAAAAGAAAAGGTTGTCAATGCGATCGCAAACCAGTTTGCAGACAACCCTAACTACGCTTCGTTCGGTCTTGTAAGTTTCGGCTGGGAAAAGCCTTACGTCGTCGAGCAGACAATGACTTTCGACGCGGATCTGCTTCAGAACGCGATAGGAAACCTGAAAAGCGACCAGAGCAATGAGCTTGCAATTTACGCGCTCTACCTTGCTGCAACCGGCGAAGCTTACAACGGAAGCTTTCTCCAGTGTGCAATGAACAAATGTGAGGACAGTAATATAATGCACAGTACAGAATACAATGTTGCAAAAGCTAACTGCTCAGGTGCAGATAAACTCGGAACGGCTGGTGCTCTCTGCATGAGAAAGAAATCAATGCCCATTTTCGTCGTAATCACAGACGAAAATTCAGACGACTGTATTCCCTACGGTTCACAGATATCTCTCAGCACATCCTGCATGTTCGATGAGGGAACAAAAAAGCTTTCGATTGACATGGCAATCGCCGCGATGAACGGAATCGGCGCAAAATTCATCGGCATCGATTCAGGTTTCGATGACAACGGTACTACAAAAACCAATTCGGCAAAAGACTGGTTTACGACATTTGCAGAAGCAACAGGTTCTCTTGACGCGGACGACGAACCGTTCCTCTATCACACTGAGAACCAGGACGGAACAGGTATCGGCGATGAAGTCACAAATGCAATCAACCAACTCACGGAATTGATCGATATGGATGTCACCACAGGCGGAATCAGTGACGACAACTGCAACGGCATAAATGCGGCAAATTTTGTAAAATCATCACAAACATTTGAAGCAGATCCTCCGAATGGTGTAAACAGTCAGACAGAAACAACTTTCAAATCTGTAAAACAGGGAACCGATGTTACCTTCGATGTTCACTTCTACAACGATTTCTGTGTAAATTCAACGAACAATTTGCAGGTATTCGATGTCCACGCCGCCGCTCTTGGCAACGGTTCGTATCTTTCAAGCCACCTAATTCGTATAATTATTCCGTCAAACAATAACTAAACACCACGCAGGGCGTTCCTACGGCTCTTGTTTTGAACTCTTTTTCTGCTATACTCCGCCGTTTTTTGAGACTAAAATCCGAGGTCAAAATGGTAAAGAAAAGAACTTCTTTCGTCTGCACTAACTGCTCATACACAACTCCGAAATGGATGGGAAGATGCCCCGAATGCGGAGAGTGGAACACTCTCGAAGAAAAGGATGAAACTGTCGCTCCGGAAGAGAACCACAGGCTTTTCGCGACTTCTCCAGACGCGGTCTACACCCACATTTCCGAGGTCAAAAGCGTTGACAACGAAAGAGTCAAAACCGGATACAAGGAACTCGACAGGATCTTGGGCGGCGGCGTTGTAAAAGGAAGTTACAACCTTATCAGCGGCCATCCGGGAGTCGGAAAATCGACACTCATGCTCCAGACGGCACTCGAACTTTCGAAGCAGTGCAAAGTGCTCTATCTTTCGGCGGAAGAGAGCGTTTCACAAGTTAAGATCCGCTTTGAAAGGCTCGCCGGTAAAAAAGGGTGCGGAAGCCTTTTTCTTTCCAACGAAAGCAACCTCGACAAACTCCGCGCGAAACTTGAGGAAGAGGATTTTGACGTCCTTTTCTGCGATTCGATCCAGTCGGTCTATTCGCCGTCAGTCCTGGGGATTCCCGGTTCCGTGAGCCAGATCAAAGAGTGTGCCGTCAGGCTTCTCGAAACGGCTAAAAGAAAAGGGATCACGGTTTTCGTAGTAGGACATGTCACCAAAAACGGCGAGATCGCTGGTCCCATGCTGCTTGAGCACATGGTCGATTCTGTGCTTATTTTCGAAGGTGATCCCTCGCTCGGATACAGGGTTCTGCGCTGCTCGAAAAACCGTTTCGGCGCGACAGACGAAATCGGAATTTTCACGATGACATCGAACGGACTTACCGAAGTCGAAAACCCGAGCCAGTTCTTTCTTTCTGACAACTTAGGCTCTATTTCAGGCTCGGCAAGAGCGCTTGTTCTCGAAGGGACCCGCCCGTTTCTGATTGAAGTCCAGTCGCTCGTCACGAACTCTAATCTGCCGCAGCCGCGCCGCGTCGTAACAGGGATCGACAGTGGAAGACTCGCCATGATCTGCGCTATTCTCGAAAAAAGATGCGACATATATTTCTCGAATTTCGATATTTTCGTAAACATTGTCGGAGGCCTTAAAATCAAGACTCCGTGCGTCGATCTGCCCCTTGCGGCCTCGCTTTTCTCGTCGGTTTTAAACCTTTCGCTCCCCGTTGACTGGGCATTTGTAGGAGAAATCGGATTGGGCGGCGAAGTGCGCGAAGTTCCGGGTTTAGACATCATGCTGAAAGAAGGGGCGAGACTCGGTCTGAGCAAGATCTTCGCTCCAATAGAACGCGGCAACAAAGAGAAAAAATACTCAGGCAAAGCAGAAATAGTCAGGATCTCCCATATCGATGAGATCAGGGAGCATATCGCTTCGACAAATATTTTTGACAGGTAGAAAACTTGACTTCAAGCACTTTTCCCGTGTTAATTCAACGGTTTTTTTAGAGGTGTGTAATGGCTGAACTTCTCGCTCCCGCCGGAAATCCTGAAAAGCTCGTCTGGGCCGATATTTACGGAGCTGATGCGATATATTTTGGTGTTGACAGGTTTTCTCTCCGCTCTTTTGCAGGGAATTTCACTCTCGATGATGCCGCAAAAGCCCTTGAAAGGCTTCACAAAAACGGCAAAAAAGGCTACATAACTCTGAATATCTACCCATATTCAGACGAATACAAAGACCTTGTTGAAACTGCGGGACAGCTTGCCGAATGCAAAGCCGACGCGTTCATAGTTAGCGATTTCGGCGTAATAACTGCACTCAAAAAAGCTGGTCTCAAAGTGCCGCTCCACATTTCGACGCAGGCAAACACCGTTTCATGGGAAACCGTGAACGCATACTACGATTACGGCGCGAAAAGGGTAAATCTGGCACGTGAGCTTTCGTTTGAAAAAATCAAGGAGATCGCGCAGAACAAATACAAAGAAGCGGAGATCGAAGTTTTTGTCCACGGCGCAGTCTGTTTCAGCATGTCGGGCAGATGCGCTATAAGCGACTGGCTCACCGGAAGAAAGGCGAACCGCGGCGAATGCACTCATCCCTGCCGCTGGAAATACGCCGTAGTCGAGGAAAAACGCGAAGGCGAATACATGCCTGTCGGCGAGGACGGACGCGGAACTTACATCTTCAACCCGAAGGAACTCGCCCTTTTCGACTACATCGCTCCGCTCAAAGAACTCGGCGTTGACTCGTTCAAGATCGAAGGAAGAATGAAGTCGATCCACTATGTCGCTTCGGTCGTTTCGCTTTACAGAAGACTTCTTGACGGCGAAAACATTCCGCGTGAAGAGATCGAAACGCTTCTAAACCGCGTCAAAAACAGAGGCTACTCCACCGGTTTCATGAAAGGCGGCGTCACTCCGGACGACTACCAGATTGGCGGCGACGGCTCGAACTCCGAAGCCGAATTTGTGGCAAATATCACTGAAGAAAAAGAGAACAACTGCTGCATCGCCGAAGTCAGAAACCACATGGAAGGAGGCAAAACAGTTGAAATCTTAGAACCCAGCGGTCATACAAGAACCTACAAACTGCCGGAAATACTTACTTTCACCGACGGAACGCAGGATAGAGTCGCGAACCACTCAAAATTCGTCCTGCTTGAAGGAAACTTTATCCCCTACTCCATTTTGAGGAGAGTTGAAAATGGCGTGGCATAGAGTGATAAAAATGACTGCGAAAGACAATTTCTATTTCCATTTTACGATCGAAAGCCACGAAAATTTAGGTTTGATTTCGACACTTGAGAAAAAGGACGGGATTCTGACGCTTGACTGCTTCACGACGATGGAAAGCTCGAGGGATTTCGACCGCGTGATCGAATCAGTTTTAAGAGAGATAAAGAAAAGCCATGAGTAAAAAGATTTTTGTTTTAATATTTATCGCCCTTTTTTCCGCGAACCTACACGCAGTTCTTAACGACAGGATTTCAGGAAACAAAGTGCCGTCTCTTTCGCTCATGGTGTCGCTCGAGGAATCGAATTTTCTCTACAACGCACCGCTGATAAAGTATCTGAATCTCGACTTCGGTCTCATGGTGAACCGATTCCAGAATCCCGGACTCAAATTCGGCATAGCCTGGCAGTGGATCGACAGCGAACATGTTGCCGGACTTTTGAAATTAGACGGAATTTTCCTCACAAACCGTAAATTCAATAGAATATTTTTAGGCGGCGAAGCGGGTGCAACGATATCTGCCGGAGTAAAACTTTCCGGATTCAAAGGCGAGATCCTGACTATCGTGACAGCTGACCCGACCGAAACTTCCGACCCCAGAGTCGCCCTTGAACTAAGGCTCGGTGCATATGTTTCCCCTCATGATTCTGTTAACATCTACCTTGCTCCGGCAGCCGGAAGATACTTTGTCGAAAGGAATCATTTTTACTTTAACCTCGTTCTTTCTACAGAAGTTTTCCTCTGGCAATAATTTTCGGAATATTTTTCATTTTTCCGCTGTTTATTTCGCGTTGTTCATTTCGGGACTGATTATGGAAGAATTACTGAAAACAAACCTCGACAAGATTTTCAACTACGCGCTTTTCATCACGGGAAACCGCGAAAAGGCGCTTGATCTGATGCAGGACACAATTGTCACTGTCCTTTCGAAGAAGCATCTTTACAAAGAGGAAGAGCACTTCAGATCGTGGATTTTCAGGATCCTGAAAAACAACTACATCAACAAGATCAAGCACGACGCGGTGATCGGCGAGATATCGTACTCGGACCTTGCGAAAGACGATGATGATTCAGGGATCATAGATTTTCCCGATACACGCATATCTCCTGAAGATCTGAGCGATCCGATACTTAAAGAGAAAATCCGCGAAGTTTTCGAAACCATGCCGGCAGAATACCGCGAAGTCATCGTCATGATCCACATTGACGGTTTATCTTACGAGGAGACCGCGCAGACTCTTGCGATCCCTGTCGGAACCGTCATGAGCAGACTTCACCGTGGCAGAAATTTTCTCAAGAAAGTGCTTGGAAAAGAGGCGGAAGAATTGAATATCGTTACGAAAAAGGAAAGGAAAGATGCTTAAGGAAAAGTGTGATTTCAACGAACTTTTTATCGAACAGTTCGCCGACAGAGAACTTGATTACCTCGAAAGCGCGGAAGTTGCGGCGCATCTGAAAGAATGTTCCGAATGCCGCAGAAAATACGAGGCAATCCTCGCAACGAAGAAAATCACTTCGGCATTTGCCGAAAACGAAAAACTTTCGATCATCGAAAAAGAGGGCTTTCTCAGACTGATAGACCAGAAATCGAAACAAAAACCGACACTTATCGAATCAATAAAGAATCTTTTCCAAAACCGCGCGGCAACTCTCGCCTTCTCGTTTTTCTCTTTTTCGTGCCTTGTATTCGCCTTCATTTTCGCGATTGCCGGAATAGAGAAAGAGAACAACATCATAATTGACGAGATAATGACGGCGCACAGTCAGGCTTTGCCGGATGAATTCGGAAACAGTCAGGCTGCCCAGAACGAACTGAAGGAAAAATTCAAAACGGTAACATTCTCCGAATTTACCAAAAGACCGAAAATAAGCGGAAGATTCACCTCCATCGCAGCCACTCCGACAGCAAAAATAACCCTCGATTCCAATGAGGACAACATCAGGGGAACACTCTTTCTTTCGAAGCGGAACGAGCAGCTTGAAAAACTTTTTTCGGGAAGCGACTGCCTCGTCAAAAAAGACGACATCTGCAAGGCGCGTCACCGCAGCGACGGCGGAAAAGAGATGATCTACTGGCAGAATTCCGGCAACAACTACCTCATGGTTTCAGACGAAAGCAATGCCGCCGCGAAAATGGTGAAACTCATAAACACCAACTTTTAACTGCAAAAAAGGAGAAAATATGGACGCAAGAACAGCGCAGTATTTAAGGGATTTCATAAAACACGATGCCGATTTTCTGGACGAACTCGAAAAATCGAACAGAAGCCGCAACGACATCCAGCCGATGATCGAGCTCGAAGTCGGAAAGTTTCTCGTTTTTCTGATTCAGGCAAAGAAAATAAAATCGGTTCTCGAACTCGGCACAAGCAACGGATATTCTGCAATCTGGATGGCTTCCGCACTGAGAAAAACTGGCGGAAAAATCATCACCGTCGAAGGTCACGACAGGATTTTCGCAGAAGCGGAAAAAAATATCGCGGCATCGGGTTACGGCGACATAATCGAGCTTTATCACGGCAAAGCTGAAACAAAAGTCGCGGAACTTCTAGAAATTGGGGAAAAATTCGATCTCATTTTTCAGGACTGCGGAAAATATTTGTATCCGATGCTTCTTGATTCAACTGTTAAACTCTGCAAAAAAGGCGGCATCATTGCAGCAGACGACTCCCTTTTCAGAGTCACGGAAACAGTCCGCAGCGGACTTGGCGACTACACCCACGACTACAACCGCGCCGTTTTCGCACACAAAAAACTTTTCAGCACGATCCTGCCAATAGGCCACGGCCTGACAATAAGTTTGAAGATTTGATTTCTGACGCCGCAGAATTTTGTCGATATATCGAATTATCGAATTCCGACATTTCGAAAGGCGGCGAATTGTTCTTATCGATAATTACGATTTCCAGATTTTTTTGATTTTTTCAATCAAAAAACCGAACGCTTCATCCTGGTCATCAAATTTTCTGACGATTTCCCCTTTTTCGAAATAGAGGGCGCAATCCTTACCGAGCGCGATGCCGAGGTCGGCCTCACGAGCCTCTCCCGGGCCGTTGACTTCGCAGCCCATGACGGCGACTTTGAGAGCAGGTTTCATCCACCACTTTTCTTCATCAAACCAGGCTTCAAGGCGGTTATAATATTCGATAACTTTGCCGTGAGTCCTGCCGCATGTCGGGCAGCTTACGATCTCGCCGCCGGTTCTTAATATTCCAAGCGACTTCAGGATCATGTTTGCAGTCCTCAGTTCCTCTTCGATCGGTGCCGTGAGGCTCACTCTGAACGTGTCGACAAGTCCTTCCGAAAGAAGAATTGCAATTCCGGCGGTTCCTTTGATTATTCCGTGTTTTCCACCGCCTGCTTCGGTAATTCCGACATGAAGTGGAGCGTCGCTACCTTCGCGGATCCTGCGGCACGCTGCGACTGTTTCCATGACATTCGAAGCCTTGGCCGAAATTTTGAAATTAAAGAAATTATGCTCTTTTTCAAGGTAATCCGCCCAGAAAAGCGAGCTTTCGACAAGCCCTTCCCAAGTTACTCCGCCGTATTTTTTGAGGATATTTTTATCAAGCGATCCGCCGTTGACACCGATTCGGACAGCAAGTTCAGGGCGTTTTTTCGCCGATTCTATTATTGCGTCAACTTTGTCCGCACCTCCGACATTGCCGGGATTGAAGCGCACTCCGCTCACTCCTGCTTCAATTGCCGCAAGGGCGAGTTTGTAGTCGAAATGGATGTCTGCGATTATTTCACCTTTGAAATTCGCGACTAAATACTTCAACCCGTCGAGTTCGGAAATGTGTTTGAACGCCGTTCTTACAAGCTGACAGCCGAGATCAAGCGCGCGGTTTGCTTCACGCAGAGCATCCTCCGGCCTTGTCAAAGGAGTCGTTATCATCGTCTGTATCACCGGAGGGTTGTCTCCGCCGATCTTCACTTTTCCCAAAGTTATGACTCTAGATTTTTTCATTTTCACCTCAGCCGAAAATTTCAGTCGGATCGAATTCATAAACGCCGTGCTTTTTATCAATGCAGTAGCCTGCCATAAACTCGCTCAAAGTGAGCCTCTGTTGCTCGAAAACAGGACAAAGCGACTGCTTCAGCGCGAATTTTACGCCGTGCGGCATTCCGTCGGAGCCGAAAAACATATCTTTTCCCGGAACAAAACCAGCTTTGTCGATAAGCATTCTGAATGGGTTGTTCCTTTCGGCAAAACCGTCAGGCAGCCTGTCTTTGTATATAAGCGAATCTTCGGTGAAATTGGGCTGCATCGAAAGAACTATCCCTGCATTTTTCGCCCTTTTCGCTGTTTCCAAATCAATAAACTGGGCGTGTTCAAGCCTGATAAACTGGGAACTTCCGTGCTTTCTAACGATTTCTGCGGCATCTACCACCTGTTTTGCCGCGATATCGCCCAAAGCGTGGATTGCAACACCGTTTGCAGTGGAAGCGGCTTCTTCGAGAAGTCCGGCAAGCTGCGGAGTCGTGTAAGTCAGAACGCCTTTCATTCCGTTTATGTAAGGACTGCTCAAAGCTGCGGTGCATGAACCGTTAGCGCCGTCTGTAAAAAGTTTGATTCCTCTGATCCTCTTTTTTATCGGATCGGGCAGCTTGCGGAAAGTATTGATATCGGCCCAGAACGAAACGCGGTTTTTGAGTGATGAATTATCGATAGTCTCGAATATTTCCTGCGTCGGAAGCAGCATATCCTCAATTTCATAAACTCCGCATTCCTCCAGAAGAAAATCGGCAAATTCCTGCATTGTTTCAATGGTCGAAGGGAGGATCTGCACGAAGAAAAGGAGAAGTTCAGTCACGTGTTCTTCGCACCAGTCAGGATTTTCGTAGTTATCGATTATCTCGGTAAAATCAGGGCGAAGCAGCTTTTTTGCCCCTTCATTCATCACAAAACCGTGAAGCGACAGATTCGAAATTATGAGCGGCGGAAACTTGTTAAGCTCAGATTTTTCCAAAGAAAAGAATCCGCTGTTCCAGCCGTAAGCCGAATTGAGTTTTCCGTCCTCAAGTTTTGCAAACAAATTCAAAGCTGCTTCCTTGGTTTTAACCTCTTTCAGACATATCGATTTGAACATTCCGGCATAGAGCGTGAAGTGGCTGTGAGAATCATGCAGATAAGGAATAAACATTTTGGAAAGCATGAAAAAACCTCGGTTTTTTAGAAAAATTTAAGACTTTTTAACTGATTATTTAGGTGAAACACCAGGTTTTTTAGGAGTCGGCAGCCAGGTAAAACCATCGAGAACGACTGTCGAATCCCATGAATGGTCGGGACCGTAACCGACTGTTCCCTGTTCAAAAAGAACCAGTTTCAGAGTGATCTCTTCATTAGGTTCTACGTTTCCGACAACTCTGAGCCAGCCTGTGCCGCCGTGACCTTCAGAGCATCCGACCATACCTGTTTTTCCATTTGTGCCGAAACCAGTTCCGTTGAGAAGTTCGTCTCCGGTGCATGCACCCCATTTATTGAGATTCCCTGTTAACGCATTGTTGCAGCTCGGGTTGCAGGCCTTGAAGAGTCCTGCCGGAGCAAGATCTACGCCCACCGGATTACCGAAATCGTCTTTTGCAAGGTTCTTGTCGTATGGATTCATATATTCGGCACCCGGATTTTTATCGTTGTATGTCGAGTCAAGCAGCGCTACAAAGAAGTCGTTGTAGTTGTTATCATTGCAAACCGTTGTAGGATATTCGATCGACATGAAGAAAAGACTGAATTCAAAAGCTCTTGCATTTGCCGGAACCTTCATCTTCAAAGTGAGCATTATAGGATCCTGACCCACCGGAATTTCTTTGCCGGCGCACTGGTTGGTAAGACCGTCCTGCGGATTTTGACCGCCGCACGACGGTGCTTTAGGAACAGCACAACCCGGCATCATGTTAAGCCAGTCTTCGGGAAGAGTACTTGCAGTCTGCATGTCTCCGGCACCAAGAGTCGCGATCGATGCGTTTTGCGTCGGACTGTTCCACTGACCGGTAGAGAGAACTGCAAGCATGTTGCTGCCGTCTTCCGGAGCCATCATAGTTCCGAACATACTCGTTACTGCAAAAGTCTGATAGTCGCTTTCGTAGTAAGGCATATCGCGGCTGAGTCTCGGCTGAGGATTGTAGTTGCACCCGCCGTTTTCACCCTGGTTGCATGCATCCGGATTGGTATCGATCTGTTCGGTTATCGGATCTCCTGCAAGAGAAAGTTCCGCAGAAATAAGCCCTGCACATACTCCCATTGCCTTTGCAAGTTTCTCAGCATTACCAGCATAATCACCGACTGTAAGTGCAAGTCCTGCATCACAGTGCTCGACCTCGTCGACCTGACCGTTGCAGTTATCGTCAACGTAGTTATCTTTCATTTCGAATGCGCCGGAATTGATTCTTTCAGGTGAATCTGTTCCGCTGCAGTTCGGTTCCCAGCCTGTTTCGCAGCAGTCACCCGTGCAGTAAGTGTATCCGTCGCCGTCGTAATCTATCTCGTTTTCAGGAGTCATATCCTCGCCGTCACAGTTCTCGTCAATTCCGTTGCTACAGATTTCAGGGCTCGGAAGGACCTGGCCTACACATTCGCTCCAGTCGGTTCCGTCCTCGACACAAGTCGCAACACCGGCTTTGCATGCACCGACACCCTCAGTGCCGCTCGGACCCTCATAGCATGGATGGGTTTCTCCCGGAGTACATGTTACATAAATTCCACCTTGGTTTACCGGCTCCGCATCACTATCAGTCTGTTCGGTATCTCCGGTTTCTTCTCCACCGTTATTACCGTTACCTTCGTTGTTGCCACCGCTGTTTTCACCGCTGTTTCCGGTATCTCCTGTCACATCACCTTCTTCTTCATCTTCACTGCATGCAGCAAAGAAAAGCACTGTAAATAAAATCACGAATAACACGCTGATTTTCTTCATTTTACCCTCCGAAAAAAATCAATTAACTAAAAGACGCATTATTTTACAGAAAGTTGAAAATAAAACAAGACCTTAAAACCGGATTTTAATTAATTGTGGTTATTTATTTTATTTGAATTGCTGCTATAATTACCGGTCTTTGCTTTTTTTGACCGTTCAACAAAGGAGATTTCTATGAAAAAAATCTATTTTTTACTGTTTTTGCTTGTTTTTTCCATTGCGGCCTGCGGAAGCGGATCGAAAACTGAAAACGATGAAGATGCCGCAAATGATGGTAACACTGTAAACGACGGAGATCAGAGCGACTCTCAGCCCGATGAAGAAGTCGTCGAGCCGATATGCCTGACTCCGAAAGTCGGACCTTATGCTCTGAAATTCACCGATATTTCGGAAGAAATGGGGGTCCAGAAACTCAATGCGCTTGGCACACAGATCACTGTTGCAGATATTGACGGCGACAAATGGCCCGATATCTACACTTCGCTTGCATCGAAAAACCGCGAGGATCAGAACGAACCGCAAAACATTTACAAACTTCTCAAAAACGTAAAAGGCAAAAATTTCGAAGACATCACCTTTTCCAGCGGACTTTTCACAGGCAAAGACGGAACAAACGGCATTGCTTCAACCTATGTCATATTTGCCGATATGAACAACGACGGTTTTCAGGATGCCTTCAATGTCGTCTATGTTGACAGCGATACACTTTCAAGCGATTCTTTTCAGGAAGATTATTCCAGAATTTATTTAAACAACGGTGACGGAACTTTCAAAAATATAGGCGGGAATTTTGTTTACGACGATATGTTCGAAGCAATAGCCGGCGCCGCATTTCTTGATTATGACCATGACGGCGTGATCGACCTTTTCATAGGAAGACAGTACAACAGTTACGGAAACCTGACTTCATGCGAACCAGACACTTTGATGAAAGGTCTCGGAAACGGAAATTTTACGGATGTCGTTGACGGAACAAGCGGACTCGAAACCGAAAAATTCAACGCGGAAAACGCTCTCACGGGCAAATTCAACAAACCGACATGGGGCGTAAGCGCATGCGATGTCGACGGCGACGGTTTTGCCGACATTCTCACTTCGAGCTACGGCAGATCCTACAACGCGCTTTACCGAAACAAAGGCAACGGCTCTTTTGAAGACCTTTCGATAAGTTCCGGCTTTGCACATGACGACAACGAAAACTACGGAGATGACCAGTTTTTTGCATGCTACTGCGAAGACGAAGCCTACAAAGGAAGTGATTACTGCTCGATATCGACAGGAGCTGTGATCAGCTGTGACGGAATCGGCACCGGCGGCTGGGATCCCGGCTTTTCCGATCAGCCTTATAGACTCGGCGGCAACAGCGCCGGAACTCTCTGCGGAGACTTTGACGGCGACGGCGACACCGACCTTTTCCAGATCGAACTTGCACACTGGCACATTGGTCAGGCAAGCGACAAATCGCAGCTCATAATAAACGACGGATTTGCAGAAAAGCCTTTGCGACGCCTTTCGGAAGAGGAAAGCGGCATTACGAGAAAACGCTCAGGCTCCTGGAATGACGGCGATCTCGGTGGTTTTGCAGCCGATTTCGACAACGACGGCAGACTTGACATCTATATTCTGAGTTCCGATTACCCCGGCACTAAATCGATGCTTTTCCAGCAGCAGGCTGACGGTAAATTCAGCAACACGGCAAAAGAAGCAGAAGCTCAGGTGGCCCGTGCTCACGGCGGCGCATTCGTCGATATCGACCGCGACGGAGATTACGACCTCATTGTCGGAACATCGTTCATGCGCTGGGCTTCAAGCGATACTGATGCAAAGAGCAAACCTGAAAAGCAGTGGATCAAAGTGCTCCGCAACGACACAGGTCAGGATGCGAACAAAGTCATCATCGACATTTCTGGTTCTACCGCAAACCGCGATGCAATCGGTGCAAAAATCATCGTCAAGGCAGGCGGAAAGCAGTTTGTCCGCGAAGTTCAGGGCGCATACGGTCTCAACGGTTTCCAGAACGACCATCTCCAGATCATCGGTCTCGGAGATATCTGCGAAGTTGAAGAAATCGAGATCCGCTGGCCCGACAAAGAAAACTCTGTTACGAAATACGACAAAGTTTTCGCCAACTATGTTCTTGAAATCAATCAGGAAACAGGGCTCAGGCACCACAAAATCGAAGAATACTTCGGCAAATAGCACTTTATGGAAGAAACTCAAAACAATTCAGCATACATAGCTGCTCCCGACAAAAAAACCGCACGTGAATATTCGCTTCTTTTAGACTCTCTTTCCATAGCAAACAACGCCGTCTTCCGCTGGAATTCGTGGCAGATAGAAGTTGATTTAAGCGATTACGAAAAGGCGAAAAGCGAAATCTCAGATTATGAAAAATCGGGAAGAATAGAAAAAATTCACAATAAATTCGCCCATATACGTTTCCAGAAAGTTAACTGGCCGATTTTCTGCGCGACTCTCATTCTTCTCGCGGCATTTCATGTTTTCATCTACGAATTTGACCACATGGAACTCATAAAAGCGGGCAGATCAAGCGCTTCGGCTATAACCGAAGGCGAATTTTTCAGAGCTGTCACCGCTCTCACCCTTCACGGCGACTACAAGCACCTTTTTTCCAACATTTTTTTCGGAGGAATAGTCCTTTGGGCTCTTTCGACCATGACGGGGACAGGTTCTGCGCTTCTTTTTGCACTTTTCACCGGTTTTGCGGGAAATGTCATGAACGCTTTTTTCTACGGCAGCGCGCACAACTCAATCGGCGCTTCGACCTCTGTTTTCGGCATCATCGGAGTTCTTGCAGGCCTGCAGTTTTTCGACAGTTTCCGCGAGAAAAAACTAGGCCGCTGGATCCCGTTCGGAGCGGCATTAGGCCTTCTTGCAATGCTTGGAAGCAGTGAAAAAAGCGATGTTTTAGCCCACCTTTTCGGCTTTGTCGCAGGACTTCCCGCCGGAACGATTTTCGGAGCCGCCTTTTCGAAGCGCAGCCTTCCCGGAAAAACTGCACAGAATATTGCTGCGATTCTGTTTATCTCGGTTATTTTCGGCTGCTGGATGACGGCTGTAAATTAGAAATCAAATTACCCGAAAATTTTTCTTTTGACTTCGCGTGTATAGGTAAACGCGCTGATAAGGCTGAAAACTATCGATGACCAGATGAGGAAATATCCGACTCCGCTCGGATCCCAGTCGATATTTACAAGAGCAAGCAGAGTTTTCTGGTTTATCATGAAAAACGGCAGAGCGAACATCTGGAGCATGGTTTTTGTTTTGCCCCAGATATCGGCTGCGATAACTAAATCGTGCTCCATTGCAAGCGAGCGTATTCCGAAAATATAAAACTCGCGCGCCAGAATTATGATGACAGGCCATGCGGAGATTTCCTGCATCGAAACGAGCAGAACCAGCGTGAGATTGACGATGAACTTGTCCGCAAGCGGATCAAGGAGCTTGCCGGAAACCGAAACCGTGCCTGATTTACGCGCAAGATAGCCGTCGAAAAAGTCGGTGACTGTCGCCACCGTGTAAAAAATCCAAGACCACAGACGCATTACGGGTGTGTCAAGCCAGATGAAAAGAAGAACTACCGGAACAAGGATTATTCTGATCGAAGTCAGAAGGTTCGGAATCGTCAGGACATCCTGTTTGAAATTGCGCAGCTTATCAATAATTTTACGTTTTCCGGCGCCGCCTTTATTCTTTTTCACCATGGCTCTTTCCCCGTATAAATTTTATAAAAACCGTGTATTTTATCAACATAGTTCATCGTTTCATCAAACGGCGGAACACCGTCGTAATAAACAACCGCAGCCGGTCCGGCGTTGTATCCGGCGACTGCGCTTTTGGCATTGTTTTTGAACTTTTTCAGCATTTTTTTCAGATATTTTGTACCGCCCATTATATTCTGTTCGGCATCGAAAACATTCTTCACTCCTACTTCTGCCGCAGTATCGGGCATAAGCTGCATAAGCCCTTTCGCACCGGCGCTGGAGACTGCTTTCGTGTCAAAAAGCGATTCTGCTTTGATAACGCTTTTTATGAGGAAAAAATCGACTCCGTGCTTTTCGGAAGCACGTTTTATGATCTCGTCGAACTGGTTTTCCCTGCCGGGATTGATTTTGTAGCCAGCTTTGTGCTTTACTTCGCCTTTCGTTACATACAAAGGCTTGCAGGAGCGCAGATCGGCACACTGATTCGTGAAAGTGTAGCGGTCTGAAAGCGGTTCATAGAGATAATATATTCTGACTGTGTCTGCAAAAATCTGAAAAAAAGAAAAAAATGTCAGAAAAAGCACTAAAAAACGCATGAACTATTCTTCCGTTGCAGATTCTTCGACTTTATCTTCCGGTTTCATACCAACAGCTTCCAAAATTTCGTCCCTTTCGAGCGTCTCTTTCTCGACAAGCGCTGCAACAAGCCTTTCAACACCGTCTTTGTGAGCTTCAAGAATACCTTTCGCATCAGCATAAGCCTGTTCGATGATCTTCTGGACTTCTTCATCGATTTTCTGCGATGTCGCTTCACTTACCTGAGTCCTCTTTCCGAGTTCACGCCCTAAGAAGACCTGCTCCTCTTTTTCACCGTAGCTGATAGGTCCCAAATCATCGCCCATGCCCCACTGCATGACCATGTTTCTTGCGATCTGAGTTGCACGCTCGATGTCGTTTCCGGCGCCGGTAGTGATCCTGCCGATGAAGACTTCTTCAGCCGCTCTGCCGCCCATGAGGACTTTGATCCTGTCGATGAGTTCGGCTCTGTGGTATGAATATTTGTCCTTTTCGGGAAGCTGCTGCGTTACACCCAGAGCTCTTCCGCGCGGTACGATCGAAACTTTGTGCACCGGATCGGCATATTCCGAGCAGAGCCCGACCACAACGTGACCTGCCTCGTGATAAGCTGTATCCTTCTTCTCTTCGGGAGTCTGGACCATTGTTTTGCGCGCCTTTCCCATGAAGATCTTGTCTTTTGCGTCTTCGATGTCGGCCATCGTAACTTCCTCTTCAGACCTCGAAGCCGCAATCAGAGCCGCTTCGTTGAGAAGGTTCGCCAGATCGGCACCCGAAAGTCCCGGAGTTCCCTTCGCGATATCGCTGAAATCGATGTCCGGCGCGGTTTTTATCTTTTCGGCATGAACTTTGAGAATAAGTTCGCGCCCTTTGATGTCCGGAAGCGGCACATAGACCTGTCTGTCGAATCTTCCCGGACGAAGCAGAGCCGGATCGAGTACGTCAGGCCTGTTCGTTGCAGCAATTACGATGATCCCGAGGTCACTGCCGAAACCGTCCATTTCAACAAGAAGCTGGTTCAAAGTCTGCTCTCTCTCATCGTTTCCACCGCCGAGACCTGCACCGCGCTGCCGCCCTACCGCATCGATCTCGTCAACAAAAATGATGCACGGCGCCTTAGCTTTTGCGTTCTCAAACAAGTCGCGGACTCTGCTTGCACCGACACCGACGAACATTTCGACGAAATCGGAACCGCTTATGATGAAAAACGGAACATCGGCTTCACCCGCGACAGCTTTTGCAAGAAGAGTCTTACCGGTTCCGGGAGGCCCCACGAGAAGGACTCCGTGCGGGATCTTCGCGCCGATCTTGGTGTAGACCGACGGTTTTTTGAGGAAATCGACGACTTCTTCAAGTTCTTCCTTAGCCTCGTCAACTCCCGCGACATCCTTGAAACGGATCTGGTTCTGGTCCTTCGAGATCATTCTGTGCTTGCTCTTTCCGAAAGAGAAAGCCTTGTTGTTGCCGCCGTTCATCTGACGCAGGAAGAATATGAATATCGCGACAAAAACGATCATCGGGAGCCACGAAATGAGGAGAGTTTTCCAAAGCGAATCGTCTTCAGGTTTTTTATAAGTCGCCGGAACGTTGTTTTCAGCCAGAAACTCCGACATCCTTTCTCCGCTCGGCCCGATGACAGTGAATTTGGTATCCTTTCCGTCGTTGAGAACGCCGCTGAACTCGATACCGTCGATAAAGACTTCTTTTATCTCCTGATTTTTAACTTTCTGCCTGAACTCGGTCATGTTGATCTCGCTGACCGGAGCCGATTCCGTCATTCTTGAAAGACTTATCGCAACAAAAGCGAGAACTGCGATAAAAAGCCAAACGATCAAAGTCCTGTAATTGAATCTCATATATTTCTCCCAAAAATTTCACACATAAAAGAGCTTGCGACTCTATATAAGCACAAAAACGCAAAAGCGAAGTATCTTAGCAATATTTTTTTAAAATTGAAGTAAATACCTTTGAAAAAGAGACTAACCACTAAACAGTTAGAATTTATGATAAATTTTATATGATAAAATTTGACTTGTCTGTCAAAATTTCTATTCTATTTATCAGAAAATTTTCTTTGATATCTTTGGAGGTTCAAATGCAAAAGTTAACAGTGAAAGGTGAGACTATTTCGGTAATTCGTGTGAACAACGAGGATTATCTTTGTCTGACTGATATGCTGAAAGCAAAAGACGGTGATTTTTTTGTCAGTGACTGGCTTAGAAACAGAAACACTTTGGAATATATCGGCATTTGGGAGGAAGTTTACAATCCAAATTTTAATTATAGCGAATTCGCCACAATTAAAAGCCGGTCAGGTCTGAACAGTTTCAAGATAAGCGTAAAAGAGTTTGTGGAACGGACACACGCTGTAAGTCTGCAGGCAAAGGCGGGGCGTTACGGCGGCACTTACGCTCACAAAGACATAGCCTTTGAATTTGCGATGTGGATCAGCCCGGAATTCAAGATATATATGGTCAAAGATTTTCAGCGTCTTAAAGCAGAAGAACAGAAACAGCTCGGCTGGAGCGCAAAACGCGAACTTGCGAAGATAAACTATCACATTCACACGAGCGCAGTCAGCCGTAACCTGATCCCGCCTGAACTTACAGCGGCTCAAAAGTCTTTTGTCTATGCCGATGAAGCCGATATGCTTAATGTCGCGCTCTTTGGAATGACTGCAAAAGAGTGGCGCGATAGCAATCCGGAACTTTCCGGCAATATCCGCGATTATGCCACGATAAATCAGCTGATCTGCCTTTCAAATATGGAAAATTTGAACGCAGTTTTCATAAATGACGGGTTTCCGCAGTCCGAGCGTATAGAAAAACTCAACAAAATCGCCATTCAGCAGATGCAAATACTTGAAAATGTCGCTGAACAACGACTGCTAACAGATAAAAATTCAGGGAAAACTTGTTGAAAATCAAGCCCTTGTTTTGTGAGCCCGTACGCTAATCAGCGGTTCTGACACAGCGGACGTTGTATTTATGGTCTTTATTGTAATTTACGACCTCTCCTGTATCGAAATTTACCCGGAAAGCGACCGTTGCATCTTCCGATCTTTCCGAAGAAGACCAATACCATCCTTTATCTCCAAATTTGCTGTGATTTTTGCCGTCTTCACAGCCTTTGCAGTGCTCTGAGATCTCCGTTGCAGTACCGAAAGGAAGCTCATTGTTTTTCTCTGAAATCGGACACTCTCCATCAACTTCCGTTTCTTTACAGTTTATAATTAAACTTCGGAGTTCATCTATTGTAGGAAAACGCCAATCGTCGTAGCCGTTTTCCGAAAGTTTATCACAATATTTTTGTGCATCTTCCCACGTCATAACTTCCAGAGCCCTTTTTGACCAATCAGAAGTTGGGTTATCTTCTAGAGTTTCTTCAGTACCGCCGCATGAAACCAAAGCAAAAGCGGCAAAAAGTAACAGAGCAAATCTTTTCATTTTTTCCTCCTTAAAAAGTTGACAGAATATTTTTATAAAAATTTGTATAATTACTGAATTTTATTAAGAATTTCCTTGAAAAACGACGGCTTTTCTGTAGTATTAAACTAGAAGAGGTTTGTTTGTTTGT
>JAGCNV010000077.1 GCA_017645765.1 bacterium | reverse complement strand
TCACGAATCACGAATCACGAATCCGCATTCAATTATATATAATTTAAAATTTAAGTCAAGTTTTTACCCGAAAATTTTTAATAATTTTAAAACTTTTCTGACAAACTAAGGAGGGAAAAAATGAAAAAGTTTATTTTTGTGCTGATGATTTCAATCATCTGCGTAATGCTCGTGTCGTGTGCCAGCACACAAAAAACAGCTGATATTCTGGATTTAGAGACATATCAGCTTCCAGTTCTGCCCAATGATTCAACGGCTGTTGTTTATGTTGTAAGAGCCAAAAAAGCTTATGGGGCTTGGATTCCTTTTAAAGTCTCAATTGATGACTCTGCGAAAGAAAAACTTAATAATGCGTCTGTTATAACTTATCTTATCCAACCAGGAGAACATACCTTTATTGCTAAAGGAGAAAATACTAAAGAACTGCCATTTACAGCAGAAGCGGGACATGTTTATTTCTATGAAGTCTTTCCAAAAATGGGATTCATTTATGCCCGAGTCCGCATTGATGAATTAGATGAAATTTCCGGGAAAAATAAAGTAATGAAATATTATGAAGAAGGAAAAAGTTCTGTTATCAATCTCGCAACAAATCCCGTTTCACAAGAATAAATAATTTTTTATCGACTATGTTTTGGAGAAAAAAATGAAAAAACTGTGTTTAGTTCTCATGCTTTTGTTTTCATTTGAAATGTTTGCAGAACAACTTACCGTTCGAATTTACTACTTTGAAAACCAAACAGAAGAAGGAAAGTATAGGCTTAATGAAAATACAATAAAAAATATGGCAGATAAAGTCCGCAGCGAACTTGTCAAGGCTCACAAATTCAAAATTTTGAGTGTATCTAAGATGGATAACGACATAAAGCAACTCATTAAAGAATCCCAAAATCTTGACAGAAACTCGGACTATGCAGTGAAATTGGGAAATAGAATATCCGCCAATTACATTATAACAGGTCACATCAACAATGTTGACGAAGATTACACAGTTGTAGCCGAAATGATTGATTTGTCGGAGTTTGCAGCATACGGTTCAGGAAACGCCGATTTTCAAAACAACAAACCTTCGAGAGACAAAGCAATTGAAAGCCTTGTAAAGCAAATTTTAGGAGAAGAAGTGGCCGAAGAAAAATCAGAAGCACAAATGGCATGCGAGCGGACACGTATAGAAGGAACAAGCGACGCGTGGAAAATTTTTATTGATTTATATTCAGCCGAACCTGAAGTTGCCAAATGTGTGCGCGAAGGCAAAATACTACTTGAAAAACAAGCATATGAAGATGCAATATCATCTTCAGACATACAAATTTTAGAAAATTATATTCGTGATTATCCATCACAAAATAAAATGCATATTATGGAAGCAAGAAGAAAAATAGCACAACTCAAAAAGCAACCACTAAAATCCCAGGCACAAAAGGAAGCTGAAGCCCGTGCAGCCGAAGCAGATGCCCGACGTAAGGCTGAAGAAGCAAGATTGGCGGCAGCAAGAACAGAACTCGAACGCAAAAGAATGGAAGAAGAAAGAGCGCGAAGAGCTCAAGCTGAAAGAATAGCCGCAGCAGATGAAGAAAGAAGAAGACAAGGTATTCTCGAATGGTCAAGTTCTTATCGTGAAGGTTTATCGTACAATGTTGCCAGACAATACTGTGAGAATTTAAGTGAAGGAGGACATAATGACTGGCGTCTTCCGACAATAGACGAATGGAGATCCACTTTCCAAAAATGTCCTGAAACCCAGCCTGGAGGCAAATGCCAAGTCAGTGAAAAAAACGGAAGACTCGACCCTGATGCTTTCAGTAGAGCATGCAAAGCTGGCTGCAAAAAAGGCTACTCCACACAATCAGGAAGAGGTTGGTTTTGGTCTTCCTCCAGCAAACAGGGAACAAGCCATTATTGGGTTGTAGCTTTTAAAAATGCCAGGATCTCAAGCTTGGGAGACAAAGGCGAAGGCAGTGTTCGTTGCGTGAGATAACAGAAAAAAGAACTCAATGAATTGGATGAATTCGAATAACAAAGTTTTTATGGCTAATGGAGATGTTTCAGAAATGTCTCTACATTTTAGAAAACAGTTCAATAAATCCAATCAATGTAAAAAGACATCATATCAAAGATTCTGAGACCAAACAGGAAGGAAGAGAGTACAGCGCGTGGGTTCTTGTTGAAATATCAAAACAGAATACAAAAGAATTAATATCGAAGTTGACGGATTCGGCGTATGGGCAATAAAATCAGACATTCCTGAAAGCAGCCGCTAAAATCCGAGAACTATTCCCCATTTTCAACCAGAAAGGAATAAAACTCAATCAGAAAATCAGCTTCGAAGATGCCGAAAACATCGCGGAAGTTTTTGCAGCTTCCCGCAAAGCATTTTTACTAAGAACTAAGAATGGAAGTCAATGAAATGAAATCGGAAGAATACAACGGCGAATTTTATTCTATAATCGAAGTCAAGGCAGAGCTTTTTAACCTCCTGACCGGGGAAACAATAAACCGCTGGACCGTTGAAGGCAAAGGAGCGGCGTACAGCGCAAAGGAAGCCAGAGAAAACGGGATCACAAAAGCCGTTCAGGAAATCGCAGATCAAATATAACTTCTGCGTTTTTATTATTTTCACTTTTTGCAGACAATTTTTTTCACTTTACTGGACTTTTCAAAAAAAAGTGCTATATTCCCCCGTTTTTTGTCGCAGATATTTCTGCGGCGTTTAGAAAGATTTGTTTTTTTAACCAAGAATTGGAGGAAAAAAATGAGATTTCTCGCTATCGCTCTTTTCGCTCTTTTCTTCGCTGTTTCTTGCGGTTCCGCAGAAAAGAAAGCTGAAGAAGCTCCGGCTCAGGCTGAAGCTCCGGCTGCTGCTGCAGAAGAAGCTCCGGCTGCTGAAGAAGCTGCTCCGGCTCCTGCTGCTGAAGAACAGGCTCCTGCTGAAGAAGCTCCGGCTGCTGAAGAAGCTCCGGCTGCAGAAGAAGCTGCTGAATAAGCTGTCAACAGGAAATTTTTCTTTCCGCCCTGTTTTGAAAACTTCGGTTTTTAAAACAGGGTTTTTTTTATCCTGAAATTTTCAAAGTAGTTTTTTAAGATCGTTTTTATCGAGAAATTCCGTGATTTCACGCATTTTAGCGTGATCATCCAATGAAGCCGAAAATATCGCGTCATCCGTTGCGACAAGCAGTTCATGCTCTTTGTGGAACATGACTATCTCTTTTTCCGTCAGGTTTACTGCAAGAGAATTTCTGCAATTTATAAAATTTGCATTTCCGACTTTCGCGTTTCCGTTTTCGTCTTTAGGAAGAAGTTCGAAATATGCCTTCCAGCTTCCGACATCGTTCCAGCCGAAATTTCCTGGAACCGTGAAAACAGGCTTATCGGTTTTTTCCATCACGGCGTAATCGAAAGATATCGACCGCAGCGACTCGTAAATTCCGCGCTCCGGTATATCGAAGGATTTAAGAGAATTTACCGTTTCATAAATATCTGGCGTAAGTTTTTTGAACTCTTCAAGCATCGAATCGAGTGAAAAAATGAAAATCCCGCCGTTCCAGAGATAGTTTCCGCTTTCGACGAATTTTTCAGCCTTTTCCAAACATGGCTTCTCTTCAAAAGATCCGACTCCGAAAGTCCCGTTTCCAGCGATTTCCCCTTTTTTTATATAGCCGAAACCTGTTTCGGGATAAGCGGGTTCTATTCCGATCGTTCCGATATAATTTTTGTGTTTATCAAGAAATTCAAGCCCGTTTTCGACAGTTTTCCTGAATTTTTCCGGCTTTGCCACATAATGATCCGAAGGAAGAACAAGCACAGCTCTGTCTTCACAGCATTTTGATTTTATTGCCAAAAGTGAAAGAAGAATACACGGTGCAGTGTTTTTTCCGCAAGGCTCGTAAATAACATTGACTCTATCGTATTTTTCGGCGTCGCGTTCGATTTCTGCACGCTGTTTAAGAGAAGAAACTATCGTGATTTCCTCTGCAAGCGGCATTATCCTTTCGATCGTTTCGGCAAGAAGGGTCTTTTCCGAAAAAAGGGCAAGACTCTGTTTCGCCTTTGACTCTCTCGAAAGCGGCCAGAACCTTTTTCCGCTGCCGCCCGCCATTATAACAACAGAAAGTTTCACGCTTAAACTCTCCCGTAAATATCTTCTATTCTTTTGACATCGTCTTCGCCAAGGTAGCTTCCGAGCTGAAGTTCAACGATCACCATTGACGAATCTTCTGTTTCCGCTCGGTGCTTTTCATGTTTCTGAATCGTGAAAACAAGCCCTTTTTCAGCCTTGAATCTGCGTTCTCCGATTACGACAAAACCGCTTCCTTCTGCAATCATCCAGGTTTCGCTTCTGAACTCGTGCGTCTGAAGACTCAGCTTCTGATGAGGCGCGACAAATATATGTTTTATCTTGTAATCTTCAGCATTTACAAGAGTCTTCCACCATCCCCACGGGCGAGTGTCAAACGATTTTGTGTTGATAACTCTGTGTTCATAAAAATCGCAGAGTCCGTCAGCCGAAAAACTCAGAACATTGCACTGCGAACAGTTCAGATTGTTGATGTTTTCAACCAGACCGCCGTATTCCCGCTTAAAATCGAAATCAAACGAATAAAAAACGAACTGGCGGAAAAAAACTCTGTTGACAAACGGCAGAAACGAAAAAGTGTGCAGAGCGTCGAAAGAGTTGATATCCGTTTTTGTTTCCGAGCATAGTTTTTCAATGTCGCGGATCGAAAGATTTTTAATATCAATAGCCGAAATATCGAGCATTTCAGCATAAAAACCTTCACGCGAATTTATTTCAGAAGCCAGTTTTTTAATAAAATCATGAGTAAATTTTGAATTTTCCGTCAACTCATTCGCAGCCTGGGTAATAAAAAGAATTTTCATCTATCCTCACGAAATTAAAAACATGAATAGTCTTCATCATATTTTCTGCACCATTCGTCGCTTTCGCAGCTTTTCATCACGCATAAAGAATTCCTGCATTCGTATAAACCGGAACTCGAGCAATCGTCGGCAGTCTGGCATGCAACAGTGCATACTTTCAAGGTTTTTCCGGAATATTCCTGCGGAAGGCACTTGTAAAGGTCTGAATACGTCGTAGCTTCGCATTCAGCATCACTCAAGCATCCGGTGTAAACGCAAAATCCGTTTTCGCATTTGTTGTTGTCCAGATCATAAGCATATTGCGTAGAACCTTCTCCGTAAAGATTGCAGTCCGCCGTTTTCGAGCATGTCGGCGTGCATTCAGGATAACCGTAAGCACCGTTTTTGTTGCAGCGGTAAACTCTGCCTGTTGCCTCTGTAACAGCTCCATAGACTTCATCACATTCTGCATCGCTCAGACAGCCGAGATAGATACATTTGCCGCCTTCGCACTTGAAGTTGTCTTCATCGTATACAGCATTCGTTCCTACTGTAACGCAGTCGGAAGCCGTAGTGCATGCATACTGGCAGAATTTTTCGGCAACAGGTTCTTCCGGTTCCTGAAACTCGTCAGGATTTTTGTCAGAATCGGGTTCCTCCGAAGGATCTGCATGCTCGGTCGGATCCGCAGGGTCAGTAGTAGGTTCTGCCTGGTCAGAAGGTTGACCGGAATCCGCATGATCCGTGTCTTCGTGAGTGTCAGCTAAATCACCCTGATTTGTCGGATTTGAATCCGAATCACTGCTTTCATACATGTTCCCTTCATTTACAGGATTTTTTTCTGTCGATTTACTCTCTCCGCACGAAACGGCGAAAATGAGCACTAAGTTCAATAAAAACAATACTTTTCTCATTACTTCAACTCAAACCAATATTGATAAAATTCCGAATTGTTGTTGATCATAACGTTTGAAACAGTGACGTTATACTTCACGTTCGGCTTGATCCCTTCGGCATACCAGCGCAGATTGTTGGGAACACCGTAACCGTCAGTATCGAACTCTATATTCTTAACTTTCATAGTTTTGTTGTTCTGATCGACTATCGCGATCGTTGCGGTAGAAAAAGTGATCCCCGTTCCGTTGGAATATTTGCTGAATTTGTCCTTTATCACGGTAAACGACATCATGACGTTGTCGTTGTAAAGCTCTGCCGGATAGTTTTCAAAAGGATATGCAACAAACTTGATATCGGTATCGGAAATATCCTGCTGATCGTCAGGATCGTCTCTGTTTATAACTCTCACCGCAGAACCGAGAACGAAATGTCCTGCACCGTCGGAGTAGTCGGCACGTCCGAACGCTATGGTTTTAAGCCACGGATCGATAAACCAGCGTCTGTGTCCGAGCGTCGTCGGCGGCACTTCATTTTCTTCAGTCATAAAACCATCAATTATTTCCGCACTGTCTGTTAAAGAAAGATCCTGATTCGTTGCCGTCGCCAGACTTATATTGCTTGAATAACAGCCGTCGTAAGCCACCTGTGACCAGCATTTCCACGAACTATCGGGAGTATGGCTTAGATTTTTGTTCGCCGCAATAACGAGAGCGCATTCACCGGTAATTTCATCATAAGCATCATTGTATTGAACGGGTTTCAGCTTGTGAATTGCGCGGAGATAGTTGAGTCTGTCAAGGACTTTCTGCTTTTCGCTGTCGGAAGGAATACCTGAAGTACACGCAGCAACATCAGGTTCCAGAGCATAGATTTCGTCGTCGCCTTCAGGGGTTTCATCAGGTTTTTCCTGATTTCCGTCATTATTTTCGCCGTTTCCGTTGTCAGCATCGGTGTTTTCGTCCTGATTTTCGCCGTTGTCGGTGTCCGAGGGCTGATTTTCGCCGGAATCCTGAGTTTCGTCATCATCAGGAGTATCCGTTTCATCGTCATTTTCCTCACTGTCTTTGTCATTTGAACCAGTGCTGCCGGAAATTCCCCCTTCGTTTCCTCCGCCGCCTCCTGGTCTGGACGCATCGTCAGGACGTTCTGCCGCATCATGATCTTTATCCGTTGTTTCAGAAGGTTCTTCGTCATCCTCTAAACCGCTGTAAATATCATTGTTGCCGTTATTACTGCACGCTACCAAAAAAACTAAAACAAAAAAAGTTGCGAAAAATACTTTTTTCATGACCACCTCCGCAAAAAACGCATTATTATAGCAGATTTAAAAAAAAATCATAGAAAATGAATACAAGAATCCCCATGCCGCAACGAAGAGGAATAAGGTAAAGTCTTATATTCCCAGATTGAAATAGAAACTGACGTCGTGTCCGTCGGTAAAACCATAGCCCGTTCCGAAAGTCCACATCAGCGGAGCACGATAGACAATGTAAGTCAGAAGCCTGATTTCAAAGCCTGTTGAAGCCGAAAAATGACCTTTGAAAACCGAAACATCGTCCGAAACCGTTCCGGCATCGAAGAAGACTGCTCCCTGAATATTACTGAACATCAGCGGGAACGCACCGAGATTGCTTTCAAGGGAAACGATGTGAAAGACAAGTTCGTTCCTCGATAAAAAGGCGTGATTTCCTTCGGCCGTTGTATTGTTGAAGCCGCGGAGAAGCAGCGAATAGGAATTTCTGCCGATAAAATTGTTGAAATTTGTTATTTTGTAGTTTTCTTCCGATCCGCTTATTGAGATTTCATCATCGGAAAAGAGCTGCATATAAAACGAATTTTTCGTCACAAAACCGATTTTCCCGGTTTCCGAAAGAAGAAAACTCAAAGTTATCTGCGGCGCAAAAACGAGCTCCTCCTGTTTAGTCAGGAAAAATTTTGAGAAAACAACCGGCGCCGAAAACGAAAAGCTGTTCATCGGCTCGCTTAAAAAACGGCTCGACGAATTGAAATTGAGGTTGAAAGTATAATTCAGACCGAAACTTAAAATCACGTCATCTTCGTCTTTTGCCTTCTCCTGATGCGGCTCATTCGGTTCTTTGACATCCATTGCGACTCCGCCTATTCCGGCACTCCAGCCCAAAGAATGGCCGACCGAAACGACATCAGCAAGCGCACCCGCCGCAGGATGAGTGAAAACACCTGTTGAAGCGGCTCCGAGCATAAAACGATTCGTTAAAACACGCGAAACATCGGGATCATCAATATTTTCGGTCTGGTTTGAATAGTTGAAAAACGCGCGGAATGACGGAAGAAGAGCATCATCGTAGTAATCAAGGAGCACATAATGCCTGCCGCTTCCGCCGAAAGTTTTTGTGTAGGTTATGTCGTAGGAGCGCATCTGGTCATTCGATTTTCCCATTACGGTCGCACCGATCATCCAGATATCAAAATCGGTGGAAAACTGCGGATACCAAAGCGCAGGTAACATTCCTTCGTAAAACTTCGCTTTTGAAAGTTCGTGTTTCAACTCGGCTTTTTCGCCTTTTTCGATCACTTTAACGACTGCCAGAGAAAGATTTTTGCCGTTCGTTTTCATATCGCAGGAATCTGGATAGTAACCGTCGTTGTCGAATGTCAGATAATAGACTTTTTTGCCCTGAACTTTCGGGAAAAGCGCAGGATAAAGCGGTTCGCAGAGCTTAACGACCTCGTTTGTGCCAAGATCAAGACGCATCGGCGTGATGTTCGCTCCGTTTTCGCTTGAAAACACCAATGTGCTGTCATTTTCAAAGTAAACACTGTACTGCTCGCCTGAAATATCGATTTCCTTAAGTTCACCGCTTTCAATGTTGAAAAGAAAAATATTTTTTTCGCTTTCAAAACGGTTTCCGCTGAACGCCATAATTTTTCCGTTTTGCGAAAAAGTGAGGCTGTAAATAGAATCTATCGCAGGAAACTCCCATTCTTTCAGGACTTTTCCACTGTAATCGATGCGAGTTATACGGTTTATTCCGTCGCGGAAAGAGGTGAAAAATATGTCGCCATTTTTCCCGAAAAATGCTTCGAGGACGCTTCCGTTTTCTGTCAGTTTCTGCACCGCAGAATTTTTGTTCTTTAAAAAAAGTTCTGCACGGTCGAACCTTCCGCCGTTTTTCACACTCTGGGTTAAAATAATTTTTCCCTCTTTTTCAGCGAACGAATCTATCGAGCTCATCATACTGATTTTATTGATCTTTTTCCCGTCATAGCTGAAAAGCGCCCTTTCCGACTGATTCGCTGCAAAAAATCTGTAGTCATCTCCGAGCAAGTCGGCATAAACTCTCGAAAAACGCTTCTCCGTCCAGGCTCTCGCACTTTTTCCGTTCTGAACTTTTTCGCGGTTTTCCTTTATAAAATCTTTGTACATGCCGTAGATCGACTTATGAAAAGCCATTTTTCCGGCGCGTGTCATAAGAAACGGAAAAAAGTCGTCACTCAGTTCCTCGAAAAACCTTTTCATCCCGTCCGCACCGACATGATCGATGAGATATGCATAGAAAAAAGTGCCGTAAAGATAAGGCAGATTGCCGCCGAGCCAGTGGTCGGTGACGCCTGAAAGTTCGCCCAGTTTCAGCTCAGTCCCCGCATCGAAAAAGGAATAGAGATACTTTTTGTAAAGCGGACTGTTAAGCCTTCCCTTTCCTTCCGAAATGCTTTCGCTGTAAACCGCCGCACCTTCGATCATCCAGGTCGGCACCGTTCCGCCGATGAAGTAGAAATCACCGAAAATGAGGTTCATCACTCTTGGAAATCCTCGTGCCTGCCCTATCTGTGTCGAATGGGTGTATTCGTGGACATGCAGACCGAATTCCCAATTTTTGTAACTTGAAAGCGTCGAATATCTGTCAGGCGGATAAATATAGAGAAATATTGAATTTTTCATAACAGCATTCGACCAGCCGTTAGCCGTGTCGGTCTCCCTGTCGTAAACCACGGCAATCTTTTTTTTCGGAACCCAGCCGTAAAGCGCTTTTATGAACTCCTCCGACCTCTCAGCATCGGCAATCAAGCGGTCGATCACCGAAGGATCAAGATTCGACGAAAAATAAAGGATCTGATGCTCAGTCTCGTATTTCGAAAAAGTGACAGCTTCCTCGGCAAAAAGAGTGAAAGAGAAAAGAAGAAAAATTATTGAAAATATTAGTTTTTTCATATCAGCAGACACAAAACTTAAAAGTACAAAAAAACATAATATTGTAGGAATTTCGGCTAAAATGGCAAGGAAAGCGGATTTTCTCAGGCTCAGTTTTTCAGAGCCGTAATCGGAACAACGTAAACCCCGTCCGGACGGAGATACGCGGCGTTGGTCATCCCGCAGACAACGATCAGCGAGGATGGCGCTTTGCTGTTTCTGTCAGCAAGAAAACTCTTTTTTATCAAAAGAAGATTCTTTGCCGCCTCATCAATCTGGTGCGCTCCGAGCTTGATTTCTACAGCACTCCACGAACCGTCAGGCATTTCGACAACTGCATCGATTTCTTTGCCTGAATAATCCTGATAGTGATAAAGATTTCCACCGAATGAATCCGCATAGATCCGAAGATCCCTTTCGCACATTGCCTCAAACAAAAAGCCCAATGTATTCAAATCCTTAAGCAAAATTTCAGGAGTAGCGCGAAGAAGCGAACAAGCAAGAGAAGGATCTGCAAAATGGCGCTTTTCCTGCTGTTTCACACGGATTGAAGAACGGATATTTGAAGAAAACGGCATGATATTGTCGAAAAGGAACAACTTTTCAAAAACTTCCAGATATGCCGAAATCGTTCCTGTTTCCAACGAGGAATCATCTTTCTCCAAGATGTCTTTCTGCAAAGTCCTGAGCGAAACGACTGTACTTTCATTCCTCGCGAGAGAACGGAGAAGTTTTCTCATTTTTGTCCGGTCGCGGTTTGCGGTTTCGATCCTTTCAATATCCTCGTCAAGAACTGCCTGAATATAGGATTCCGCCATAATCGAAGCCTGATTTACCTTGGCTCCGATATTACCGGGCCAGCCGCCGCGCAGAATGAGATAAATGATTTCGGTAAGATCGACTTCGCCGGTGAGTTCGTTCGCGAATCTGCCGCTGCAAATGTCAAAAAGCGAAATTTTCCCGGAAGAATCTCCGGATTCAAACAAAGACATCGGGCGCATTCTGAGACGTACTATCCTCCCAGCGCCGCTGTGCATTTTGCCTTCCCTGTTCGGTGTAGCGGAACCTGTCAGAATGAACTGGCCTTTGAGCGCACGCTTGTCAACGACATTTCTCACAGCATCCCAAAGCGGCGGAACTTCCTGCCATTCGTCAATAAGGCGCGGCGTTTCGCCATCAAGAACCATGAGCGGCGAAATCTGTGCCAAGATCCTGTTCGAATAGTTTCCGGCAGGATCACCGATATAGACCGCACTTTTGCTGTGATGCTCCGAAGTCCATGTTTTTCCGCACCATTTGCAACCTTCAATGCAGACCGCTCCGGCAGCTCCCAGATACTCCTCAACTTTTGCATCAACGATTCGTTCTTTGTAATTTTTTCTTTCCATCACAACCTCCGGAAAAGACTAAAGAAACATAATCCATCAATACAAATTTGTCAAGTTAATCAATACAAATTCAGGATTTTCAACCATACAAATTCAGGATTTTTATCAATACAAATTCAGGATTTTCAACCATACAAATTCAGGATTTTTATCAATACAAATTCGGGATTTTCATCCATATTTATTATTTGATTCGCAAACTTGTTTGTAAAGTGTTTTACAATTAAGTTTCAAGGTATCAATAAATTTGACAATAAATAAATTGTTGTATATAATGATAAATGAATTGGTTTTGGAGGCAAAGATGAACGTATTGAACACAGTCAACGTCCTTGATTCGATTGTTCCGATAAGTCGGTTCAACAAGGGTGAGGCGAACAAAATTTTTTCCGATGTCAAAAAATCGGGCATCAGCATCGTTGTGAAAAACAATGTCCCCGAGTGCATTTTGATGAGTCCGCAAAGCTACCGAAAAATGATGGAAGAGTATGAAGACGCGCTTCTCGCTGCGGAAGCGGCAAAACGGCTTTCCCAGAAAGTTGAATACGCGGATCACGAAGATGTTATGAAAAAATTCGGGATTTCGGAAGCAGATCTGGATGATGTCGAAGTAAATCTGGAGCAGTAATGGATTGGAAAATCAGATATCATCCTCTTGCCGCAGAAGAACTCGCGAAACTCGACGGTTCAGTTCGGAAAATCGTATTGAAAGGAATCCTGAAAGTCGCTCAAAATCCGAAGCCGCAGAGTGAAGGCGTATACGGCAAACCTTTGGGAAATAAAGGCGGGAACGATCTGACCGGCCTTCTGAAAATAAAGTATCGCGATATCGGGATCCGTGTCGTCTACAAACTGGTCGAAGACGAACTGACTCATGAAATGTTCATTCTGGTAATTTCAGCCAGAGCCGATAACGAAGCCTACGATCTTGCCGGGAAAAGAAAACGATAAAAATCACTGAAATTACTAGATTTTTCATTCACATCACGTCAAGTCGATTATTTGCGGTCTATTCATTCTTTCTTCAATGAAATTCTTGATGTAGAGCATATCTTTATCAATGCCTTGCAAAAAGACTGCTTTCTCTCTTGTTGTTCCGCTTTCCGAGATTTCATTATAACATACTTGCAAGAATTCTTCCAACATGACTTTTCTCATTTTTACGAAATTTATATTTTTTATTTCGATTTCCAATGTGCTTTCAGCCACGATTACCATGCGGTTTTGAAAAAGCAGAAGACTGCACCATACAGCCCAGCCGCTGATGGCAGCAGATCTTACGGAATGCTCGTCATTATATCCGAAAGCAATTCTGAAATATTCAAAGATTTTCAAAGGTTCTTCTTTTGCTTTAAGTTCATTGGTTTTTTTCTCTCTTTTGTTGCTTGCCCATATTTCAGCCACAATAACAAGTACGAACAAAATACCAGGAATAATTATCCGAAATATGAGATCTGATGTCGAATGGGGTCTCGGTTCAGCTTTTCCGAAAACGCTGAAACAAAAAAGAAAAATTGTTGAAAATATTAAGTTTTTCATTTGTATTTATCGTTTGGTTCGCAAACTTGTTTGTAAAGTTCTTTACATTTAAGTTTAGAAACTATTTTTTTCATCATTTTACCTTATCCATATTCCACAGCAGATAGAGCGGCAGACTGATTGCCGCAGTTCCATCACAGTCTGCGACGGCGAGGTTTTTGAGCGAAAGTTTGTAGCCGGTTTTTGGTTTGAATTTCTTGCAGAACTGCTTGAAACTCTTTGCCTGGGTATTTGCCGCGGCTTTCACTTCAACGGGGAATATTTCGCCATCTTCCTCAAAGAGGAAATCGAGTTCAGCACTGTTTCCGGAACGCCAGAAATAGGGACTTTTTCGAAGCGTCACAAGTTCGTTCAGAACATAGTTTTCTGCGATCGCGCCTTTGAATATTTTCAGGCTGTCGTTCTCTCCAAGAATCTCTTTGTAACCCAGTCCCAGCCTGCGGCAAAGCAGTCCTGTGTCGGCCATATAGACTTTGAAGTAAGTCGAATCGGCATTTGCGGAAAGCGGGATTTCGGCATTCTGGACAAGTTCGACCAGATGGACAAGTCCCGCGTTTTTAAGCCACTGCAGAGCCGCTTCAAGCTCGTGGGCGCGTTTTCCCTCCTTAACGTGGGAAAAGACGAATTTGTTGTTTTCCTTCGCGAGCTGTTTCGGAACGGAATCCCATACGAGCCTGATTTTTTCTATTTCAGAGACTGGCGCGTGCTTTGAAAAATCGTCAGCATAATCGTTTAAAATCGTCTCCTGGATCTCCTGAACCGCCGCAAAATCTTTCGATGAAACATATTCATTCACCGCTTCAGGCATTCCGCCGACAACGTAATATTCCTTCAGAAGACGCTCAAGCGGTTTCGCATAGACTTCGGGGATCACGCGGTCCGACTTCCAGCCGGCAAAAAGTTCCAGATATTTTTCTTCACCGTTCGCAGCCAGAAACTCGTCGAAACTCATCGGGTACATCTGCATCCTGTTCACTTTCCCGACCGGAAAAGAAAAATTCGCCCTTTTCAGCGCGACTCCGAGCAGAGAACCGGCACATGCGACATGAAGATCACGTTTGTTTTCGCAGAAATATTTCAGAGCGGTGACCGCACGCGGAGCCTCCTGAATTTCGTCGAATATCAGCAGCGTTTTTCCTGCCGTTATCCTGCACTGTTCCAGAAGTTCGATCTCCCGAATGATGCGCTCAACATCAAAATCGTAATCAAAAATTGAAGAGTATGCGCTGCTCGATTCAAAGTTGATATAGCATACGTTTTCGAACTGCGTTTCGCCGAACTCTTTCAGAGCGTAGGTTTTGCCACACTGACGGACACCAGTGACAAGCAGCGGTTTACGGTTCTTACTTTCCTTCCAAGCAATCAGATCGTTAATGAAATTTCGTTTCATGGAGCCTCGTCTTTACAAAAGTCATACCACTTTCGTTAGGTTTATAACATTTCTCATAGAACTTTTGCAAGTTTTTTGATAACTCGAAACTTGTGTCGAGAAAATTTTTCGGGTTCCAGAGAGCACAACTCGTCATCTTGAGCAACGCGAAAGATCTCACCTCATGTTGAGGCGCAGCCGAAACATCTCTCCGTAATCTTGAACAAATGTGAAAGATCTCTGAGATTCTTCGCTAAAGCTCAGAATGACGATAATCATCACGCGAGCCGCGTGCGCTCCGACAATGCCCGCCTCTCTGAAACCGGCGGGCAAAAATGCTCACTTCGTTCATTTTGGCCTGTATCCATTTTTGATTATGGACTTAGCAATATAGTCAAGACATTCGCGCAATGAATCTTTTGTGGCATCATATTGAGATGTTACGCTAACAAGTACTTTTTTTTCCCCAAGATCAATAAGTTTCGAATTTATAAGGAAAATTTTGTCACTACGTCTGATTGTCGTTCTCAAAATCATATCAGGGGAAACAGTCGTTCTTTGTCTTTCTCGTGCGATGACGATATGTTTGTTCCCACTTGCTATTGCTACGCGAATATATTCAGTTGCATCAGAGAGCGTTTGTTTGGAAATTTCTCCGCTACTGTCATCAAATTCTAGAACATCAAGTCTTGGTTTTTCGTCATAATTCATTTGTTCTTGCTTTTGTCTTGCATCATATTCCATTTTGCGTTCAGCTTCTCGCCTTAATCTTTCTTGTTCCTCCTTTTCTTTTTTCAATCTATCCTCATCTTCACGCTCTTTTTTCAGCTTTCTGATTCTGCCTTTTGCTTCAAAAGAACACTCTCCATCCGAAAACGCATCAAGATAATCCTGCCATGCTTCCAAAGAATTCTCCTCTCTTGCATATTTGCAGGCATTTGCATCACGTGTTGAGCCGTTGCTTTGACTCGAAAAACTTTGAGTTGGAACTGATTTTTCTTCGTTTTCAGGTGTTGAAATCTCGCCGAACATCTGGGAAAGAAGATCATACACTACAGAAGCTATTTCCATTTCCAGTTTTTTTCTATCGCCGCTCAGAATTTTCGGTGCAGTTGCCATTGTGCAGCTTTTCTCCACTGACGACAGTTTCAAAACGAGATTGTTACCCTGTTTTGTGACTTTTAAAATTGAATTGGCTGCAATTTCTTTGCCGAGTTCGCATCTAAAACTTTCGTCATAATTGAGTTGGTGGCTTTTCTTCTTTGCTGCCAAAAGAGACTGACGGTCTGATTCATCCGATACCAGTTCGATTTTCGAATTCCTGATCAACTCTTTTTCAATTATTGGGACAAGATTCTTACTACTTTTATCGGCATCAATGGCGACCCTCGGAATGTGCTTGAAGTATTCCTTTATCGCTTTTTCGACATCATTGACGTGTCCTAGTTTTACAAGCGGATCGTTGTTATGCCAGCTGTAAAGAAATGCCTGTGGAAAATCTTTAACGCCCCATTCTCCGGCAATTTCCATATCCTCGTCGCAAACCGTTCCATCCGGACGCCAGTCTTTGACATTGCAGCTTCCGTCATCACGCTGAGGTGCGACAACGATGAGTTTGAGAGCATCACCGTATTCTTTTTTAAGTTTTTTCCAAACAGGAATAGCCGCATCGCAAGGCGGACATCCCGTCATGTAAAAATCGATTGCGACCAGTTTTACACCGGGTTTCCTTAGCTCTCCCTTGATTGTGGTTTCATTGAATTTGCTTCTTGCCGAAAGCGTGCCGAAAACCAGTAGAAACAATAGAAAAACAAAGATTTTTTTCATATTATTCTCCTTTTATATCGCTTCAAGCAGAAAATAGTGGATCTCCCAGCAGTCGGCGATCTGTTTTTTTTCCCACTTGGTTTTTATGGGTCTGTCGTCGCCGCCGTAAGGGAGACGTTTGAAAAATGCGCCGGTCTCGGCGATTTCCTTTTCCATAAATTCGGCGTATTCGGGATGGTCGGTCGCGATAAAGAGTTTTCCCCCTTTTTTGAGGCGGTTGCGGAGCATGATGAGGTTTTCAAAGCGGACAGTTCTGAATTTGTGGTGTTTTTTCTTGGGCCACGGATCGGGAAAGTAGATGTGGATAGCGTCAAGCGAATAGAACGGGACAAGTTCGCGCATCACGGCTATCGCTTCGAAGCAGACGATGCGGACGTTATCCTGTTTGAGTCTTCTTTTCAGATTCTTTTCGCCGCGAAGAAAAAATTTGCGGCTGTATTCTATTCCTAAAAAGCCGGTATCTGGCTTTGAATTTGCGTATTCGCTTAAAAAGTGGCCGCTGCAGAAACCGATTTCAGCTTCAATATGCTCTTTACCGAAAAATTCTTTGAAATCAAACGGCTGGAAGGCAAACTTTTCAAGCGGGATCTCTATTTCGGAGCTAATCATTTTTGTCGCTCTCTTCAAAAATCTCGATGTCGGGAAGGTTTCTGTATTTCTGATCGAGATCAAGTCCGTAACCGACGATGAATTCGTTTCTTATGTCAAAACCGAGGTAATCGACCTTGACTCTGCCGCGGTTGACCTCTTTTTTCTCAAAAAGCGAGCAGATTTTTACCGATTCGGGATGAACTTTTTCAAGTTCCTTGAGAAAAAACGAAAGCGTCGTTCCGGTATCGACGATGTCTTCGACGATGAGCAGGTTCCTGCCTTCGAAGCGTTTGAGTTCGCCCTGATCCATTGAGACAGTTCCAGTACTTTTCGTTCCGTGATAGCTTGAAAGCCTGATGCAGTCGAGCTCCACGCGGTGCGACTTTATTTCTCTGAAAAGATCGGCGCCGAAAAGAGTGCTTCCTTTAAGAATGATGAGGAATGTAAAATCTTTTCCCTCGTAATCTTCCGTAATCTGTTTTCCGAGTTCCTTGACCCTTTTTTTGAGTTCTTCGGCACTGATTAATGTTCTCATATTAAACCCCGGTAGTAAATGAATGTTATAATTGCGGCAGCTACCGCAAGAAGCAGCACGAAAAGTACGATTTTGCCCGATTTTCCGCGGCGCGACGACTGTTCGGCAAGTTCATCCCAGGCCGATTTTTTAGGCTCTCCGGCAGATTCCTCAACCGGCGCCGCAACCGGTTCGGGTTCTTCAGGCTCTTCTGATTTTTCAATATTTTCAAACACTTCTGGTTTTTCTTCCGGCAGATCTTCTTTAATTTCAACAGCTTTTCCAGATGAAACGAGCCATTGCGGATATTCCGCTTTATAAACACTGTTTACGTTTACGGACGACACCACGGAGAGCTCGAAAAGCTGTTTCAGATAATCCGCAGTACGCAGTCTGTCACCGCCGCACGAATCGATTATGTCGCTTATCTTACTTCCCGATTCATCAATGCTTTTTATGACAGAATCAATGTCATCAGGCAGTTTGTTCAGATTTTCGACAAAATTCGCAAAATCAAGGTGTACAGTAGTGTCGACCGGCGGAAGCGAGCGGAGTATTGCCGAATACTCCCTGAACCATTCGACCGATTTTTCGATTATCTTCTTCTGGGGAATAAAGATGTTCCGTTCCACTGAAACATCACCGTAATTAACCGAAAAAGTTCCGTCCGACCACGAAAGGATTTTGTAAAGCTCCTCCATTCCGTCCTTGTTGTCGCCGTCATTCGTCTCGGCCCGGACAACATTTCCGCAGTCGCAGAAAATCACGCCGTGTTTGTCTGATGAGGCAGAAAATTCGACTTCGCCCGAAGAATTATTTTCAAGCAGAATACTCAAAATATTAAGCACCGAAATATCGGAAATGTCGCCTTCAGGAGTATTTTCTTCAGAATCGGAGCTGTTTTTAAGCTCGTATTCCCCGAGAATCCCTTTCAGATTTTCCAGTAAATCGGTGATAAAAAGAGGCTTTGCCAAAACAGCGGCTGCCCCCATGTCCAGAGCAAGGATCTTGTTTTCGACATCGCGTGACGACGAAAGGAAAACAAACGGGATACGCATCATTTCGGGATTCATTTTTACCCTTTTCATAAAGTCGATACCGCTCATTTTCGGGAGAATCATTTCGGAAACAATGATGTCAGGCCTGAACTCCGGAAGTATTCTGAGAGCATCCGCAGAATTTCCGGCAGTTGCAGCTTCAAAACCTTCACGCTTCAGCTTGATACTCAGAATTGAAGCGACTTGTTCATCCGAATCGACAACCAGAATCCTTTTCAAGAAAGCCCTCCGAATCAAAAAATCACATTATTTTAGTTGATGAAAATACTTTGTCAAAAGAAGTCTATTTTTTGTAATATCAAATCGCTCAAATAATCAGTCTGTTCAGAACTATTTTTTTTCTTTGATTATGGATTCTATCATTGACTCGAAGAATTCGGCCGGTTTTGCGCCGCCTACTTTTTTGCCGTTTATGAAAAACGCCGGAACACCGCGGAGATTATGATTTCCGGCTTCACGGATATCTTCGGAAACCGCAGCTTCCGTTTCGGGTTTTGCAGCTTCAGCTTTGACTTTAGCCCAGTCAGCGCCCATCTCTTTTGCGTAAGACGCGAATTTTTCTTCGTGGTTGGTTTTCCATTCGTTCTGCTTCGAATAAAGAATCGAAGCAAGCTGGAAGAATTTTTCGTCTCCGTAAAGATTTTTGACTGCATGGGCGAAAAGAGCCGCAGGTTTAGCCTCCTTGTGGAAGCCGAGAGGAAAGTTTTTGTAAACCACTTTGACATCGTTTTTGTACTTTCCTGCAACACTTTCAAGAGTTGCGAAAGCCTTGCTGCAGAAAGGGCACTGGAAATCGGAGAACTCGATTATCGTGACTTTCGGATTTTTAGCACCTTTGGAAGCCTCTTTTCCGCTGAGTTTGATCTGATAAATCTTATTAGGATCTTCTTTTTCAGCTTTGTTGCCGTTGGTTTTTGCGACTGCCGGATTGCCCTCCTTGATGATTTCGCGGTAAAGAGCATCGCCTTTCAGACCTTTGCCTTCTGCCTTTTTGAACTCTTCGTCGATTACTTTTTTGAAGGAGTCTATCGGAAGTGCACCGCTGATATACCTGCCGTTTATGAAAGAAGCCGGCGTTCCGCGCAGACCGAGAGCCGATGCAGTCTTGATGTCTTCTTCGACGATTTTTTCAATTTCTTTGCTTTCCATATCCTTTTTGAGAGTTTCCCAATCGGCAGGAATGTCTGCTTTGTTGGCTTCAAGCCATTCTTTGAAATCTGGAACGCGGTTCCACTCTTTCTGTTTCGTAAAAAGGAAACTGTAAACTTCCCAGAATTTTCCCTGTTTGTGCGCCGCAGCAGCAAGATAAGCGGCATCTTTCGCCTTTTTGTGGAAACCGAGCGGAAGGTTTACGAAAGCGATCCTTATTTTACCTGCATAATCTTTTTTGAGCTGCTCGTAAGTGCCGTAAAGACGCGAGCAGAAAGGACATTCGAAGTCATCAAAAAGAACCATCGTTACGAGTGCGTCTTCAGCACCCCAGACCGGAGCGTGAGCAGGAATCTCGACTTTGTAGACATCCTGAGAAACAGCCGGCGCCTCTCTTTTCGGCGGAATGAACTTCGTTTTTCCGTTTTTGACGATTTCGGCATAAGGATCTTTGACACCTTTCGCCTTGAGCTGCTCGCCTACCGCAATCTGTTTGGTTATCGTCTCTTCTATTTTAGCGGAATTGGCACCGACTATCCTGACACCGTTAATGAAAAGTGTCGGCGTTCCGCGAACTCCGAAAAGCGAGCCCTGCGTGATATCGGCCTGAACTTTTGCAGCAGTTTCAGCCGAAGTTCTGTCGGAATTGAACTTGTCCATATCGAGTTTCAGTTCTTTCGCATAAGCCACGATCATCTCTTCATTGACATTTTTCACGTCAGTGTAGAGTTTTGCGTAATATTCCCAGAATTTTCCCTGATTCTGTGCCGCTATAGCCGCGTAGGAAGCGGGTTTCGCCCATTTGTGGAAACTGAGCGGGAAATGCTTGAAAACGTATCTTACCTTGCCGTTGTATTTTTTGAGCAAGCCTTCCATCAAGTCCACGCTGCGTTTTGAAAAAGGACACTGGAAATCGGAAAAGTTGACGACGGTAACAGGTGCATCCTGCGGACCGCGGAAAATCGCCGTTCCCGGATCGACATTATAGATTTCCTCTTTTTTGGAATCCTGATCCTCCTGAGCTTTCGCATTCTGATCAATGTTTTCCTCTTTTTTATTGCAGGCGGAAAAGATCAGAACAAAAATCAAAGAAAGAAACAACAAAGATTTTTTCATGAATTTCTCCATTATTTAAGAGTTTTCTCGAAACTGTCCTTCAGCGTGACGATTCTGTTTACGACAATTTTTTCTGGCGTCGTATCTTTGTCAATGCAGAAATAACCGACTCTTTCGAACTGAAACTGCTTTCCGATTTCGAGGTTTTTCAAATTTGTTTCGGCATAAGCATCGACGATCTGGAGTGAATTTTTGTTCATATTTTCGATGAAATCGTGACCTTCCTCTACTTCGAACGGATCTTCCATCTCGAAAAGGTTTTCATAGATCCTCGCCTCGATTTTAAGGCAGTTGTTCGCGTCAACCCAGTGGATCGTTCCTTTGACTTTTCTGCCATCGCTCGACCAGCCGCCTTTTGTTGCGGGATCGTAGGTGCAGTGAAGTTCCTTTATCGAACCATCCTCATTTTTGATGACTTCGGTGCAGGTGATGTAGTAAGCCGAACGGAGTCTGACCTCTTTTCCGGGAGCAAGCCTGTGGAATTTCGCCGGCGGCTCTTCCATGAAGTCCTTGCGCTCAATGTAAAGCTCTCTCGAGAAGGAAACGAGCCTTGTAGCGGAGTTTTCGTCCTCGGGGTTATTTACTGCCTCGAACTGCTCGGTCTGACCTTCGGGATAGTTCGTTATAACGACTTTAAGCGGGTCTAAAACGCCCATGAATCTTTCCGCTTTTTTGTTGAGGTCTTCTCTTACGCAGTGCTCGAGCAGTGCAAGCGAAACTGTGCTGTTTCTCTTCGCAACACCTACTCTTTCGGCGAAATCGCGGACCGCTTCAGGAGTATATCCGCGGCGTCTGATTCCTGCGATCGTCGGCATTCTCGGATCGTCCCAGCCTGAAACATACTTTTCGTCAACAAGTTTTTTGAGAAATCTCTTGCTCATTACGGTGTTAGTGAGGTTGAGACGGGCGAATTCGACCTGCTGAGGCTTCTTTTCGATGCCGATCGCTTCCAGAAACCACTCGTAAAGAGGCCTGTGCGCCTCGAACTCAAGCGTGCATATCGAGTGGGTAATACCTTCTATCGCATCGCTCTGGCCGTGAGTGAAGTCGTAAGTCGGATAGATACACCATTTGTTGCCGGTTCTGTGGTGATTGACTTTTCTGATCCTGTACATGACCGGGTCACGCAGAAGAACATTCGGATGAGCCATGTCGATTTTCGCGCGGAGCATGTATTCGCCTTCGTTGAATTCGCCGTTTTTCATTCTTTCGAAAAGTTCGAGGTTTTCTTCAACGGAGCGGTTTCTCCACGGGCTTTCCTTCCCTGCTCCTGTCGCGGTTCCGCGGTCGCGGCGCATCTCTTCAAGAGTCTGCTGGCATACGAAAGCCTTTCCTTTTTTTATGAGTTCGACCGCCCATTCGTAAAGCTGGTCGAAGTAACTTGAAGCGTAAAGCACTTTATCGGGCTTGAAACCGAGCCACTTGATATCGTCCTGAATCGAATCGACATATTCGACATCCTCTTTTTCGGGGTTTGTATCGTCGAAACGGAGGTTGCATTTGCCGCCGTAGATCTTGGCCAGACCAAAATTCAGGCAGATCGACTTTGCGTGTCCGATATGCAGATACCCGTTCGGTTCGGGCGGAAAACGGGTCTGAATTTCCTTGTGTTTGCCGCTCGCCAGGTCGGCATCGATGATCGCACGGATGAAATTTACCGAAGATTTTTCTTCCGAATTCTTGATTTCATTGATTTCTTCACTCATTTTTTACCTCAAAAAAGAACGTTTTACAAACGACGAAAAAAATTTCAGGCGAGGATTATATCCGCTCTCTTTTTGCGGTCAATTTAAAAAAATAAACGGACAAATTTTAAATTCATCGGTAATTTTAAGGATAAAACTTGAAAAAAAAACAAAAGTCGGTTTAATACCCGCAGTTTTTTTTCAGAGTGATTGTTGGAGGAGAGATTGAAAAAGAAAATTTTTATGCTCGCTTTGATGATTTCTTTTATACTTCCGGCTTATGCCGACACAGTTTTATTCATGAAACCTGTCACAAAAGAAATCGAAAAATCGGACGCTAACAAAATCATCAAAAATCTTGAGGCTAATGTTAAATCGAAACTCAATTCGATAAGCTATCAGGATATTTCCAAGGCAAAACTCAAAAAATTCGGCAAATGCGGAATGAAGCCCGAGTGCTGGTCCGAGAACGCTTCCGAAGAAGATTTCCAGTTTGTTCTTCTCTCGCTCATCAGCATGAACGAAGACGAAGAAGTCACCGTCAGACTCGTTCTCATCAACATTGAAGACGAAGAAGTCGTCGATGATTCTTCAAAAACTTACGACTACGCCGACGATGCGAACGAAAAGGCGATTTTCGCGCAGATAAAGAAATTTTCCGCTTACGACGACATCAAAGGCGGTAAGAAATCAAAGAAGAAAGACAAGGAAATTGACAAGCGCACCAAGAAAATGGAAGAAGAGCGCAAAAAAAGAGAGCGTGAACTTGAAAGAGCCCGTGAGGAAGAAGAACGTCTCGAAAAAGAGCGCAAGAAAAGAGAGCGTCTGGAAGAAGAGAGACAGAGAAGAGAGGAAGAGGCTGAGATAGCGCGTCTTGAAAAAGAAAGAGCAAGAAAAGAAGCCGAGAAGAAAAAAGAGCAGGCAAGCAAAAAGAAATCTCTTAAAGACAACGCTGAAAAACTCGAAAGAGCGAGAGAGCTCGTTCTTGAAATGTGTGCACAGGGAAAATACAACGCAGCAATCAAAGCAATAGTAAAAGTCGGTGAAATCAAGTGCGAATGCGAAGAAGACGCAAAAGTTCTTGCACTTAAAACCCAGCTTCTCAACTTCAACAAAGTCCGTGAGCAGATCCTCAAAGGCGTTGAAGTAAAGAACTCCTCACTCATTCTTGACAACATCGAAGCTGCAAAAGCTCTTGACGAGTCGATAGTTGAAGGTGGAACCGAGTTCTCGCAGAAAGTCGACAAATATGCGGCTACCGGCTGGCTCGCACGCGGAAAAGAAATGGAAAAAGCTAACAACTACGTCGAAGCAAACGAAGCTTTTGAAAAGTGCGTTGAAATCGATCCCGAAAAAACCGAGTGCAGCGACTGGCTTGAATCGAAAGACAAAATCGTCAAGGCGATCTACGACAAGGCAAGCGTTATGAAGAACTTCAACCCGACAAAGGCGAAAGAACTTCTCCGCGCAATCCTCAAAATCGTAACCGCTGAAAACGAACATTACAAAAAAGCTGAACAAGATCTCCAGCAGCTTGAATACTAAAAATTTTCTTACTTTTTCAATCCTTATTTTCCTTTTTATCCTCTTAAATTCATGCAGTTCCGAGGATCGTTTGCTTATATGCAGGGTCTCTGAATACGACTGCGACTACCAGCACAGGATTCCCGGAATAATCACCGTCACGAAGGGCAGCCGCAGAGTTCATTATATCCTGACGAAAAGGGGACTCGAAAAAGCCGAAATCAAAGAGGGTGAACCTGTTGCCTACAATCCTGAGACCGGAACAGCAGTCATAAAGGAAGCAACTGATTCTTCGATCGATATTTTTACGGTTGACACGGGAAACGGAAAAATACTCTCTTCGGAAATAGTGTTGAAACCTGAGAGAACCGAAAAAAACGGGAAACATTTTTTTGCATTTCCCAAACTTTTAAGCGGCTGCGTTCAGAATGACGGCACACTAGCGCTGCTTGTCCAATATGAAAATCTGCTTTCCGACAGCAGCAGAATAATAAACGACCCTCAGCATTACTCGGAAGAAGGAATCTCCGTTGCTTTGTATCTCTACGAAAAAGGAGACGCGAAAAAACCGAAAAGATATGCTTTCCCGCAGGATGAACCTCCAGAAGGAGAGGCTGGCGATTATTTCTGGGAAGAACCGAAGCAGCTTCAATGCACCGGCAAAGAGATCTATCTTTTTTCCGAAAAAAACCACACGAACGAGATTTCTTTATTTTACAAATCCCAGCCTAACTGGATTCTGAGCAGAATCAATATCGATCCCAAACAAGAAGAGGCAAGCATCACCGACAAGGCGCTCATAGTCTACGACAATATCATATTCAACTATTATTCAAAAAAAGAAAATACTGTATACACCACGGTGCAGGCTTCCGAAAAGGATAAGACGATACTACGGATCACCGGCCTGAACGAAGGGTACGAACTACCGGAAATTCCTATTGAAAAAGAAGGCGGAGAATTTCTGTTTTCTGAAACGACCGACGGGAAACCGCTCATCTTTTTCGTAAAAACAAGAAGTCACCTCGATGAACAGAGGATCGAACTTCTGCCGCTTTAATTTTCAGAAAACAGCAGTTTTTCTGCGTTTTTTTTGAAGTGCGACCAGTCAAAAAACGAAGCTCTTGCAGAAATTTCACATCGAAGCGAAAAATCGGGGTTTTCAAAAAACTCTTTAATGAAATCAAAAAGTTGACCTTCTTCGTAAAAAAGTTTTCCGAACTTTTCAAAAGGAAATATTTCAGGGTAACTCAGCCGTTTCGGCAGAATCGGAATGACTCCGGCGGAAGCCGCTTCAAGGACGCTTATTCCGAAAAATTCGTGCTTTGACGTGACCGGAAGAATATCGCAGGAAGCGACAAGTTTTTTGTATTCATCGTAACTTTCTGCATAACCGAATGAAATTATCTCGTCTTTCAGTTTTTCACGTGCCGTTCTGAAAATTTCCGGCATTGTCGATTTTTCTTCACCGAGAACGACAAGCTGAAAATTTATTCCGGCTTCTTTCAAACGGAACATCGTCTCGAAAAAAGCAACGGGGTCTTTGTCATACTCCCAGCGGTGATTCCACAATATTTTCAATATCTTGCGATTTTTATCCGATGATTCCGGAATCATATTTACACCGGGATAAAGCACTTTCGATTTTTTGTAAACGGCATCAATTTTACCGGTCAGTCTGTTGTCGGGAAACGAGCGCAGAAAGCCTTCCAAAGCGGCAAAAAAACTCTCTCTGTTGAACTCAGAATTGAAAAGCGCAATATCGGAAACGAGAGCCGAAGTGAAGTTTATGAAAGCATAGTGCATATCGGTTTTGGAAGGTTCTTTGTCGTCTTCAGACCACGGATAGGCAAGCTGGTTTTCGTGAAAGTAAGTGGCAAAGCGCGTTTCAGGCATTTTCGGCAGAACAAGCGACTTCAAAAGTGCCGTATCGGTCAGCGATGAAACTATGATCGTACCGAATTTTTCTCCGCTTTTTTCAAGCATGTCGGCAAAATTGACGGCCGATCCGTGCATACGCCATTTCCAGTGTCTGCCCTGAAGCGTAAACAAGCGCATTTGATTTGGAAAAACCTTAACAAAACCGTCTGCAAAATATTTGTGGCTGCCTGAGTAGTAAGGCTCCAGAAAAGCGAACATCACTCCTCTTTTGAAGTATTGGAAGGCTCCACAGTCACTCCGAGAGTTCTGTCGTTATAAAAATCTGAATCTTTGTAACGCGCAACAACTTCGTCTATAACGACTTTAATCATTGCAAAAAGCGGAACAGCCGTGAGAACACCCAGAAAACCGCCGATTTCGGCACCGGCAAAAAGGGCGATGATTACAAAAACCGGGCTTACATTCACCTTCTTTCCGACGATGTTGGGAGTTATGAAAATCGTGTCGCACACCTGAATTACCACGAAAATAATGAGGACTTTGACCATTCCCCAGAAACCGCCGCTGATGAGCGCTAGGATCAGAGAAATCGAAATGCCGGTGAAAAGACCGACATACGGAACAAAACAGAGAGCGCCGATCATTATTCCAAGGTTGCCGCCACCCTGAATGCCTGCAATTGTGAAGAGAACGGCATAAAGCGAACCCAAAACTATGCAGACAGTAAGCTGACCGCGGATAAAACCTGAGAAAATTTTGTCGAATTTAACGAGCCATTCCCCTGCCGTCTGCTGCATGTGAGGCGGAATAAGCGAGAAAATCGACTCTTTTATCTTTTTGAAGCGCGAACTCGCAAAAAAGGTGATGACTACAAAAATCAGCATGTCGAGCATGAAGGAAACGACCGAAAAAGTCTGTTTCAGAACAAGACCTGTCGTACTGGAAACAAGCTTGGAAAGCGATTCTGCATGACTCCCGAGCCCCGAAACGAATTCATCGCGGCTCACGAGTTCACGAAGATTTATGTTCATTTTTCCTGCATAAGTATTGGCCATATCCCAAAGCGAGCTCATGGCAGGCTGCATCTTGCCCGCCGCACTTCCCAACTGACTGATGATTTCCGGAAGAATTGCCAGAAGAAGGACTGCAATAACTAAAATTATCAGAAATATCGAAAGAATCGTCGTAAAAGTACGTGGAATTTTGAGCTTTTTCGAGAAAAAATCGACTATCGGTTCTATTGCATCAGCCGCAACGAATGAAGCGATAAGAATTGCAGCCATGCGCGGCGTCAGGATGAATGCCAGAATCAAAAGGAAAACGAAAAGAACGGGAATCCAACCTTTTTTGTCAAACAGGAACCTTTGTAATCTTTTTTTCGTAATCATGACTGCTCCTCAAAAAAACCTGAAAATTTTAGGCATAAAAAATTTTTTGCCAATTTTCTTGTGCCAGTGCTCTGCCGAATACCACTTTGGGCATGATTTTTCTTTCCGGATTTAATTTCCATTATCTTCCAAAAGGCTCATTTTTGTCTCCACCTTTTTGGGACTAGTACCAATCATATCAAAAACTCCTCGATATATTCGTTTATTTTCGCAGTGCAGTAGAGCGGCAGGTTAAGAAGTTTGGATTTTTTGCCTCCGATGCCGTTTACAATCGGAGTTGTGAGTTCGTCAATAGAAAATTTTCCGCTGTAAAGCCTTATTGCGCAGGCGCAGTCGGAATTGTCGATGTAGGAATGAAGCGAACGCAGCCTTCCGGTGCTTCCCGGTTTCACCTCGACCGGATAGATCCTGCCTTTGTAAATCCTGATAAAATCGACTTCAGCGTTTGACTGCTTTTTTTCTTTTGTCCAGAAAAGCGGTTTGTTCAGCTCAGCAGCTTTTTCGGAGGCAAGCAGCTCCTGCCCGGCAATCTGTTCCGCGAGTTTGCCTGAGTAGATTTCGCTTACCGGCGTATCGTTGAAGTACATCGTTTCGATTCCGACAGAGGAGCATAGAAGACCGCTGTCCAGAAACTGAAGATGCGGTTTCATTTTCATATCAGGAAGTATCGGAAAATCTGAATTTGTCACAGGATATCTGAGATAGAGAAGCATAGCCCGCTCCAAAGTTCTGAGCGCATTGCCGACCTCCTTTGATCCGTAGCCGCTGTTACCGAAATTTGCAAACGCTATGCGCTCCGGTGTCTGCGAAGGAACTGAGTCTATGACATGGCGGATAATATCAGATTCGTGCCGCGATTTCGCATACTTGCCTACGTCATCTTTAAATGCGGTCATAAGATCGGAATAAATATGCGTAAGTTCCGAAAGATCCCTTGTTTTAACGTATGCGGCGACAGCTTCCGGCATTCCTCCGACAAACATGTAAAGTCTGAACATTTTCAAGAGTTTGTCATGCGCGATTTCAGGAACGGGAATCATCCGGTAAAAATCAAGCAGATCGGTTTCGCCTGCGGCGCTTAAGAATTCCTCGAAAGTCATCGGATAAAGGTAGAGATACTGCACTCTTCCGACAGGAAAGCTGATTTTGTTGGCATCCATCATTATTTCAAGCAGAGAACCGGCACTTATCACATAAAGTTCCGGCATTTCCTCATAAAAATAGCGCAGCATTCTCACAGCGTTTGCGGAGTTCTGTATCTCGTCGATAAAAATCAGTGTCCTGCCTGCTTTCCGGATCCCTTTTTCCAGGAAAATATACTGCACCAGATCACGGACATTCAAAGTATTTTCAAACAGTTTATGGTCATTCGGCTCGTCCAGGTTGAGATAAACGAAAGTGTCAAAATCCTCTCCGATTTTTTTTATCAGCGTAGTTTTTCCGGTCTGTCTCGCCCCGCGCAGGACCAACGGTTTGCGGGCATCTGATATTTCCCATTTTTTTATATCGTTTTCTATTTTTCGCCAAAAGCTTGTCATTTCAGCCTCCAGTCACAAAGTCAGGCTGTTTTATACCGGATTTCGACACAAAGTCAAGGCATTTTTCGTGATGTTTTGACACAAAGTCAGGGTATTTCAGAATCAAATCAAATATAATCGATCGGCAGTGCCACAAGATTTTCCCTAAGAAAAATTTTTCTGTCAGTCCGGCAGATTATCGTGCCTAAACCACGTTTTGTATCTGGAATTTTGTCCAAAACATCGAACTCCGATGCCATATCCGCTTTCGGAGAAGCCGACATCTTTATTTCGACAGGGTAAAGCATCCCGTTTTCCTGAATGATAAGGTCGATTTCACCGTCAACATTTTCTTCTCCGCCGTTTTTCTTCACCTTTTTTTTGTCTTTTCCGTTGTAGAAAGAGACGTAAAAATCATAATCAAGCCCTTCGTTTGCGTAGGATTTCAGAATTTCGTTGACAACAAAAGTTTCAAACATAGCCCCGGCCATAGCTCCGTTTTTCAATGTTTCTGGAGTGAGCCACCGCGTAAGATAGGAACAAAGCCCTGTATCCCTGAAATAAAGTTTCGGAGTTTTTATCGAACGGTTGAGCACACTTGCCGCATAAGGCTTGAGAATATAGATCACGCCGCTTTTCTCCAGAATCGATATCCATTCCTTGACGGTAACTTCCGAAACGCTCAACTCCGAAGATATTGCCGCATAATTGATTATCTGACCCGTTCTTGCGGCAACAGATGTCATAAAACGGACAAAAGCAAGGTGGTTTTTGGCTTTGATAAGCTCGTTTACATCCCTTTCGATGTAGGTTTTCACGTAAGACTGATAAAAATCCATCCACTCTTTTTCGCGATTCGAATAAAGCTCCGGAAAACTGCCGCGGTGTATCGTCTGCCAGATGTCGGCATCATATTTTTTCAGTTCTTTTTCCCGTTCGGAAATATATCCTTCAGTCGGAACAAAGTGTTTGTTGAACGAAACTTCGTTGATTTCGCGCAGAGAAAGCCCTTCAAGCTCCATGACGGAAATTCTGCCGGCCAGAGATTCGCTTGCCGACTCAATAAGACGCAATTTCTGAGAACCTGTAAGATAAAAATTTGAAAGTTTGTCCGTGCTGTCAAGAACGATTTTAAGGCGGTTGAATATCTGCGGACACTTCTGAACCTCATCGATCATAAGAGGACACGGATTGTTGAGAAGAAAAAGTGTCATATCATCCTCTACCTGCGCCCGCAGCAGATCGTCATCAAATGTTACCTGTCTGACTGATGGAAAAAGATGTTTGAAAAGTGTCGATTTCCCGACTTGTCTTGAACCGGTAAGAAGGATTGCCTTGCTGTTTTTAGCCCTTCTTTCCAAAACCGCCTCGATTGCTCTTTTTATAGAATACATGGACCACCTCTTGACCAATCCAAAGTTCCACTTCAGATTAGTCGCAAAAAATTACAAAGTCAAGCTGAAATTTTGGAACCATAAATACGGATCAACATTTGTCTGTATAAAACCACCACCCTGTTGCAAATTTGAATATGGATCTACATTTGGCTGAACAAAACCGCTCTGTTGCCACTTTTCGTGAGTCGTTGAATCATATCCATATTCAGCACCTGGGGCGAAGGGATTTCTTACAAAGCCTTTTGTGCCATCAGCTTTTTGCTTTTTCCAAATCATTTCTTTCAATGGATCTTTGCCTCTGTAGAATGGGTTAAATACGAAAACCCATTTTGGGTGACCTGACGCGGTTTCTACTTGGATTTTGACAACAGGTCCTTGATCATAAATGGAAAAATCACTGTTTCTCAATATTTTTGCTAGCATGTTTTCCATAAGTTTTTGTTGGAATGAATCGTTTGAATTGTCTGGGTCACCGGGGTATTGTTCTCCACCTTTATCCTTTTTTTCCTCCTCTTCTTTCTGTTTTCTTTCTGCTTCCGTGTATAGTTTTGCGATAGTATCTTCTGTCTCGTTGTCCGCTTTTTCTTTATCAACCTGACTTCCTGTTTTTCTAGCTCTTTCTTCATCTGCAGGTGTTGCTGGAATCGAATTTTTCATATTATCACCTTCGTTAATTATATGATCAAATTCATGCGCAACTGCTGCATCTCTAGACACTGTTCCATAACTAGTATGAGTTCGACCCTGCAATGCAAGATGTTCTTCATATTCAACGACAAAAACTCCTGTTTCTGTTTCATAACAAGAGCCAGCCTTGCCAGTTATCTCCAATGCCCCATCTGGAACACTATCCATTTCAATAATATCATCCAAAGAATCTGCTCTAATATAAAATTCAATAAATGTTTCAGAGGACTTCATAGCTTCATTGTTATCCATTAAAGTCCAAATATCGTTCTCCACCACAATCAACCCTGTCGGATCACTGGCCTCGATAACCATTCCTGCGACGTAGGCAAAGCCGTTGCCGAGATTGTTGGTATCGCCCCAGATGCCTATCGGGTCTTGGTTGATAAAACGGTGCATATCGATGTGGTAGTAACGGTTGCGCATCCAGTAAAGATTAGTTTCGGGCTCATAGAGCGAGCCGCCCCAGAGGAAGTTGTGCAGGTTGGTTGCGTAACAGGTCTGGTTGTTGCAGTTTTTGGGGATAAATTGGGAATCAAGGATCTCAAAATCGCCGTAAACACGGTATCTGTAACGTTCAAGGATGTTGCCTGATTCATCGGTGAGGGCTGTGACATTGCCGCGCTCGTCGGTCAGGAAATAATAAAGTGTGGAAGTATTGTTCGCGGTGACTTCAACTGCGATGTGTCTGTCTGTGCCGGAATCGATGATGTTGGCATAATCGTTTGAATTTGTTGAGATTTCAACGATATTCCAATCGTCGTAGGCATATCTTTCAGTCGTGCTGCCGACTGTTTTTGTAATGCGGCGGTTAAACGCGTCGTAAGTATAAGTTGCAATTGTTTGATTACTTCCGTCCTTGACTTCAATGAGGCGGTTCAAATCGTCATAAATGTAGCTGATGTCAGTAGGTTCACTTCCGTCGAAGTCTTCTCCGATCATGTTGTTCCGCTTGTCATATTTGTATGTGACAGCTGTGTTTCCGCCGACTTTCTTTTCACGCAGTCTGTTGAGTTTGTCCACTCCCCATGCGAATGTCGTGCCGTTTTCAGTGCTCTGCTCGATGTTGTGAACGCCGTCAGCAAAGAAGCTGTCGGTTCGTGCAGCTGTATTGTTCGCAAAATCGTATTTGACTTCTTTCAGGCGGTAGTATGAATCGTAAGTGTATTTATCAGAAGTATGCTTTATGCCGTCAGCTTTTTCGACCAAGTGCCAGCCGCGTGAATAGTCGTAAGTCATGTCATAAATATCTGCGTTTGCGTTGTTTATCGTGTGATTTGCGAGCTGATTCCAAGTGTTGTAGGTAAAGGTTTCAGTCAGATTCTGTCCTTGCGTGATTGCAGTCAAAACTCCGTTTGCGCGGCTGTATGATGCGATTTCGGAATTGTTGTATTCGATTGAATCAAGGTCATTTCCAGTCGCTGTTTTGCGGAGAGTTTTGCCGTCAGGATAGGTAAACTGATAGGTCTTTGCATCGGTCATCCTGCGTGAAACGGTTTTTGTGACGTTGCCATCGGCTTTAACTTTTATCATTAGTAATCCATGTACTGTTTAAATTGCCTTTTTCATTAGTTATTTAAATAAACTTTGCGGATTATTCTTGAAAAACATCTCTATATAGGGGAAAAAAAGTTTTTCGAGCGAATGTCTGTTCTCCCATCCATTTGTTTTATAAAAGCTCATAAGTCCCCAGTAGTAAAATTTCCTATCGATAAAATTCACCTCCTTGACATAACGCCATTCCGTTTTTATTTCGAAAACAGTTTTACCGCTTCTGTCTATTATAAAACGCTGCTCACCTTTCCGAACCCAGGCCAAACCCTGACAGAATGCTTCAACTTCGTCATATTCTGCTGGAGTAATTTCTTTTCCGTTTTCATCAAGAAACCCCTTTTTTCCGTTCTGTTTGAATAAAATTGAACTCTCTTCAGCGCAGGTATCACGCCAGACTGCCTCATATTTACCGTTGTTTACAACACTTGGGTAATCATGCTTTTTCTCTTTTAAATTGCATTTTTCATCCAAGTCTTCAGGCTCTTCATCCCCCAAGATTTTTTCGCAGATTTTTTCACCGTTTGAAGAATCAAAAACGATAAAATGCTTATAATATTTATTTTCACGTTTTTCGGTGTATTCAAGAGAAAAGCGGTTATTTCCCAAATTATTTTCGCTACTAAGATGAAGTGATCTGTCTGGGTCTTTCATGAGAAAAATTTCATTGTTTTCCCATGAATTGAGATAAACGGAAGAATCTTTTCTGACAACGGCTTTGCCCCCTGTCATCCCGTAAAAACGATCATATTCCGTTTCCAGAATCTTTGCATTTTTTACATCGACTATCCTGGTTTTACCGTCTTTTAAAACGACAAAAGTTCCCTGATAGTAATCGTAGTACCAGGGGTAACCTTTCGGGTCATCGAATTGAGGATTGAAAATATATTTTCCGGTTTTGTCTATTATCCCCCTCAATCCGTTTTGCGTTATTACTAAAGCGATTCCATCAATAAAACTCCAGACATCTTCGAATTGCGGCTTTATGACGTAATTCAAATTTTTATCGACAAAGCCCCATTTTCCGGTTTCAGGATCGGCAACAGCGAGCAAATCCTCTCTGTAAGAAGGATTGATATCATAAAAACTGATGTCTTTTATCTTTCTGCCGGTTTCATCAAGAAAAACAAATTCTTTCTCGATTGTAAAAGCAGGGATCATACCCTCTTTAACGATGTCTATATACAAATACTGGGCAGAAACAATCTCGTTTCCGTTCTCATCCAGCAAACCGTAAAGACCGTTTTTGTCCGAAAAAATGTAGCGGGCTTTCGGAGGTTCAGTTTTTGTAACAGTTGTAGCCGGAACGGATGCACAAGCGGCAACAAGCAACAAAAATATTGAAAATATTAGGTTTTTCATATTCGACCCTCCTACTGCCAGTATGGATCAACATTAGTTTGAATAAAACCACCTTGTTGTAAATTTGAATATGGGTCTACATTTGGCTGGATAAAACCTGATTGCTGCCATTTTTCATGAGTCGTTGAATCATATCCATATTCAGCACCAGGTGCAAACGGATTTCTAACAAAACCTTTTGAGCCATCGGCTTTTCGCTTTTTCCAAATCATTTCTTTCAATGGATCTTTACCTCTGTAATAAGGATTAAAAATAAAGACTTTTCTTCCGTTGTCGTCATATTTTATGACAGGTCCAACTTCATCCATAATTTCAAAGAAATTTTTCTTTTCGCAATTCATATCATATCTTCTGTTTTCACAACTTCATCAATCTCTTTTAGTGCATTTTTTAAATTGACAACTTCAAAAATGAAAAAAGCGATAAATATTAAAAACATTAAATGTCCACGTGTTTCAGAATTTGAAATAATAATAAGCGACCATGGAACAACAAACATAGGCCAGCTTCTTAAAAAAAAGTTTTTCTGATAATTTTTGAATTTGAATTTTGTTGCATCAAAATTGGGGTAAAATGAAAGCTTTTTCAGATTTTCTATCACTATCATCTGTTTTTTCGTACGCCATCTTCTAAAAAGCTCATTCACAATCAGCACCAAAATAGAAACAAAAACAACAATTTGCCAGTTTTCTTTAAAAAGATAGAGCATCAATGCTGATTGAATAATCACATACCAATTTCTGTCAAAAAAAGATTCTGGATAAAAAGAATAAAAGCGAGTAAATCGCAATTCAGAAAATGTGAGATCAAATATTATTATACAAAAAACAAAAATTGGAGCTGTTTCGAAGCAATTCATTGTAATCTTGAAATGTACAAGTTGATATCCGTCTATATAATTGTTACCAACTGTTTCCATGATGCAAAATATACATATCGGGCATATAAACCAACCAAAACGATTTAATGCATTCATTCTCGCCCTCCTTACCACAAATATGGATCGACATTAGGCATTATGATTCCTCCGCCTTGTGTGATTTTTTCGTAAGTATTTCTATATTCTGTTGATTCAGGCGGTAAAAACGGATTGAATATCAGGGTTCGACTATTCGGGTCTTTTCCTTTCATCAATCTCTTTAGCGGGTCGATATTTTTGTAGTAAGGATTATGAACAACAATCTTGGTTTTGCCGATAGGAGTTTCTGTTTCTATAACGATTAGAGGTTTGTCCTGATCTGAATTATCATCAACTTTCAATCGTTTTTTTAGTATTTTCGCACGAAGATATCTTTGAAACATATCTTCGCCGGAATCAGGATCGACACTTCTTTCGTTACTTGTACCAATACTCGAAGACTCTTCATTTTTTAAATCAATATCTTTCGAAGTTGGTGGTTCTTCAAATTTGTCTGCCTCTTCCAGATCTCTTTTCATTTTTTCTTCTTCAAGATTGATAGTTTTTTTAGTTTCTTTTCCATCTTTGCCTACAGCTGTCAGGTCAACTGTTCCATCCCCATTATCCTTATAATGGAAACCTTTTGCACCAACACTTTTGGCAAGTTGATTTCCTATAGAAACTATGATTTCGGCACTTTCTTCACCAAAAACGGAAATAAGATGAGCTTTACTATTCAAATCTGGAATACGAAAAGAAGCTATTCCAGAAATCACATCCGCCGTAGCCGCTATTACATTTGCTTGAGCAAAAGTTAGAGCAACACTTTGTGCAGCAGTTCCTGCAACAACATAAGAAACAGCTATTTCCCCAACCAATCCTGCAACTGATGTTACTAAAGTTTCAACTGAAAGAAAAGTTGAAGCACTTTCGCTATTGCTTGCAGAAGAATAATATCCAAAGCTTAAACCATCATTTCCTGTTCCACCTATATTTGTATCCAACCCGCTCGGATCACTCGCTTCAATAACCATTCCGGCGACATAAGCGAAGCCGTTGCCTAAGTTGTTGGCATCTCCCCAGATGCCTATCGGGTCTTGGTTGATAAAGCGGTGCATGTCGATGTGGTAATAACGGTTTCGCATCCAGTAGAGATTGGTTTCTGGTTCATAGAGTGAGCCGCCCCAGAGGAAGTTGTGCAGATTGGTTGCATAGCATGTCTGGTTGCTGCAGTTTTTCGGGGTGAATTGAGTATCAAGTATCTCAAAATCGCCGTAAACACGGTATCTGTAACGCTCCAGAACATTGCCGGTTGCATCGGTAAGGGCTGTGACATTTCCGCGTTCATCAGTCAGGAAATAATAAAGTGTGGAAGTATTGTTCGCGGTGACTTCGATCGCGATGTGTCTGTCTGTGCCGGAATCGATAATGTTTGTGTAATCGTCCGAATTTGTTGATATTTCAACTATATCCCAATCGTCATAAGTGTATCTTTCTGTCGTGGTTCCGGCGGTTTTTGTAATGCGGCGGTTAAACGCGTCGTAAGTATAAGTTGCAATTGTTTGATTACTGCCGTCCTTGACTTCGATGAGGCGGTTCAAATCGTCGTAGATATATGTTCTATCGTCAGTTGTGCCGCTTCTGTCCTCGGAAATCATGTTATTTCGTTCGTCGTATCCGTAGGCAACTTCAGTGTTGTTGCCGACCTTCTTGTCACGCAGTCTGTTGAGTTTGTCCACGCCCCATGCGAATGTCGTGCCGTTTTCAGTGCTCTGTTCGATGTTGTGAACGCCGTCCTGATAAAAGTTGTCAGTTCGTGCTGCTGTGTTGTTCGCAAAATCGTATTTGACTTCTTTCAGGCGGTAATAGGAATCATAGGTGTATTTATCCGATGTGTTTTTGATGCCGTCTGCTTTCTCAATTAGGTGCCAGCCGCGTGAATAGTTGTAGCTCATGTCATAAACATCAGTTTGAGATTTTTTGATGTTGTGATTGTCGAGCATGTTCCAGTTGTTGTAACTGAATGTCTCGATCAGGTTCTGACCTTTTGTGACTGCTGTCAAAACTCCGTTTGCACGGTTGTATGAAGCAATCTCGGAATTGTTGTATTCTATCGAATCAAGATCGCTTCCTGTCGCAGTTTTGCGGAGAGTTTTTCCGTCAGGACAGGTGAACTGATAGGTCTTTACATCGGTCATCCTGCGTGAAACGGTCTTTGTGACGTTGTTTGACGAAACTGTTTCTGAATGCGGGTTGCCGAAAGAGTCGTAAAGCCTTGTCACGCTTGTTGCAGCGGCGTTGCCGACTGTGTCTGTCGCCGTTTCAAGCAGGTTTCTCATGTTGTAGGTGAATGTCTGCGTTACGGGAACAGAACCGTTTGATGTTTTGCTGATTATTCTGCCGTAAGCATCGCGGGTGAAAGCGACTTCCATTGAGTAGTTGTTGCCTTCCGTATATTCGACGCTTTCTTCGTCGCCTTTTTCATCATAGGTGTAAGTGTATGTCTGAGTGCTGTCGGTGTAGTTCGAATTATTGTCAACCGCAGGAATAATCTGAATTCTTTGGAGTTTGTTGAGACTGTGGCTTGTTCCCGGGTTTTCGTCATAGTAGCTGTAAGCCGTAACGCCCGAACGGTCATTTGTCCTTGATGTGATGCGGCCGAAGATGTCATAGGTGAAATTTGTTGTGATCAGTCCGTTATTCAGCCACGGATTTATGTCTGGAGAAGCGAGACCGATGCCTGTATTGGTCATCACATAAACAGTTTTTTCAAGATCGCCGAATGCGTTGTAGGTGTAATATTTCTGGTTTCCGACTTCGACATCCAGAATATTTAAGTAATTAAAATCATTACGACTTCCGTCCGACTCTTCGTCAGCTTCCCAGATGATCTGACCGCCCGTATTGTAGAATTTCAGGCGATATCGCGATGAATTTTCCGGATCTGTAGTTTTGACAGAAGTTACACGACCGAAAGTGTCGAAACCGTAATCTTCAGTTATTGTCTGGTTGTTCCGTGTTGCTTCCATGCGGAAAAGCCTGCCGTTTGCATCGTAGGAGTTTTGGACTTTCATTACTGCTCCGTTGAATCCGATTTTATATTTATCATTTTTTTCTTAACCACTACGACACTCGTAATGTGCGCCCGTATTTATACTCCAGTTTGCCATCACTTTTCAGCTCATAAACCAAGAGAGAGCTTCTTGCGCATAAAGGACCGCAGTACCAGTGTTCATAGACAAAAACCTGATTGGTTGCCGGATCCAGATAAGGTGTAGAGAAAGTGATCTCAGGGCGTTCCCATGATGGTTTCATGCACTCTTTACTTATGCGGATCATTTGACCGTCAATCTGTCTGTAACACTCTGCATCGCTTGTAAAACCGTCATTTTTACACGAATATTTTTCAAGTCCTCGGATAATCAAGGGTTCTTTATTTTCATATTCTGTGCTTATTTTTATTGTTGTACAGGTTCCATCTCTACTGTTATTGCGTGTCTGATGGCGGATTATCTGCAGTAGTAGATTCTGTTTCAGCTCCTCGTATTTCCTCGTTTCTTCCAAGGCAGTACTGTTTTTGATCATTTTTTCGGTGATTTCTATGCCATGCGCTCTGCAATAATCACCGATGCTGGTATCGTTGAACTGCCATTCAGGGTCAAAACCGATAGAAATCATAAATTCTACCATCTCCTGATTTTTGCATCCGCACATTTTCGAAACCGGAAATATGAAATTTCTAAGCACTGCTCCGTTTTTCAGAAGAAGAGGGATAGTCTTCTTAACGCTTTGATTGTATGCGGCTTTATCTGTTTCCGGCGGAACACACTCATTCGGCACAACAGCAAAAAACGGATAAACTCTGAAACCATCTGACCTTCGCGTGAAAATATCCGCACTCGCACCGTTTTTCAGCAGAAGTCCAGCCATTTCATAGTCAAAAGTCAGAAAAGCGACTTCAAGAGCCGTTATTTCCGGATCATATTCGTTGTAATCAGGGTCGGCACCTTTTGACAAAAGATATTCCGCCACATCTTTTTTGTGTGAGAGGGCTGCTTCAATCAAAGCCGATTTATCGTTTTCCTCTTCGTCAAAAAAGCTGGGATTGCCCTTCGAATCTATAGAATCTCTGACTTTTATTGTCTTTTCATTAACCGACACCCTCGCTTTTTCAATCAGATATTTAACTGCTTCAATATGCCCTTCACCCGCTGCCGCATTCAATGGAGAAGGATAAGAAATTATCACATCTTTACCGTATTTGTCTTTTCTTTGAACCGAAAGGACTCCTTTCTTTCTGGCATCAGCCCCGTTTTTTATTAGAAAATCGAGGATTTCGACATTGCCGTTAAACGCAGCCCACATCATCGGAGTAGCACCGTTTTCATCGATAAAACTGACATTTTCCTGCGTTGTAATTCTCTTAACTTTGCCAAAATCATTATTTTTGACAGCTTTTATCAGATTTTTTCCGCTATTTGAGGTGCAGGAAACTAACAAGAGAGTTAAAAAAAGTAAAAATATTATGTTTTTCATTTATTTCTCCTACTCAAAATACGGATCTACATTTGTTTGCGGGAATCCAGATTGCTGAAATTTCTCGTATGTCGTAGCATCGTAGCCATATTCAGCACCTGGAGCAAAAGGATTTCTGACAAAACCATTTGTTCCATCAGCATTTTTAGTTTTCCAGAAGATCTGTTTCATAGGATCTTTACCTTTGTAGAACGGGTTAAACACAAAAACCCATTTTGGATTGCCTGATGCAGTTTCAACTTGGATTTTGACAACTGGCCCCTGTTCATAAATTGAAAAATCGCTGTTTCTCAATATTTTGGAGAGCATACTTTCCATCAGTTTTTGTTGATGAGAATCGTTTGAATTGTCAGGATCGCTGGGATATTTTTCTCCACCTTTGTCCTTTTTTTCCTCTTCATTTTTTTTAGCTTCATCCAATTCATCTTGAGCCTCTACTTCCATAGCAACAGCGTAGGCTTCTTCTAGGTCTTTAGTTTTTTTACTACTTTTTTTGTTGGCAATATCAACAGCGTGTGAACCTTCATGTGCAAAGACTGCTTCGGCATCAATTTCTCCACTTACAGCATTAGCTTTACCAGATTTTACAATATCTTTTGATATTATGATTTCGATAGAACCGGATTCTTTGGAAATAGTTACTGCCCCACCCATGTCTTGTAAACTTACAGGTATACGCTCTCCTGTTTCTTCATCTATATCATAATCAATAATAGAATCAGATGATGTGGAATAAATTGTTACATTTACACTATCGTCAGCGTTTAAAAAAGCAAATATCGCAGAAGCTCTGTCTGAATTTTTACATGCATTTTCTATTATTTGTACCAAATCATCACCAACTATTGTAACGTCCAACCCACTCGGATCACTTGCTTCAATTACCATTCCTGCGACATAGGCGAAACCATTACCTAAGTTGTTGGCATCTCCCCAGATTCCGATGGGATCCTGATTGATGAAGCGGTGCATATCAATGTGGTAATAACGGTTGCGCATCCAATAAAGGTTGGTTTCGGGTTCGTAGAGTGAGCCGCCCCAGAGGAAAGGCGATAGTGCCGCTGTCGATTTCGGTGTGAAGTCGGCGTTCAGAACTTCATGTTCTCCGTAGACGCGGTAACGGTAACGCTCGTATATCGTGCCGTTTCCATTTGATATCGCTATGACGTTGCCGCGCTCATCCTTGTGGAACCAGATCCTTTGAAGGGTCGGTTCGTTCGGCGAGCAGTTGCCGTTGCCGTCGTCACTGCATGAAACGGTGTCCATTATGATGTGGTTATCGGTGCCCTGATCAACATATCTGCGCAGCTGCCATGTAACGGTCGTGGCTGGTGTGTCTGATGTGCGGACGGTTTTGATCTCTTCGCTGATGATATCCCAGCCGTCGTAAGCGTATTTGTGCGTCTCTTCATAAGTATCGCTGTTTTCGGTGTAGTAAACAGTTTTCTCAGTGCGCCTGTTGAAGGGATCATAGCTGTATTCAACAAAATAATCAGAGTTCGTGACGCTTGTCAGACGGTTAAGTTTGTCGTAAGTGTAGACAATTTCCGGAGGATTACTGCCGTCGAAATCTTCAGAAACAAGATTGTTATTTGAATCATAGCTATAAGTGATCCTGTTGCTATTCCACGATTTCTCTGTGAGTCTGTTGAATCCGTCAACCGTCCAGGTGAAATCGGTCTGATTTTCTCGGCTCGCCATGATGTTGTGGACTCCGTCAAGCTGGAAGTCCTCGCAATCGGTTTCAGACGAGTCGCATTTGAAAACATTGTTCCTGCTTTCTATGCAGGTAGGATCGCTTGCGGTGTAATCACAGTCGTAATCAACTCTTCTCAAGCGGTAATATGAATCATACTGATAAGCAGTTCTGCGGTTTTCCTCGTTTTCCTGCTTCCCGATGAGGTGAAGCCCTTTGGAATAGGTATATTCATAATCTGCGACAGTAGGAGTATTCAGCGATGTGAAATCTTCTTTTCTGCGGCTGACTTTGCGCCAGTCGTTGTAGGTATAGGAAAGCTCGGCTGCATGGTTATTGTTTGAATCAAAATTCTTGTGGATCGAGCTCAGGACATTTCCTGTGCCGTAATTATACTGCAGGAGTTTTGATCCGTCGTATTCAAGAGTTTCCGGAAGTCCCTTGAGAGTCGTTTCGACAATGTTCTTTCCGCTCGGAAGCGTGATAGTTTCGCTCATCACTTTTGTGGTGGGATTCCATGCTATAGCACTTGATACCGTGCCTGAGTCAAAGGTTTCTGATTTGATCACTCTTTTGCCCCGTATTTTCTCAATATTGACTCAGTATTTTTAAGTTCCTCTTGCTGGGCAAGTCCCAAAGGATTGCAACCGTTCTGATTTTTCAGATTCGGATTAGCACCGTTTTCCAAAAGCAGCTCTAAAGTTTTATTAAAACCACAGTCAACGGCTGCATAAAGAGCGGTCAAACCATCATTATCAACAGAATTAAGGTCAAGAGTTTTTAAATCTATGTTTTTCAGCGTATCCAGAACAAAATCATCATCTTTAAAGAACTTTGCTGAATATATCAGCCTTTTGACAAAAAGGTTTTTGTCTTTTTTACATTTTAAAGTCTTGAAGTAATCGTAATCGTAATTTTTAAAGAAATAGGTCTCCGGTTTGACAACAGAAAAATCACCTTTTGTCAATAAAACAGTCTCTTTGGCGATACAAGCTTCATTTTGTTCCATAACCTTTTCATCAAAACCAATAGTAACTGCAGCCTTTTTATTTACCGGAAAATTCGGAATAATCTCAAGAACTTGATCTCCATAATTGATAGAATTGGAAGTAGTTATAAAATTGTGGTTTCTTTCCCATTTCATTCGTGTGTGGGAATCTGTATCTTCGGAATATTCAATATATTCCAAACTGTGATCCGTGAAAAAAATTATCTCCTGAACGAATCCACATTCACAAAATGTGTTGTATTTACCTGTTGGCTCCAGAGTCATACAGTGATCATAAACATTGTCATAAAGAGGAAGGTATGCCGGTATCATTACGAGATACAAGATTACAGCAAATGTTGTGATTATGACATTCAGCACTTCTGACCGCTTTTTTGAAGGGTTTTCCGCAAATTGCTTTAATTTCTTTTCAAGTCTTGTGTCGGCAAAAAAAGCAAAAACAAAGTTAGGCACGAAAAATAGCGGCAGCCATACAAAAACTTCAAGATTCAAATCAGCAAAAGCTGGGAGTGAAACCGAAAAAATCAGAATTGTTGTGCAAAAAGATATTATGAAAAGAATCGCTCCTTCCAAATACATCCTTTTTCTGAAAAACCAGATAAAACCTAAAAATAAAGCCTTGCAAAAATTATTTTCTGATTTTATTTCCATGGATCCACCTCCGGCTGGACAAACCCTTTATTCAGCCATTGCTCGTAAGTTGTTGCATCATAACCATATTCAGCTCCAGGTGCAAACGGGTTTCTATAAAGCATGGGCTTACCAGAACCGTTATTGCCATCAAACAAGATAGTTTTCAATGGGTCTTTGTTCACATAGTATGGATTTCGGTAAATTTTAATTGCTCCGTTGGGACCAATACTGTTGTAATTACTTTTTCTTTTTTGCATTGCCCAGGCTTTTTGTTTCCACCATTATTTTCTGACATCCTTCAGCGTTGAAAAACTTATCCCCCGTTCCTGTCAATGATATCAACTGCAATCCTTTTGCAGAATTCGGATAATCTTTAAGTTCTGAATATGAGAAAACATATTTTATCCCGACGCGTTCAACCAGAATTTTGTCACCGTCCACTTTGTAATCGACTGTTGATGAATAGGTTACTTCTCCGCCGTTGTCACCATCTTCCGACCAGAATTCATGGAAAACGAACTCAGCTTTTTTGTTGCTTAGAAAAATGATTTTTGTGGAAAGTTCGCCTTCGCAGATACTTTGAAAAGTTTTCCCAGACAAATTAAAATTGCGTTGTTTTTCTGTCTTTTCTTTTCCAAAAACAGAGAGCGAAATCAAAAAAGTAAGCATAAAAATAAAAAATGTTTTCATAAATACCTCCTAATACCAATAAGGATCAATATTGCCTCTGTTAAAGTCAGAATTGAACCAAAAATCAGCTGTTGAAGCAAAGGGATTATATTCCGGTGGTGCAGCAAACGGATTACGGACAAACATGAAACCTCTTCCGTTATGACCTTCTTTGATAATCATCTTTAATGGATCTTTTTGTCTATAGAAAGGATTCCGAACAAACATAATATATCCGTCAGATTCATACTTTTCAAAAGGCTTATCTTCAGAATAATCTGCTAATCTGAGCATTTTTTTCAAAATGTTAAAGGCAAGATATTGTTGAACTAAATCTAAATCTTCGTCGGGATTTGAAGGCATACTGCCATTCATAGCTCCAGCACAATTGCCAGATACGCACCAGCAACTACCAAATTCGCAATCTACAACAGCTCCATTGGGATAAACTGTTCTTACTTGCCCTTCTGCTGGACCTGGTAAAGTCGAAGGATTATTTAAGTTGTTTTTTTCAACTTCATTTTGTTGTTTTTTCTTATCTTTTTTCATTTCTTTCTTATTTTTTTGTTCCACATCGTTGTTTGATGGTTTTTCTGCTGTTCGCCAACCGACATGAACGACATGACCTATAGCACCTTCTGAAGGACCTTTTTGAATTCCGTTTTCTCCAATTATTGGAGGATATTTTTTAGGCGGATTAGATTTATCTTCTACAATTATCTGAAAACGTTTACTTCCGACAAATCCGTTGCCATATCTTTCATTTAGCTTATCTCTTAAAATTCTTGCAAAATTCAATTTTATTTGAGTTGGATTTGCCACATTTTTAAAATTGACGTCAACAGCTCCTCCCCAATTATGCGCTGAGCTATCATCTCTATCTCTTTTTCCTGAAGATATTGGAGCTTCTTCCTGGGAATTTGTTGCTTCCCTAAATGCTTCATCAACAAGTTCTTCCAAATCTTTTGTTTTTTGCAATAAATCTTCTAAATTTGCATTTTCTATTGCTTTCCACAACCCACTCGGATCACTCGCTTCGATTACCATTCCGGCGACATAAGCGAAACCGTTGCCAAGGTTATTGGCATCTCCCCAGATTCCGATGGGGTCCTGATTGATAAAGCGGTGCATATCGATGTGGTAATAACGGTTTCGCATCCAATAAAGATTAGTTTCTGGTTCGTAGAGCGAGCCGCCCCACAAGAACGGCGAGATTGCAGCCGTTGATTTCGTGGTGAAGTCTGCGTTAAGAACTTCGTGTTCGCCGTAGACGCGGTAACGGTAACGCTCGTATATCGTGCCGTTGCCGTCTGATATTGCGATAATGTTGCCTCTCTCGTCCTTGTGGAACCAGATTCTCTGAAGGGTCGATTCGTTGGGCGAGCAGTTGCCGTTGCCGTCGTCACTGCATGAAACAGTGTCCATTATGATGTGGTTATCGGTGCCGTGATCGACATATCTGCGCAGCTGCCATGTAACGGTCGTGGCTGGGGTGTCTGATGTGCGGACGGTTTTGATCTCTTCGCTGATGATATCCCAGCCGTCGTAGGCATATTTGTGTGTTCTTTCGAATGTGCTGCTGTTTTCGGTGTAGTAAACAGTTTTCTCAGTGCGCCTGTTGAAGGGGTCATAGCTGTATTCGACAAGATAATCGGAGTTCGCAACGCTTGTCAGGCGGTTAAGTTTGTCGTAGGTGTAAACGATGTCCGCATTCTGGTCGCCGTCAAGATCTTCACCGGTCATGTTGTTGTTCGAATCGTAGGTGTATTTTACCGTGTTGCTGCCGTCTGATTTCTGCGTGAGTCTGTTGAAACCGTCAACTGTCCATGCAAAATTTGTCTGGTTTTCATAACTTGATCTGATATTGTGCACTCCGTCAAGCTGGAAGTCTTCGCAGCCGCTTTCAGACGAGTTGCATTTGAAGACATTGTTCCTGTTTTCCATGCAGGTTGGATCGCTTGAACTGTAGGCACAGTCATAATCGACTCTTCTCAAGCGGTAGTATGAGTCATACTGATAAGCCGTCCTGCGGTTTTCCTCGTTTTCCTGCTTTCCGATAAGGTGAAGCCCTTTGGAATAGGTGTATTCGTAATCCGCAACAGCCGGTGCGTTCAGTGATGTGAAATCTTCTTTTCTGCGGCTCACTTTGCGCCAGTCGTTGTAGGTATAGGAAAGCTCGGCTGCATGGTTATTGTTTGAATCAAAATTCTTGCGGATACTGGTGAGAACATTGCCTGTGCCGTAGTTATACTGCAGGAGCTTCGTTCCGTCGTATTCAAGAGCTTCCGGGAGTCCGCTGAAAGCTGTTTCAACGATGTTTTTACCGGTCGGAAGCGTGGTTGTTTCTGTCATAACTTTGGTTGAAGAATTCCACGAAATAGCGCTTGATACCGTGCCTGAATCAAAGGTTTCGGATTTTATATTGCCGAATGAATCGTAGGTTCTGGTTACTTCCGAAAGCGTGGATGTCGTATTCGTAGGATCAACGCTTTTTGCAGTTTCAAGCAGGTTTCTGTTGTTGTAGGTGAATGTCTGGTAAACATCAGTCGCAGTAGTTCCAGTGTATTTCTGCGAAATCCTGCCGTAATTGTCACGGCCATAGTTCACGGTCAGAGAAACATTATCCTGCTCGTAAGTTTCACTGACAAGATCGCGCAGAGTGTTGTAAGTGTAAGTGACTTCACGCGGCGATGCACAGTTGGAGTCACTGCTTCCGCAGTATGTTTCTGTCGCAGGAAGATTGTTTGCAGTGTAGGTGTAATGGGTTTTTGAACCGTTGTCATCGGCTTTTTCAGTGTTTCTGCCAAAAATATCATAAGTATAATTTGTGGTTATCCAGCCGTCGGAATTGTAAAGCTGCGTTTCTTTATAACCGCCGCCGCTGCCGTTTGCAGTCATTCTCCTTGCCGTTTTTACAACTTCACCGAAAGCATTGTAGCTGTAAACAGTCTCGTTTCCGACAAAAAGACTCATATTTAAGAACGGAAGCAGATTTGTGATTTCTCCTCTCTCTGTATCGGCACTCCATACCACCTGACCGCCTGTGTTATAAAGCTGGTATGAGCATTTTGTGTCTGTGAAAGTGCATGAATTTGCAAGACAGTCCTGCGTTTCGGGGACATTCGCAGTGCTGACGCATGTTGCTGTAACTCTGCCCATTCTGTCATAATCGTATTCTGTAACAGTCGTTTTTGCCGAAGTCCAGTTCTGAACAGCAGATATTCTGCCGGACGCGTCGTAAGCAGTTCTTTCTGAAGAAACCAAAAGATTGTCGGCGTCGTAGTTTTTAACTTCGACAACGCGGTTCAAATGGTCGTATGTATTCACCGATTCTCTTCCGAGGCTGTCTTCGATGGCGACAACACTTCCTGTATCTAAATCGTAGGAATACGATTTTTCGATAACCATTTCTTTCGCGGCAATACTGTTAATTGATGTTGCCGCCGCATTGGATGTATTCGACGCAGGATCGAAAAGAACTTTTTTAATGGTTGAAACTCTGCCTAAATCATCGTATTCATACGCATCGAAACTGGTCAAAGTTGTGCCGTTGTATGTTTTTGAATAATCCGTCAGCCATGTCGTGCTGTTATAATGCGGTTCTACATTGTTTCCGAACGGATCAACGCTTTTTGCGGCTCTGCCCCATCTGTCTTTGTATGTTTTGAGAGTGTTAGTTGTTCCGTATTTGTTTGCTATCTCATCATAACCGCAATAAGTGTCACAAGTTTCATTGTGATAGAAATACTGCTCTGTCTGAAGTCCGTCGACTGTGACTGTGAGCGGCCTGTTTCTAAGGTCATAAGTGATTGTGCGGACTTCGCCGTTTTCTTTCTTTTTGACGATGTTTCCGAAGATGTCGTGCTCAGTTTCTATGCACCTTTTGTCGTCATCGGTCGGATTTGCTGTCGAGCCGTCGAACTGGCAGCTTTTTACTGCGCGGCCGAGCATGTCGTATTCGGTTGTCTGCTTGATGATTTTGGGCGAATCCAGCTGAACGACCTGGTTATTTGCATTGACACCCCAATATTCAAAGAAGTATGTTTCCGTCAGGTTGCTCATGGTGTCGTAAGTATATTTGCGGTAGTATTCGCAAGAGTTAAGGTTTATGTAACGGGCATAAGGAAATTCGCCGCGGTTATAATCAAATGTGACTCCGCTACCGGTTACTCCGGCTGAAGCGTCTCCGTCAAAACTGTAAGGTGTGTAAACACGGTTTTCGAAAGCGAAATTATCAACATTACAGCCGAAAAACGTGAATACTACGCGGTCAAGGCTGTCATAGACATAAACTGTTGATACTCCCGCTGAATTTCTTTCAACAAGTTTTCTGCCGAGATAGTCGTAAATGTAGTCGTTTGCAAGAACAGGAGTGTTATTTTCATCAAAGGAATAGTCATGAGTCATCAGAAGCCCGCCTTCACCGCTGAAAGAGAATCCTTTTTTCTTGCTGCAATCAGGACCCGGCAAGCCTATGCCTTGTTCTATAAGCTGATAGTTATTGTCATATTTATAGCATGTCTGAAGCGTGTTCTGGTTGTTGCTGCCGGTAACTGTTTCACCACGGATTTTACCCACACCGTCAGCGGTCATCTCGTAATCATAGGTAAATTCCTGCTCTTTTCCGTCAGGATATGTCACCGTTTTAAGATCGTAAGGTTTTCCCGAAGCCTCTTCCTTCCACACATAGTTCGTGACTCTTTTGTTTTCAGAGCTGCTGCAAAAGTCTGAATTGGGAGTGATTCCGTATGCAACATAGTTGAGCATCATTCCGCCGACACTGCCGGTATCAAGACTGTAAACGGATGAACACGCCAGGGTACCGGTTTTATGGAGATTATCAGCCCTTATAAAATCAGGTGTCGGCAAATTGACATTTAAATTGACTGCATTGCTGTAATTCCACGGATCCGAAAGGAAATGAACTATATAGTTGCCGGGACTTACTTCATCTGTCGTATTGTAAATATTGACTGTGACCTGACCGTCCGCGTTTTTGAAGTATATCGGTGAACCGCTGACATTGTATTTGATTGATTCGCTTACAGTGTTTGAGATTCCGTCACAGTTTTTTTCATCATCATCGTAGTCGCGTTCACATATCCACCTTTTCGCAGGCTGAAGCCATTCCGTAAAATAATCTTCAACAATTCTTTTTTTGTCTGAGCTGCCGCTTTTCTCATGCGAATATATTGTCTCGGTTTTAAGTGGAGAATAAGAAAGAGAATATTCAGACGGATATATTTTCTGACGAGGCTGATAAAATTTTCCTTTCACTGTTTTAACAATATATTCCGGATCGTTCGGATCATCGCTATTGACGAGCTTTCTTTCGACATAGCCGTCAGGATTATCGTTTTCTTTAGTAAATTCCCATGTCATACGGCCGACGCTACTATCCAAAGGAAAGGAATTTACGGAAATTACAGCATACGAATCCAAAACAAATAAATTTTTATTACTGTCATCTATGGAATACCGGTCTTTTCTATAAAGATGTTCGTCTTTATATATTTTGGCATCCATAGAAAAACCGTCTATATTTGAGTACTTTACAACTTTTTTCAGCGTAGATTCTATCACTTCACCGTCATGGTCTGCCCTGCCGACAGATATTTCGACATCACCTTCAAGCGGCGTGTATACTAAGAAATAACTGCCGGGCCGGCCCATAAGACCGTATTCCTGAGTCTCCGAATCAGAAAGTTCCGGGTCAGAAGATTCGATTTTTATTACTCTTTTCAGAGGGTCAACAATGGTTGCGGAACGAATGATGTAATAAAAATGCACAGATTGAGTGTACATTCTTTTAACCAAACCCCATTCGTAGCTGAATGATGTTTCTTTTTTGTCTCTTGTAACATGTTTCGAAATCGGAATATAGTCCATGAAGCTGAAAAAATTCGGTCTTGGCACTACCTCTTCATTTCCATTTTTATTGTAATTCCTTGAAAACTCTGTGACAGAGCCGTCTTCACCGTAACGTGTAATTTTCCACCAGTCGTTACGGTCAACACCGAAATTAAATCCGTAAGCTTCTCCTGTTGTTTCCAGAACCACATATGAAAAAAGATTCTGCCCTGGTGCAGGATAATATGTTATCTCAAGACGATCAATATCCGGCGATGTTTCGCAATCCACCGGATAGTTATCCGAATCAAGACATTTTTTCTCAGCCTCTATTGAATATTCCTCTTTTCCCCACGGCATGTAAACATAAACTGTTTTCTGATCCCATTCGTAGGAAGTAAGTGTATACCCTCTCTCGTTAAGATTCAGCTCGACCCTCGGCAGGTCAAAATACCAGCCATATTCAAGATTTTTTTTTGCACTATAATAAAATCCCGCATTCAGAACCGGCGCAAACGACGGAACTCCCGGAACCGGCTCGAGCGAGACATCCTGCCTCGATATATGCGGCAGGATCAGCTGATTATAAGCGCTGTCAGGGATTTCTCTGACTGCCCTTGGAACACAGACATTTCCGACTGCGGTATAATCTGTTTCGCAGCTCCAGCGGCAGATACTACGGTTGTTATCACCGTCACATGTTCCATCTCCGATTTTGCACGGTTCAGTATTTGTATATCCGTCGGGAAATGCGTATTCGCTTCCGTTCCACTCAAGATAGCTGTAAGAAAATTTTTTGCCAGGCTCATCACCACAGTGAATGTATTGTTTGTTGTCTTCACAGATCCCTGTAGCCGGGTTCGGATGCGATTCTGCATCGCAAATGTTCGGAATATAGCAGCTATTGTTGATTAACGAATAACTGTAGCCTTCATCGCATACGCACATTCCGTTGACACACGAACCGTGGGCCTGACAGTTGCTGCCGGTTTCTATAAATCCGACTCCGAATGTATTGCTGTTGGATGATCCGTAGAAATAAAACTTGTTACATCCTGGAAATTCCTGATTTAAAAGCCATTCCGACACTGTGCTGTTTTCCGGTCTGATTATTCCGTGTCTGCCGTTTTCCATATCTGCAAGAATCAACTCAGACAGTGTTTCAATCGAAACAAGAGGGTTAATGTTGTAAACACCAGAATATGAAATATCCAGACTGACAAGCGGAAGGGCACTCAACGGACTCAAATCGTTTGCAGGATTGCCTGACATATTGAGAATTACAAGCTCTTCACAGTTTGAAAGGGGAGACAAATCGGAAATCATGTTTTCCGAAACATCAAGTACAGCCAGAGAACTGAACAACTCTATTCCGGCCAAAGAAGAAATGTTTTTTCCTCTCAATGTAAGATGAGTGATACCTTCAAGCATTTCAGGGTCGATATCGGTTTCCGTTTCGACCTCATAACCATCGTACTGAAGCAGTTCGACAACCGCTGCTGCCAGATTCTCATCCTCGAACCAGCCTTCCTCACAGATACTGCCACGCAGAACATAGCCTTCATCGCAGGAACACACAGGATAACCGGAAGTGCCGTCGCATGTGCCGCCCGTTCCGCAGTTTACGCCATAGCAGTAATCGATCAGAACATCGTGGAACATGTCATCGTAGGCGTCGTCGCCGTTGCCCAGAAGCTCGACCGTAACATACTGATTGCCGTTCACATTGTGCTGAAACCAGAAATCGATATACTGCGCATCCACATTGTCGCACACTCCTTCCGTCACGCACTGAGCCACGGTTTTCCTGTAATTGTGCCACACATTTCCAGAGTCCAGAACATTCACGATGATGTCGTAAAGCGAAGAAAGAGCCGGAGTAAAATCATAAGCACCAGTCGCGAAAATCAGCCGGTAATGACAGTTTCCGGTGTTGTAGCAGTCAGTTTCATTGAGTACAGCAAGAGTATCGACCGTCGAAGCTTCATTCAGAATGCAGTTGAGTCCAGATGCATGGAATCCAGCTTCGCAGCTGCATACCTCGGCACCGCTCACGACCGAGCAGACACCGTGACCACTGCATGTAACACCGTTACAGCCTAAAATACAGTTCATTCCGTCAGCAATATATCCTTCATCGCATAAACACCATTCATCTTCACCGTCTTCCTGACATTCACCGTGCCCCGAACAGGTCACATCTTCACAGAGATCAGCTCCCCATCCGGCAAAAAGGGAAAGAAATGGAAAAAACATAACAAAAAACAACAGTATTTTTTTCATGACCGTCTCCGTCTAAAATTAACAAAACATGGTATTTTACAGGAAAAACATATTAAGACAAGCAGAAAAAATCTTTGATAAAAAAACTATCAGCACCGGAACTGCCACTATTTTGACATAACAACTATATCGTGCTAAAAAGAATAGTTTTGGGGGTGCGGGTTATGAAAATACTTGTTGTTTCCGACACTCACGGCGAAATGCCGCTGGATATGAAAAATATGGATTTTGATGCTGTGATGCACGCTGGAGATATAGGAGATGCCGCATTTTTCAGCGCATTCAACGCGGCTGTCGGCGAAAAAAATCTTTACGCTGTTTTCGGAAACACCGACTTCGTCCTTTCGGGGTATCTTCCGGAAAGCGTTTCAGCAGATATCGGCGGTTTGAACTTTTTCATGGTTCACAATCTTACAGCTCCGCACAGGATTCTGCCTGTAAACGAAAGCGCGATGAACGCAGCAAAAGCTGAAATCGTCGTTTTCGGGCACACACACACGCCTCTTGTTGAAGAGCGCGGCGGCAGAATTTTTATAAATCCAGGCTCTTTAGGAAAGGTCGGACTCACCGGCAGAAGATCGTTTGCGGTTGTGGAAACCTCTACTTCCGGCACAGTGGAAGTTCAAGTTTCCGATATCGATGCAAAAGAAATTTTTATTTCAAAGAAATTTAATAAAATCAACGATTTATTTAAGGAGATCCAAAAATGAAAAACCTTCTTCGGTTATTTTTCGTGATTTTTTCAATTTTTTTCCTTGTTTCATGCGGCGGAGACGAATCTAATTCCGATGACGACGGGGCTACCGTTTCTCTCAGGATGCTGCGCGACAGCGAAGACAAATGCTATCCGGAAATGTCATTTGACTGCCTCAGTCAGGAAATTGCAGCAATAGCCCTTAAGATAACAGACAGGAACGGTCTTCCTGTTCCTATTAACGGGAAACCGGTTCTTTCAATCGAGAGGACAAAATGGAGAGAGTTTAAAAACAAACTCACGGGTATCAAAAATGTCGAAGACGCAACACTCACCGTTTCGCTTTTCTTCGGAGCCGATGTAACTCACCCGAAATGGGAGGGAAAAGTAACAAACTTAAGTTTTAAGAAGGGAGAAACAACAAAAGCAACAGTTCTTCTTTACCCTGTAAAACCGCAACCGACAGAGCTTGATATGCCTAACAAGCTTCAAATTGCGAGATTCGGTCACACTGCAACTGTTCTGGGAGACAACAGAGTCCTTGTTGCAGGCGGTTTTATTTCATGCGATGATTACGGTACATGTGCGGCAACTGAAAGTGTTGAAATAATCGACATCGAGTCCGGAATAATTGAAAGTTCTACCGGAGAAAACAAAACTCTCGTAAATCTTAACGAAAAGCGGGCAATGCATACCGCAATACCCCTGAACGACGGCAGCGTTATATTTATCGGCGGAGTCCAGAATTTCAGTTCAAAAAAGCAGGAAGAAGCTTTCGACGGTTACCCGCCTCTGCCCTACTCGCAGACAAACCCAGTTACAACCATCGAGAGATATATGCCTTCATACCCCAAATTCAATATGAAAAATAACGGTGAAGACAAGCAGGAAAGTTCTACCGAAATTATTTCTGTACCTGAAGAAAACAAAATTCCTTTCATGGCGTTCCAGAGCATTCTTGTCCAGCAGACTGTGAACGATCAGGAAAACGGCATTGCGGTTTTCGATGTTTTCCTTGTCGGCGGAGTTGACGAAAACGGTAAACCTTCAAATAAGACATACAAATTTTCAATTACAGACTCTACAGCCGCCGCAGAAAAATCTGTTTCGATTGGTAAAGTCACCGAACTCAAGGAAACTTCGTCTCCAATGATTCTTCCTGCTCTCGCATATAACAACGGGTCGATTTTTGCAGTAGGCGGAAGACCTGTCGTTTCATCAACAACGACAAATGAAGCAACAGAGGAACCGACTAATGAAGCAACTGATGAAACGACCGACGAAGCGACAGACGAAACAACTGACGAAGCAACAGAAGAAACTACCGTGGAAACAAGCGAAACCGGAGTTGTAGCATCGATCATCTCTGAAAATGAAAGTAAGGATATCGAAGCAAACATGAGCAACAACATATTTTTTGCAAACAGTATCGCTGCGAACAACGCTCTTTACACTTTAGGAGGAATGCCATGCAAATCCGGAGAATTTATAGATTCTGATCAAAACGGTGTAATAAGAAAATGGAATCTTACCGACGGTTCGTTCATAACTCCCGAAAATGGAAGCGCCATCAGTTCTAACGGCCAAAATGTAGCATTTGCAGGAACACTTTACGATTCATACCATGACAACATCATCTTGATTGGCGGCACTGGAGCCGAAAGTACTTATCAGACCATAAACGCAAGTACTCTTACATGGAATAAAGATGCTGCCCACAACATGAAGACCGATAAAGACCTCGACAAAAGAGTCATGCCGAAAGCATCCATTATTCCTTCCGGAGTCATCGGAGAAAGACCGATATTGGTAATCACCGGCGGAACAAGCGCGCTTAACAACACTGGTTCAGCTGCAAACACTATAAAAATCAACATTTTATAACTCTCAGCCTCTTAAACTTGTTTTCTTTTTCCATATACCTATAATTATCCGGTTAATTTTTGAATGGGCAGGTAGGTATGAGAAATTTAATTCCTGATCTTAAACAACTCGGTTATTTCGACATCAATTCCGATAAAAAATCAGGATCGGTGGACGCTTCAGTTATGTTTGTCGACATTTCAGGTTTCACGAACATGACAAGACAGCTTATGTCGCAGGGAAGCGACGGTGCAGAAACACTGTCGGTCTTCATGAACACGATATTCAATCCGCTTATCGAAGCTGTATATAACCTGAACGGATTCATTTTAAACTTTGCCGGTGACGCTTTTACCGCAGTCTTCAAGGATGACAACGGCAGACGCGCGATAACGGCCGCTTTCAATATCCACAAGTTTTTCACCGAAAATCCTTCGCTCTACCATAAAGGCCAGGCTTTCAAAATTTCGGCTAAGGCAGGAATTTCAATAGGAAAATTCAACTGGATCGCAGCAAAAGGCGAAGAAAACTTAAGGCATTTCCTCTTCTTCGGCGATGTTGTCGATGAAGCTGCAGAAGCCGAACACCACTGCACGGCGAACGACATCTGCATAAACGACAAAGTCTATACTATTCTCAAAAAAGACTGCTGCACGCACATCAAAGAAGGCGCATACTTCGTTGATGAACTTCTAGTGCCGGCAGAAACAACGCCAGCAGCAACTGAACCGAAGATCGAAGACCTCGAAATTTTCATTCCGCATACCGTTATCGAGCAGGAAATTCCGGGAGAGTTCCGCGAAGTCGTCTCTCTTTTCATCTCATACCAAATCTCGAAAGAAATGTGCGAAATCGAAAGAATGCTTGAATATTTAGCTAGTTACGTCCAGAAATACGGCGGTTACATCAGCGGTTTCGACTTCGGTGACAAAGGTGCGACACTGTTAGCTCTTTTCGGTGCACCGGTCAGCTATGAGGACAATCTTGAACGCGCAATCGACTGCGTTGCCGAAATCAGAAAGAACTGCAATACCGAACTTAGAAGCGGTATCACGCAGGGCGTCGTCTATGCGGGATTCGTAGGAAACCCGAAACGCGCAGCTTACACGGCTCTTGGCGACAACGTCAACCTTTCAGCCAGAGTTATGATGAAGGCTCCGTACGGCGCAGACTGGATAGCAGGCAAGGCAGCAGAAAAGGCAAAAAGCGTTTTCGAGCTTGAAAGCAAAGGCGATTTCGCTTTCAAAGGAATTGATGTTCCGATAGAAGTTTTTGAAATAAAAGGACATCTCAAAGTCGAAGAAGAGGCTTCTTTCTCGACAGCTTTCACCGGCAGAACGGCAGAGCTGAAACAGCTTTTCGAAACACGCGACAAATGCCGCGAAAACAACAAACTTTACTGCACCACGATCTATGGCGAAGCAGGCATCGGAAAATCGCGTCTGATTTATGAAGTCAGAAAAAATTCCGCAAATGATTTCAGGGTATTGACTTTAAAGACCGATACGATACTCAGACAGTCGCTGAATATGTTCACGAGCTTCTTCCGCACACTTTTCAACCAGAATGAAAATGCTAATACGGAAGAAAACCATGCCGCTTTCGACAAGGCATGGGCTGCTCTATCAGCAGAAATCATCAATAAAAAAGAGGCTTTCGAAGCTTCAAAAGCATACATTGCAGCCCTTGCCGGAATTTTCTGGGAAGGATCAGTCTATGATATGCTTGATGCGAAAAGCAGATATGAAAATACGATCTATGCGGTCTGCGACTTCTTTGCAGCAATAGCCGAAACCAGACCGCTCATGCTCGTTCTCGACGATATGCACGCAGCCGACAGTGATTCGCTCGCAATAGCCAGAGCTTTGGTAAAGGCTCTCGACAACTATCCTGTTGCGCTTTACATCATGTCAAGACTCAACGACGACGGCACTCAGCCTGAAATTCTCACTAACACAGATGAGAGATTCGCTGTAATCGTAATTGACAAAATGCAGAAGAGCGACATTCCTATGATGATCAAAAACATACTCGGAGAAAAGGGAAACCGCGAACTCAACGACTTCGTATTTTCAAGAACCGACGGCAACCCGTTCTTCATCGAACAGCTCGTTCTCTTCATGAAGGACAAAAAATATATCCAGAAAACCGGGAAATACTACGCTCTCACCAGCAACAAGGCTGAGGTTCCGAGCGGCGTCAATTCGCTGCTTGTCAGCCGTCTCGACAGGCTTTCACAGCACTTGAAAGACCTCGTTTTCCGTGCTTCCGTTCTCGGTAACAACATCGACCTTCTCGTTTTGAACGACATAGCGCAGGAACAGGACAAACTTAACATACCGAACCTGCTCAAAGAGGGTGTCAACGAGCTCGTCTGGAATGAAGCTTCCTCGCTGCTATACTCTTTCAGGCACGCACTTCTCCGCGATGCGGCGTACTCGATGCAGCTCAAAGCGCGCCTCAAAGAAATTCATAAAAAAGTAGCTCACGCTATCGAGAAAAACTACAAAGATGAAGAAAAATTCTTCTCTACCCTCGCTTTCCACTACGAAAAAGCTGAAGATACTGAAAAAGAAATCGTCTATCTCAAAAAAGCAGCTGACTACGCAAAATCGCAGTATCACAACGAAGAAGCTGAAAAAATGTACGAAAAGCTCCTGACCATCCTCAAAGACGAAAAAGAGATCATCAAAGTCGGTCACAGCCTTGCAAATGTCTACAAAATCGAAGGAAAATGGGATCTTACAGAAAAATTATTCAAAGAGAGTCTTGAACGCTCGCAGAAGATCGGCGACGAACTTCTCATTGCAACGAGTATGAAGGAACTCGCCAACATGATGCTGCAGAAAGGACGTTACGACGAGGCCAATCCGCTCCTTGACGAAGCCGAAACATTTTATAACGAACTCAACGACATCAAAGGCAAATGCGATGTCGAAGGTTACCGCGGTCTTATCCACTACTACAAAGGCGAACTTGACGATGCAGTCGAACATTTCACCGAAAAGCTCCGTCTTGCCGAAATTATCAACGACAAATCGGCGAAAGCACTTTCCTACCGCTATATGGGCGGTGTTGCATACTACCGCGGAGACTATCAGAAAGCACTTCAGCACTACAAGAATCAGCTTAAAATTTCGAAAGAAAACGAGAATCTGCTTGATGTGGCCGTTGCTGAAAACAACATCGGTCTTATATATTCCTACCTCAACGACTTCAAAAACGCGGCAAAATTCTACAGACGTGCTCTTGAAACCTACAAGAAAGTGGGCATCAGACAGTATATCTGCTACACGTCGAACAACCTTGGAGAACTCAAATACTGGCTCGGTGAATACGAAGAAGCGAAGTCGCTCATCGAAGACCAGCTTGCAATCGCTACCGAACTCGGAATCCGCAGACATGTCGCACTTGCTCACCTTATTCTCGGTAACATCGCGAAAAAAGAGGGGAATTTCGAAAAATCAGAGGAACATTACCTCCAGGCGATCACTATTGCGAAAGAACTCGATGCAAACAACATCCTGTGCGAATTCCTCTTTGAATACGCCGATCTGCTTTTCCTCACAAAAAAATACGACAAGGCTATGGAACTCAGCAAGGAAGCAGACAAGATAATAGTCGAAGTCAACCGCAAGGATCTGGAGTTAAAGAACATTCTTTTCCAATGGAAATTGATCTCGCTGAAAGATCCGGAAAAAGCAATCGAAGGAATCAAAAATATGGTAACCGACGATCTTACAGGTGAAATTTTAGCCGGTACCAAAGTAGGTCTGTTCAACCTGACACACGAAGAACATTACCGCAAAGAAGCTATAGAAATTATAGAATCACTTTACGCGACAGCACCTAAAATATTCTACAAAGAGACATTGGATACTCTGAAATCAACAAAATAAGCCCTGAAAGCAAAGTTGCATCAACATCCCGATTTTATTGAATAAACGAGGTACAAATCTACACAGCCGTACCTTTTTTCAGATATTTTTTACAAAAAATTCCTTTATTTTTTCCGCAACGAAAGAGACTTCTTCAGCACTTAAATGTTCGCCTATCGGAAGAGAAAGAAGTGAGTGAGACTCTTTGACTGCCCGGTAATCACTGCAATAGCTCAAATGGTCGGCAAAAACAGGCTGTTCAGGCAGAGAAAGCGGATAGTGGATTCCTGTTTCAATGCCGCAATTCTTCAAATATTCCCGCAGGTTATCGCGTTTTCCGGTTTTTATGACAAACAAGTGCCATGCATCCAGGGTTTCAGGATGTATTTTGGGAAGAACGATTTCCGAAACACCGGAAAGCTGCTCAAGATACATTTTTGCGACTGCATTTCTTGCCGCAACCCACTCGTCAAGATGTTTCAGCTTGATATTGAGAACTGCCGCCTGAAGAGTATCCATTCTTGAGTTCACACCCGCAAACTCGTGAAAATACTTTTGTGATCTTCCGTGGTTACAGAATTTGCGCGCTTTTTCTGCAAGTTTTTCATCATTGAGAATTATTGCTCCGGCATCTCCCGCAGCGCCCAGAACTTTTCCCGGATAAAAACTGAAACCTGCGCCGTCAGCCAAAGTTCCGACCTTTTTTCCGCGGTAAGTCGCGCCATGAGCCTGAGCCGCATCCTCGAAAAGCTTCAGATTATGTTTGTCTGCGATTTTTTTAAGAGGTTCCATATCGGCAGGATGCCCGTAAAGATGAACTGCAATAATTGCACAAGTATTTGTGTTTATTAAAGATTCAACACTTTCAGGTAAAATCGTAAAATCTTCTTTTATGTCTGCAAAAACCGGTTTCAGACCGTTTGAAATGACCGCTTCGGCAGTCGCAACGAAAGTGTTTGCAGGAAGGATCACTTCACTTTCGAAAGGAAAATCGTGGACTTTAATGAGCGCACTCAGCGCATCTGTTCCGTTTCCACAGGAAATACAGTAACCTGCACCGCAATAAGCCGCAAAATCAGCCTCAAATTTTTTAACTTCAGCCCCTTTTATGAAGTCGGCTTCGGCAAAAACAGCCTGCACTTTTGAATCGATTTCGCTTTTGAACAGAGAATACTGCTTTTTGAGATCTAAAAATTTTACTTCCATAGTTTTTTCACGCATTTACAAGATGGGTTGTCGCAAATTCGGGCTCGCTCGTGACATTGAGTCCCAGCTTTCTGAGCCCCATTTCGTCGCCCGGAGTCGGAATGTGGGTGAGATGGACTTCGCAGCCGCGCAAATCTTTCAGTTTTTCCATCGCGAATGCCGCAGAGGGATTGTAAGCCGCGCTTATCGCAAGGGCAATCAAAGTTTCCTCGACATCGAGACTGACATTTCCGCGCATAAAAATATTCTGCTTCAAGTGTGCGACCATTTCTGTGATGTGATTCGGAATAAGCGGAATTTCCTTGGGAATTCCCGCAAGTTTTTTAACCGCGTTTATAACCATTGCCGAAGCCGCGTGCATGAAAGGAGAGTTGCTTCCCGTCACAAATTCGCCGTTTTTAAGCTCGATCGCCGCGCCGGAATAGGTTCCGTCACTTCCTTTGCCTTTGACTTTCGCATCGAAAGCCGCCTTTTTCGCATACTCGGAGACCTCTCTGTCCGACGGCTTTGCACCGATATTTTTCATAATCATTTCAGCACGTTGAGCCGTCTCCTCATTGACCAGCCCCATCGCGTATTCACATGCGTAGCGGTAATATCTGCGGATGATCTCCTGCTTTGAAGCCTCCTGGACCGCCTCGTCGTCGATGATCCCGAAACCGGCGCGGTTGACCCCCATGTCGGTCGGAGATTTGTAGACCGAAGGCTGCCCGGTGATTTTCTCGATTATCCTTTTGATAAGCGGGAACGCCTCAAGGTCACGGTTGTAGTTGACAGCAACTTCGCCGTAAGCCTCGAAGTGGAAGTTGTCCATCATGTTGACGTCCTTGAGGTCGCATGTCGCCGATTCGTAAGCCACATTTACAAGATGTTTGAGCGGAAGATTCCAGATGGGGAAAGTCTCGAATTTCGCATAACCCGCGTTCACGCCGCGCTGGTTTTCATGGTAAAGCTGGCTCAGGCATGTCGCGAATTTGCCGCTTCCCGGGCCGGGGCCAGTGACTACGACTATCGGTTTTTCGGTTTCGATGAAAGCGTTTTTGCCGTAACCTTCAGGACTTACGATCGTATCGACATCGGTCGGATAACCTTTTGTGAAGCTGTGGGTATAGACTTTTACGCCGCGCCTTTCGAGCTTGTTTTTGAAGGCTTCGGCAGCCGGCTGGCCGTTGAAACGGGTTATGACAACAGCTCTCACCGTAACGCCGCGGTCGGTGAAATCATCGATCGTCCGCATCGTGTCGGCATCGTAGGAAACGCCGAAATCTGCGCGGATCTTTCTTTTCTCGATATCGCCGGCATAAATGCACATGATGACCTCGGCATCATCCTTGATCATCTGCAGGAGGCGCATCTTTACATTCGGGTCGAAGCCCGGCAGAACACGCGCTGCATGGTAATCGTACATAATTTTGCCGCCGAACTCGAGATAGAGCTTGTTGTTGAACATTTTTACACGTTCAAGGATCGCTTTGGATTGTTCTTCCAGATACTTTTCGTTGTCGAAACCGATTTTAAAGACCATTTTTCCCCCATTTTTGACCGAAACGTTGCAACTCAAAAAACACTCAAAAACGGGATTCAGTATATAGAGAAAAATTTTTTCAAGGCAAGGAAAAAATCACTTTTCGGAAGGATTTTTGTGTTAGGGAATATTATGCATAAGCGTACATTTTTATGGATTCGAATTCGGAAGCGTGGTTCTTTTCTTCTTCTTCAAGATCGTAGAGATTCTGAAGATTCAGCCAGAATTCAGCTGTTGTTCCGAAAAATTTTGAGAAACGGATGGCTGTGTCCGCGGTAATCGAGCGTTTTCCATGGATTATTTCAGAAATACGGGTCTGCGGGATGTTGATTTCCTTTGCCAGACGGTATGCCGAAATGTTCATCGGAACAAGAAATTCATCTTTCAACACTTCGCCAGGATGGATATTTGCCAGCTTGTTATCAATGGTAATCCGTGATTCTGACATTGTCCGCACCTCCGTTTCTTGCTTGAACTAACGCAAAACAGAAGCATTGTCAAGTGCTAAATTCAGATGGCTGCCATCTCAGTTCAGTTCCTTAACCAGATTTTTGATCCATTTTTTCGAGATGTAGCGTTTGAAGCCCCAGCCGAATTTTATGGCTTCCTCGATTTTTCCGAGGAGGAGGACCCAGTAAAGCGGAAGCTGGAACAGAGCAGCTCCGACGAAAGAAACGGGAACCGAGACGAGCCAGAGCGCACCGACATCGATGAGAAAGGCCGCCTTTGTGTCGCCGCCGCTGCGTAAGATGCCGACAATATTGAGATTATTGAATGCGACTACCGGAAGGAAAAGTATCCAGACGAGGGTGCTTTTGTAAGCCAGATCGCGGACGCTTTCCGAAATATTGTAGACTGAAAGTATCGGGTCGGTGAAAAGAAAGACAAGGAACGAGAGAAAAACACCGGTCGAGATTGCAAGTTTCACAAGTCTTTTTGAAGTTTTCCACACTTTTTCGCTTTCGATCCCGGCTCCGATGTCATGCCCCAGAACGACCGCGCCTGAATTGCCGATTCCGATGAAAGCGGCGAAGAAAAGTTTTGTCACGCTGTCGGAAATATTGATCGCGGCAATCGATTCGGTTCCCAGTTTTGCATAAACCCAGTTGAGCGCAAGAATGCCCAGAGCCCATGTGATTTCATTAAAGAAAACCGGAGAAGCTGTAACAAAAAGCTGTTTTAACAAATCTTTTTTCGCACTCACAAGTTCATCGAATTTTGCCGCAGCCGCAAGTTTCCTGACGTAGGCGTAAGCAAGCGTGAAGGCGGTTTCGGCTACTCTTGCAATAAGTGTCGCAAGTGCAGCACCCTGGATCCCCATCGCCGGGAAACCGAGGTGCCCGAAAATGAGGACCCAGTTAAAAAATATGTTGATGACAAGCGCCATGGCGCACGAATAGACGGGAAGACGCGGGCTGTCGGTACTCCGCAGAACGACCTGATAAATGAAGGAAACAGCCGTAAAAATGTAGCTCCAAGAGACGATTGTCAGGTATTCGCAGGCAAGAGTTACGACTTTTTCGTCTTTAGAAAAGAGCCCGACAATAAATTCGGGTAAAAAGCGCGCTCCGACAAATGCCGCAAGCGAAACGAAAATCCCGAGAGTCAGGATCACTCCCATTACGCGCCGCAGATTGAGAAGATCGCCCTTGCCGTAGAACTGCGAAACGAAGATCTGGCCTCCGCTTCCCATCCCGAAAAGGAAAAGAATGAGGAGAAACATCAGCTGGTTGCTTATTCCCAAAGCCGCGATCGCCTCTTCTCCCAACTGCCCCACCATGAAGACATCCGCCATATTTATCGCGGAAATCATTAAATTGTGGATTGCGATCGGAATAGCGATTCCGAAAACGCGTCTGTAAAAACCTGATTCCATCTCTTCCAGCAGCAGTCTGACAAAACGTCGTTTTTTAGCAAACATAGATACTTAAGGCAAGAATTTATAATTGACGATTTTTTCGCCTGTGCTATAAAAAACGCGGATTTAGGCTCATGGAGAAACGGATGACAGTTAAGCCTGAAATAACGGAACTTATTGAAAAACTTGCAGAAAACAGAAACCTTCCAGAGGAAGGGCTTTCTCTTCTGATTGAAAGCGAAGAGGCGACTGAACCTCTCGGAACCGCGGCAGACAAAGTTCGCAGGAGAGTTTACGGTGACGCCGTTTATCTGCGCGGACTTATCGAAATGACAAACTACTGCCGCAACAACTGCTACTACTGCGGAATAAGGCGCGGAAATACCGATGCAGTGCGCTACAGACTCACCGAAGAGGAAATCATGGCGTGCTGCCGCGAAGGTTACGGGCTCGGTTTCCGCACTTTCGTCCTTCAAGGCGGCGAAGATCTCTATTTCAACGACGAAAGGATGTGCGAAATCGTTTCCGACATCAGAAAAACCTATCCCGATGTTGCGATAACACTTTCGCTCGGAGAAAAATCGCGCGAAAGTTATCAGAAACTCTTTGACGCAGGTGCAAACCGCTATCTTCTGCGCCACGAAACTGCTACGGACGAACACTACAGCCAGCTTCATCCGGCCGAACTTTCGCTTGAAAACCGCAAAAGATGCCTTTTTGACCTCAAGGGAATCGGTTATCAGGTAGGTTCCGGCTTTATGGTCGGCTCGCCTTTCCAGACAACAGCCAATCTTATCGCAGACTTGCGTTTTCTGCAGAAACTTGACCCGGACATGATCGGAATCGGACCGTTCATTCCGCATGAAAAGACACCGTTTGCCGACAAAAAGCAGGGGGAACTTACGCTCGTTCTGAGAATGGTTTCAATTCTGCGTCTGATGTTTCCGCACGCTCTGCTTCCTGCGACGACGGCACTTGGAACTATCCATCCGCAGGGACGCGAAATGGGGCTTAAAGCGGGAGCAAATGTCGTCATGCCCAATCTTTCACCTGTTTCGGTGAGAAAACTTTACGATTTATACGAAAACAAAATATGCACGGGCGAAGAATCGGCGCAGTGCCGCGGCTGCCTGGAAATGCGCGTCACGAACGCCGGTTATCATATAGTCACCGATGTTGGAAACGTAAAAAGGAGTTAAAAATGAATATCAGTCAAGTACAGCAGGAGATCCTGCGCCTTAAAAAAGAGAAAGACATCTGCGTTTTAGCACACAGCTATCAGGCGAGAGAAATCACCGAAGTTGCAGATTTTACAGGAGATTCTTTCCAGCTTAGCGTGAAAGCCAAGGATGCGCCGCAGAAAACCGTAATAATGTGCGGAGTACGCTTCATGGCTGAAACCGTGAAACTGCTCTCTCCCGAAAAAACAGTTTATCTCGCAAATCCGACGGCGGGATGCCCGATGGCGGAACAGATGGATAAAGAGATAATTTCCGAAGTGAAAAAAGCTTATCCCGACTACACCGTCGTCGCCTATATCAACACTACGACTTCGCTCAAAACGATATGCGACGTCTGCGTAACTTCTTCATCAGCCGTGAAGATCGTGAAAAAACTGGATAACAAAAACATTCTCTTCATTCCGGACTGCAACCTGGGTGCATTCGTTGCGAAACAGCTTCCCGAAAAGAATTTCAAGCTTCTTAACGGCGGCTGCCCGACCCACGCGAAAATATCGGCTGAAAACGTCCACAAAGCGAAAGCGGCTCATCCGGACGCGCTTGTTCTCGTCCATCCGGAATGCAAACCAGAAGTCACCGAACTTGCCGATTACATCGGTTCGACCTCGGGAATCATGGATTTTGCGAAAAAATCGGAGCACAAGGAATTCATAATCGGAACAGAAATCAGTATCGTAGAGCATCTCTCCTACGACTGCCCCGAAAAACGCTTTTATCCGCTTGCGCAGAATCTTATCTGCCAGAACATGAAAGCCACGACGCTTGTCGATCTTTACCACACAGTATGCGGTGAAGGCGGCGAAGAGATAAAACTTGACAGCGAAACAATCGTCAATGCACGCCGCTGCATCGACAAGATGATAGAACTCGGATAAAATCAGTCAAAAAATATAATTTCACCAACCACAAAAAAAGGATTAGGGGAACGCATTTCAAAAATATAATTCAGATATTTATATTGAAAAAAGAACCTAAGAAGCGTTAAAAAAACGCTGTCGGGGAAAAAACCGAAATGCACCTAAAAACGGTCAAAATCGGAAATCCGATTGAGGTCCCCCCACGTGATAGAACGTTTAATCATAGCTGATAAAAATTAAATTTCAACTAAAAAAATGATTTTTTTTTATTATTTTACAAAAAAAATAGCATATCTACGGTTATTTTAATATCATTTAAAGTATTCTGTTTTGAATAGGAGTTTGCAATGAAAAATTCTTTTGTAGGAAACGATGCCGAACTCACAGTGCTGGAACCGGTGAAGAACCTCTCTATCACAAGATTTTCAGACTCGGTCTTTTTTGCCGAAGCCGACGGAAATTTTGTGAAACTCGATTTTCTCGAACAGAGACTCCTCTCTGAATTTGACGGTAAAAACACTTTGGCGGACATTACGGCATCAAGATTGGACAAGGGTGACACGTCGGTTTTCGACAAACTGATAACTCTGATCGAAAAGCTGAACGATAATGACCTGCTTGATCCCGAATGTGCTGCAGGACTCAAAAAATCGGCACACAAAAAGGCTTTTTACGAAAAAACGCTTGCTCAAAAAAAGCTCAAACCATCATCAATTCTTGCATTGGCCGGAAAAATCCTTGCATCTCTCCCTGTTCTTGCAATCATGTTAATCCTTTCGCTAGTCTCCTTTCTTGCACCTTCGTTAAAAGGTATAAACATTCTCACTTCGATCACGCAGGGAACGACAGGACTCGGTATGGCCTACCTTCTTGCGCTTTTTTTCATACTCATCTTTCTGTTCGTGATCCTCTCTCTGCCGGCATTGTTTTCCGCAGCAGATCTTGCAGCACATGGTATCACGCCGCACCTCACACTCAAAAACAAATGCGGATTTTTCTATATTGAAGCCTCTTCCGCGCAGATAATAGGCAAAGGACGCACCGATGCACTCAAACATTATGCAATGATTCTACTTACTCCGTTTGCCGTATCGGGTTTGACCGCTCTTTTGTGGCAGGCAGGTATCGCACGTCCTGTGATGGCGGTAATGAACGTGATCTCAACCGCATGCGGGCTTATCACACTCTCGCCGATAAGCACTTCTCCGCTTTCGATGATTGTGGATTTTTTCATGCCGGGAAGCGGAAAATCCTTTAACTATGCGAGAAAACGCTTTATCAAAGATGTTTTCGCCCTAAACAAAGTGTCGCCGGAAAAAGAACGGATGATGATACTGTCAAGCTTCGGACTGGTTTGGATTTACTTCGTCTACAGCTACTTCTGGAGTGTCGCCAAATCGACAATGAGCTATCTTTTTTCCGATTTTTACGCTTCCTACACCACTGGAGACATCGCTTCCGAAATATTTATCGCTCTGACGCTTCTCCTAATGATAACTCCGGCAGTCGCGGCACTCATCGGATTTATCACGATCGCTTTGGGAAACATCGGTTCGGTCGTTGCAACTCCGCTTGTAAAAATGCGCGATCTTGCAGGAACGATCACGGCAAAAGCAGTGCCTGCGACAGAAGAAATAATCGGATTTTTAAAAGAAATTCCTCTTTTTGCAGAACTTAAAGACGAAGATCTTACGGAACTCTGCAAACACATAAAACTTCGCCGCTTTATGAAAAATTCACCGATAGTCCGTCAGGGAGATGCAGGCGACAACTTCTACACAATAGTTTCAGGTAAGGCAAAAATCGTCGTTACTGGAAACAACGGATCAGAAAAGATTCTGGGAACGCTTTCAACAGGTGATTCTTTCGGAGAAACCGCACTTATCGAAAAAGGTCCGCGCACGGCAAGCATCATAACGCTCTCGCAGACAGCTGTTTTTGAAATAAGTCGCGAAGGCTTTGAAAAATTCCTGGCATCGAACAATGAAAACAGAGAAAAAATCACAGCTAAAATCCGCCTCGGAAAAATGCTGCTTGCATCTTCAGTCTTCTCTTTCATGAGCCAGAAACAGATTTCGTATCTTATAAAAAATCTTAAACCGGAAAAAATCAAAGCCGGAACGATCGTTTTCAAACAGGGTGACGAAGGAAACAAATTCTATCTCATCCAAGAAGGAAACATCCATCTTGAACGCTTCGACAACTCGCTTAAAACTCTTGACATCATCCTGAAACCGGGCAATTTCTTCGGCGAAATGGCACTTGTCAAAAACATTCCGAGAACCGCGACAGCCGAAGCAGTGAGCGATTCGGTTCTCTTCACTTTGGACAAGGAGAGCTTCTGCAATGTTATCGGAAGCACACTTTCCGGCGGCAGGGAACTTGACTCGCTCATCAACGAAAGAGCAGAACAACTTGGAGAGGAGGTAATAAAATCATGTTCGCGAAAATGATAGGCATCTGCGCCACAATATTCATACTTGGGAAATTCACCGGAATAGGCGGAGAACAGATACAATACTTTATGAACATCGTAAAAATCACACTGACACAGCACGAAGTCAATTCAATCGCCCATCAGATCTACGGAAACACTATTGTTGACGGAAGAATTCCCGACCAAAGCGACGAAGACTGGGCAAAATACATCAGGGCAAACATGAAAGCCGATATTCCGGGAAGAGACGCAGCAAAGGACTATTGGGATAAATTCTACGAAATCCGTGAAATAGATCCGGTTCCCGGACTTTCAAAGGAAGGATTCATCGTAAAAAGCTGCGGTCCCGACACTTTGGAAAACACAGAAGACGACATCACTTCCGGTTACGAATACAACCACTGAAATCAATCTCTTTCAAAATCATCTGCACTCTTCATAAACTCCGGGCGTTCCGTTTTCAACTTCAGACTGGCATTTTTTTCCGTGTGCGTCGGCAGTAAACGAAAAACCTTTGTCGGTTTTGAAACTGCCTGGATCAGCCTCGGAAACAAGAGTTCTCGCACCGTCGATATCACACAGGATCTGGACGGACTCGGTACCGGTAAGACCTGAATCGGCAATCGTCGTGTCATCCACGATCAGCCACATTGCCGAAGCAGGCATAACATCTCCGAAAGCCGCTTCGTTTCCCGTTATCACTGCGACTTCTCCTGCCCGAAGAACAAGACTTACCCCTTCCGTTTTCGCACTTAAAGGATCAACACCTTTTCCGTCGTTCTTGTCGTCGATAAAACAGTTTGAAAGATCGAAATCCATCGCACTGTAATTGTAAATTTCTACAAATTCCCAGCTTTTCTGCGGCTCCAGCGACGGCGTGTGCATAACTTCCGAAATCATTATGTGAGGCGTTGCTTCATCAGTTTCAACTGAGAAAGTCCGGCTCACTTTGCCAGTTTTAGTCCAGACTTCGGCGTTTACCTCGTAATTTTTTTCCGCTTCAAGCCCGTCAAGAACAGCCGTACAGCCTTTGCGGCATATAAAAGATCTGTTTTCAAGGGCAAGAGCGATCACGGAATCTCCTTTTACCGAGAGTGTAAAGGTCGTATCGGTCACGGCTGAATCGAATGAAACTTCCGATTTTTCTGGTTCATTTGAAGGAAGATCAACTTTCACATTTTCAAGTTCGTAGTCCCGTTCTGCCGATTTTACCTTTTTAACAGTGAAAAAATCGACACTTTTTGAAAAGAGAAAAACATACCACTCATCAAGTTTCATCATATCTTCAGGTTTCGGCTCAATATCGGAAAATTTAATTTCCACTTCGCTGTCGAAGCGGACTGCCACCGTCATGCTTTTTGAATCGTCGGGAATGATTTCGGCAACTTCTGGCAGTTTTTTACCTGTTTCATAGAGAAGTTCCCTGACCTCTTTGTTTTCCGTAAACTGCTCTCCCGTCATAAGAGGCCTGTTGTCGGATGATTTGAGGGCTGAAGTCATTGTTATAAAAATATTGTCTTCTGCGGGAAGCGGCGGCATGACCGTCACCGTATTGCCTGAAACCTCGATTGATTCAAGCTTTCCCAAGTTTTCAGACGAAACCGAAAAGCCGGCTGCAACTGAATTGGGATTCACCTCGGAATTGAATTTGAAAACCAGCTTTTCTTCTGGGAAATAGAGCCTGTTTTCGGGTTCTTCAATACACTTGAAAGGTGCATAAACATTAGGTTCGGGAGCATCTATGCCGCACGAAACACAGAAAATTGCAAAAATCAGCAGAAAAAGCACTTTTTTCATTGTTTTTTACCGCATGAATACATATCGAAACCCGCATAAGACCTAAGCCATCCATTGTTTTTCCTGTCGATTATCCTGAAAATTATCATCTGCTCTTCCGGAATTTTGATTTCCAGACTTTCGGCCGCATTCATCATAGCAGAAAAATAATATACATTGCTCAACCGCTCGATCATCTCGATCCGCATCATGTAAAGTTTGTGTTCCTGCTCGCCAAACCTTATCGTATCGGGGTTATAAAGCAGTTTTTTCAGGTCGAAACTGATTTTTCCGCCCACTTCGTAGGATTTCAGATCGCCGTAAGTCGTGTTGTTGTCGTCAGGTCCTACCGTGATATAGTCTTTACCGACGGCAATGTTGTTGCGCTGGTAGAGGTAGAGTTTTTCATCGCTTTTATACTTTCCCCAAAAACTGATTTCAGGCAGAAGTCCGGCGACACGCGTATTTTTTCTCGCCGAAACGACCGCCTTTTCAAGATCGGCGACATTCCGCAACGCCTTTTCGATCATCCCGTCAAGAGTGATGCAGCTGTAATCATTCTCCAAAGACTCGCTTGTCACCTCATATCCTTTCAGAAAAGCGGCAAGAGCTTCAAGCGGAGAAACTTCGGCACAGAAAAGCTCACTCGTCAGAAACAACAAAAGGATCGCCGTAATCGACTTTAAACGGATCGGCGCCCTCGACAACAAACGGATCGCCCGTTTCAACCACGAAAGGATCACTAAAATCGTTGAAAAACTCTTCATCGGCATCATCCTCCGCCTCAAGCATATAATTTATCTGATTCCTTATTTCCCCTATCTCGCTTGCCGAAAGCACTGAACTGCTGAATTCCGGAAGAAACAAAGCGCTATTTTTCACACTTTCCTTCGATTTGTTGAAATCAACGGCGAGATTACAGAACCAGCCGTAGTGGAAAGTGCCTGCTTCCCGCGTTATGTGCATTTCAGCCTCTAACATTATATTAAATCCAATAAAAAGTCTTATCAGTTCTATTCCGACAATCAATTCACAAATTCTAAAAACAAAGCAAAAATAACAGGCGAATAAATATTTTAATTTTTATAAAAGTCAACAATTTTTCAAATTAAAAATAAATTTTTATTTCAAATACAAAGTTATATTTGAGATTTTAAATTTTACGGAAGAATGATTTTTTTGAATAATTTATCTTAGATCTGGCAAAAACTACTCGTTCTGACCGGCGTAATCACGGCCCGGAACAACAATGACGACATCTCTCATATCGAGGAACGCACCGTCACCAAGCACGCTTATCGTCGCAGTGAAAACCTTCGATTCATAAGAGTCGTTTTTGTAGAAATCATTTTCAAACGTTATGTCGAAAGTAACTTCCTGACCAGGTTTTACATCAGGAAAACTATTTGGAGTTATCAACTTCACGAATTGAGTCGTATCATCAACATCAAATTCGTTCGGGACATGCTTTACTTTCGTTGTGATATCGATCTGGATATTGTTCGTAAGTGAAACAACGGCATCTACAATTGCCTGTGAGAATCCCGTTCCGTCATCATTGACCTTGAAATTGAAACGTGTTCCTGCACCGTCGTTTGAGCCTGTTCCGTCTGAAATATAATTGAAATCACTTGTCGAACTTCCTGAATCAAGACCGATGAACTTTGCATTTATCGCGTTCATCTTTTCAATCGCCATATCGCGTGTCGTTCTGGAACCGGATTCCCAGCTGCACCAGTCGTCGTCAGCGAAACTTTCATCACTCGCCATAATGAATATCGGCAGGGATTCGTCTCTGAAACATGCGCCGCCGATATTTCCCGGATAAGCTGAACAGTCAGGCGGATTTATCGTGACGCTTTCGGTCGAAGTAAACAATGAACAATTTGTTCCTGTCAGACCACCGGGAAGTTTTATTTTTTCATACCTGTATTCGCCGCTCGCAGCCGCCCAGAGAGCTAAATTATGGTATTCTTCCGAACCTCCGCAGTCGGAAATTCCGTCAACCGCGCTTTTGACGGCATCAGCATCAGTGGTTATAGGCTGGGCAAGAGAATATGTCTGGCTTTCCATGGTTCCGAATTTTACAAGACCGAATGCTGAATCGGGAATTTCGTTGCGAACTCCGTCAATAATCGTTGACTTGATTCCTTCTTTAAGATTAGCGTGTTCTCCATCCATTGAACCGGAAAGGTCAACAAGAATAAGAACATCAACTTTCTGAATATCGGTACTGAATTTAAGATGCTGAACGACCGGATCACCGTTGTAAGGCAGGATAACATAAAAAGAGTCTTCCGAAATCACGCTTGCGGAATCGTTCGGATCGCTGCCTAGAATAAATTCGCTGTTGTCATCGAATCCGTCACCGTCAGAATCTTTCTCTCTCGGATTCGTGCCGACTTCATATTCGATTTTGTCTGAAAGACCGTCACCGTCGCTGTCTGCATCACAGAAATCGGGAATGCCGTCACCGTCACTGTCAAGCGGAGGAACAGTTCCTTCATTTTCAACCGAATCAGGAATACCGTCACCGTCACTGTCATCGTCTATAAAATTCGGCAAACCGTCTTTGTCGGGGTCATCCATTCCCTCAAACATATCAGGAATTCCGTCATTGTCGCTGTCGTCGTCAAGATAATCAGGAATGCCGTCGCCGTCACTGTCGATACACGGAACGGAAAAACACTCTTCAGAATCCAAAATACCGTCGCCGTCACTGTCGTCGTCACGGAAATTCGGCAAACCGTCGCCGTCATCATCTCCCGTTCCTTCGAAAGCATCAGGAATACCGTCGCCGTCGCTCTCATAATCAAGATAATTAGGAATTCCGTCACCGTCATCATCAACCGGAACACCGCGCGGAGCTTCTACCGAATCAGGAATTCCGTCGTTGTCGCTGTCATCGTCAAGATAATTAGGCTTTCCGTCATTGTCAGCATCCTCTTTCCCTTCAACTCCGTTCGGGATTCCGTCTCCGTCGGCATCCTTTGCCGCCCATTCAGGATCTTCCGGCTCATCTTCCGCTTCCGTGTCGGCAGCGTCATCATCCGATATTACATCGTCTGGCAAAGCTGAATCACCGTCAACTACCGCATGTCCACTGTCGCTTTCATCACCGTATTCACCATACGGATCATCGCTTCCAGAACCGCAGGAAACAATGAAAACCAGCAATGCAAAAACAATCAAAAATTTTATTTTCATAGGCACCTCCACAAAAAAACCGAATTATTATACTCAAAAACAATTCGGTGACAACCCGGTCAGGCGGCCATTTTCAGCACTACAACGGCAGCGACCGCTGTTATTCCGGTGATAAAAATTATCCTTCCGTAGATTTTTTCCTTAAAACTCTTTTTTGCGAAGAAAAAATTTGCGAAAAGAAGGACAAGTGAAGAAACAGGCAGAATGACCGCTGTCTTCTGCGGGCTAAGCAGGAATCCCGCAGCAGAAAGAAGCATGAAAAATGCCGAAAGTGCACAAGTTTTTTCAAGGCTGAGCATATTTTTCCTTCCGGCAAGAATATCTCCTCCTGTATCGGAAAGATCTTTCAGAGCGGTAACCCCCAAAATGTGCAGCAAAAGACTGAGAGAACACGGGAGGAAATCTTTCCCGCCAGCCACAATCATCGGGTAAGCCATGCCGGTTCCCGTTACGAAACACGCCAGAATCCCGCGTTTTTTCAGCACGAAAGGTGGGAGAGAATAGAAAACTCCGAAAATCAGAACTGTAAAAACAAGAATTTTTTCCAACCCTTCAAAAAGTATGACACAACCGATTATCGTGCCGAAAGTAAGAAAAATCAGCCATTTAGCCGCATCGTGCCTTGATATAAGACCGCTCGGAAGAGGACGCCACGGCTTGTTTGCCGAATCTTCGACAACATCGGTTATTGAATTGAGCGTGTAAACAAAGTTATAGGGAAAAAGTGCAACAAAAAGCGCCTGAACCAAAAAAAGCCATGAAAAATCATCTTTTCCGAGAAGTCTTCCCGCAAAAAAAGCAAGAAACGAGAGAAGAAAGACATCTGCACGGTAAAGTCTGAAAAATGCGGAAAGTTTGCGGAACATAGGTTAGATCAAGGTAAGAGCGCAGCCTGAATCGCCATTGGATTTTGAAGAAGCACCGCTGTTGTCACTATCATTATTCTCTTCTTCAATATCGCCTGCCTGCGGCTCTTCACCGTCGTTGTAGCAGGTAGATTTGTCCCAGCCCATGCAGTCTGCCGTGCATTTTGCTGTTCCGTTTTTGGGAGCACTCGCAAGATTAGCGCACTCTATCGTGTTGCCGTCACAGATTTCTCCATTGTCGATATTTCCGTTTCCGCAGAGAGAACCTGTATTATCGGTCGGATCAGACGAGCCCGGATTAACCGGATCGGACTGATGGATATCACCGCCGCATTCAACAGCCGAGGCATCGGTTCCTGCCAGTTCAAAAGCTCTCTTAACAGCTTTGCACGCGTTGATCCTGCCGTAGCCGTAATTCATGTTGAAACCGTTTGCATCATAGGCATCCAAACCGTTTTTATCGGATGTTTCTTTGTAAATTTCGTAGACCTGATCTTTAGTAAGGCTCGGATTAGCCGTAAGAACAAGGCCTGTTATACCGGCTGCAAGCGGGCATGCGGAAGAAGTTCCTCCGAAGCTGTTGGTATAGTTGCCGAGTGCGTCTCCGTCGTTCACGTTGCCTGCATTGTAGCCGCCGCCACCCATGTTGTCGGTCGTCCAGATTCCGTCAATGTAGCTGCCGCCGGCCCAGCCGTCACCGCCAGAAGAATCGGTATCGCAGCTTGAAGCCATAAAGTCGAGCGAGTTACCGAAATCAGAATAGGATGCGCGCAGACCGTCAGCTTTCGTAGCACCTATCGCAAAGACGTTCGGGTTGCTTGCGTAACCGTCAGTTTCGATGCTTTCACCGCCGTTTCCTGCCGCAAAAAGGATGATCGTTCCGAGCCCGTCTCTGCCTGTTGTCGCGATATTTGCAACAAGGTCCTTCAAAGTCTGATTCATATCGACCGTCTGACCGCTGTTGTCGGCAGGCCCCCAGCTGTTTGAAATTATGTCGGCACCTGCATTTGCCGCCCATTCAAAAGCTTCGATTGCCGAAGCATCAAGCGAAGTTATTCCGCTCATTCTCATTCTTATCGGGATAATCTGGCATTTCGGGCACGCACCGGCGATACCGATTCCGTTGTCCGTCGCACCGCCTGCAACTCCGGCAACCGATGTTCCGTGCATATCCTGAGCTCCCGGATTCGGCATTTCGTCTCCGTCGGCAAAGTCGTGACCGGCGAGGAAACGACCCTGGAAATCTTCGTGGTTAAGATCGAAACCGTCATCGATTATCGCAAGTTTTACGGTAGAACCGCCGAGTTCGCCTTTGAGTTTGAGCATGACGTCCCATGCTTCGGCAACATACGTGCTGTCGGCACCGGTGACATTCGGGTTCGTGCCATCGTTGTAAAGATGCCACTGGTTTGCAAAAAACGTGTCGTTCGGGATGTACGTCCTTTTTTCAAAATTCATGAAAAAGCTCGGCTCAGCCTGCGCCGCGATCTTCTTTTCGACAAGTTCGACCGATTTTTTTACCGGATCACCGCTTGTTGAAACAAGATACCAGTCAGGAGCGTATTTGAACTTTTTCACAAAACTCAAACCCTTGGATTCGCACCATTTTTCGATATCGGAAACATTCTGGATTTTCACGAACATCATACCGCTGGCATAAACCTTTTCGCCGCCGTTTCTCATGTAAGCCGGAAGAATTTTTCCGTATTTTCCGAGTTCTTTTCTGTTTTCTGAACTCAGTTTTTCAAACAGGAAAATGTTTTCATGTCTGAGCATAAATTTGAGATCTTTCGGGAGATTGCCGGCATTTTTAGTAACTCTGCCGTCAATGAAAGTGAAACCCGAAGTCTCGGAAAGAGTGATTTTTTTGCCGTTTGAATAGTAGTAAAGATTTTCCGCAAACATAAACAACGGAAGCAAAACAACCAGAAGCAACGTGATTTTTTTCATTTATGAACTCCTTAAAAAGTTTGTAAGCTAAATAAGTATCAGTGAACAGCCTGAATCATCCTCTTCTTCAGCGTCAGCGCTGTCAGCAGGATTCTCCTCTTTTTCAGTGTCTCCCGAAACATCTTCTTCCGGCTCACTACCGCTGTCGGTGTCGTCCTTATCGGAAGCAGGTTCCGGATCATCGGGAACTTCCTTTGTCCCGTCACAGGTCATGCTCTCTTTCGTGTAAAGTTTTGCCTTGACCGCAGCATCGTCAAGAGCTTCGCACCAAGCAGCCAAAGTCGCTCTGACGGGAAGGCCCTGATTTGTCTTGTAAGACGATTCTTCGCCGGTTTTTGCATCCCAGATGAGAGCGGTGTTGTTGAAAGAAGCGTTCTTTTGCGAATTTTCCGGCATTTTTACTAAAAAGCGTAGGAGAACTCTCTCGCAGTTCGCCTCATTCTGGCAGATTTCCATCGTATCAGCGACCATGAGACCCGATTTAAGCGGAAAATCGCCGTTGTCGTGATAATCTTCGAAGCATTTTCCCGTGCCTGTGTAGTCGATCTGGAAAGTTCCCGGAATGTAAGTCTGCACATCTCTCAGAATATCTCTGACCATGACGAACTCAGCCGGCTCCTGACCGTGGTTTTCTACGACGATCTGATAACCGAAAGCGGTATCTTTGCAGACTTTGCCGTCCTCGCCGACAGTTGTGAGCAGGAATTTTTCGTTTTTATCGGGAATGTCGAACGCCGGAAGGCGCGTATCGACCGAAAGGATAACATAGTTTGTAAGGACGATGTCTGATCCGGTTTTAATGTAAAACTCCATCGAATTCGTTCCGTACTGGACATGCGGATTTATTATGCTGTCAGGGACATTTTCGTCGTATTGCAGGAAAAACGTATCAACATCGAACGAAAGCTCTTCGCGGCAGTCGGAAACCTCACCTTTGTGGTTTACAGTTCTGAATTTGCTGTTGAACGGCTGGTCGAGCGGGTTGCATGATCCGTCAACATCTCCAAGAACGAGAGACTGAGAAGCAAGACCACCTCTGACTTCCAGATATTCTTTAGCCGAGGGATAATCATCGCCGTCGGCAGTTACAAACGAAACTTTAACAGCTGCCTTTTCGGGAAGTTCGAAGTTGCCGATAGGTATCGTCGGCGGATTCATCATGGTACCGGCACTCCAGGTCAGACCATTGTAAAGATAGAGTCTTTTGCGGGCGATCTGTGAAGAACCGTAGATCAGAATAAGCTGCCAGCCGCCGATCATGCTCGCCATTTCGCAGTATTTGTGGCTTGTTCCGCTCTGCGCACAGTCGTAAATGTCATCAACACCGGAAACTTTGTATTCGCCGACGAGCGAGCGTATCTCGCCGTTTTCACCGCCATACTGAAAATCAGCGATAATATTGGTAACATCGACTCTGTAAACGTAATAGTAATAACCTTTCGAATAATATGATTCAAACTCGAAACCCTGCGGAGAAGCCGAATTTCCCTGAAGTGAAGCTGTAACGGTGTGGTCAACGCCATCGGGAGTCATCAGCGTTACCTCGTTGTCGGTAAACATCATCGAATCGTTATCATTCACCGAAGCGAACCAGACAAGAAAGGCCTGTTCGATAACAGCGTCTTTCGGAATGTCTGTCTCAAGCAGGAAATCGCTCGCACCTTCGACACCTATCGAAGTATCGCCCTGAGGTTCGTAATCCGAATACGCACCGGTATTAGCAAGAAGCGACTTCGACAGAATGAAGTAATCGTAAGCTCCTTCATATTCGAAAGTCGGGATGTTGCTGATGGGTATAGCGTGAAGAACTCCTGCGAAAAGCACGTTTAAAATCAACAACTTAAGCATCAACTTCATTCTTTTTTCCTCCGAATCGCAACACAAAACCGTTTATTATACCTGCAATTTTTATAAATTCCACTAACAATTGAGTGACAAATATTGCCTACAGGCTCAAAAAATGTAAGATTCCGCGTTTTTTGACCTTTCTTTTGGGAGTAAATCATGGAACTTTTGAGAATCAGACTCGAAAAACTTTTTAAAGAAGCAATAAAAAACATCCGTCCCGATTTCGAAGACTGGGGAAAACTCGTCCTGCAGCCGGCGACTGACGAAAAATTCGGCGATTACCAGACTAATTTTGCAATGATGGCTTCAAAAATTTTCAAGCAACCGCCGAAAATGATTGCCGAGAGTCTTATTGCAGCAATCCCCCCAAAAAAGAAACTCATCGAAAAAGTCGAAGTAGCAGGACCCGGCTTTATAAACATTTTTCTCAACAAAAAGAAACTTGCTGAAACCGTCAAAAAAACACTAACCGAGAACTGGGATTTTTCGCACATAAAAACCAAGGGAGCAGTCGTCATCGATTACTCTTCACCCAATATCGCAAAACCGATGCATGTCGGACACCTCAGGACGACGATCATCGGCGACAGTATAAAAAGAATAATGAAATTTTTGGGTTACAATGTAATAGCAGACAACCATCTGGGAGATTGGGGAACGCAGTTCGGCAAACTTATCGTGGCTTACAACCGCTGGCTCGACAAGGAAAATTTCGAGAAGAATCCTATTTCGGAACTCGAAAGAATTTACATAAAATTCGGCGACGAAGCGGAAAAGGATCCTGAACTTGAGGAACTTGCGAGAGCGGAACTCAAAAAAGTACAGGACGGAAACGAGGCGAATCTCGCGCTCTGGAAAAAATTTGTCGGGATAACGCTTTCCGAATGCAAGAAGATTTATGAATATCTGGGAATAAATTTCGACACTTACTACGGTGAATCCTTTTATCATCCGCTTATGCCTAAAGTCATTGGCGAACTCGTCAACAAAAAGCTCGCAGTCGAAAGCGAAGGAGCTCTCGTCGTATTTTTTGATGAAAAAGAAAACCTCCATCCCTGCATCGTAAGAAAAAAAGACGGCGCATTTCTCTATGCGACGAGCGATCTTGCCACAATAAAATACAAATATGAAATCTACAAGATGAACAAGGCGCTCTACGTCACAGACGACAGGCAGGCGGTCCATTTCAAGCAGATCTTCAACATCGCCGAGCGTGCAGGCTGGAAGATGGAATTTGTCCACATTCCGTTCGGAGTTCTTTCCTTCAACGGTGAAATTCTGAAGACACGCGCAGGAAACACGATAAAGCTCGCAGACCTCTTCAAAGAGGCTGAAAGCAAAGGTCTGAGCGTGGTCGAAGAGAAAAATCCGGAACTTCCGGCTGAAGAAAAAAGAAAAATCGCAAAAGCTGTCGGAATCGGTGCGCTGAAATACTCCGATCTTTCGCAGAACAGAACAAGCAACATTGACTTTTCATGGGAAAAAGCACTCAGTTTCGACGGCAACACCGCTCCTTACCTGCAGTATTCATACGCAAGGGTACAATCGATCAAGCGCAAAGCGGCTGAAAAAGGGATAAGTCTCGATTTTAAATGCAAAATTTCATTGGAAAGCGACATCGAAAGAAGCATCGCTGCAAGTGTTGCAAGATTCCCGGAATGCGTCGAAAAAGCGGCTGAACTCTATAAACCGAACTTCATCGCAGACCATATTTTCGATTTGGTTCAGAAATTCGGAACATTTTACAACTCGACTCCGATCCTCAAAGCAGAACCCAAGAAGATGCAGTCGCGCCTTCTTCTTGCCGAAGCGGTGGCAAGAACGATCAAAACCGGACTGGAACTGCTCGGAATCGAAACACCGGAAAAGATGTAGGGCTTGTAGGGAGTAGGGAATTTAGGGAGTCTAGGGTATCTAGGGTGTTTAGGGATCTGAGTTCCCTAGATTCATTAAATTCCTTAGATTCCCCAGACTCCCTATGGGTTTCAAGATTGCCACAACAAAACGCAATAATTTCAATAATTTGCGCCGACAAACCGCTGAAATCAAACAAAAAACTTGATTTTTCAAAAAATATTCGTAGCATGCGTCCGCCTTTCGGGGTGTAGCGCAGGCCGGTTAGCGCATCGGTTTTGGGAACCGAGGGTCGGAGGTTCGAATCCTCTCACCCCGACCATGCAGTTCTTTGGCTGCCGGATGCTTTGAGTGTGCGCCCATGGCTCAGCTGGATAGAGCAACGGACTTCTAATCCGTAGGTCAGAGGTTCGAATCCTCTTGGGCGTACCATTTTTGATGTTCTTTTTAATTTGAAGATACGTGGTGGGTGTAGTTCAATGGTAGAGCACCGGATTGTGGATCCGGGCGTTGTGGGTTCGAGCCCCACCTCCCACCCCACTACTTACGTGTGGGCCCTTAGCTCAGCTGGTAGAGCAACTGACTCTTAATCAGTGGGTCGAAGGTTCGAATCCTTTAGGGCCTACCATCTTTTTTCTACTTTTGATTACCTCACATATTTTTTTAGCTTTCCAAAAATAAGGAAAGTTGTATTTTGCGAAAGTGGCGGAATTGGCAGACGCACCAGACTTAGGATCTGGCGGGCAACCGTGGGGGTTCGAGTCCCCCCCTTCGCACCAGATTTGCTTGTAATAACGACGGTTTTTTGACAATAACAGATTGAAAGGAGAAAAAAATGGAGTACAAAATCAATCATCTCAGCACAGTAGAAAAAGAGCTCGAAATCAGTTTTTCCGCTGAAGAAGTTCAGGCTCAGTTCAAACAGGAATATTCACATCTTTCGCACACGGTAACGGTCAAAGGTTTCAGACCCGGCAAAGTTCCTCTCAATGTTCTGAAACAGTTCTACGGCAAGAACGTAAAAGCAGATGTCGAACATCATTTCATTTCCGAAGGTATGCAGGATGCAGTTATCAAAGAAAAACTCAGACTCGCTACGAATCCTGAGATTTTCGACGAGACCGAACTTTCCGAAACGGCTGCTTTCAGCTTCAAACTCCGCGCAGAAGTTTTCCCGGAAATAGATGCAGAGCTCAAACCTTTCGAGCGCGAATTCACCCCGATCAAATACGACGAAACCATGCTTGAGAACGAACTTGAAGCTATCAAGGCAAGATTCATCGAATACAAAGAGAGCGATGAAGAGCTTACGGCTGAAAAAGACAGACTCGTCATTTCTTTCGTCGGCAGAATCGACGGCAAGGAAGTCGAGAACACCGCAGGAAAGGACGTTACTGTCATTGTCGGCGACGGAAAATTCGTTCCCGATTTCGAAAAGGCTCTTTACGGCCACAAGAAGGGCGACTCCTTCACCGCTGACGTCAAGTTCCCTGAAGATTACAGAGCGGCAGAGCTTGCAGGAAAGACCGTTCAGTTCACGATCGATATAACGAAAGTCGAAAAATGCGAGAACGCTCCGGAACTTACCGATGAATTCCTCGCAGGAAAGGAAGGCTATCCGAACACCGTCGCAGAACTCAAAGACCAGATCAGAAAGAACATCGAAAGCTACCTTGACGACATTTCGATGCAGGGCAAAAAGAACATCGCGATCGAGACATACGTCAAAGAATACGAATTCGAAGTTCCGCCGTCATTCCTTATGAACGAAAAGAACGCAAGAATCGACGACTACAAGAAGGAAAACAAGGTCGAAGAAGTTCCCGCTGAAGAGCTTGCGAAGATCGAAGACGATGCGAAATTCGCAATCAAGAGATACATCATCCTCAATACTTTCGCCGACAAGCTCAACATCACCGTAACAGACAAAGATGTTGACATCGCCTTTGCTCAGGAAGCTGCACAGTACGGTCTTCCGGCTGAATTTGCGAACAAACTCCGCGAATATGCAGGCGAAGAGAGAATCAACGCTAAGAAATACGAGATAAAAGAGCAGAAAGTTCTCGACAAGATGGTCGAAAAGATGGTTTTCACTGAAAAAGCTGAAGAAAAGAAAGCTGAATAAAGATATGAAAAAATTCTCGTTTTTATCCCTTTTACTTCTCGTATTTCTCTGTGTTTCCTGCGGAGAAGATCCTGTCTGGTCTGAACAGGCAGCAGAACCGATGACTTGGGACGAAGCAATAAAATACTGTGACGAACTTGCCGAAAGAAATCACGACTGGCATCTGCCGACGATAGACGAGCTCAGAGACAGGATTACAAACTGCAAAGCGACACGTCCGGGTGGCGCATGTTCCGTTTCCGAAGAAAACGGCAATCTTCCTTTCGGTGCCCTCGAAGAAGCCTGCAAGGGGTGTCCTGACGACGGAGAAACACATGGCTCGGGTTACGGTGACGACGAAGACAAAGGCTGGTACTGGTCATCTTCTGTACGTTCGGAAGACGCAATCGTGGCGTTCCGCGTAAACTTCGACACAGGCGAAATCAGCACTTACAACAAAGACCACAAATCCAAAGTCCGCTGCTTCAGAGACAACTCTCATGATCTGGATTGGGATTGGGACGACAACGACGACGAGTAAAATCTAAGAACTATCCTTTGACACCGCCGGCAGTAAGACCGCCGATAAGGCTTTTCTGGAGAATAAAGAAAAGAATCATAACGGGAAGCGAAACAATAATGGCTCCGGCCGCAAAGTGTCCCCACTCGGTCGAATAGCTTCCGACATAGTGCTGAAGTGTGACGGGAAGCGTGAAAGCCCTTTCGTCACCGAGGAATGTTGCCGCGAGGATAAATTCGTTCCATGCCGTCATGAAGCTGAAAAGTGCGGTTACAACAATTGCCGGTTTTGCAAGCGGCATGACGATTTTTATAAAAATTGTCCACTGCGAAGCGCCGTCCATGATTGCGGCTTCTTCAAGATCCTTCGGGATCGTGTCGAAGTAGCCTTTGAGCATCCAGACGCAGAAAGGGATCGCCGTTGTCGAATAAACCAGAACGAGCCCCGCCATACTGTTGAGAAGTCCGAGCTTGTCAAGCAGGATGTAAAGCGGGATCGCCATGACGACACCCGGAAACATCTGGCTTACGAGGAACATTTTCATACCAAAATTTTTGCCAGGAAATTCAAAACGCGAAAATGCGTAACCAGCCGTAGTTGCCAGGGTTATACCAAGAAGCGTAGTCGCCGCAGAAATGACGACGCTGTTTAAAAACTGCCTTCCGAAAAGCCAGCTTCCGTTTGAATCTGTCGTAAAAATGACGTCTTTGAAGTTGCTCAAAGTGAACTCAGTAGGGATCGGATTTGCCGAAAGGGAAAAGCCCTGACCGCTCGAAAGAGCCATTTTTATGACCCAGAGCACTGGATAAATAACGATCGCACATATCAAAATCAACGAAATATGCATCAAAATCATCTTTCCGGTACTGACCTCTTTTTTTGCCATGAAACACCTCCAAAACAAACGCGGTATTTTACTCAAAAAATAAAAAATAGACAGATTTCAGCCGAAAAAAACAGCTCCCAGTCAGAACTTCGCGATAATTATTTAATAAAATCAACAAATTACAAAATAAAGCCTTTAAAAGTTTGACATTCAGAGACTTTTCACTATTATACCGCCGTTTTTCTGGTTCGTTACAGAAACGATTTCTTGAGTTGAATGGGTCGGTAGCTCAGATGGAAGAGCATCTGACTTTTAATCAGGGGGTCGCGGGTCCGAGTCCCGCCCGACCCACCATTCGCTCTCACTTTTTTTGGTGACCTTTTCGTCTAGTGGTTAGGACATCGGCCTTTCACGCCGGTAACGGGGGTTCGAGTCCCCCAAAGGTCGCCATTTTTTTTTGCCCTGAAACGGCACTTTCCACACAAATTTGACAAAACAAACTGAAAATCTAAAGTTTTTGCGTGTTTTAGTGTATTTACTAAGGAGAGTAATTATGAAAAAATTTTTGTGGTTTTTAACACTTGCTTTGGTGCTTGTTTTCGCGGTTTCATGCGGAGACTCAAAGAAGGGCGACAAAGAAAAAGAACCCGAGGAGATTTCCGACGGTGAAAGCGAACCGGCTGAAACCGACGGCGATGTCGAAGAACCGACAGCAGACGATTCCGACAATGAACCGACTGAGGCCGAGCCGGAAAAAGACCCGCTCAAATGCGAGGACTTCGCGGAAGGACTCAATGAAAATCTGATTGTAGGAGAAGGCAAAAACGAGCTTGCGAGAAGTTTCTACCTTAGACTGCCTGAAAATGTCGATTCATTGGAAAAAGTTCCCGTAATTTTCCTTTATCACGGCTACGGCGACAAAGCAAAGAGCTTTGAAAGTTTCTTCTCAAGCTATGTCGACAACGAAACGATGCCGTTCATACTCGTCACTCCCGAATCAAGAAGCGATGTTTACGGCTTCAACAACATTCCGCCGGCAGGAATCGAGTGGGATATGATGAATCTTACAGACGGAAGCGCGGAAGGCGACATGTTCGACGCAATTCTTTCTTGCCTTGAAAAAAGATGGAAAATCGACGAGAAACACATCCATGTTTCCGGTTTCTCGGCAGGTGCGATCACTGCGAACAGCATGGGCGTGCAGAAACCTGAGAAAATCGCAAGCATCCTCTCATATTCAGGTGCTTACTTCTCGGATGCAGCAAGCCGCGATGCTCTCGGCTCAATTATGGGAATGAAAATCAGCGACTTCTTCAGCTGGCCCGATTTTGAGGAAGAACACACGAAATATCCGCAGGTTTTTGTTTTCGGCGATAAAGAAGATGATTCCTGGGGTCAAGCGGGAATGTTTACTATATACTTTAACCAGATGGCACGTCTCGGCGCGAACTATCTTACGAAACTTGGTCACGACGCGATCCTCTGCAACCATGGTCAGGATCATACTGTTGCAGGAATATCGGCTAACGCTGCAATCAAATTTTTTGCAGATCATCCTTTCGGAACCGTCAAGTCACCTTATAAAGAGGCTCTTCCGGAAGAATTCTCAAAAATCTGCCATTTCTTCACGGAAGATGACATTGTTGAAGAAGAAGATCCCGAAGAACCGGAAACTCCTGACGGCGAACCGCTTACATGCGAAAATTTCAAGGAAGGTTATAACAAAAACCTGATGGTCGGCGAAGGCTCCGATACGCTTGCAAGGAATTTTTATCTTCGTATGCCTTCAAACACCGAAGAAAAACTTCCGGTTGTTTTCTTTTACCATCCATACAATGTTAAAGCAGCCGATATCGACACAGTTCTTGCAGGAAATGTAAACAATGAAACAATGCCGTTTATCCTTGTCATCCCTGAAGCAAGAGGCGACAAATTCCAGCTCAGCATACCGCCGACAGGTCTTGACTGGGATATCGTAACACTGTCGGACGGAAACGCTGAAGCAGATATGTTTGACGCAATTTTAGAATGCCTCAAGACAAGAAATATGGTTGACGAAGAGCGCATCCACATTTCTGGATTTTCAGCCGGTGCAATAGCTGCCGACAGCATCGCCCTGATGAGATCAGATAAAGTTGCGAGCGTTCTCACTTACTCAGGTGCATACTTCTCGAATCCGGCAAACCGTGAAGCACTCGGCACAGTAGAAATCAGCGAAGGAACCCCGATCTCGATAGGCTCTTTCTTCACCTGGCCTGATTTTGAAGAAAACCACAACAAATATACCCAGATGTTTATGTTCGGCGATGCCGGAAGCGACACTTGGAGCGTTGAAGACGGACTGATCAATTTCACGATCGATTTCAACGAAACAGGGGAAAACGACGGAGATTATCTCCTTGCAAACGGTCACAGCGCGATTCTCTGCAACCACGGCGGCGGTCACGATCCTCATACATCCCAGAGCGACATCGACGCTCTTGTAAAATTTTTCTACGACCATCCGCTCGGCACGAATCCTTCGCCGTACAAAAACAAAATGCCTCAGGAATTTTCCAACTGCGTTTTCAAAAAATAATTTCATGAAATAAAAAATGGTGCCGGAGACCGGAATCGAACCGGTATGGGGTCGCCCCCGCTGGATTTTGAGTCCAGTGCGTCTACCTATTTCACCACTCCGGCAAAATCGGGCGGTATAATACGGAAAAACGGTTGAAAGTCAAATTTCGATTGTCATTTAAGAATCTTTTCGATGCCGCCGTGTCGAATTGCCGCCGTTCGATATATCGGAATATCGAAATTTCGAAATATCGACAGAAAAACAGGCGGCAAATGACAGCTTAATGAATGTTTTCTATGATTTCAACGATCTTTTTCTGGATGTCTTCGATCTTTCCGAAGCCGTCAACGCTCTTGTAAAGACCGAGTTTTTTGTAGTGGTCCGCGATCGGAGCTGTTTTGCCGCGGTATTCTTCGAAACGTGCTTTAACGGTTTCGGGGTTGTCGTCGGATCTTCCTTCGATCTCTGCTCTCTTGAGAATTCTTTTCGTCGATTCCTCTTCCGAAAGAAGGATCTCTACCATGCAGTCAAGCTTAAGACCGAGTTCTCTCAGCATATTATCGAAAATTTCAGCCTGTTTCAGCGTTCTCGGATAACCGTCGAAAAGGAATCCGTTGCCGCCGATATTCTTTTTGAGTTCGCTTTTGAACATGTCGGAAATGATTGCGTCGTCAAGAAGTTCGCCTCTGTCGATGATAGCTTTCGCCTTTTTGCCGAGTTCGGTTCCGCCGCGGATCTCCTGACGGATAAGCTCTCCTGTCGAAATGTGGCAAAGGTTGAAATGTTCTTTGAGAAGCTGTGCCTGTGTTCCTTTTCCTGCTCCCGGAACTCCGAAAAGAGCGATGTTGATCATGTTTTCCTCCTTAAAAAAAACAAAAAAATTAAAACGGGCGACTATACAACATAGAAAAAATTAGGAAATTTTTTTGCTTTGCCGTAAATTCCGGCGTCTTTAACGGTTTGTTTTAACGGAGTTTTCATGCGTTTTCCACGCTCTTTTTTCATGAGAGGCGCTCTCAGCGTCGCGGAAGATCTGCTCGGCCACTTTCTTGTGAGAGAGACCGCTGCCGGCAGAATCGTCACAAAAATCGTCGAAACCGAGGCTTACTGCGGCGTTCTTGACAAAGGCTGTCACACTTTCGGAGGACGGCGCACCGAAAGGACCGAGGCGATGTTTCTGCCGGGCGGACACGCCTACATCTACATGATTTACGGGATGAACTTCTGCCTCAATGTCGTTTCCGCGCCGAAAGACGATCCGCAGGCTGTCCTTATCCGCGCAGTCGAGCCGGTCAAAGGACTCGATCTGATCAGGTCGAACCGCAAAGGGATCGTCAAGGAAACCGATCTCACGAACGGCCCCGGCAAACTTGCGAAAGCGCTCCTTCTTGACAAAAGCCTCAACGGATGCGACCTCGTGAGCGGAAAAGAACTCTTTCTCGAAAAAAATCCCGCTCTCCCCGATTTCAACATAGTTTCCGCGCCGCGGATAAACATCGACTACGCCGGTGAATTTAAGGACAAACCATGGCGCAAATACATCGAAGGAAACAGATTCGTCTCCAAATTTTAGATTAAAAACGGTAACCGACGGCAATAAGAACATTCGGATATTTTCCGTAGAACCCGTAAAGCGCTGTTCTCAAAACTATATTGTACTTGAAAACAAAGTTGCCGCCGGCAGCCCATGCAGGTTTCAGTCTGAATTTTTTCTGCCACGAAGGCGAAACCGTACGATAGTGGCTGTCTGTCGCGCAATCGACTCCGTAAGTGAGATCGACTCCGCCTGAGATCCAGAATCCAGAATACTGAAGTCCGACATTTTTCATCTTGAAATCGACAGCGAAATTGAGCTGGAGCGGCGCTTCTATCGAATGTTCGTGCTCCTTGTAAGGATTATATCTGAAATCGGCGTCTATCCCGAGGTAGATGTTGTTTTCTCTCTTTGTGTGCGCCACAAGAAAACCTAGGTTGAAATCGGTGCTCAGAGAAAAAAGCGAAGAGCCTGTCGCAAAACCGAGAGTTCCCTGAAAATAGACCGGGTTTACAGGTTTTTCCCCGCTTTCCGCCGGAACAGGCGTGCCGTCGGCGGCGCTCAGAGCCGCTGTGAAAAATATCATCGCAAAAAAGAGTAGCAGCTTCTTCATAAAACTCTCCGCCTAAAATCTGTAACCGATACCGGCCATCGGGACCACTTTGCCAGCGGCAAAACTCCTCGCTGAAAGCTGAACGACGAGACGGTTCCTGAATTTCGCCTCCAGACCGAACGCCCACGCGAAGTCAAACTGAACATAAGGATGATCCGGATCGCCGGGATCATAATCAAAAACTGAGTCCTCATCATATTTTCCGCACGCGACCCCGATTGCAAGCCAAAAACCTATATGTTCGGGAATTCCCTCCCTAGAATCGGTCATGAAGTCAAAAGCAACATTGAAAAGTAGCGGCACATCCCAAGTCTGATAAAGTGAGTTGTTGTACTTGAAGCCGATATCAGCTCCGACATAGATATCGGTGATTCTGCCCGGTCGTGAAACGAGAAATTCCGTTTTGAGCGAAGCATTGAATGAGCCTGAAACATAACGCTCTCCGCCGAAAATCATGCCGGCCGCCAGAACAGGCTGGATATAAAACCGGTCAGTTTCAGCACTACCGCTCTCAGTTGTTTCTGTTTTCGCGAAAAAAGTGCCGAAAACAAAAAGTATAGCTGAAAAAACGAGAACTTTTCTCATAAACTCCGAACCCTCTAAAATCTGTAACCCAAAGCAAAAAGCAGGACGGGATACATTCCTTTATACCCCTCAATTCCCGTTTTGAAAACAACGCTGTCTTTAAGCACAAGGTTTAGCCCTGTCCCCCATGCCGCTGCCGCTCTCGCGCCTTTGAATCTCTTTTTGTCATACGGACTGTCGGCTTCACTTTCCAACAAAATTTCACTCCCTATCGAAAACCACATCGAAAGATAGGGAACAAGCGGATTTTTGTTTTTAAAATCGACCGTCAGGTGCGCCTGAACAGGAATTTCGAAAATATTGTAGTCATCGTAATCGTCAACTATCCAGTTTTTCATTGCATATCTGAAATCGGTTTCAAAACCGAGATAGAGATTGTTTCCTGCCGGAGAGTGGAAAACCAGGAAACCGAAATCAAAATTGGCGGCCACATTTAAATTGATGCCGGTAAGCACCCCTGCAGCAGCCTGAAAAAAGAATTTCTTCGGTTTTTCGATTGTTTCACGTGAATCTTCCGCACTTAAAAATCCGAAAAAGAGAAAAAATGTGAAAAAGAGAAGCAGTTTTTTCATAAAATAACTTTAAAAGCGGTAACCTACCGCAAGAGTCAGATCGGGATATTTGCCTTGAAATCCGTCTATACCGATTTTAAGTATCATTCCGTTTCTGAAGACAAGATCGGTTCCGATTCCCCATGCCGGATGCAGAACCAAAGAATAACCTCCCCAGCTTTTATAATCATCGTCATTTTTATCGAAATATAGGAGAAGTCCCGCCGAACCCCAGAAACTAACCGATTTCATGCGCGGATCGTTGTTCACGTCAATATCGATGACGGTATTCAGCTGCAAAGCAAGCTCAACATCGCCGTCCCAGACTATAGTCATGTATCTCAAATCAATATCAAAACCCATGTAACCGCGGGCACCCTTAGACTGTTTCAGGAGAAAATCTATATCCAGAGCCGCATTGGTCCGGAAAATGGACATCCCTGTTCCTACTCCCAAAGCGGGCTGGACATAAAACTTTGAAGGAGCCTCTTCAGCTTCGGAGACATCACCTTCCGATGCGACTGGTCCGCTGTTTACGCCGGTTTTCGTCTCATTTTCCGCTGTTTGCGCCGTAACGACAAATGAAAAGAGGAATATTATCAAACATATCGCGATTTTTTTCATAACACTCCCCTAAAACCTGTAACCCAAAGCAATCATAAAACTCAGATACAATCCGCGGACGTTACCACTATTATATTTGTTCAGCAAAGCCCACGGAGATTTGTCAAGACCGACTTTTATCACGACATCCTTCGCAAAAACAATGTCGAGACCGGTTCTCCATGCGGCAGAAACCCCCATCCAGCCTGAATGTTCCCGATATGACCAGAAATTTAAATTGATTCCGAGCGACATCCACAGGCTCACAAAATTCAGGTTCGGATCTTTCTGTTTGAAATCAAAACTGATGTTAGCCTGAACAGGAACGGCATAGAAATGATCAATCGGAGTAGTTGTCATTCCCAAATCAAAACCGAGATAGATGTTGTTTTTCCTTTTCGTCCGGCCTACAAGAAAATCTATATCCAGATTTATGACTGTCGCGAAAAACACGTTGCCAGTTTCAATTCCCAAAGCTGGCTGGACATAAAACCATTCCGGCTCATCTTTGGTTTCAGCTTCCCGCTCGTCTTCGGGAACTTTTTCGGACTCCGCCGTCCCCTCTTCAACCAATGTGCCGGTTTTCACATCTTCGGCAACTAAAAAAGCGAAAAAGAAAAAAAATGTGAAAAAGAAAAATAACTTCTTCATAAAAAGCACTTAAAAACGGTAGCCCGCCGCACAGATGATATCCGGATATTTGCCGTAGAAACTGTCAAAACCGAGTTTCAGAGTAACATCGTTCCTGAAAAGCATCGTAACCCCCATGCCCCATGCCGGCATGACTCTGAACATCGTGTCCCTGTCTTTGCTGTCATCCCAGTCGTCGTCATCGTAGTCGTAATAGAAAAGGTATCCTATCGCGAGATCGATCCCGGCCGAGAACCACAGTGCGAGGCGGCTGATATTTCTGTGCACCACCGGGAAATCGACAGCAAGGTTCACCTGAACCGGAATCTCGTAAATCGCGTGGTCGTCAAGGTAAGGGCTGTATCTGAAGTCGATCTCAAGGCCCATATAGACATTCGTACCGTCTTTCGTGTGTTTCAGGAGAAAATCTATGTCGTTGTTGATTCTCAGACTGAAAATCGAAGCGCCGACTCCGATACCAATGGAAGGCTGATAGAACATTTTCGAAGGTTTTTCCTCTTGCTGAACAGGTTCGCATACTGATTGCGCCGCTGCTGTTTCAGGTTGTTCGGGTTCTGTCTTTGCGGGTTCCGCAGGTGCGGCCGGTTGCACAGGAGTTTCGGGTTCTGCCTTTTCCGGCTCAGGTTCCGGCTGTTTTTCAGCTGCTTCAGGTTCAGTTTTTTCTTCCTGAGGTGCGTTCTGCGCTTCGGTTTCCTGATTTTCCGCAGCAGGAGCCTCTGCTGGAGCTGCTTCGGTCACTTCTTTAACTTCTTCCGCAGCCGCTTTTTCCTCAGTCTGCGCGGCAGCCTGCTCGTTCTGCGCTTCCTGCGCCGTCAGAACACCGAAAAACATAAAAATTACGAAAAACAAAAAGATTTTTTTCATAACAACCTCCGGAATTCTATTTTCCTTATCCAACAATCTCAACGGCACAGTTTTTATACACAAACCGCATGAAAAAATCAAGTCGCAGATTTTACATATTGCCGTTTTCGGGTATTATCCGCTGTTTTTGGCTTTTATCAGGAGTTTTCGATGCTTAAGAAATACTGGGTTCTGTTTCTGATCGTCGTTTTTGCAGGATGCTCGCAGATCGGAGGATTTTTTCAGGAAGATGAAACTTCGACTATCCTTCTGCTCTACACAAACGACGAGCACGGCCACATATACGAAAACGACGGCTGGTACAAAGGGGTCGCCCTTTACGAAATGTGGGAGGATGAGGAGAAAAACTGCACAAACTGCACCGTCATAAGACTTTCGGGCGGCGACAATTACACGGGAACTGCCGTTTCGACCTTTTTCAAAGGCGCTTCAATGGCTGAAGTCATGGGGCTTTTAGGCTACAGAGTCTCGGCGCTCGGCAACCACGAATTCGATTTCGGGGAAAAGGAACTGAAAAACAACGCCAACACTGCAAAAATGCAGTATCTATGCTCGAATCTCGTCGCAAAAGATATGAACAACCTCTTTGATCCGGGCACAGTTATCTACGCCGGAAAAGAAAAAATCCTTTTTGCTTCGGCAATAACCGAGGATGTAAAACGGATAAGCATGTCAAGACCTTTCGTCGAATCGATGATCGCAAAACCGGGGAACACCGTTCTGCGCGCTATTTTCAAAGAAAACGCCGATCTCAATATCATAGTGGCTCACGAATCGCACAACGAGGCGAAAAAATGGGTTCCGGCACTTGCGAAAAAACCTTTAGTCGTCTTCACGGCACACGACCACAAAGAAGCTATTGAAGAAGAAGACGGCGTACTTTTCATCCAGAATGCAGGTTATCTTCCGAGTTACGCAAGGGTTCTGATCGAAAAAAAAGGGAAAAATTCAAAAGTCGTCAATGCCGAGATCGTTCCTTTGAAAAGAGAAATTTCTTTAAAATCAACCGGTTCACTCGAAGTTAAGAAAACTATCGACAAATATCTGACTCAGCTTGAAAAAAAGGCCGGACAAAAGCTCATTTCAGCAGAAAAACCGCTTGAGACACCGGCTTTGCAGAAACTTTTCACCTGCTCGATGCTCAGAGCTTTTCCGGGATACGACATAGCTATAAGCAACCCTGGAGGATTCCGCGACACTATAAAAGCGGGAGATGTCAAAAAAAGCGACATTCTTTCGGTCTTTCCGTTCGACAACTTCATAGCCAAGGCCACAACAGTTCAGGGCGAAGACCTGATCTTCGACATTGAAAAATCGGGAAACGCCTACTGCGGCGCAATAAAAAAAGACGGAAAATGGTTTATAGGCGGCAAAGAGATCGGCAACTCGAAAACATACAAAATCATTACGACAGATTTCATCTATCAGGGCGGCGACGGCTACAGATTCACCGATTCGCAGGGCGTGACGACAAACGTCAGCTGGAGGACTCCGCTTGAAAACTATCTCATCGAATCGTCGAAAAAAGGACTTACTCTGGAAGAGGCCTGGGAAAAACTTGTTAAAGAGTAAAGTTTAGGGTTCTTAAAGTCCTTAGGGACCTTAAGGACCTTAAGGACCTTAGACCTTAAACCTTAAGATTGAAAATTTAAGTTTTTGTGCTACCATCGCCCGTTTTTGTTGTTTATATTGGAGAAACGCAATGATTTCGGCAATCAAAGGGATGAACGACCTCTTCGGCGAAAAGGCTTTCCGCTGGGGAAAAATGGAAGAAGATATAAAAAAGATGATGGCTGCGGCGAATTTCGGGGAATTCAGAACGCCGATCCTTGAAGAGATCGCCCTTTTCAAGCGCGGTGTCGGAGAGACCACGGACGTCGTCAAAAAGGAGATGTACGATTTCCTCGACAAGAAAGGAAGACATGTCGCGATGAGACCTGAAGGAACCGCGAGCGTCGTCAGAGCTTTCGTCGAACACGGCATAGGAATCAACTATCCGGCACCTTTCAAAGCGTTCTACATTGCGCCGTTTTTCAGATACGAGCGTCCCCAGAAAGGGCGTTTCCGCCAGTTTCACCAGTTCGGAGTCGAGATTTTCGGCGACGAAACACCGCAGATGGATGCTGAAATGATTTTCACGGCATCGCGCGTGCTCGAACACTTCGGGATCGACTATGAAATCCACCTCAATTCGATAGGCTGCAAGAACTGCCGTGCCGCTTACCGCGAAAAACTGATCGAATACTTCTCGGCAAAGAAAGACGAGCTCTGCGAAGACTGCCGGACAAGACTTGAACTCAATCCGCTGCGTCTTCTTGACTGCAAGGCGTGCGACCCGAAAAACCGCTTCACAGACGTGCCGAAAATGACCGATTACTTGTGCGACGACTGCAAAAACCACTTTGAAGAGCTTCAGAAGGCGCTTCATGCTTTCGGCGTGCCGTTCGTTCTCGATCCTTTCATCGTAAGAGGGCTTGACTACTACACAAAAACGGCGTTCGAGATCGTTGCGAAAACAGGGGGATCGCAAAACGCAGTCGCAGGCGGCGGCAGATACGACAACCTTGTCAGCGATATCGGCGGAAACGACACTCCGGCAACCGGTTTCGCAATGGGACTTGAGAGACTTTTCGATCTAATTCCCGAAGATTTCTACAAGGAAGAACCTCTTTCGGCAGGATATGCGCTCTGCGACGAAGCAGTCCTGCAGCTTGTTGAATTCACTAAAAAAATGTCGAAAGAAAATGTCCGTTTCCTTGCAGATTATAAACCTAAAAAACTTAAAAAAGCGCTTCAGAAAGCTGAAAAGACGAACGCTTCATTCGTATTCGTGATCGGTGAAGACGAAGCGGCGAACGGAAAAATCCTCATGAAAAACATGGCGACGAGAGAGCAGACTCTTTTCGACAAAGACGATATTTCGGGAATAATTTCAGCAATAAAAAAATAGGAGAATCAAATGAAAAAAATCTTTGCGGTTTGCGCTATTTTCACAGCGATGTTTTTGATGATTTCCTGCGGAGAAGGAACAACAAAAATCACAGGCAAACCTGACACTGGTGACACTGTTACCGATGAAGATGCGATTGATACCGATTCCCAGTCCGACACGGAGCCAAGCGGCGATGACACGGAACCTTCTGACGATTCTGATTCTGATGATCCGACTGATGATCCGACAACCGATCCGACGAACCCGACCGATCCGACAGAGCAGATGGAAGAAGGCATCTATCTCGGAATAATCGGTTTCAACGATGATTTGACCATTTCGTTTGAGGATTCAGGTCAAAAGCCGATCAAGCGTCTGACCGATGCGAACAAGAATGAATTCAAAAACTTTATCAGCAGCCTTCAGCAGAAGAACTACACGGCACTTTACTGGGCTGACTACAGCGCGCTTGAGATGATGGAGAGCTTCACAATTTCCCCTGATCTTCAGCTGAAGAAAGTGGCACTTGTCACATTTACCGACGGTCTTGACAATCAGTCGCTTTCGTCTGACGATTTCAATCCCGGCCCCTACGACAGTCATGCCGACTATCTCGATGCCATTCACAGCATGATCATGGACGAAGACGGAATTCACGGACAGCCGGTCACAGCCTACTCGATCGGTCTGAAAGGTGAGGACGTCACCGATGAAGCCAAATTTAAAAACACGCTGGAAATGCTGGCAACCGAGGAAAACGGAGATGAAAAATTCGTATTCCAGGTTACCGATATGAGCGAGGTCGGTCAGCTTTTTGCAGAGATCGCCGCAAGCCTTTACTCTGTTTCGACCACGATCAATGTCGGCGTTTACATTCCCGGCGGCTACGACCCCGGACAGGTCATCCGCTACACATTTGACAATGTAACGGCAGCAACAAGTTCAAATCTCTACATCGAGGCGACCTATAAGCGCTCAGGCAGCTCAAGAACGCTGGAGAATATAAAATATGAAGGATTTATCCCGGGATCTTCGACGATTTCGTCTTCGGCAACCGGCCCGCACAATGAACTTTACTTCCAGTTCAACGATCTGAAATACTCGAACGGAGATCCGGTTTCGCAGAGTGAAATTATAAGCAAAAGCCGTTTGTGGAAGCAGACAAGCAGCGGAGCATGGGACGGCGAGACAGAAATGAACATGGCGGAACTTCCTCCGATCATAGACGAAGACAAGAGCAGCGCACTGATCATGCTTGTTCTTGACTCGACGACATCACTCGGCAGCGATTTTGCAAAAATGCAGAATGAAGCAAGGAATTTTGTTGAAATACTGGTGAACGGCGGAAGCGGCGTAACGGAATCGAGCCCTTGCGATGACAATCCGTGTGCAGCTATAGCCAATTCGACACACATCTGCACAGTGAACGGTTCGAACTATGTCTGCGGCTGCAACTCAGGCTTTGACTGGAACGGCTCTCAGTGCGTCAAACCTGCAACACCTTGCAACCCAAATCCGTGCAATAACGATCCGAATTCAACTGGCAGTTGCACCGTAAGCGGAACAAGTTATGTCTGCGGTTGCAGCGGTGATTACAACTGGAACGGAACAAAGTGCATAAAACCTGACAGCGCTGCAGAAGAATGTGCAGCAGTCGGCGGAAATTGGAACAGCTCTACAGGCAAATGCACAAGAACACAAAACTGCTCGTCTAAACCTGCAAACACCGTCTGGAACACCGTTTCAAGCATAACGCAGACTTGGAACGGCTCTGTGTGGAGTCCTTCGACTACATCAAGCTACAGTGAGAATGGCAGCAATCAGTATTGCTACTATAAATGCGCATCGGATGATTATGAGTGGAACGGCTCTGCGTGTGAAAAACCTTACTGTTCGGCAGTTTTTGACGGAGAGAAATCCAAAATCGAAGTTGAACACAACGATCTGCTGAATCTCGGTTCTGAAACATGGACCATAGAAGCTTGGATCAAACAGGGTGAAGATGACATTCCGACATATGTCATACATCCGATAGTCCGCAAAGGAATAACATCGGATCCGGCTTATGTTCTTAGCGGATATTACAAGCAGCAATCAGGCGATGGCTACGGTATGACTTCGTATGTGAAGTATTCTTACAGAGAATGGAATAGCACGAAAACAGACAACAATCGAGTGGATCAAACGGTGACATTCTCTGATGACTGGACTCATGTAGCTATGGTTAAGAATGAAGAGACGAGCGGCGCTATTTTTGAACAGATTTCTTATAAACTGCTTCTTTTTGTAAACGGAACACTGGTAGGATCTAATGAGTTTGAAAACACTCCGACTGTTGTAACTAATGACGAGCTCCTTACCATCGGTGCAAATCCCGTTAATGCTGAAAGGTATTTCAAAGGACTTATTGATTCCATCAAGATTTCAAATACAGCAAAATATACGGCAGACTTCACTCCTAGTGTGCTCAGTGCAGACGATGATACGATCGCTTTCTGGGATTTCAGCGGCAATGCGGACGATTCGTCGTTTAACGGTCTCCACGGCACAGCTACAAATGTAACTTATTCAACAGACTGCAGATAACGTCATTTCTCCCATTAAATTTCACAGAAAAATATACTGTTTTCTGAGACGTCTCAGGTCATGTCTCTACAGATAAATTTTTCTTAGAAAAATCTTTATTTCGTATATAATCACGCGCTTGCTGTTTGAGTCTTTGAACTTTTAATAATTGTTTGTGGAGAGAAAGATGAAAAAAATCCTGATTTTATTGATCGTTTTGGTTTTGTGCCTGTTTGCGGCAACAGGCTGTAATAAGCCCTGTGATCCTGAAAAAGAATGCTGTGACGGAAAGGGTGTAAACTGCCCGTGTGAAGGCTATGACTGTCCGTGTGAAGGCTATGACTGCCCGTGTGAAGACTATGACTGTCCCTGCGAAGGCGATGATTGTATTCAACCGGACTGCGATCCTGAAGTAGAGTGCTGCGACGGTGAAGGCAAGTGCGACTGCGACAAAAACAGCGTGATCTGCAAAATCCAGACCGGTTTGATCGCTGAAGGAACCGAAGTTAAGGTAAGTGAATGTGTTGTTACCGGTATTTTCTATACTGAAGATGAGAACCACAACCGCGCTGCAATTAAGGGAATTTATGTTTCGGACATTATTCCTGAAGCAAAACCCTACACCGGAATTTACGTTTTCATTAAGGCGACCGCGCCTGTTGACGATTATGCTATCGGCGATAAACTTGAAGTAAGCGGAAAATATACCGAATACTACGAAAGCTCGCAGATCGAAATGATCGAGATCAAAAAACTCGGAAAGGCTGATCTTCCCGAACCGGCTGAAATTACAGACACATCAACAATCGCAACTCCTTTCGTATTCGTAGAAGAAGAGAGTGAATGGAATCCGACTGCAAACCACGGTGCAGATACTGAAGCATATGAAAGCGTTCTTGTAAAAGTCACAAATGTCGAGATCACGAACAGCAACCTCGGACACGGTGCATTCGAAGTCACCGGTGACCTCGCAATCGACAAATCCCTTTACTACTATCCGAAAGACCTGAGAACAGAGGGCAGAGAATTCGAATCGATCGAGGGAATCCTGATTTATGATCACAATGCGTTCAAACTTGCTCCGAGAGCGCTGGAAGACTTTGTTGAAAGAGAGCAGCCGCCTATAACCGACGACGATGATGTAACCGATGATGACGATGATGTAACCGACAACGATGATGTAACCGATGACGATAATGCTACCGATGACGATAGTGTAACCGATGACGATATCGTAGAGCCTTCACCCGCAACTATCAAAGAGATCCAGGGCGGAGAAAAAGAAAAGAAAGACCTTGTAAGAATTGAAAATGCAGTAATTATCAGCCCGGTTCTTTCAAAGAATTTCGATGACGGTACCACAGGATATACTTTCTATGTTTCAGACGGAAACAAAGGCGATTACAGCGGACTTCTATATTATTGACACAAACGACATTGACAAGAGAATTTATTAAGTAAAAGTTAAAAAATTACCGAAGATTTTATGAAATCTTTCAAAATCTTAGTTTCATTTTTTCGTGTTTCCTTCTGACTTCATGCTTTGACAACCGCTACTAAATTTTTCTTTAAAAAATTTTTATTTTGTGTATAATCGCGCGTTCGCTGTTTGAGTCTTTGAACTTTTAATAATTTTTTACGGAGAGAAAGATGAAAAAATTCCTGGTTTCATTGATCGTTTTGGCTTTATGCCTGTTTACGATCGCATGCGGTTCAACAACGCATAAGTGCAATCCCGATGAAGAAGAGTGCGACACCCAGCCTGACACTGGCGACACTCAGCCTGACACAGGTGACACTCAACCAGACACTGGCGACACTCAGCCTGACACTGGCGACACTCAGCCTGACACTGGCGACACAGGTGACACTCAACCAGACACTGGCGACACTGATACCGATACGGACACCGATACAGACACCGACTGCGACAGCGTAATCTGCAAGATCCAGAGAGGCGAAACACCTGAAGGAACCGAAGTCACGACCGAATGCGTTGTTACCGCAGTTGATATCAAGTCGGAAAAACAGGCTGACGACACATACAAAGATGTAGCTATCAAAGGTCTTTATGTTTCTGACATTATTCCGCAGGCTAAACCCTACACCGGAATCTATGTTTTCATCAAAGATACGGCACCTCTTGACGATTATGTAATCGGAGACAAACTTGAAGTAAAAGGAACTTACAAGGAATACTACGAAAGTTCACAGATCGAAGCAGCTGAAATCAACAAACTCGGAAGAGCTGACGTTCCGGCTCCGGCTGAAATCAAAGAACTGGCAAAAATTGCTACTCCTTTCGAAAAAACAGGACAGGACGAAGACGGCTATGATGTTTATAGTCCGACTGCAAACCACGGTACAGATGCTGAATCTTACGAAAGTGTTCTCGTAAAAGTAACCGATGTCACAATTACCAACAAATATTTAGGCGACGGCAATTTCGAAGTTGACAATATCCTTGCAATTTCTCCCTGGTTTTACTTCCACGACAATCGTAACAAAGGAACACAATTCGATTTAATCCAAGGCATCTTAATGTATTATAAAAACGCTTTCAGACTTGCTCCTAGAGATAAAAACGACGTTAAGGAAAAAATAATCGAACCTACAGGCACCACTATCAAGGACATTCAGAGCAGTAAAAAAGAAGCGGGAGAAATCGTAAACATCGAAAAAGCAATCGTTATCAGCCCTGCTATTCCTCAGAATTTCGATGACGGCGGAACAGGATATTCTTTCTATGTTTCCGACGGAACAACCGGCGACTACAGCGGAATTTACATTTACAATGTTACAGCCGAAACAGCTCCGGCAAAAGGCGACGAAGTAACGATTGAAGGTCAGATCGATTCTTTCAAAGGACAGTGGGAAATCAAAAACGCAAAAACTGCCGGCTCGATCACAAAAACCGGAACGGCAACAGTTCCTGCGGCTGTAGAAAAGAAAGCAGCTGATCTCAAAGACGCAGACAAAGGAACTTTCATCAAAATTACCGATGAACTCACTGTTGCATCTGTTGATGATTACAACAACGTTACTTTCACAAACGGTTTGATAATCAAACCCATGAAAAACAAAAATTCTGTCCAGTACACCCTCGCAGAAGGCGACAAATGCACTGTCAGCGGCGTTTATGACATAACACACGATGTTGCAGGCATCATCATCGTTAACGCAAACGATATCGTAAAGAAATAATTTTTCGGAGATTCTATGAAATCTTTCAAAATTTTAGTTCCCTTTTTTTTTTCGTGCTTCTTCTTAACTTCGTGCTTTGACAATAGCTTCGGCGGTGCACCGATAGACGAAGGTCTTCCGCAGAAACTGGTATTTATCCACACTACCGATACTCACGGAAAGTATCTTCCGTTCTGGATGGAGCCCAATATGTTTGACAGGAACATGGGACTTCAGTCGAAAAATCCGCCGTGCTGGGATCTTGATTACAGTGGCGGAGGCTCCTACTGCAACGGCACATACAACGAAGCCACCGGACTTTATCAAGTCTATGAAAGCGGGGAGTATGTCTACTACACCAAAGACAAGCTCATTGAAAAAGGCTACTACGCCGAAGGTTCGATCGAAAAAGGGCTGGTCATCGAAGACATCAACGAAGACGGCAGATGTGATGTTCTTGACTGTCAGAGATGCTGGGATAAAAACCACAACAACATCTGCGACCCGGAAGAAGATATTGACGATATACCAGGATGCAGCTCAGGCGACTGCTGGAATCCTTATTCTACCGAGTATCTAACCTGCTGGGACTCAAACAAAAACGGCGAATGCGACAGATCGGAAGATATAAACTTCGACAACCGCTGCGATACCGACGACTGTGCGCTTGTGTATGACCGTAATTTCAACAGAAAGTGCGATTATCCTTACGATTCGATGAAAAGAACATGGCGCGACGAGAACGGTGAGCTCATTCTCCGCAAGAATTTTAAGGACGACAGTTCCTACACTCAGGCGATGATAAAAGCCGAAAAAGAGAGTGAAGACATCAACCGCGACGGAAAATGCGACTACAGTGACTACCGTCCGGGTCTCATCAATACAGGCGGTATCGCACGTGCCAAAACTCTGATTGACGAAATCAGAGCGAAACACCAGCGCGACAATGTTCCGGTTCTCTTCCTCGACAGCGGTGACACTTTCCAGGGCGCACCTGAATTTAACCTCTACAAAGGCGATGTCGAAATGCTTTCGATGCAGAAACTCGGCGTTGACGCGATGGTTATCGGAAACCACGAATTTGATAACGGAACGGGCGGACTCGTTTCGGCTTACAAAAAATCGGGCGGTTTCCCGCTTCTCGCTTCGAACTACCTTTTCGATCCCGACGGTCACAAAGGTCTCATGGACATTTCCTCGCCTTACCTCATCGTGATGACAGGCGGTCTCACTGTCGGTATCGTAGGCGTTGCAAACGACAGCTCGATAAATTCAGGTTATCAGGTAGGCGGGAGTACAGGTTTCAATTTCCTCGATCCGATAGAAACGACTCAAACTTACGTCAAAAGTCTGCGTCCGCTGGTCGATATCGTCGTTGTTCTTTCGCATCAGGGACTTGACGGCGACTACAAGATCGCAGAAAACGTCAAGGGAGTTGACCTTATTCTTGGCGGTCACCATCATGTCATCCTCGATCCGCCGAAAGTTCTGCAAGGACCTGACGGCAGAGACGTTATCGTTATTCACAGCGGCGTAAACCTCAAATCTGTCGGCGAACTCGAAATCGCAGTTCAGAACAAACGGATCGTATGGCACAAATATACGACTCACGCAATTACTGAAAAAATCGAGGAAAACGGCGACTTCGCAAATATGCTGAAGCCTTACATCCAAGGTCTTGACTATTCGCAGTATCTCCAGAAAAAAGTCGGATACGCAACTTCGACAATCGTGAGAAACGATCCGGCAAACGGGGACAGTCCTCTCGGAAATATCGTAACCGATGCGATGATGAACCACGAACTTGCAAAAGCGCAGCTCTGCGTCACGAACTCGATGGGAATCAGAGCCGATATCCCGACAGGTGTTATAACTCTTGAAAAACTTTACGAGGTTTTCCCGTTCGAGAACTCGATCACAACTATGTATCTAAGCGGAAACGAATTAAAAACGCTTTTCGACTTCGTTGCAAGAAAATCGGCTACACGAGGCTGCAAGACACAGGTCCAGGTTGCAGGGATCGGTGTGGAACTTGACTGCAGCCCGAACGAAGAACTCCAGAAAAAGCACAATTCCTACGCTCTGACGAAGTGCCTTAAGATTGGCAACACCCTCGTCATCGACAACTACGAGGTTCTTCTTCCGAACCTGCTTTTCAAGATGGCGACGAACGACTACATGGGCCGCGGCGGCAGCGGATTCTACATGCTCGAAGCAAACACGACGAGACTTGACACCTCGGTTTCGCTCCGTGACGCCGTTGTTGATTTCTTTGACCAAATCGGAGAGATCGACCCGGCATCCTTCTCGCAGAATCAAACAAAACCCAACGAATGCGGGCAAGGCAAACGCATTTTGATGCTTAACTGATGAAAGAAAAAACTTCCGCAATCAACATCATCTGGCTTTCGATAATCCTTATTTCTATAGCTTCTGCCGCGTGGCTCGGCAAGATGAGCGAAGTGACCCTTGCCCTTTTCGAAGAATCGAAAGCGGCTGTCATGCTGGCTATAGGATTAATCGGTTCGATGGCTTTCTGGCTCGGAATGATGAAAGTTCTGGAAGCTGCCGGCGCACTCAGGATAATCGCGAAAATCGTACGACCCGTAATGTCGAAACTTTTTCCCGAAATCCCGAAAGATCATCCCGCGATCGGCGCGATAGTTATGAACATGTCGGCAAATATGCTCGGGATGGGAAATGCGGCGACTCCTTTCGGCATCAACGCGATGCAGGAACTTGACAAACTCAATGGCGAGAAAGGGCGTGCGACCAACGCGATGTGCCTGTTTCTTGCGATAAACACTTCAAGCGTGACGCTTCTTCCGCTCGGAGTCATCACGATCCGCGCGGCAGCAGGAGCAAAAGAACCCGCTTCGATACTGATCCCGTCACTTTTAGCCACGATCGTTTCAACAACAGTTGCTATAATCGCGACAAAACTCATGCAGAGAGGAACTCCGGACTGTCAGCCGGGCGAAAATCAGACAGAAGTTGAGGAAAAAGAGCCTGAGGTTAAAGAAAAGAAAGCTTCGATCAGCAAAAAAATCGTTGTTTCGCTATTTATGCTCGTCATCCTTGCCGGAACGATCTATCAGATTTCGATTTCAGACCTCAGCGGTCTCAATTTCACAGGTGTGACAAAAGCGGTTTCAGACTGGCTCGTTCCGATGATAGTCGTCGCCATCCTCATTTTCGGATATCTGAAAAACGTGAAAATCTACGAAACTTTGTGCAGCGGCGCGAAAGAAGGCTTTAACACCGCAGTGAGGATAATCCCATTCATGGTCGCGATCTTCGCGGCAGTCGGAATGTTCAAGGCAAGCGGTGCGATGGACATCATGATCCGTCTTCTGAACCCTGTCACCAATCTGGTAGGAATGCCGGCAGAAGCTCTTCCGATGGCACTGATGCGGCCTCTTTCGGGCAGCGGTGCATTCGGAATAATGAGCCAAATCGTCGGAAATGAGCCCGACTCATTCCTTTCGTTCTTAGTTTCGGTAATGCAGGGTTCGACCGAAACGACTTTCTATGTTTTAGCGCTTTACTTCGGTGCCGTCAGCATCAGAAACAGCCGCCACGCCCTTCCCGCAGCACTTTGCGCCGATTTTGCTGGAATTATGGCAGCAGTCTTTTTCTGTCATCTGTTCTGGTAGATGCGGCGGCAAATCTTGTCGGAATATCGATATTTCGTTATTTCGATATAACGACCGCCGCCTTAGTAGAGATGTTTCATGAAACGTCTCTACATATTTCCCGGGCGATTTTTTCGAGAGTAAATCTTGTCACTTCGATTCCGTAAGATGTGTCGATTATATGCGTTGCAAAAGGTTTTTTCTCTTCAAAAGACATCTGCGAGGCAATTTTTATCTTCGCTTCTTCCTCGGTTATGTTGTCGCGCGTCATCAGGCGGTACATCTGGATTTCGGGCTTGCACCATGTGAGCATGACTGTATCGAAATATTTGTGCCAGCCCGCTTCAATAAGGATCGCCGCTTCAAGGATTACCGGCGATTTTTGCGATAATTCATCAATAATCTCAAATGTTTTTGACAAAATCGCAGGATGGGTGATTTGATTCAGCTTTTCAAGTTCAGTTTTGTCGGAAAAAACGATTTTTCCCAAAGCCTTGCGGTCGATTTCTCCGTTTTTTATCACATCTTTTCCGAATGTCAGCCCGATTTTTCCGATAATTTCCTGAGTTTTCAGAACTTCATGTCCGACTGAATCGGCTGAAACGACTTTAAAACCGAGATTGTCACGGAAATAGTCGAGAACAACGGTTTTCCCCGTCGCGATCGAACCTGTCAGCGCGGCGACAACTCTGCTTTTGTTCATAGCGGTCTCCCAAAACAAACTTCAGGCATTATAGGCAGCTATTTTTTTTGAGCAAATCGAAACTCTTGCATTATTTGCCGCTTTATTTAGAATTTTCCGTTTGTTGAGATTGTTCAAAGCAGATGAAAAGATTTTTTCCTTTTACGACACTTTTTTTAATCCTTCTTGCCGCTGCTTCCTGCGAGCAGTACGAATGCCGTGGCGGGAATTCCTACCACATGGGTGATTACTACTGCGAGGATGACGAAGGGATATGCCCTGAAAAAATGATGCTTTTTGAAGAATGCGGCGATCGCGGATGCAACCTTAAAACAGGCAAGTGCAATACCTGGAAAGATCCTGAGACCGGACTCAGATGGTCGTCTCTCGGAGGCTGGAGAAAACGCTGCAGTAAGGCGGTCACCTACTGCGACAACCTTTACGAGGCAGGCAGTCACGGATGGCGGCTGCCTACGACCAGTGAATTGGAGGGAGTCTCCAGCATATTCAATAATCCTGGGAATCTTTGTTCTTCCTCGAGAACAGATGCGGTTTCTTTGATGTATGTCCGCTGCGTGAGAGACGAGTGATCAGCGTTCTTTCAGATTGACACGGATATAGTAAGGCCGGTCGCCTTTAGCATCGATTTTTATAAGCTGCTTGTCCTTGAGTTTCATCGGCATTTTGTAGGTGACAACTTTACCGTCCGGCATCTGCACTGTCTGCGGAACACCTTCCTTAACTTCATCGACATAAATCACCTGATCAATCACGAGCGCGTTTTCCGGAAGCTTCGGCTCAACCTCGCAACCTGAAAGAAACATCAAAAAAAATGCTGAAACAGCAATAAGAAACAAACGCATTTTCTCCTCCACATCAAAAAACGACACGGCATTATAGTTATTTCTTGATTTTAAATAAAATTTTTAATAAATTCGCGCGTTTGAACCGTGTTTATTGTGAATTTAATTGGAGTACACATATGAAATTAAAAAATAAACTATTGTTTTTATTAGTATTTCTTTCATTAAACGGGCTTTATGCGTCAACTGTAACCGAGACTTTGGGCGCAACGAGCACAGTCAATCCGTTCAGTGCGAGAATGTTCGCCGGAGGTGCCGAGGCGACTTATTTCAACCCGGCGCTTCTTCCGAAAACGAAAAGAAGTTTCACTCTCAACTTTTTTTATAGCTACCGCAATCTTGACATAACACTTTTCGACCGTCCTGAATCGCTTGATATTATAGGCAGCGTCACCGACGGAACCGGAATTTACGGTGCAAATCAGGTCGGAAAAGATCCTCTTGAAACAAACCTTCCCTACAAAACGCGTCCCACGGCCGATCTTGACGAGAGAGGCAACGATTCTTCAAAAGAAGGAAACCTTTACGGCGCAGTCGGGCTGGTCCTGCCGATCTGGAAAGACTACATCGCGCTTGGTCTTTACGGCATGATCCCGGTAACTTCACTGATGAAGGAACAGTCGTTTTTCGCCGATGAGAGAGAAGCTAACTTCTCGAACTCGCTTCACTTTGAGCTTTACGATGACAGAATGACCTCTTTCAACCTTTCGCTCGCTCTGGCCGGAGGTTACAAGTGGGTTTATGCCGGAGTCGGAGTAAACATCACGGCTGAGGCAAATGTCCAGGCTCCGATTTTTACTCCGGATGCAGGCAAAAACGAGAATAAAATCGGAACTTTCGCCGAAATCAAACCGAAACTTGTTCCCCATTTCGGACTTATCGTAAGACCGTGGGGGCCGATACAGCTCGGTTTCACGGCTCATCTCCCGGCAAAAACCGACATCGATGTCGATACAAAAATTACTTTCTGGTATATCGACCGCGAAGCTGAAGCTGAAATCAACAGAAACAGGGTACATGTCGCCTATGCGTTCAGACCGCTCTCTCTTTCGCCTTCGATCGCGCTCGTTGACTACAAATTCAAGAACGATCTCGAACTCAGCGTAGGTTTCACTGCTATCTGGAGACAGTGGTCAAAATATAAAAACCGCTACAACGAAAGCCCCGAATACAACGTCTACTGGGACAGCTCGATTGTTGAAAAGGACGAAAACGGCAATGTGAAAAGTGTCGGCGGCTGGAATTCCGAATATGTCAACAAATACAAATGGAAAGACAGCTGGGAATTCACTCTCGGCACGAATTTCAAATACCACGCGATCAAAACCGGTCTCGATTTAGGCTACTTCATGTCACCCGTGCCGAAACAGGACGGAAGAACGAACTATGTCGACAACGACCGTTTCAGCATTGCGGCAGGTTTCAGCTACACGTGGGATCTTCCTGAAAATTTTCAGCTTGAGCTAGGCGGCAACTTCCAGACGCACATAATGCTCGAAAGAACGACGAAAAAGGAGGAAGGTGAGGCAAATTCGGTCGGCAAGGACGGCAAAACGGTTGATGAGTTTCCCGATTCGGTTTGCGATGGATTCGACCCGACGAATTGTCCTAAAGACACTCCTATAGCGGAATCAGAAGGTTTTCAGACAAACAACCCCGGTTATCCGGGATATAAGAGCAGCGGTCAGATTTTTACAGGCGGCTTATGGCTTACACTTTACTTTTAGGAGGATAAAATGAAAAAATTTGTAGTAATTTTAGCAGTTTTCGTAATGGCTCTCTTTGTTGTTTCATGCGGCGGCGGCAGCGATGAACCGGCAGACAGCGGAGATACAGACACAAACAATGAAAAACCGGCTGACACCGATACCGACACATCGGACAGTGATACAGGTGCAGAAACTCCGGATACGGCAACTGACACCGATACCGACACAAACACAGATACAGAACCGACAAACGAACCAACACAGGAAGAACCGACCGATCCGTCAGATCCGTGTGCAGCAAATCCATGCGAAGCAAATGAAACCTGCATGGCTGACGCTACAGCGGAAGCAGGCTACGTCTGCAAATGTCAGGAAGGTGATGTCAGAGTCGGCGACACCGCATGCCCGGACAACCCTAAAGGAAAACTTCATCAGAAATGTGAAAACGGCAGCTGGGCCGACATTGAAGGAACATGCATTCTGTGCGATCCCGGCGATTATCCGAAAGTATGCGGAACTTACGCACAGAAAATGTGGTTCACTTCGGTATCGAAACTTTACAGCATAGACGGCGCTGAAGGCTGGACGAGAACATATTTCCACATTGTTCAGGAACAGGAACAGGATAAAGTCCACATCAAGGCTACATACTGCAACATCAAAATCGACAACGACAAAAGCGATTTGCTTGCAATTGTAATGCCCGATTCATTCGCAGAGGCTTTGGGAACAGCCGGCAAAGAATCCGTCATTGTTAAAAATGACGACGGTACTTTCGGATTCAATCAGGACGTTTTCTGGGAAATCCGAGGAATCGATCCTGCATGTTACGGCGAAAATCCGGCAGAATATACTCTTCCGGAAAACAAAGATGATCAGTGTGTTCAGAACTGGGACAACGACAGTCTGCCCGGACTTACCGTCATCGCAAAAGGAACACTCGGCGGAAACGCTTCAATGGGCATGATCGAGAAGTCATCTTCCAAAATTCACACAGGTCTGATTTCTAAAAACGGTCTGCAGATCAACGCTTTGGTTGACTGGACGGACGAGCAGAAAATTCTTGTAGTTGAAGGTGTAAACCAGCTCCTTAAAAGCGGTGCCCAGAATTTGCAGCAGAACAGCTCGAAACAGCCTGGCTTTACCGGTCCTTTCAACTTCATCGAGCAGTTCAAAATTCCGGAAGGAAGCGACTGTAACTACATCGTTACGAATGCGGCTACGATTTTCCCGCCTGATCCTGTAATACTGAAATAAAGGTAATGGTAAAAAATCATTTGACAAACAGCAAATTATTTATACAATATTAAGCCATGAGTGATTTTACGATCAATAAATCAGCTTTTCCTATGCAGCTTGCAAGGCTGGCAGATACGCGGAATATCGCAGAATGCAGAGATGTATTTTTCCGTTTGATGCAGGTTACCGACATTGATGAAGAGCATATTCAAAAGGCACTGACGATATTCGATGATGTCAGAGCTCTTTATGAAGGGAAATATGAAGGATACAAGGCCTGCGACACCGAATACCACGATTTCAGGCACGTAATCGATGTAACTCTGGCATCGCTGAGAATCACGGATTCTCTGATGCTTAATGGGGAAAAGTTCAATAAAAACAATGTTTTTCTAGTAGGAATCGCAGCAGTTTTCCACGATACCGGCTACATTCCCGAAATCGATGATCCTGTTGCAAACGGCGCTGTCTACACTTCGACTCATGTCAGACGCAGCATGGTTTTTGCAGAAAAATATATGTCGGAAAGAGGATACTCCGTTGATGATATCGAAAAAACCAAGCAGATGATTCTGATTACCGATCTCAGCGTAAAAATCAAAGAAGTAACCTTTATTGATGCCGAGACAGAAAGATTCGCAAAAATCCTCGCTTCAGCAGACCTTATCGGTCAGATGGCCGACAGAATTTATCTTGAAAAACTTCTTTTCCTCTATCGCGAATTCGAAATCGGGCAGATTCCTTATGCATCTGAAGCAGATCTTCTTAATAAAACGATAGGTTTCTGCAAAATCATGGATAACCGTCTTGAACATGACCTTGACGGTGTCAACAAGCATCTTCTGCTCCATTTTAAGAAAAGATACGATATCGACGAAGACCTTTACCGCAAGGGAATGGACAGCAATCTTAAATATCTGACTAAGATCCTTGAAGAACATCCGGGTCATCACAGAGAGTTCCTGAGACGCGATAAAATAGTCGGAAAGCTTTGATCCCGCCTTTAAAAATAATCTCAATTTTGGAGTTGCTATGAAAAAAATCATTTTTATCTCCCTCACAATTCTGTTTTGCATTGTTTCCTGTTCCAAAACCGAAAAAACTGCCGCCGAAGCAAAAAAAGATGCCTCTCAGCCAACCGAAAAGACAAAAACGATTCTCGATTACACCGGAATAGAGACTTCCCATTCCGGATTTGCGATGAAAGACGGAAGAAAACTCTATCTCGCAAGAAAGGAAAATGCCGCTCAGCTCTATCTTGAGTCTGCTGACGGAAAAGAGACAAAACAGCTCACCTTTCTCAATGACGCGGTCGACGGTTACAAAGTGAGCCCTGATGAATCGCAGCTCATTTTCATCTCTGCAAAAGGGGGGAACGAGCAGTACGACTTTTATCTTTACTCTTTTAAAACCGGCAAATACGAACCGCTTCTTGTTGACGATGCTGTCCGTTATGAAGATCCGACCTGGATAAACGAAAATGAATTCTTATTTGCTTCAAATGAGGCAAACGGCAAAGATTTTTATATCTATCACTTTGATATTGCTGCAAAAAAACGGACTCTTTTAGTCGAGAAAAAAGGTTTCAACAACATAACAGACGCTTTGTCTAAGGATGATTTTCTCTTCTATACTTACGAAAGCAACATGAAAACAGTTCCATATCATTTCCATGACGGCAAGGCACACAAAATCAAAGTGAGCGACGAAAACAAAAAATATATTCCGATCGCGTTTTTTGACGGCGGTATCCTGATGCGCACTAATGAAAAAAACGACATGGAATATCTTGAAATTATTAAAGAAAACTCGAAGAAGACTCTTTTTGAGGACAAGTGGGGCGTAGAACTCACCGCTGTTGATAAAACAAACCGCAAATCGGCACTTTTCTGCACGAATGAAGAAGGTTACAACCGCTGTTTTTACTACCACGACGGCAAAAACGAACCGCTTGATTTCGGCAAATCGCTTGTTTCGGTAAGCGCTTTCAAAAACGGAAAAGCAGTTGTCAAAATTTCGAAGGATAGCGAACTTCCGAAGCTTCAAGTCATTGATTTAACTACAAAAAGATCAGAAGTTTTCGGATATTCAAAAGACAACGGGATCGATGTTTCGCTTTTTGCCGCGCCCGAACTCAGAAAAGTCAAAAGTTTCGACGGCGAAGAGATCCCCTACTTTCTCTATATCCCGAAAACCGGAAAAGCACCTTATCCGACGATCGTCTACTTCCACGGCGGACCAGAAGGTCAGTTCAGACCGGGATTCGCGACTCAGTTCCAGTACTATCTTTCGAAAGGGATCGCTGTTGCGGCTCCGAATGTCCGCGGATCATCTGGCTACGGCAAAAGATACATGGATCTCGACAACTACAAACTCCGCATGAACGCGGTCAAAGACGGCGGCGCCATACTTGAAGATTTGGTCAAAAACGGTCTTTCCAAACCGAACAGATTCATTGCAAGCGGCGGAAGTTACGGCGGATTCATGACAGTCGCATCGATGGCGCAGTTCGCAGACGACTACATCTGCGGAATCGACAATGTCGGAGTCGTTGATCTCATCAACTTCCTTGAAAATACTTCAAGTTACCGCCGTCATCTGCGCGAAGCCGAATACGGTCCGCTTACCGACAGAGAGTTTCTCGCTTCGGTTTCACCGACGAACATGGCTGAAAAAATAAACGGAGAACTTTTTGTTTTCCACGGCGCGAACGATCCGAGAGTTCCGGTCAGCGACGCCTACATTCTTATCGACAAACTCAAAAAGGCGGGCAAAAAAGTGCAGAAACATATCTTTGAAGACGAAGGTCACGGCTACCGCAAGAAAGAAAACAGAGATATATACTTTCAGAAAAGTGCCGAGTTCATCGAAAACTGCGCCAAGGAAAACTAATGGATAATATTAAACTTTTTCACGATTTTCTACTTCACGAGAAACGTTATTCCATAAAAACGGCCGATTCATACTGCCTAGATATCGAACTTATGAGACGCTACTTCGCGGAACTCGACCTCGATCTCACTGAACTGGATAAAGACGATCTGAAAGACTATCTCGGATCGATTTATTCCGAAGTGAAAGCTTCCTCGCTGCGGCGCAAGATCGTGTCGATAAGGCAGTTTTACCTTCTTCTGCACAAACGCAAAATTATTGAAGATAATCCGGCACTTACGCTGACAGGACCGAAAAAGGACGGCGTTCTTCCGGGAGCTCTGACCCGCGAAGAAATGGGAAAACTCATCGAATACAACTATCCGCACTCTCTCAAAGGTCTGCGCGACAGAGCGATAATAGAAATGCTTTACAGCAGCGGAGTCCGTGTCGGAGAACTCATTTCGCTCAAAATAAAAGATATGGATTTCAAAGGAAAAACCGTCAATGTTTTAGGAAAGGGCAAAAAAGAAAGGCTGCTTCCGGTAACGAGCCAGGCTATTGATTCTATTGAGAATTATCTTATGAAGCGTCCGACCGGAAAAGAAAAAGATTCCATTATTTTCTGCAATCTCAAAGGGGAACCGCTGACCGAGCGCGGCGTGCAGCACATCATCGATACTCTGGCGAAAAACTGCGGAATTTACCGCAGAATCACACCCCACATGCTGCGGCACAGTTTTGCCACCCATTTTTTGGAAAACGGTATGAATCTCAGATACTTGCAGGCTCTTTTGGGGCACAGCAACCTCTCTACGACCGAAATCTACACTCACCTTTCGATTGAAGAGCTCACAAAAGTTTACCGCAAGGCGCACCCAGGCTCTAAAAACTGAAAAATCTCAATTATTTTATAAGGCTGAATTCAAAATCAGCAAAAAATGTCGGCACGAACTTTCCGTCGGTAAAGTCAGAATCTTTGAGAACGCTATAGTTCATTCCGATGCCGGCACCCAGGGCGAACCAGCTGAAAATACTGTAACTTCCGCCAGCTTCTATTCCCAAAGACCAGTCGTTGAAATTGGAATTTTCGGTATTGTCCCAGATTTTTTTATAGCCTAGCCCCGCTTTCAGGGAAAAATCGCTTATTCTGTAAAATCCGCCGGCAGTAATTCCCAGAGAATAGGCGCGCTGCGATGATGTGCTGTAATCAGTCCCGACAGAAAGAGTCGAATAAATGTTTGCAAAATTTACCCTGACGCCTGTGCTGAGCATAGGATCAAATTCAGTGTCGTGCTGAGTTTGCAGAATGAGATCAACAGACAGCAATGACGGATCATCTTCCTTAATGATTTCAGGTTCTTTTTCTATTTTTGCAACTTTCTTCACTTCTTTTTTCTCTTCTTTTTCGTATATCGGATAATCGTATCGCGGCGTCGTTCCGTAGTATTCGCCCCAGTTTTTAGAAGCGGGATTGTATTCCTCTTTTTGAGGATCATCTTCCTTTGTTTTCGCTTCAAAAACTTCTGTGTCGACTTCCTCAGCCTCTATTTTGTCACTTATTTCATGCGTTGTTTCGGAAGTTTTCTTCTTTTCAACGCTCTTTTCTTCGTTTTTTTCTTCTGTTTCGGCTAATTTTTCCTCTTTTTTATCTTCTTTCTCAAAATCGGCAAAAACTACGCTTTCCCAACCAGTTGCATTAGCCCCTTCGCTTATCTCGACACTAAGTTCAAAAGGCTTTTCCCCTTCTTCGGCAACAATATTTTGAATTAAAAAAAGGCTAATAAAAACAAATATTTGAAATTTCAAAGCAACTTAATTCAAAGGTGACGGAGCAAAAACGAACATCGAAACTTTAATATCGTTTTTCTCCGCGTCAAGAACTATTTTGTGCTTGTGGGAATAATTACCGTATTCTGCTGAAGTATTGATCTCCATTCTGCCGTCACGATCGGTCTTGACGACGAAAGGTATTGAATTTTTTCCTTTTTTCAGGTTTCCGGTCCACTGATGCGTTCTGGTGTTCCTGATCTCTTCGTTTGACGAAAGAAATGAGATTCCGTCGCCGAGTTTGATAAAAAACTTAACGTTTTCAAGATCTTCTGCTGCGTCGTAGACAAGATTTATTGTCACAGGATTACCTGCCGCGACAACAGACTCGGAAATTTTCTCCCCTTCTTCCGTTTCAGCAGGAGAGAAAAACAAAACCGCAAAAACAATCACAAAAACTGCTGCGATTGCTGAGAGCGGTTTCAAGAACGCAATAAACTTTGAACGTTTCCGTTTTCCTGCCGCAATTTCTTCAAGATGCGCGTTGATTTTTTTCTGAAATTCTTCTCCGATCTCGTCATCAGATTTTTTGTATGATTTCAGGAGCTTGCCGTATTCTTCCGGCATTTTTTCGAGATTTTCTTTTTCCTTTTCCATAATGACCTCAACAAACAACACTGATACGACCTGTGAAGTATGAAAAAGTTACATTTTTATTTATTTTTTTGTCTGTTTTTGCTAAAAAGCGGCGTTTTTCGGAGGTAAAAATGCTGAATAACAGAGAATGGGAACTCATAAATTTTGCGAAAGGTGAAAAAAACGCGTTCATCGGCGATGACTGCGCGGTTTGGAATGAAAAATCACTTGTCGTAACTACCGATCATTTCTGCGAAAATATCCACTTTAACCTTTCTTTCATGCCGGCAGAGGCTGTGGGCTGGCGACTTATGGCGGCAAATGCAAGCGATGTTATTTCGATGGGATCCAAGCCGACTCACTATCTTCTGAATATCGCAATTCCAGACGGCGGTTTTGAAAACGCGAAGAAAATGATTGAAGGAATCCATAATTTTGCGGAAAAATATCGTATCGAACTGCTCGGCGGAGATACGACTGCGGCCGAAAAATTCACTCTCGGCGTCACTATGTTCGGCGAAAAGCCTGAAAAACCGCTTCTCAGAAGTGTAGCAAAACCGGGTGATTTCGTCTATCTCGCTAGCGAAACAGGGCTTTCACTCTGCGGATACAAGGCTCTGAAAAAAGGCTTAGACGGTTTTGAGAAATCGAAAGAGCGTTTTCTCTACCCCGATCCGTTTCTCCATATTCCGCATAAAATCAGTGAATTGAATGCAGCGATCGATATAAGCGATTCTCTTCTCAGCGAGCTCAGACTGCTTTGTGCGCTTTCTGATGTTTCGATAAAAATAGATGCTGAAAAAATTCCCGTTCACGAAGAAGTGGCGCTCGGAAGCAAACTTTTTTCAATACCGCTTTTAAACCTCCTTTTCGGAAGCGGCGAAGAGTTTATCATGCTATTTAGCGCAGATAGAGAGATCGAAGGAGCTTACAAAATAGGAAGAGTAACTAACAAACCGGGACAGCAACTTGAAATTACTTATGAAAACAGCGCTGTTGACGCTGATTCTATCAAGCTTTTTTCTCATTTCGGCTGAAAGCATCTGCGGTTATCCCAAAGATGCGACAGTTGAAGTGACTTCGGCCACAGGTGAAAAAAAATTCTTTTCTGTAGGCATCGCCGAAACCGATGAAAAGCACGAAAAAGGTTTGATGTATTGCAGAAAAATGGAGAAAGATCAAGGACTTTTCTTTATTTTTGATAATGATCAGCAGCGTTTTTTCTGGATGAAAAATACCACGATCGAACTTGCCGTCATCTTCATCGACCGCGATTTCAACGTCGTTTCGGTGCGCCGCGGTGTTCCGCTCAGCAAAACCACACTTCCCAGCGTAAAACCGGTGAGATACGTCCTCGAAGTGAACTGGGAAACCGGAAAATCGGTGCTCCCCGGTGATAAAATCAAGATAAAGATGCTGTGAGAGTAAATTCCTGAAAAAAATTCAAAAAATCTCTATTCTTAAATTGAATTTTTCTTGATAAACAATAAAATAGCCCGTCTTTTGTTTGGTGAATAGAGGTGTTCGTTATGAAAAAAGTGTGTGTTTCTCTCATATTTTTCCTTTTTTTGTTTGTTTCATGCGGTGAAACCACAGGCGTCGAGCCGAAAAACAAAGGGCTCGCTGGTTTTGCTGTCGAATTTGCCGAAGATTTTGATTTGGGAAGTCCGGAACACCGGATAGAAAATCCTGAAGGCGGCATCATCACGACGATAAACATCACCGCTTTAGGTTACGACAAAAAACCGTACACAAAATACAACGGAGAAGTCGAAATCGGTCTGCTTTACGGTGAAAATGCGGCTGTTTCAAGAATAACGATGGAAAACGGATACGCCGAAAATATCGAAGTGAAAATGAGATACTGCCTTGACTATGACCGCGTCGTAGTGCAGGAAGTCAAAAAACACGATGGCGAAGAAACCTACGCTCCAACCGGCAAAATGGGCGTTTCGCCTGTTTTTTACACAAATGTTGCGTCTATTTCGGCAATTCAGGGCACAACAAAAGGCGACAGAGGACTTTCTTCTGCATTCAACAACCGCAATCTGACGCTGAAAGACAAACAGATGGTCGTTATAGCCGTTATCGAAGGCGGTTTCTACCTTCACGAAGTCGGCGCTGAAGAATATTCTTCGGTTTATATGTACACCTATTCGACTCCTTACGTTGACGACAACAGGGAAGACAACTCTTTTCTCCCTGTCGGCGCACTGATCGAAAGCGCAAACGGCTCTGTTTTTGAGTTTTTCGGTTTCACAGAGATGAGTTTCCCGACTTTCAAGCCTGTCTATGTTGAAAAAAACGGCAAAAAAGAGATAAAAACAGACACTTCGCTCATTCCTGCGCCGAAAAATATAAACGACATTCTTACCAGCAACAATGAAATGGAAAAATACGAAGCCTCGCTTGTTACGGTTGAAAACGTCACTGTTGCATGGTTCAACGAGGAAGATTCGTCGTATATCGAATACTCTCAGTTCCCGCTCGAAACTTCGGACGGAAAGCCGATAATGGCACAAACGCTTTATACTGCGCCGCTTTTCAATGCAGTTGCCGAAAAACCTGTTGATGAAAATACTAAAGGTCACCACTATAATTTTACCGGCATTTTGAAACAGCACACAAGTGCGAGACCTTCGACATGGATTTTGGTTCCGCGCGACATGAATGACATTGAATGTTTGGATTGTGACGACAAATAATTTCGGAGAAGTATTATGAAAAAAATCATTTTTTTAATTTCTCTTCTTTTTGTTTTTTCGCTTTTCGCTCAGGAAGCACAGAATGAGGAAAATAATTCCGAAGCTCCTGCAGAGGAAACCGCTGAAGCCGCTCAGAATCAGGAAGAAAGCGCTCCTGCAAAGGCTGATGACGACAAAATAACAGTCTCGAAGGAAGAGCTTGCAAAACTCGTCAGGGAAGCTGTCGCGGAAGAAATGGCAAAAAAAGAGGCTGAAAAGAAAGAAGCCGAAGCTAAAGAAGAAAGTGAAAAGACAGTGACTGCACAGGCCGAAGCAAAGCCCGAAGAAGCCGGAAAAACCGAAGAAAAGGCTGCTGACAAGAAAGAGATCCACGGCACCGAAGACACGAACGGTCTCATCCAGACAAGCTACACCAAAAGCAGCATCGCGTTCATCATGGGCGACGACAACCTCCGCGACAATTCGCAGTATTCTCCGAAATGGGACATCGGTTCGCGTTATGAATACGAAGATTTTGCAGACAGAGTCTACGGATACTCGAACAACGTGAAAAGCTCGACCAAACTTTCGCTTTTCCACGAGGAAAAAGGATTTCTTCCATACCTCACGGCAAGAATGTCACTTTCTTTCGCAATGTACAACGCAGTAGACGCAATGTCAGACAAGCTTATCACATCGCTCAAAGAAGACCGTTCTTTCCTTGAAATCGACTTCCGTCATCCGACAAGCCACAGATTCAACATCACGCTTTATCCCTACAACGCAGACAACATCGCAATCGGAACGCTGCGCGGACTCCGCTGGGGCGGAAATGCTTCGGTATGGCCGCAGAGCGACTCTTCGCCGGTTCCAGGATTTCAGGTTCTTTACGGTTACTCCGATTTTTCACTCTACTTCGGTTTCAAGGCGCACGCGCAGTCCAAAACTGACAAACTTTCGACAGAAATCGTTCCTAAAGAGACTGTTTACGGATTTTTCGGCGGCTTAACCTACAACAATAAAGAACTTGGACTCAAGGCGAGCCTTCAGGGTGCATACATTGACAAAGGCGACAACGTAAACATTTCCGATTACATGCTTAAAAAACCTGGCGACGACACCATCAAATCTTACGGTATCGACGCTTATCTCGAATACAACAACGGCTCGCGTTTCGGCGATCCGATCGGCATCAATTCTTATTCAGACGGAACATGGATCCGCCCCGATTACACAACTGACATTTCGTGGAGAATCCGCGGCGAATACCTCTTCCAGAACGAACGCCTTCAGAATGCGGACTACCTTTCTTCGGCAAAAGGCGAAGCTAAACCGATAACCGATGACTACTTTGCTCACGGCGCCGCAGTTGATCTCGGTTTCCGTTGGAAAGGGCTTAGAGCAATGTTCCTTTACAGCTACCGCGATCTTTCGTTCATGACTTTCGATGCTCCCGGCGTAAACCCGTGGACAACGATCCCGAGCGAAGCAAAGCAGACTCCGGAACACATGTTCACCGTTTCGGCTGACTACTTCGTATGGAATTTCTGGTTTGCCGCAAGTTTCGGCTACAAAATTCCTGCTACTTACACAGTTAAAGACGAAAACGGCCGCAAAAACACGATGGTCATCCGCGAAAGACTTTCGACCGACGCAGTCAGCACAGCATTCGACAGAACACGTGAAATGCTTCCGACCGGCAGAGACGCACTCGACATTTTCTTCGTCAAAGCCGACATCAAATACCAGTTCAGCGATTCATTCACCGCAATGCTTGAATACTCCTTCCCCCGCGACCACAACCGTCAGAGAATGGTTGCACAGGAAGACGGCACATACAAAAGTGAGTCCGACGTAATCGAAGTTATGGATGTTCACGGACT
>JAGCNV010000076.1 GCA_017645765.1 bacterium | reverse complement strand
TGAAAAAAGTTATTAATCGTTGCCTTTAGCATTTGCTGTTAAATTCTTGAACGGCACGAACTTTCTGCCGCTGCCGTCAAAACACCATCTGTACCATTCGAGGAAATTGAGCCTGAGCCCGTGGATCACGCCGCCCATGAGGCAGAGCGCGATGTTGAGCAGATGCCCGAAAATCGCGATCAGCGGGGCGAAAATGTATCCGACTACACCGAGATCAAGGACCTGACCTGCCAGGTTGTTGAAGGTCTGAGCCAGAAGCGCACCGGACAGACCGAGCGCGAAAAGCCTTATGTAGCTCAGTATGTCGCTGAAGAACTGAACTCCGTTGTAAAGCCCGAAGAATGAGGCGTAAAGCATCTTGAACGGGTTGAAAGTCTTTGCCTGAACCGCATAGAGAACGACCAGGATCCCGGCAAAAATCTCAAGCGAAAGAAGTCCGTTCGCGCTGATTGCACCAGGGTCAACTGCGTTGAAAACCGTGCTTCCGCCCTTGTCGAACGCATACCAGAAGAAGAAAGACCAGATGCCGCCTATCCATGCGATGTTGATGAGCGGAGTGATGAAGTCTTTTTCGTCCTTGGCCGCGCGGAGCCCTCTCAAAATGAGGGAAAGGCAGATGTGGACCATACCGATGAGCACCGAAAGCTGCATCATGAATTTCGTCGTGTCTGGATTGGCCTTGTCGATTTTGATGAAATCCATGTTCTTGCAGAAGGTGATGAGCGGTGCCTCGAACGCTTTCGGGAACCAGCCGAAGAATGCGCCCGTAAGTATGCCGTAAACCGCCGTTGCTCCCGTGAGAACGAGTGAAAGGTTGATGAAGCGTTTCATAGCCGCGCCAGGATTTTTCAGCTTTATCTTGAGGAAAAGCATGAAAACGAAAAGGAGAAGTCCGTATCCGCCGTCGCCCACGATCATCGCGAAGAAAAGTGTGAACGAGAAGAATACCCATGAACTCGGATCCCAGTCGTTGTATGCCGGGGTGTCGTAGATGTTGACAAGGTCGCGTCCCATTTCGTCGACCGCTTTTTTCGAGTCGATAAGCGTCGGGATCGTCTCGTCTTTTTCGGGCTCGATCTCGATGATTGCCGCACATTCGTTTTCAAAAGTTTTTTTCAGATTCGCAAGTTCCGATTTCGGGCACCATGCCTGAAGAAGGAAAACTTTGTCGTCAAATTCACTGACAGTTCCTTTTGCCGCGCGGTTGAAGCTGATTTTGTCGAGTTCGGCGAGATAGTTGTCGTAAAGTTCGCCGCGTTTTGCCGCGAGGTCGAAGATCGCTGATTCTGTGCCGTTCTGCTTTTCTTTGAGCGCTGTTATCGCCTTTTTGAGCCCTGCAAGGTCTTCTTCGACTACGATCTCAGAGCACTTTCTAAGCTGAACCGGCTCTTTCGCGCAGGTGAGGAAAAATACGCTCGAACTATCGGCATAAATCTTGAAAACTGCGAGAACTTTTTCGAAATTGATCTCTTCCGCGCTCTTTTTCGGGCATTCCCAGATCTGGATCCGGACGTTGCCCTTCTTTTCAATGAGGCGGATATCGTCAAGCGAGAAATCGCCGAGTTTTTCGATAGTTGACAGCTTGTTGCCAAGAAGCGTGAGTTCGTCCTTGATTTTTTTGCACGAAGCGTCAAGTTCGATGATTTTGTTTGCCAGCTCGGAGCCGTGGAGATTGATTTCGCTGCGGGAGCCTTTCGCGTTTTCCATCGCACCGTATTTGTCGGCAAGTTTGAGTGCCGAAAGTGCGGTGTCAGCGTCAGCGGTTGTGACGAAGCGGCCGTCTGTCCTGAACTCTTTGCCTTTGTAGGGCATGACTTCGACAACGCCCGCCTTCTGCAGCGTTTTTATTATCCCGTCTTTCTTTTTCTGCGGTCCGACCAGCAGAAGTTTCTGCATTTTACTGATCATTTACTCTGCCTCCGCAAATTGTTCGTCTTTGCGTTTAAGCTTGTCTTTCGCGATTTTAGCGTTGCAGATCGCCGCGATCTCCTGGTCGCCGAGGAAAATGGAGATCTTTTTGATGTTTTCCTTGCACTCGGGGATCTTCCTCTTTTCGAAAAGGTTGACCTTGATGCTCGTCTGGCGCAGTTCTTCCGAAAGAATGTCGAAACGCTCATGTACGATTTTCAGTTTTTCCCTTTCGGATGCAAGGGCACGGAGTTCTTCAAAGGCCTTGTCAAGCCAGATCGGACTAGCGAAAAATGAGTATTCAAACGGCTTGAACTTTACATCCTTGAAGACTCTGACATCGACTCCGGCGATATTTTCGGTGTCGGTGACGACTTCGTCAACTGCAATAAGCTGATAGATGTTCAGCGTCGTCTTCTGACTCAGCAGCGCCGCCCATTTTGCGACGAAATTTTTTCTTCTCTCGATCTCAGCCTCGACTGCCGCCGCCATGTTGCGGGAGTTCTCGACTTCCGCTTGTAACTGCTGCTTTTTGAGCTGGAGCGTGGGAAGGTATTTGCTGAGCTGCGCCAGAAGGTTCTTCTGAGTTTTCAGCTCTGTTTTGTTCAGTTTTATTACTGCCATTTACTTATCCCATTTACCGTATTTCTCAATCCATGTGTTTTTGAGACCCGTCTCGTTGCGGTCGAAGCACTGAGCGAGGATCGTCCAGCCGAGGTCAAGCTGTTCCTCGATGTCGAGGTTGACCTGGAGGTCCATCATCTTCTTCTCGAATGTTTCTGCGTAAGCGAGAAGTTTCTTGTCCCAGCCTGAAAGTCTGAAGCCCATCGACTCTCTGTCACGCGCCTTTTTAGCGTCGGCGTAAAGCCTGATCATCGCGTTTGCAAGGTCGCCGTGGTCTTCTCTCGTAACTTTTCCCATGACCTGCTGTTTAAGACGGCTGAGCGAGCCGAACGGGTCGATCCTGCCGCCGTGGAGATAGAACTGGCCTTCCGTGATGTAGCCCGTGTTGTCGGGAACCGGGTGCGTTACGTCGTTTCCGGGCATCGTCGTGACCGCGATGATCGTGATCGAGCCGGAACCTTCGATATCGACCGCCTTTTCGTATCTCGAAGCGAGGTCGGAGTAGAGCGAACCCGGATAACCGCGGTTCGAAGGAACCATATCCATAGAGATCGAGATCTCTTTGAGCGAATCGCTGAAAGAGGTCATATCGGTAAGAAGAACGAGGACGTTTTTGTCCTTGATAGCAAACTGTTCAGCAGCCGCAAGCGCCATGTCGGGAACGAGGACGCACTCAACGACCGGGTCGGAAGCGAGGTGGATGAACATCGAAGTCTTTTCCATAGCTCCAGTTCTCGTGAAGTAATCCTTGAAGAACTGGTAGTCGTCGAATTTGAGACCCATACCGCCGAGAATGATGATGTCGGCATCGGTCTGGCTCGCGATTCGTGCAAGAAGTTCGTTGTAGGGTTCGCCTGAAATCGAGAAAATAGGAATCTTCTGGCTGATGACGAGCGCGTTGAACATGTCTATCATCGGGATGTTCGTTCTGACGAATCTCTTCGGGACGATCCTTCTTGACGGGTTGAATGAAGGTCCGCCGATGTCGATCTTCTCAGCCATGATCTCGGGGCCGTTGTCGATCGGTTCGCCGCTGCCGTTGAAGACTCTTCCGAGCATACTTTCGCCGCAGTTTACCTGCATCGGCTTGCTGAGGAAACGGATCTGGTCGCCCGTGCCGACACCTTTCGTTCCGGCAAAAATCTGAAGGCTGACTCTGTCGCCGTTGAAACCGATGACCTGTCCCAGAGTCGATCTGCCGTCGCTCATTTTGATCTGGGCAAGCTCTCCCAGCATAACGCCTTCGGCCTTGACCTGAGCGATACTTCCTTTGATTCTTTCAATTCGGTTGTATGTCTTTACCATCTTATTCCCCCTCAATCATGTTGAGTATTTCCTGTTTCTTTTCGCCGTAGATCGAAGCTTCGCGCGGCAGGTAGTTGAGCTGGATTATCTTGTCTGTGAGGTCGAGGAAATAGTTTCTCGCCTTTTCCCTGTCATCGAACTTGAAGTTCTTGTCGAGGACTTTCGAGATGATGCCGAGCTGCTCGTTCTGTCTGTCCATGCTTGTTGCCGTATCGACCTTGTCGTAAGCGTTCTGCTGGAGGTAAACCGCATCGTAGAACTCGCCTTTGAGGTAGGTGACCATATCGTCGATGCTGATACCTTCTTCGCCGACGACCGACATCTTTTTGCCGATATCGTCGCTTTCGATGATCATTTTCTGTGCTTTTTCGATGATTTTGATCCTTTCTTTCATCTTGTCATCGCCGTGAGCCGCGAATCTCTCGCCGTATTTCGACCAGCTGATGAGAGGATCGATCGCCGGGAATCTTCTTGCGTCCGATCTCTGTCTGCTTAAGCCGAGGAAGCATCCGACGACTGCAAGAGTCGAAAGGGTTACCGGCTCTTCGAAGTTACCGCCTGCGGGGCTTACCGATCCGCCGATCGTAAGCGAACCCTGCTCGCCGTTGTAGAGCTTGATAACGCCGGCTCTCTCGTAAAGTTCCGAAATTCTGGAAGCGAGGTAAGCCGGGAACGCCTCTTCGCCGGGGATTTCCTCAAGTCTTCCTGACATTTCACGGAGAGCCTGAGCCCATCTCGAAGTCGAGTCGGCGAGAAGAAGGCAGTCGATACCCATCTGTCTGTAGTATTCAGCGATCGCGACGCCCATGTAGATCGAGCTTTCACGTGCTGCAACAGGCATTGAAGAAGTGTTGCAGATGATGCAGGTTCTGTCCATGAGCTTCTTTCCGGTCTGCGGGTCGTCAAGGTGCGGGAATTCACGAAGAATTTCAACGACTTCACCTGCGCGCTCGCCGCATGCAACGATGATAACTATCTGAGTTGTAGCGTATTTTGAGATCTGGTGCTGAAGGACTGTTTTGCCTGCGCCGAATGGTCCGGGAGTGCAGAACGTTCCGCCTTTAGCGACAGGGAAAGGTCCGTCGATGATGCGCTGCGAAGTTACAAGCTGTTCTGTCGGAAGAAGTCTTTCGCCGAAACGGAGCGCGAACTTTGCAGGCCACATATTGATCATGTTGACCGAACGGATGTTTCCCTTTTCGTCTTCGATTTTCGCGATTTCCTGCTCGACTGTGTATTCGCCTGGAGCCGCTATCGACTTGACTATACCTTTACCTATAAAATTGAAAGGAACCATGATCTGGTGCTTGATGTTCTCTTCGGGAACCCAGCCCAGGAAGTGTGCTCTGTAGACGACGTCGCCGACTTTAGCCGTCGGATTCCACTGCCATTTGATGTTGCGGGGAAGGGGAGGAAGGTAGATACCTCTTTTAAGGAAGTATCCCGCAGCTTCCGCGATATCCTCGAGAGGATTCTGAAGACCGTCGAAGACTCTTTTCAAAAGTCCCGGTCCAAGTTCGACAGAGAGAAGATCTTTTTCGAAAACGACCTCGTCGCCGTATCTGATGCCGTCGGTCGGCTCGAAAATCTGGACTTTCGCTTCGTTTCCGTTGATTTCGATGACCTCGCCTTTAAGCGATTGTCCGCCGGTCTTGACGAAAACAACTTCGTTCTGACGGATCGTTCCGTCGAATCTTACGGTGACAAGGTTTCCCTGCGCCGCAATGATTATCCCTTTGGTTTTTTCATCCATTTGCAAGTCTCCTATCAGTAATTTCCATTGATTATGTTTTCCAAAATCTTCATTCCGGCTTCGTCGCTCTGCGTCATCCAGCGGTCTTTCATCTGGAAACCGATGATGTAACCGTAGATGATGTGGTCGGCGAAAGGCTTTTCCTGACCAACTTCGTCAAGAAGGCTGAAGCGTATCCTGTCGAGTTCTCTCTCGACTTCGTCCGGAGTCTTCTCCTTGTCGAAAAGCGCAGCAATTTCTGTGACTTCCGGGAAATAGCCTTTAAGCCCGAGGTCTGCGTTGTTCCTGTTTTCAAGGATAAGTTTGACCGCGTCGCTGTCGCCTTTCAAGTGCTTGTCGAGGTCGCTTCCGTTTTTCAGCATTCTCAAAGCCGAAACAACAGTGTAAACTGTCATCATGTTCGCGCCGTAGCGTGCCAGAAACGGGTTTTTGTTCGCGGACAACCAGGTGTAGTAGCCGGTGTAAAGCTCTTCGATCTTCGCGTTTCTCTCTTCGTTTGTCTTTGCCGACTCGAAGAAATCCTCGATAAATTCGGGATATCCGTCGGGAGCGTTATGTCTCGGGTCATCAACGAAAAGTTCAAGCTCTTCTGGTTTGGTCATGCCGGTGCGGAAAAAGTCGATAACTTTGCCATCTTCAGCGGCAAGTCTTGATTTGATGATGAGCTCGATATTTCTGATGTCATCGAGAAGAAGGATAGAGCGGATCCCATCGCGCAGAGGCTCAAGCTGCATGTCGAATTCTTCAAGCAGGTCGGCCAGGGTGCACGGAAGGTCGCCGTCCCAGGTGAGCTGGGGCAGAGCCGCTATCGTGTAGTGATTAAACTTCATGCTTAATCACCCCGCTATTTCGAGAAGAGAGCTTTTCTAAGTTCGGGTCTGATGTATTCAGTAAGCAGTTCAACGACCGATTCATCGGTGAAATCGTAGCGGAGAGCTCCGTTTGCCGCGATTACAGCGAATCCCGAAGGAAGCGTTTCGTCGCTGAGCTTGATCTCTTTCGCGCCGAGCGAATCGATCTGGCTTTTAACATAAGCTGAAAGTTTGTCTTTAAGTGCAGCCGGAAGTTCTACAGAGAACGACCCTTTGTCTGCATATATTTTGAGGAATTCCGAAACGAACTCTTTGATCAGTGCTTCGCTTTTCATAGCCTCTTTTACAGGAGTTGCGACAGCCGCCGTGAGAACCTCTTTCTCGAGAACGAGTTTAAGCTTGTCGACAGACTGTTTAGCCGCGATCTTAAGAGCCGATTCGGTGTTGTGTTTCATTGTCTCGGCCTCTTTTTTCGCGTTTTCGATTATCGACTCAGCCTCTTTTTTTGCGTCTGCGATAATCTTCGCTGATTCCTTTTTCGCGTCGGAAATAATTGTGGCTTTTTCCTGCTCGGCAGGTTCAAGAACGGAAGATTTAAGGAAATCGGTGATGTCCTTAATTTTGCTGTCGGTGACATTGAGTTTCGTGTTTTGAGCTTCGCTCATTTTTTACCTCCGGAAGTGTGTTATTCAAACATTCAACGGAGGTATCTTAGTGTCGGGGGTATAAAAGTCAAAATAAAAAAAAGTGCCGGAATTGCTGAATAAAAATAGCAATTAATGCTGGTTTAAAAGTCCTTTCAGCCACTTTCCGGTGAGCGATTCCTTGTTTTTGACGATTTCTTCGGGAGTTCCTGCTGCTACTATTCTGCCGCCCGCATCTCCGCCTTCGGGGCCGATGTCAATGATGTAGTCGGATGACTTGATTATGTCGAGGTTGTGTTCGATTACGATGACGGTAGAGCCTTTATTTACGAGCTGGTTGAGTATGGCGATAAGTTTTTTCACGTCGTCGAAATGAAGCCCTGTGGTCGGTTCGTCAAGTATATAAATTGAACTGTCTGAGCGTTTTTTTGAAAGTTCTTCTGCAAGTTTTATCCTCTGCGCTTCTCCGCCCGAAAGGGTGTGCGCCGGTTGTCCGAGTTTGATGTAGCCGAGTCCTATTGAATTCAGAAGGTCGAGTTTGCGCTTTATCGCAGGGAAGGGGGCAAAGATCTCGGCTGCTTTCGCAACATCTGTTTCAAGAATGTCGTGGATGTCGTAACCTTTGAATTTTACTTGCAGAGTTTCGTCGCTGAAGCGTTTTCCGCCGCAGTCCGGGCATCTGACGAAGGTGTTCGGCATGAAGTTCATCTCGATTTTGATGATCCCGGCTCCCTGGCAGGTTTCGCATCGGCCTCCTTTGACGTTGAAGGAGAAACGGCTTGCCTTGTAACCGCGCGCTTTCGCTTCGGGCATTGCGGCAAACAGGTCGCGGATGTAACCGAAAAGTCCGACATAAGTTGCAGGGTTCGAGCGCGGAGTTCTGCCGATTGGCGACTGGTCGATCTCAATGAGTTCGTCGATTTTTCCGTTGATTTTTATGCTCTTGAAGTCGGCTTTCTCCTTTCGCAGAGCGGGGATGAGCGTCTCCATGACGAGCGAGCTCTTTCCGCTTCCAGATACTCCCGTTACCGAGCAGAAGACACCGAGCGGGATCTCTGCGTTCACGTTTTTGAGGTTATTTGTCGTGACTCCCGAAAGTTTGATCCAGCCTGCCGGTTTCCTGCGTGTTGCAGGAACTTCGATAGTCTTTCTGCCGCTTAAATAGTCGGCTGTGAGCGATTTTTTCACAGCAAGAATATCCTTTGATTCTCCTGCAAAAAGAAGTTCACCACCTTTTTCTCCGGCACCGGGACCTAAATCGACAAGAAAATCGGCCGCTTCGATGATTTCCTTATCGTGTTCGACAACTATCACGTTGTTTCCGATATCACGGAGATTTTTTAATAAATTTACCAACTTGTCCGTGTCGTTCGGGTGAAGCCCGATGCTCGGTTCGTCGAGAACATAGGTGACTCCGGTAAGAGCGGAGCCGATCTGGCTTGCGAGATTTATCCTCTGCGCTTCTCCGCCCGAAAGCGAGTTGGTTTTGCGGTTCAGAGTCAAGTATCCGAGCCCAACTGAATCGAGGAATTTTAGGCGCGAGCGGATCTCTTTGAGCGGTTTTGCAGCGACTTCGCGCTCGAATTCTGAGAATCCGAAAAATTTGTCGTCCGATAGTTTTTTATAGAGTTCGCGCACCGGGATTTCGCACATTTCGTAAATGTTAAGCCCGCCGATCGTGACCGAAAGGGCTTTTTTGCTGAGCCTTTTTCCGCCGCATTCGGGGCAGACGCCTTCAGCGAGGAATTTAGACAGATCTTCGCGCACTGCTTCCGATTCGCTTTCTCTCCAGCGGCGCTCGAGGGAAGGCATGAGCCCTTCATATTTTTTCGTCATATTGAATTTAGTGGTTTTTGTGCTTATCGAGAAGTCGATCTCATCTTCCGAACCGTATAAAACGGCGTTCTGGACTGTCGTCGAAAGCTGGTCGAAGGGGAGTTTCGGGTCTTCGCCGTAGTGCTCGATCACTTGTTTTATATTGTATTTCGTGAACGCCCAGAGGTCGGGAAACGCCTTGTTCACAGGCTGCGACGGGTCGACAAGGACTTTGTTGACATCCATGTAAGTCCGCGTGCCGAGGCCGCTGCATTCGGGGCAGGAGCCTGCCGGATTGTTGAAAGAGAATGTGCGCGGCTCGATTTCGTCGTAGTAGATGTCGCAGTAGGGGCAGGCGAAATTTTCGCTGAAAAGTTTCTCTTCACCCTCAAGCTCTTTGACGATCATTTTGCCGTTTCCTTTTTTGAGAGCGGTTTCGACCGAGGCCTGGACTCTTGCGGCGTCGGTATCCGGTTTGATCGCGAGCCTGTCGACGACAAGGTTGATGTCGTGCTTTTTGAACTTATCCAATTTCGGCATTTCTTCGTCAAGGCGGTATTCGGTTCCGTCAATGATTATGCGGAGATAGCCTTCTTTGTTCAAGTCTTCGAAAAGTTTTTCGTAAGTCCCTTTTCTGCCGCTTACCACTGGCGACAAAACGAGTATTTTCTTGCCTGTTTTGTTGAGGATGAGTTCAACGATCTTCGCCGCCGGAGTCTTTGTTATTTCGCGTCCGCAGTTGTGGCAGTGGACTTTTCCGGCACGGGCGAAAAGAAGACGCATGTAGTCGTAGATTTCGGTTGTCGTTCCCACGATCGAGCGGGGGCTTGCGTTGAGTCCGCGCTGCTGGATCGCGATCGAAGGCGACAAACCTTCGATCAGGTCGGCTTCCGGTTTTTCCGAAAGTTCAAGGAACATTCTGGCATAACTCGAAAGGCTTTCGACGTATCTGCGCTGACCTTCGGCATAGATCGTATCGAACGCGAGCGATGTTTTGCCGCTTCCCGAAACGCCTGTCACGACGACAAGTTTCTCATGCGGGATCTCGATATCGAAATTTTTCAGATTGTGGTGTCTCGCACCTTTTATAATGATTGAACGAAGCATTTTTACCTCCCGAAACTTGCCGCTTTTATATTTTTTCCGGTTGAATATGCAAGATTTTACAAGAGTTCCGAAATAAATATAATACAACGTTTTTTTGGAGGTGAATATGGATAATTTCAGTAAAATCAATGAAATTCTGGCAGATTCAAAGAAAATCATAATCGCAGGGCACGTCAATCCCGACCCCGACTGCATGGGCAGTTCGCTTGCGGTTTATTCGATCCTGAAGTCGATGGGGAAGGAAGTCGCCCTTTTCCGCAGTGACAAATATCCTTACAACGGCGCTTTTCTCGAATATGCCGGTGTCGCGACCGAAACTGTTCCCGATTTCGAGCCTGACCTTTACTTCATTCTCGACAGCGCGACTCCTGAAAGGACAACAGAGCCGTTTTTTACAAAGATGGCGGCTTCAAAAAGCAGAAAAATTCTGTTTGACCACCACAGACACAAAGATACCGGTTTTTACGACGCCGAAGTTACCGACGAAGGGGCGAGCGCGACAGCCGCGATAGTCTACCGCTGGGCGAAAAGTCTTGCTCACGAGCTTACGAAAAGCGAGGCCGAGGACATCTGCTTCGGCATTTTCGGCGATACAGGCGGTTTGCGTTACGCAAGCACCGACAAAGAGGCTCTGAGCATCGTCGCTGACCTTGCCGAAAAGATAAATTACGGCGATTTCTGCTCGAAATTCTTTGAAAATCTCCCCGAAAACTGGTTCGCAATGTTTGCCGAAGTCCTTAACAGCATGGAAAAATACAAGGACGGCAAAGTCGTATTCTTCGCAACCACCCTTGATCAGCTCAAAAGATTCAACCTCGCGATCGACGAAATTGATCCTTACGTAGAGGAGATCCGCAGAATAGGCACAGTCCAGATAATCTTCCGCATCCGCGAAGTCGAAGATGGCAAAGTCTGGAAATTCAGCGTCAGAAGCCGCGGCGACATCGACTGCATCCCGATAGCGCAGAAATTCGGCGGCGGCGGCCACAAAAATGCGGCAGGATTCACATTTTACGGCACTCTCGACGAAGGAAGAAAAGCCGTTCTCGAAATAGCTGAAACGCTCGATCTGTAAATTCCATCTATCTTTGCAGGAGTGCCGCCCGTATTCCGGCAATTAGGGTTAGAACAATCCGATCTCTTTAAGGAAAATAACCAACAAAAGCAGCGGCGCTACATATTTTGCGGCAAAAAGAAGTATTTTATGAATCGGTTTTGAGCCGATTTCTGCATATTTCTGCTCATTCGATATTGCCCAGGCGAAAACGAGAGCTGTACCGAGACCGCCGAGCGGGAGCATGTAGCAGGATGAGATTTTGTCGAAAATATCGAGAAAAGGAACTCCGCCGACATTCCAGGATGAGACTGCGGAAAGGATTCCGAGTGCCCAGATCACTGTTCCCATTATCAGAATCGCCTTTATTCTTGAGAACTTGTATTCGTCTACAACAAACGAAACCGCAACTTCGAGAAGAGAAATCGCGCTGGTTATCGCGGCAAAAAGGACGAGAGCGAAAAAGGCAATGGAAACTATGTGACCTCCCGGCATCTTCGCGAAAAGGACTGGAAGGGTTTTGAAAATGAGTCCCGGTCCTGCGCTCGGTTCAAGCCCGTTGGAAAAGACTATCGGGAAGATTACAAGCCCTGCCAGAAAAGCGATAAGCGTATCTACCGAAGCAATCTGAACGGCCGATTTCGTGATGTTGACATCGCCTTTGAGGTAACTTCCGTAGGTTATCATTGCTCCCATTCCGAGCGAAAGGGTGAAAAAGGAAGTTCCTAGAGCTTCAAGCAGCGATCCGCCCGTTACTTTTGAAAAATCGGGATAAGTGAGGAAATGCCATGCATCTTTCATTCCGTCGAGAGTCAGCGAGTAGCAGACAAGGATAATAAGAAGGATTCCGAGAGTCGGCATGAGGATTTTGCTCGCCTTTTCGATTCCTTTCATAACGCCTTTCATAAGAATCAGCATGACTGTTACCATGACAAAAGTGTGCCACGCGACATTGAGCCACGGAGTCGCGTTCAAATGGTCGAAAATCGTGCTGATTTCGGTTTCGGTTCCCGAAAATCCGCGGAAACTGAGCATGAGATAATGGCAGATCCAGCCTGTAATTACCGAATAATACGAAAGAATTATGATTCCGCACAAAACTCCGGCATATCCTATGGGCGAAAACGGAACTTTTCCTTTCTGGAAAAATCTGAATGCTCCTACAGGGTTGAGCTGGCTCTTTTTTCCGATATAGATTTCGGTTATAAGTATCGGAATTCCCACAAGAATTATGCACGCAAGATAAATCAGTATGAACGCGCCGCCGCCGTTTTTGCCTACGACATAGGGAAATTTCCAGATATTTCCGAGTCCGACAGCGCTTCCGACAGCTGCTAAAATGAAACCTAGTTTGTTTCCCCAGTGGTCTCTTGAAGACATTCAAGCCTCCTCAAAGTTGATAAACTAAAGAACTTTTCTGAAAAAGTGGAGAAAAAGCAGCACATAAGCCGGATTCTGTTTTAACCAGTCATTCATCTGGAATTACAGTTGCCTGCAATCTCAAGCGGTCAACCCGAATGCGTCGGACGGGCGATCCTTATCTGCCGCGGCAGATGGCATTTCTATTAGACCTTGCTCCGAGGGGGGTTTGCCTTGCGGGCCGCGTCGCCGTGACCCCGGTGGGCTCTTGCCCCGCCTTTTCACCTTTTCCCGGATAAACCGGGTAGTTTATTTTCTGCTGCACTTTCCGTAACATCGCTGCTCCTGGCCGTTAGCCAGCCCTCTGCCCTTTGGAGTCCGGACTTTCCTCTGAAAACCAGCGACTGGAAGTGCTGCTTTTTCACAAAGTAAAAGAACTAATTTTCGTCTTTGTCTGATGCCGGTTTTGAGTGGTTTTCACCGGGAATGAGTATGCACTGGCAGTTCGGACAGACTTCGATTCTGACTGCGCGGAGAACCATGTTGTAAAGTTCAGGCGGAAGCGTCATGTTGCAGCCGAGGCAGACTCTGTGCTCAGCCATGGCGATCGCTTTGCCGTTCGGTGAAGTTTCGATGATTCTCTGATATTTGTTGTAAACAGCCGGTCTGATGTTTTTCGAAAGTTTTTCCCTTTCGTCGTAGAGTTTGTCGATCGTTTTGTCGAGCTCATCCATTCTTTTCGAGTTGATTTCTATCTGTTTTTTGAAACCTTCGATTTCACGGGAGAACTGTTCTTCGGTAACATTGAGTTCTTCGGTTTTTGCTTCGATCTCTTTGTTGATTTCGGCAATTTCATCGCTGAGGTCGCGGTTGAACCTTTTGATGTTGTCGATTTCTCTCAAAAGAGCGTTGTATTCTTCTTTGTTTCTGATGGCGGACTGTTTGCCGGTGATCGTTTTGAGCTTTTCTTCGCCTTTTTTGTAAATCTCGTCTCTCTTTTCTTTTTCGTCTACCTGAATGTCGATGGCGTTTTTAAGTTCTTTGATCTTGTTTTCCTTTTCAACGATCTGATCTTCAAGAGCGTCGTTTTTGTCCGGCAGAGTGTCCAACTCTTCTTCAAGTTTGAAAATCTCAGAGTCAACGTTCTGCAGACTTACAAGTTTTTTCAGTTCTTCAAGCAAAGGAGCCTCCATTAGTTAAAAAGCAAAAAAAAAGCACTTGTTTTTGACAAGTGCTTTTTCAAATTTATGTCGTGAAATTTGTAAATAAACAGCAAATCCAGCCTCCACAAAAAAGTGGTGGGCCCAAGAGGGTTCGAACCTCTGACCATCCGGTTATGAGCCGGGGGCTCTACCAACTGAGCTATAGGCCCGCAAAGCGCAACCTTTATAGTCGGAATCATTTAAAATGCAACAAAAATATGAATTTTTTTAAAAAGCCTCGAGCAGATTGAAGTAGAATTTATATCCTTCCGGCGTAAAACCCATGTCAAAACGGAGATTTATCTTTTTCTTTTTCGCAAGTCTGACTCTTATTCCGAATCCGCCGCCGTATTTGATATCCTGAAAAATGAAATCGGTGAAATTGTGCTGCACTTTTCCTGCGGCGAAAAAAAGTGTACCGCCGAATCTCCAGTAGATCGGAAAGCGCCATTCTGTCTGAACTGCAAGCATGTAGTTGTCGCGGAAGCGGTCTCCGATATAGCCGCGCATGATGTCCTTGCTGCCTATTGTCGGGAGAAACGAGAGCGGAGTGTTGCCGTTAACTCCCTCGTATATCAGCTGAAAGCCCAGAACCGACTCGAATTTCGGTATCGGAATTTTTACGAAAGTGCGTCCGTCGAGGAAAAAGCGGGAAAAGCTGTACTGGCTGCCGAGCCAGAACGGGTGATACTGCCAGACGACTTCTGCAAAACTGCCGGTTGTCGGGAAAAACGAATCGTCCGTGCTGTCGTAGCTGAGACGCAGGCCGATCCCTGAGATAAAACCCTCTTTTCTGTGATTTTCAAAATAAGACTGCGCAAGTCCGTCCTTTTTTTTCTTGAGAAGCATGTGATAGCCCTGCGTAAGCGAAATCCCGGCATAGAAGGATTTCCAGACCCTGCGGTTTACAGAGTTTTCGAACTGGAAGGTAAAAGGCTCGAAAACCTCGTGGGCATCAGGTTTCGTGTCGTTTCCGATCCCGTAAAAATCGGTGGGATACTTTTTGAATACAAGTTTGCTTTTCCAGTGCCAGTTTGCATTGTTCCAGTACAGATTCCCGACATTCGCGCTGAGCATCTGGTTCCTCAAAGTGTAGAAAAAGACAAGTGCGAGCGAATTTGACTTGCTCACATATTCGTCTTTGTAGTGCTCTTTGTGCAGAACCGCCGAAGCACCGAACCCGGCGCTGGTGTCGCTTGAATAAAAAACGATCGGAAATGCGATGATTCCGAGTTTTTTTTCGTCTTTTGCCTCATTTTCTTTCTGTTCTTCATTTTCTTTTTTCTGTTCATCCGTTGTTTCGGCTTTCAGCAGAGCTTCTTTGTTTTCTTTTTCTGTGTCTACAGCTTCTATGACTAAAAATGAAAATAAAAAGATTAGAAAAATCAGTGACTTGTGCGACATCGTTTGCTGGCGGATTTTATCTATTCTTCTTCACCTGCTTCAAGGACGGCAAGGAAGGCTTCCTGCGGAATTTCGACATTTCCGAGCTGTTTCATCCGCTTTTTTCCTTCCTTCTGCTTTTCGAGAAGTTTTCTCTTTCTGGATACGTCGCCGCCGTAGCATTTCGAGGTGACATCCTTTCTGTAAGCCTTGACGGTTTCGCGTGAAATTACGGTCGAACCAATAGCAGCCTGGATCGCGACATCGTACATCTGTCTCGGTATAACGCGGCGCATCTTCATTACGAGCGAGCGTCCCATCTGGTAAGAATTGTCTTTGTGGACGATGACAGAAAGCGCGTCGACCGGCTCTCCGTTGATGAGAATATCCATTTTGACAAGGTTTGACTTTTCGTAGCGGTCGAATTCGTAGTCAAGCGAAGCGAATCCGCGCGAGATCGATTTCAGTTTGTCGTAAAAGTCGTAAACTATCTCGCTGAGCGGCATTTCGTATTCCAAAATAACGCGGTCGGCAGCCTGATAGATCATGTTTTTCTGCTTGCCGCGCTTGTCTAAGCAGAGTTTTACGAGCCCGCCGATAAATTCTGCCGGAGTGAATACCGAGGCTTTGACGATAGGCTCTTCGATGTGGGCGATTATCTGCGGTTTCGGGAGCTTGTCTGGGTTTTCGACGATAACTTCATCTCCGTTCGTGAGGACAACTTTGTATGCGACGCTTGGAGCGGTCGTGATGAGTTCAAGCCCGAATTCGCGTTCAAGACGCTCTTTTACGATTTCAAGATGGAGCATTCCCAAAAATCCGCAGCGGAAGCCGTAACCCAAAGCTGTCGAATTTTCAGGCTCGTATGAAAAACTCGAATCGTTGAGGGCGAGTTTCTCGACCGCGCGTTTCACTTCCTCGTATTTTGAGGTCTCAACGGGGAAAACTCCACAGAAAACCATCTGTTTCATCGGTTTGAAGCCGGGAAGGGGAGTAGTCGTAGGATCGTTTGCCAGAGTTATCGTTTCGCCGATCCTGACATCGTGGATAGTTTTGATCCCGGCAGCTATAACGCCGACTTCGCCCGCGGAAAGCGAGTCAACTTTCTTGAGGAAAGGCATATATTTCGCGATTTCGATCACTTCGTAATCGGCATCCGAGTGCATGAGATGGATTATGTCTCCAGTTTTGATCTCGCCGTCGAACATCCTCACCATCATTCTGACTCCGACATATGCGTCAAACCAGCTGTCGAACACAAGAGCCCTTGTTTTCATTGAAGGATCTGTTTTCGGAGCCGGAATTTCAGTTACTATTTTGTCGAGAAGTTCTCTTACTCCGACACCTGTTTTTGCCGAAACAAGGGCTGCATCTTCAGTGTCGATCCCGATGATATCGGCGATTTCAGTCTTTGTTTTTTCGACATCCGCGCTCGGAAGGTCGATCTTGTTGATGACAGGAACGATCGCGAGGTCGTTGTCGATAGCCATGTATACGTTTGCCAGAGTCTGAGCTTCGACTCCCTGAGTCGCGTCAACTACGAGGAGAGCGCCTTCGCAGCTTGTGAGTGCGCGGCTCACTTCGTATGAAAAATCGACGTGTCCAGGAGTATCGATAAAGTTGAACTCGTATTTTTCGCCCTTGTATTCGTGAAAAACCGTGACTGCGCGTGCCTTGATCGTGATCCCGCGCTCTTTCTCGAGCTCCATGTCGTCGAGAAACTGCTCGGTCATCTCCCTTTCACTGAGGCCGCCCGTCATTTCAAGAAGTCTGTCGGAAAGAGTCGATTTGCCGTGGTCGATGTGGGCTACGATCGAAAAATTTCTGATATTTTTGATGTTTTTCATACTAACCTTGGAACCCAAGTTAATAAAACCGCGCGTTTATATATGAAAAACTTTGATTTTACAAGAAGTTGATGAATTTGCCTTTGTAAGTTTTTTTTGTATCATGCTGCGTTTTTTTGTTAAAGCAAAACAAGGAGGCCGAGATGAAAAACAAGTTGTTAACAATGTTTTGTCTGGCGGTTTTTTTTGTTGTCTGCGGATGCAGTTCGGCACAAACAGAAAATGACAACATCGACGATAGAGATTCGTTTTCCGATACGGAGATTGTAAACAATGACACGGACGGTGTTTCTGATGACGGAGAAACCGAGGCGGATTTGTCGGCGGACGAAGATTCCGAAAATCAGGATGCTTCAGATGATTCTGATACTTTTGATGGCAGTGACGATAAGCCGGAGATTCCGGATGAAGACACTGTCTCGGAACCGGTGTTTATTAAGCAACCGAAGAGCATGAATATCGCGCCGAGGAATAAAAGTGTGACTCTTGAATGCGAAGTGAGAGCTGACGGGCGGAATATAAGTTACCAGTGGTATGCAAGTTCTGACGGTACGACCGATACTGGAACAGCGATCTCCGGAGCGACTGATTCAACTTTTGAAACGCCGGTATATACCGAAAAAGGAGTCCGTTACTACTATTGTGTTGCTACTATTGAAAATATTTCTTTAGTTTCCAATGTCGCAAGTGTTGCTTTTACGGCTCTCCCGACTCTTTACATAAACACTCCTGACGCTGTTGAAATCGTATCCAAGGAAGAATGGATAAAAAATGCAGAAATTTCGCTTGTCGGGGCGGTAGACGAAAACTGGAATTTCAAAACTACGACAAGTATCCGCGGCAGAGAGAACTCAACTTGGAACAACCCTAAAAAGCCTTACGCTCTCAAATTGGACAAAAAGCAGAAAATCATGGGAATGTCTGCGCACAAGCGCTGGGTTCTGCTGGCAAATTACCGTGACAATTCATTTATGCGCAATGAAGCCGCCTTTTATCTCAGCAGGATTTTTGAATTTGACTGGACTCCTCACGGGGAATTTGTCGATCTTATCCTGAACGGCGAATACAAAGGTCTTTACTGGCTTGGGGAAGCGGTAAAAGTTGATAAAAACCGCGTTGATATCAACGACGGAAGTTCAAATATCACAGATGAAGAAGACAAAGATTTTCTTGTTGAAATGGATGTCTATTATGACGAAACGGTCAAATTCAGAAGTCCGGTCAGAGATCTTCCGTATATGATCCAAAATGATGATTATATGATTGACAAAAATAATGAGCTCACAAGCGGCGGTCAGGCGAGACTTGAACGGTTTCAGACTAAAATAAGTGATTTGGAAAAACGGCTTTATCCTGATTGGACGGAAGGAATGGATACAAACGACTGTTCCGCACCGGACGAATCCTACGCAGAGATAATCGATATTGACTCATGGGCGAAATTCTGGTTCGTGAATGAAATTATGGATAACAGAGATTCAGGTCATCCGAGGAGCAGCTATTTTACCTTTGACAGCAAAAACAGTATCTTCAAGGCCGGTCCGGTCTGGGATTTCGATAAATCAGCATTCCGAAAGCCGCTGACCCCGCAGCTGAAAACGACTATTTATTACGATGCATTGTTTAAGTCTCCTGCTTTCAACAGCCGCGTAAATGAACTCTGGAATGACTATTCCGGCCGTATTGACATAGAACCGCTTGTCGAATCATTGCGAAGTCAGCTTGATGTCGCGGCTGGATACGACTTGACACTTTGGGGGCACAACGATTATACAAATATGCTTTTAGATAAAGATTTCGGGAATTTTGACGGCTATGTCGATTACCTGAAGGAAAGAATTCAAGCAAAAATTTCCGTAGTGGACGGCGAGATAGCCGCTAATGATACAGTAAACCCCGGCGATTAAGCGTTAAGCAGTATGAATCTGAATCTGAAGAAACATTCGTTTTTGAAAAATGTTGTCACTCTTATGAGCGGAACCGTTGTAGCACAGATGCTTACTGTTCTTGCAAGTCCGGTTCTGTCAAGGTTATTCACACCGGAGGATTTCGCTCTGCTTGCGTCCTTCACATCTGTAACATCGCTTTGTGTTGTTTTTTGCTCCGGAAAATATGAAGTGGCAATACTGCTGCCGGAAAAAGAGAGCGATGCGCGTAATATTCTCAGGCTTTCTCTTTCAGTATGCGTTGCAATATGCTGTTTTCTGCCTGTGATTATTATCGGTGTCGGCAGATTCAACGAAGCCTTTAATGCACTTGTCTCGAACGGTCTTGTTTTTGTCGCTGTGCTGTTTGTCCTCTGTTCGAATATGTGCGAGTCGTTTCGTTATTATTTTCTGCGCCGGAAACATTTCAAGGCCATAAGCTCGCGGACGGTCGTCGTTTCACTGACGACAGTAGGGCTTAATCTGCTTTGCGGTTACTTTTTTTACAGCCATAAGGTTTTCGTTACTTCAACGACAGCTGCTCAGATGGTTGCTCTTATACTTTTCCTTTTTTTGTTTTTCAGGCTTTTCGGAAAAGAAAAACAGCCGTGGTCTTTAGCGGCGATAAAGCAGCCTCTTGTCCGTTATTGGAAATTCCCGGCTTTCACGATGAGCGGGCAACTGCTCAACTCTCTCACGCTTAATATGCCGATTCTGGTACTTGCGAACTATTTCAGCGACACGATGATAGGTCTTTACGCCTTTGTCTATAAAATAGCCTCGCTTCCGATGACTGTTATCGGAACCAACGTTACACAGGTTTTTATGCAGAGAATTTCTCAAAGTTCGCCTGAAGATCAGAAAAAAATCTTTATCAAAACTTCTGTAGCTCTTTTCCTCCTTATACTGCCGCCTGCTGTTATCGGTGTTATTTTTGCGCCGCAGCTTTTTTCTTTTATTTTCGGCGAAAAATGGATTCCGGCAGCCAATCTTGCACGTCTGATGGCTCCGATGCTTGTAATAAGGTTTGCAACTACGCCGGTTACAGCTGTTTACAACATAAAGGAGAAAAATTTTCTTTCGTTCATTTTTCAGGTCGTGCGGCTTGCCCTTATGATAGCAGGCTTTGTTATTGCACTTTCTCTGAAATGCTCGTTTGAAATGACGATTTTTATAAATTCGACAGCTTTGATAGTTTTTTACATTTTGGGTTATATAACTGCATTTTTCTTGTGTGATGCAAAAGGAAAAAATGAAAAAAAGTCTGTTTAAAACAATCGGCAGAATAAAAAATCTTCTGAAAAGATTAAAGAGATTCGTATGGCTTAACCAAACGGAACTTTTATACATACATTCCGGCAAGATAGTTTGCTGTGGTTCTGCTGCTGCAGTGATAAAAATAGAAAAAGTTACTCTGGAAAATGTAGATGACGCCAAAAGTTTTCAAAGCGAAAACTACATCAGGTTCTTCAGGAATTTTCTGAAAAAGGGAGCAGTAGGATATTATGCCTACAAAGACGGTGTCTGCGTTCACCGTTCATGGGTTTTTGAACAAAAGATGCAGATCCACTCTCTTGTAGCCGAACCTCTGCTTGAAAATCAGGTTTATATCGCATGGTGCGAGACTGCCGCTTTTGCACGCGGACTCGGAATATATCCGCAGGTTTTAAGCAGGATTGTACAGGACTATTCCGCCAAACAGATTTTTATAGCCGTGAACAAAAACAACACTGCAAGTATACGAGGAATAGAAAAGGCCGGTTTTGAACTTTGCAGAACTTATAGGATAAAACGGGTTTTGGGAAAAACAGATATAGTTGTAGAGTAGAAATCATGACGAAAAAGGAAAAATACAGCGAATTTTTTAATCAGCACAATGATATCTGCATTTTCAGCTCTCCTTGGTGGCTGGACGCTACAGCCGGAGCGGAAAACTGGGATGTCATTCTTGTCGAACGGGACGGTGATATTGTGGCGACTTTTCCTTACGTGCTGAAACGCGGAAGATTCGGAAATCATATTGGTATGCCGATGCTTACCCAGAAGCTCGGGCCGTATATCGTATACGGTGAAGAACAGCTGAATGAATATAAACGGATTGAGTATGAGAACGGAATTTTTGCCGCTATAATTTCTGAACTGCCGGATTTTGCTCTTTTCAATGTCAATTTCGACATTAGCTACAGAAACTGGCTTGAATTTTACTGGAACGGTTTCAAACAGACTTCAAAATACACTTACAGAATCGAAAATCTTCAGACATCTGACTGGTTTGAATTATTCGAGAAATCAAAAAGGAAAAAAGTCAGAAAAGGCGAGAAGGCTTTTGAGTTCAGACAGGATCTGTCAGCCGATGAATTTTATGACTGTTTTGCGGAAGTCATAGAAGGCCGGAATGATGAGGTTTCTTATTCGAAAGATTTTTTCTGTAAACTTTATAATGTAATATATGAACATAAGGCGGGAAAGACATTTTATTGCGCCGACAATGAAACAGGCGAGGTCGCTGCAATAAAATTCATTGTATGGGATTCATCAACTGCGTATGACATCATCGGTATGAGGCCGAAAAAATACAACTCTTCTGGAAGTACGGAATTTCTCACTTACAAGTGTGTCGAATATGTCGCAGGTTTTGTAAACTGTTTCGATTTTGAAGGAAGTATGATAAAAGGTGTCGAGGATGCCTATCGCGGTTACGGAACGCGCCAGACCGAATACTTCAACATCAGCAAGGATAGTAGACTGATAATTCCTTTGCTTAAAGATTTTAGAAACATTGTCATGAAATTGATAAAGAAATGAATGCACAGCAATACATAATCTCTTTTTTATTAGGCGACAACGCTTCCGGTTGCGAGCAGTTTGTTTTTTACGGTCTGCCGAAATCTGCTCCGTCACAGGCAAAAATCGTCATTGTTCCTTCGGATTTCTTTGATGAAGGTGTTTACGGAACTCCTGCAACTCTTCCTAAAACTCCGTTTGCGGCGCTGCCGGATTCGGAAATACCGTTTCTTTTTGGCGAACCGCGATTGGAAACGGATGAAAAAGGGAGATTGGTGCTTTACGCAGATCTTGTTGCATCGGCATATTTCATGCTGAGCCGCTACGAAGAAATAATAAAACCTGAAAGCCGTGACCAACACGGGCGTTTCCTTGCGAAAGACGCCGTTGTTTTTCAGCAGGGCTTCGGAATGAGACCTCTTGTAGACGAGTGGGGAAAATATCTGAGAAATCTTTTTCGGAAAGCTGGAATTGATTTGTCTGCCGAAAAACATGGATTCAAAAAGATTTATCTGACCCATGACATAGATACCCCGTTTATGCTGTGGCGCAAAAAACAGGTCATCAAACAGTGGATAAAAAATATACTTCATCGCGGAATAAAAATTCCTCATCCATACAGAGTTTACAAAACCGGAGACGGTGATCCGTGCAACAATTTTTCACAAATCATAAGTTATGATACAGAGTTGCGCGACAAAATCGGTAAAGATATTGTGGAACCGATTTATTTTATGATCGCAGCCGGAGACAAAAATTCAAAAAACTACTGCGATATCGAACTGCCGAAATATCAGACAATGCTTCGGATTCTCTCTGAAAGCGGTGCGGAAACAGGACTGCACGTAAGTTACGAAGCCGGTGGAGATCCAGCGCTTCTTAAAGGCGAAATCGAGAGAATGTTCAAATTCTGCAAAAACGCAACTGCGAAAAGCCGCCATCATTTTCTGCGCTGGAGAGAGCCTGAACATATAGATGAAATGGAAAGTGCGGGAATAACGGAAGATTTTACTCTCGGATATGCCGACTGTGCCGGATTCAGGCTGGGAACCTGCCGACCTTACAAATTTATAAATCCGAAAACACTCCGCGTTTCGAATATTTTAATCCATCCGTTGGAAATCATGGAATGCTCGCTCGACCGCAAAGTTTATATGGGACTGGATTTTGAAGCAGCACAAAAAATATGTAAGGAAATTGCAGATAAAGTCAGGGAATATAACGGAGAATTGAATCTGCTGTGGCACAACACCTCATTTCTGCAAGGCTGGCACGATGCGCTTTATAGAAATATTCTAAAATATCTTGCAGTCAAACCGCTTTGATTCCTTAATTTGCCTTTCTTTATGTTTTTTATATAATAATCAGCTTTTTTTTGTTCGTAATGGAGTTTTTATGGATAATATGTCTGAAAACACTGATAAAACAGAAAATAATGTTTTGATAGAAAGGGAAACTGTTGAAATAACAGTCAAGGATATCATAAGGATTCTGCACAATAACAAAAAGTTGTTTTTTGTTTCATCTTTTATTGCATTTGCCGTTCTTTCGTTTGTTTTTCTCTTTTTGCTGACACCTGTATATGATGTTAATTCCTCGGTAGAAATAAGAGCTCAGCAGAGTTCGCCGTCTTTTTCATTTGATGCAATATCAATGCTGATGGGCGGGGGAATTTCAAATGACAAAAGTATTGATCTGGAGCTTCTCAAAAGCAGAACTATTATGGATGCTATAATTGCAAACAACGAACTCCGGATGAATGTCAGAAGGAAAAACAACACGATGTTCGCATATATCTGGAACAGAGTCTTCGGAAGCCTTCCGGAAGACGCGTTTATTGTCTTCAAGAAAATTCCTGAACCGCTGAAATCGAAAAAAGCTGGGCTGGTAACAGCTTCGGAAGAAGGTTTTACGATTGAATTCGACGGGGAAAAAACCGATTGTCAGTGGGATAAGGATTGCAATTTCAAAGGTGGAATACTTGCTGTCGAAAAGTTGGGAACATTCTCTTTTCCGCTTTCGTACAAGTTCGAATATGAGCCGCTTATCATGGCAAGAGAGAGGATGGGAAAGACTTTCGCCGTTTCAAAATCGGCCGAATCTGATACGCTCACTCTTGTCCTTACTCATGAAAGTCCTGTTATGTCCGTGAAAATACTCAACGATGTTGTAGAACTTTACATTCAGAAAAAGACCGAGTGGGAAGAGGGCGATGCCCGTTCCAAAAAGGAATATATCACGAAAATGCTTGACGAACTATCTCTCGGAATCGATGAAAAAAGCCGTAAAATGATTGAATTCCAGCAGCAGGAAAAGACAATCATGCCTGAAGTGGAAGTTCCCGAACTTCTGAAAAAACAGGAAACTCTGAGAATTCAGATAGAAGAGTTCAAATTCAAAAAGCAGATTCTTGTAAATACTTTGAAAAGTGTCGAAGGCGATCCGGGAAAACCGATAACTATCCCGATAGAGGAGGCTTCTGTTCAGGAAGCGTTGAAATATCATAACTCTCTTCTTTTTAAACGGAACGAGATGTCTCAGCGGCTTACAGAAGAACACCCTCTCAAAGTTGCAGCCGATGAAGAAATCAAAGAGAGCGAACAAGCGCTGAAAAACGTTATAAAAACAAGTATCGCACAGTATGAAAAAGGAGAGAAACTCCTTAACGATCTTCTCGGCATGATAATGAGCGGGCAGGGGAAGATCCCCGAAACGCTTTTCACTTTCGCGAATCTCAAACGGGATGTCGAACTTGCCGAAAAAGTTTATGTCACGCTGTCAGCAAAACTTTATGAATCTTCGGTTTCTCCGAATGTCGGTATTGTTCCGGTAAGAGTTATAGATTCTCCTGATCCGAATGTCCTCCGTTCGTTCCCGAAAGTTAAAGTTTTTGCGATGATCATTGTCATGTTTTCCACTTTCTTCGGTTTCTTTATGGTGTTTGTAAAAGAAATTCTCCAATTCCTTAAAGAAAGTCTGAAACAAGAGGACGATGATTGTTCTAAAGTTCAGGAAAAATGATTTTACCGGAAATATAGCAGTGTTTTTGTCTATTGAATTGTTGAGGTTGTTGTGTTTTATTTGATTATCAGCTTGACAGTTCTAGCGCTTTCATTCGGCCTTTTTAAAAAAGCTGCAGGGACTATGGCTTTGAACAAACTCAACATGGTTTCATATATTTTTTATTTTCATTTTTTTGCGATGTCGTTTTTGGGATCCATTCTCGTGGTAAATCACATAGACAACCATTATCTCATAAACAAACTGGCGTATGATTCATCGAGATTCTACGGCTGGCTTGCAATAATGTATTCTATGGTGGCCGCACCGTGCGGAATGCTTATAGCCGGCATGTTTTTTAAAAATCACGATATGAAACAACTGACGAATTGCTATGCAAAAAGCAAGATTAAGCCATTGCTTTCCGAAAAGGATTCTTATATCAAATTTTTTCTTCTGATTCTGTCTGCCGTATCTGTTTTTTCGGTAATCTATACTTTCAAATCCATCGGAACAATTCCTGTTATGAGTATTGTCAGAGGAGAAAGTGCGAAATTTCTGGCAAAGCTGAGGATAGATTCTTCTGCCGGATTTCAGGGAAATATATATATCAGGAATATTTTTGCAATTGCTTTGACGCCGATTCTATCCTATATTGCTTTTGCCTACTACAAAATGACGAAATCGAAAAAAGATCTGCTTTGGTTTCTGATTATGCTCGGTGCAGGAATTATGATTTCGACATACAGTCTTGCAAAATCACCGCTGCTTGTCTATATGATAGGCTTCCTGCTTCTGAAAACGCTGATAGACGGAGAGGTCAGCAAAAAACTTTTTGTTTTTACAGGTATCGCCTTGGTTTCAATTCTGATTCTGGCATACGTCTTCATTATGGGAGCCGATACCGCTAAAATTTATACCCTTTTTCTTTCGCCGAACAGCGGTATTACAGGGCGAATTCTTCTCAGTCAGTCTGCCGGAACATTCTTTTCATTTGATATTTTCCCTTCGCGTCATGATTTTTTGGGTTTTTCCAGTTTTTCCTCCGTTTTGTCGGAAATTTTCTCCATGGATAAAAGCGAGAGAAGCGCCCGTATCATAATGTCAATAATAATGCCGTCAGCGGTTGAAGAAGGAACGGCTGGAGTTATAAACTCTCTTTTTATCGGCGAGGCATGGGCAAATTTCGGGCTGGCAGGGGTTATATTCGCCCCGCTTTGGGTGGGCTTTGTAATCCAGTGGAGTTATATTCTGCTTTTGAAGGCTGAAAAGACTCCGTTGTTTCTGGCTCTTACGGTCTATTTAACCCTGAAATGGCCTGTTACGGGCGGATTCAACGATTTCATATACAATGCCGGTATTGTTACGATGCTCTTTATTTTTGTCATAATCATATCTTCCGCATTGATGCTCAGAATGATAAATACAGGCAAAAAATACATTATCAAATTCAAAAAGGTGAAACATGCCGCAAAATAGCAGAAAAATGATTTTCCATATTCCGGCCGCTTTGGATGAAAACGCGGTGTCGGCGAGCGGAATCAGACCTCTGAAAATGATAAAAGGTTTTGAAAAAGCCGGCTTTTATGTCGAAAAAGTCTGCGGAACGGCTTCGGAAAGAAAGGCTAAGTGCTCGGAAATAATAAATAAAATAAAAAACGGCGAAAAGTATGACTTCTGTTATTCGGAATCTTCGACGATGCCGACTCTGCTGACTGACAGGCACCATCTGCCGCTTCATCCGTTTACAGATTTCGGTTTCTTTAAAGAGTTGAAAAGGCACAATATTCCGATCGGGCTTTTTTACAGGGACGTCTACTGGGCTTTTGACCTTTATAAAAAGTCTGTTTCCACGTTGAAAAGGGTGTTTGCGGTTCATTTTTACAAATATGATTTAAAGCAGTACGACAAATTTGTCGACACACTTTTTCTGCCTTCTCTTAAAATGCTTCAGTATATTCCCGGCGGGGTAAAAATTCCGAATGTGCAGCCGCTGCCTTCCGGGTGTGAAATTTACGATCAGATTACTGAAAAAAACGGCCGTTCCGGTCTTAATATTCTGTACATAGGCGGCATTACGCAGCCTTTATATGATCTTACCCCTCTGATAGAAGCGGTGCGCGGCAGAAAAATGCTCAATCTGACCGTTATATGCCGCAAAAACGAATACGATTCCATGAAGGATTTCTATAAAATGGAGTCCGAGCCGAATATTTCTGTTATTCACGGCAGCGGTGAAATTGTGAAAGAAAGCTATAAAAACGCTGATGTTTTTGCAAATCTTCGGGTTTTTGACGAATATTTGAAGTTCGCTATGCCGTTCAAGCTTTTTGAAACTGTTTCCTACGGCGTTCCTGTTGTTGCATCGCCGGGAACAGCAGTCGCAGATTTTGTGGAATCAAACAGTATAGGCTGGGTCGTAGAGGAAAATTTCGGAGAATTTCTGCAAAAACTGGCTGAAAACAGGGCTCTTATTGAAGAAAAACGGCAGAATGTTCTGAAAAAACGGTATGAAAACACTTGGGAAGCGAGGGCTTTGTTTGTGGCAAAGCAGCTTTGCGGAGAAAAAAAATGAAGATTCTTTTCCTTTCGGATGCTTCGTCGATCCACACGAAAAGATGGGTTAATTCCATCACCGAAAAAGGGGTTGAGATTCATCTTTTCAGTTTAAAACCTGTAAATAAGACCGATTATCCAGATCATGATTTCACTTTCACCGACTTTGACCTTCAGAAAAGGGCGGGAGGTTTAAGCAAACTTAACTATCTGAAAGTTCTGCCGCAGCTTAAAAAAGTTGTTCGAGAGTTCAAACCTGACATCATGCACGCCCATTTTGCCACAAGTTACGGTCTGCTCGGGGCTTTGAGCGGTTTTCATCCGTTTGTTCTTTCGGTCTGGGGAAGCGATGTCTTCGACTTTCCGAAAAAGAGTTCTCTTCACAGAAAAATTCTTGAATACAATCTGAAAAAGGCGGACACAATCCTTTCCACAAGCAACGTTATGGCGGTCGAAACAAAGAAATATACGGATAAGGAAATCGAAGTAACTCCATTTGGTATTAATACTGAACTGTTCAAGCCTGAAAAAGTCGACAGAACCGCTTTAACGCCTTTTTCCGCAGACGATATCGTTGTCGGAACAATAAAACTGATTGAGACAAAATACGGGATAAACTATCTGATTGAGGCTTTTGCAATGGTTGCTAAAAAGCATCCCGAACTTTCGCTCAAACTTCTGATTGTTGGTGATGGCAGCGAGAGGAAAAACCTTGAGATTTTGTCTGAAAAACTTGAAATAAAAGACAAAGTTTATTTCGCAGGAATGGCTGAATATTCAAAAGTTCCGTATTTTCACAAGGTTATCGATGTCTATGCCGCGCTTTCTATTCTTGACAGCGAAAGTTTCGGCGTTGCGATAGTTGAAGCCGAGAGTTGCGGAAATCCGGTCGTCGTTTCGGATGCCGGAGGTCTTCCCGAAGTTGTCGAAGACGGCGTGACGGGATTTGTCGTGGAGAGAAAAAACGCTGCTGCTGCGGCTGAAAAACTTGAGAAACTTGTTCTTGACTCAGAGCTGAGAAAAAATATAGGCGATGCGGGAAGAGAACGTGTTCTCAAACTCTACGACTGGAATGAAAATGTAACGCAAATGATGAAAATATATAGAAAAATCAGTAAATAATAGGTGAAAAATGGCGTTTGTCCACTTGCATTTGCACACGATTTATTCATTTCTCGACGGTCTTGTAAAGCCGGCAGAACTTGCGAAAAAGCTGAAAAAGCTTGGCATGAATGCAGTTGCGATCACTGACCACGGTAATATGCACGGTGTCGTTGATTTCTACACGACGATGATCGGCAAAGATGAAAAAGGGAACTACAACAAGCTCGAAAATGCCGATATAAAGCCGATAATAGGTATGGAGGCGTATATTTCCGCTCACGACAGAACTGAAAAAGTGAAGTCCGATGCGTTTCATCTTCTTCTGCTTGCCGAAAATGAGAAAGGGTACAAAAATCTGTGCTATATGGCTTCGACAGCTTTTGTTGACGGATTTTACTACAAACCGCGTATCGACAGAGCTTTGATAAGAGAACACGCGGAAGGAATCATTGCAACGAGTGCCTGTCTGGGCGGAGAAATCCCGCGCGCGCTTGTTTCGGGAAAAGACGACGATGCAAAACGGATCGCGCTTGAATATATCGAGCTTTTCGGAAAGGAAAACTTCTTTATTGAGCTTCAGGTAAACGGCATAAAAGAGCAGGAAGAAATTAATCCCAAACTTATAAAACTTGCCAGAGAACTCGGAGTAGGTCTCGTTGCAACGAATGATGTCCACTATCTGAGTCCAGAGCATGCGGAAGCGCAGGACATTCTTTTCTGCATAAACGAAAAGAAAAAAGTGACAGATACTGACAGAATGCACCATGAAACGGCGGCGTTCTACCTCAAAAGCGAAGAGGAAATGCGTTCTCTGTTCAGTGTTTACGGCGAAGCGGGAGCGGAAGCGATCGAAAATACCGTTAAAATTGCAGAAAGGTGCTGTGTGCAGCTTGATCTGGGGCATAACTATCTGCCGATTTTCGATACTGGTGACAAAAGCCCGGCTGAATTTTTGCGCGATATGGCTGAAAAAGGACTTGAAGAGAGATTTTTGGAGTTGGGAACTCCCGAAGATAAGAAGCAGGCTTACCGTGACAGGCTTGAATACGAACTCGGTGTTATCATCAGAATGGACTTCCCGGGATATTTCCTCATAGTTTCCGACTTTATCCGCTGGGCGAAAAACCACGGAATTCCGGTCGGTCCCGGGCGTGGCAGCGGTGCCGGTTCGCTTGTTGCATACTGTACGAGAATCACAGACCTCGATCCTCTGCGTTACGAGCTTCTTTTCGAGAGATTTCTCAATCCGGAACGAATTTCAATGCCCGATTTCGATGTCGACTTCTGTCAGGACAACCGTGAACGTGTCATTCAGTATGTCGAGGAAAAATACGGCAAACCCAATGTCGCGCAGATAGCTACTTTCGGTCAGCTCAAGGCCAAATCAGCGATCCGTGATGTCGCCAGGGCTCTCGATATTCCTCTGAGTACTGCCGACAAGCTGGCTAAACTTGTTCCCGAAGTCTTTGCCGATATGTATTCGCCGCAATACCTTAAAAAGACTAAAGATACCACGAAAAAACTTATAGAAAAATATAATGTTTCTGCTGATACGGCGGCAGATCCCGACAAACTGAAGGCTGCGATAGAAAATCTGAGGCTCGCTCCGGAAGATGCCGAAGAGGTGAAATCGCTCAAGTCGGCGATCGAGGCTTTTGCAAACGAAAGACAGGTCATCCGCGACAATCCCGATTTCTCGAAAATCATAAAAATAGCTGTGCAGATCGAAGGCCTTCTGCGTCAGCCTGGAAAGCACGCATGCGGACTTGTCATCGGTCAGAAGCCGATTTACGAGTATTCGCCGATATTCGTCGATAAGGACAACTACCGTGTCACGCAGTATGAAAAAACGACAGTCGAACTTGTAGGTCTGGTCAAATTCGATTTCCTCGGGCTCAAAACACTCACTATGATAAACCACGCTGTATCGCTCGTTAAGAAGAAAAATCCCGATTTCGACATATCAAAGATACCGCTTGATGACGCGGAAACTTACAAATACATCTGCGAGAACAGTACAAAAGGTATATTCCAGATGGAAAGCGGCGGTTTTGAAAAGATGATCCACCAGATGAAACCTGACCGGATCGAAGACCTTATCGCGGCTGTTGCCCTTTACCGTCCCGGACCTATGGATATCATTCCGAACTACATCCGCAGAAAGCACGGAAAAGAGAAGATAGAATACGATCATCCATGGCTTAGTGAGATCCTGAGTGAAACTTACGGGCTTATGGTTTATCAGGAGCAGGTTATGCAGATTTCCCGCCGTCTTGCAGGATTCTCGATGGGTCAGGCGGACGGTCTGCGAAAGGCTATGGGTAAAAAAATCGCCGCAAAAATGGCCGAAGCGAAGGTCAAATTCATTGAAGGGGCGAAAAACAACGGGATTTCCGAAGAGACTGCGAAACTGGTTTTCGACCACATGGAAAAGTTTGCAAGCTACGGATTTAACAAATCGCATGCGGCGTGTTACGGCTATATTTCGTATCAGACGGCTTATCTGAAAACGCACTATCCGACGGAATTTCTCACGGCTCTCATCACTTCCGAAGCAGGTGATGCAAACAAAGTCTTCATGTATATCAGCGATGCGAGAGAGCGCGGAATAAAAGTCTGTCTTCCCGATATAAACAAAAGTTTCAACAGTTTCAGTATCGAAGAAAACGCCATAAGGTATGGTTTCGGAGCTGTTAAAAATGTCGGCGAAGCGGCGGTTGACGCGATAATCGAAGAACGTGAGAAAAACGGCGACTTTAAATCTCTGATCGACTTCACGAGCAGGATGAGCCAGTCGAAAGTCAATTCCCGTGCGATAGAGTTTCTGATAAAAGCGGGTGCTTTTGATTTTACCGGAATCAACCGCGGACTTCTTCTGGCGATGCTTCCGAATGCGCTGAAAGAGGGAAGCAAGGCGGCTGAAGACAAAGATAACGGTCAACTCAGTCTTTTTGCCGCGTTTGCAGAAGAAATTTCCGACAACAGTCCGGGTATGACCGATGAAGATCTTCTCAAACAGGTCGATAAGGCTGCAGCGTGGGATGTTTTTGATTCTCTTGCATTCGAGCGTGAAGTCCTGGGAATTTATCTTTCTAACCATCCGGCAAGGTTTTTCAGAAAGGATTTTCAGAATCTTGGTCTCAGTTCGATAGAGAGTGTCGTGGAAGATGTGGAATCTGGAAAGCGTTTCTACGGGCAGCGCAACGACAACTGGGTCCCCGGCATAATCACTACCGAAATCAAGCCGGTAAAGAGCAAGGACGGCAAGGAATACTATCTTAAAGGAATTTTAGAAAGCGAAGAGAGTGCGATCGAATTTTCGATAAACAAAATCGGAAATCCTTTGGGGAATCCGGATGTTGCAAAACTTGCTTCAAAAGTTCCGCTTATTTTCAAGGTCAGAGGAAGGGCTGTTCTTACTGGAGACGAAGAGGAAAAAACTCTCGAAAAAGTGGTGCTTTCCATAAGCGATATCAAAACTGATATTAAAACTGTCGATCAGTTTATGTTTTACTGTCGTGAGGATGATGCCGATTTTGAGCCGGTACTGGTCTACGAGTGCACAGAAGAAGAATTTATGAAAAACAGGACGAATTTAGGGAAAATTTTCTCAGTAGAGCCGACTGCTTTCAAAATGAGGCTGCAACTGAAGATAACTTTCGGTGATTCCGGTGATAGTATAATTCTTGAAAAACAGGGCAATATAGATTTGTCGAAACTTGCGCAGTACAAATCAATATTCGGCTACGACCAGTTCTATCTGAAAGTTAAGTAAAATTCAGCGCTGAAAACTCAAAACTTCTTTACTTTGAGATTTCTGCGACTATACTTTTGCGTTTTTTGTTTTTGTTGGTTTAAAGGAAGGAAAAATGTTTCAATTGGATAATGTTTTATCGGTTTTTACAAGCGATATAGCAATAGATTTGGGAACGGCGAACACCCTGATATACGTCAAAGGCGAAGGAATCGTCGGAAACGAGCCGAGTGTCGTAGCTGTTCAGGAAAAGGATTCGAGAGGCGCAAAATCTGTCCGTGCAGTCGGTCGCGAAGCCAAGGAAATGATAGGCAAGGCGCCTGTAAACATCAGTGTTATCAGACCTTTAAAAGACGGCGTTATCGCAGATTTCGAAGTCGCCAGCCAGATGCTCAGATATTTCATCAAACACGCATACAAACGCGGAAGTTTCATCAAACCAAGAATTGCGATAGGCGTTCCTTACGGCATCACAGAAGTCGAGAAAAGAACGGTTCGTGAAGCAGCACTCGGCGCAGGTGCGAGAGAAGTTTTTCTTGTCGAACAGCCGATGGCTGCTGCAGTCGGTGCGAATATGCCCGTTACCGAACCGACCGGAAACATGATTGTCGATATCGGCGGCGGTACTACGGAAGTTGCCGTTATTTCACTTGCCGGGATCGTTTATTCAAAATCGGTTAAGTCTGCCGGAGACAAAATGGACGAGAGCATCATTGACTACATCAAGAAAAAGTACAACCTCGCGATAGGCGAAAGGATGGCTGAACAGATAAAGTGTACCATCGGAAACGCTTATCCCGACGAATCCCGCGAATTTATGGAGGTCAAAGGGCTCGACCTTGTTGCCGGTGTTCCCAAGACTATCGAGATTCAGAGCGATGAAGTCAGAGAGGCTCTTTCAGAAGTTGTCAAATCTATTGTTTCGGCGGTAAAAAGCGTTCTTGAAAACACTCCGCCCGAACTTGCTGCCGACATCGTTGACAAAGGCATCGTTCTTGCCGGCGGCGGAGCTCTTCTGAAGAATCTCGACATCCTCATCCGCGAAGATACGAACCTTCCGGTCATCATTGCGGAGGATCCGCTGAAATCCGTTGTTCTTGGAACCGGTAAAATACTTGAAAATATTTCGCTTTTGAAAACTGTATCCTTGTACTGATATTGAACAGAAAAAAAGTTATCCGCTATATTTTTATTCTCTCTTTCTTTCTTGTTCTGATAATTCCGCAGTTTTTCTTGGAGTATAATTCGCGGTTTTATTTTATCGACGATCTCCAGATGCTTCTGCACGCTCAGATTGTGAATGTACGCGAAACTTTTAACATTATTCTGGATCTCAAAAATGTCGGCAGGCAGAACAAAATCTTAGAGCAGGAAGTTTCTGAACTGAAAGTCAGACTTCTTATGAACGATGCGATAAAAAAGGAGAATGAAGAACTTTCAAAACTGCTCAAACTCAAGGACAGCTACGGAAAATATACGATTATCCCTGCAAAAATACTGAACTATTCGGAACTCAACCCGAACCGTATCACGATAAGTTATGAAGAGCAGTATGCAAAACTCATGGCTGAGAAATCGACGGTCGTTTCGAGCATGGGGCTGGTCGGGCTTGTCACGTCGTTCCACGGCGCAAGGGCTGAAGTAGAGCTCATTACTTCAAAGGAGTTCACGATTCCGGCGGTTCTCGAAAACAGGGAGGAATGTACGGCAATACTGCGCGGTAACGGTCAGTCGCTTTCTGTCCTTTTTCTCGACAAACTCTGCAACTCTCCCGAAGCCGACGGCAAAAAGATGCTGAGTGCAAATCTTAGCGAAAACTACACGATTCCTTATATTCCGATCGCAATAATCGGAAATCTGAAAGAGGACGAGAGCAACATTCTTTTCATGAAAGGCGAGGCGATCCCGCTTTTCAAAAAGGGAAAACTCAATCACATTTTCATTGTTGTCGGTGCGAATACAGGGGAAAACAAGTCGCTGTTTTAGTGAATTTATGGAGGTAAAATTATGAAAAAAGTTTTTATTCTGGTTTTAGTACTTTTCATCGCTTTTTTGTTTGTCGGGTGCAGTGAGTCTGATCCGGAAATGGTCTCATCTGACGGAAACGAAGTGTCTGATGATAATACTGCTGCTGAAGACATTGATGTTCAGGATGAAGAAATCATTGAAGAAAATGATGAAGATCAAGTCGATGACGTGACGGAAGAACCTGACGAGCCTGAGCAGCCAGAGGAAGAACCGACAGAACCGGCTATTGATCCTATCGGAAATTTCAATCTCAATTTTTCGGGTCAGATAAATACTACAATCAGCACGAGCAGCCGCGGCGGAAACGGTGTGGCAAATTTCAACTACAACGGAATGCCTTTCACGTTCAATTCAATCAATATTCCTATGGTCGGCGACATTTTCCCGCTTGCCATGGTGAATAGCGGAAACATTATCGTTCTGTGGCTTGACAGCCTTGGACTTTCAGATATTTCAGGAACTTCCGAAAAGCAGGTTTTCGGAATCTCTTTCCCGCAGAATGCCGGAACCGGTTCGGGAACGATGAAGGAACTCGGTTCCTACGCTTTTTACGGCGATATAACAGTAAATATCACCGGCGGTCAGTTTGACATTAAATGTGTCAGAGCTGTTTCCGATTCGGGCGAATACGAGATAACTGCAAATGACGGCGCTAACATTGCATTTGTTGCGAACGGCGATCTTTTTGATCCTTCTCTTGCAGAGTCGATGATTCCTTATCCCGCTTGCCAGTAGTCAGTCAATATTTTGAAAAATATCAGGTAACTCTTTGATTTTATTTGATTCCATGAATTTGCGGCAGATTTCTTTGTCGTGAGAAATCGTTTCAGCAAGTTTTTCTTTTGAAGAAAATCTGATTTCGTCTCTTACCTTTTTCAGGAAATAAACCGAGATTTTTTTGTCGTAAAGCTCACCGATTTCTTCGGAATCGACCCATGTTTCGATGATTTTCTGCTTTGATTCAGCGTCTATAGTCGGGTTTGTTCCGATATTCGTGAGAGATGTGAACTGTTTCCCGTCAAAAACGGTCTGAGTTATGTAGACACCGTCTGGCGGCATGATTTTGTCCGGAGTTTCGAGGTTCAGTGTCGGGAAGTTCAGGGTTCTTCCTATCTGTTTGCCGCGTTTGACCGTGCCGCTGATGAGAAAGGGATAAACTAAAAGCGAAGCCGCGTTTTTCATGTGACCTGAAAGGATGAGTTCGCGTATTGCGCTTGAACTGACTCTTGTTCCGTTCTTGAGAAACGGTTGTACCACATTGATCTTTACACCCGCGGAACGTCCCCACCAGAAGGCTATTTCCGCATTTCCCTTCTGATTTTTGCCGAAGAAGAAGTTGAAACCGATGGTTATCTGCTTCAAATCGAGGTTTTGTTTCAGCGTGTCGAGAAATTTCAGCGGATCCATTGAATAGTATTCGGCAAACGGAAGTTCTATAACGAAATCGACTCCCAAGGTTTTGAAAAACGCGTATTTTTCAAAAGGCAAAGTCAAAGATTTCGGTGCAAAATCGGGATAGAGGAATTTCCTAGGATGGATGTCGAATGTGAGTATTGCAGAGCGGCATGAAATTTCGGCTTTGCACTGCCTGATTATTTCAGCATGTCCGAGGTGGACTCCGTCGAAATTGCCTATCGCAAGGGATATTGCCGCATCTTTCGGAACCGATTCGAGTGATTTGAAAACTTTCATTGCAGCCTCGCTAGTCGTTATTCCTGATTTTCCTGGTTTCCAAGAACTTGTTTTGAAGGCTTGTTGCTTCCTTTCACCATTTTGAATTCATACATCCGGCAGTCGAGGCTGCCGTTTCTGAAAGGAACCCTTTTTGTTGTCGCAAGTCCGATGAAGCGCGGCATTTTGAGGTCGCTCGTCAGGAAACACGCATTCCAGCCGGTGAAGTTGCGTTTGAGCAAGTCTCCGATTTTCGGGTAAAGTTTGCGCATTTCGTCAAGTTCACCCATGCGCTCGCCGTACGGCAGATTTGCGATCATTACCCCCGATTCTGCCGGAGCGGTAAGGTCGAGGATGTTCGCCTTTTTGAGTTTTACCATGTCGGCAAGTCCTGCATTTTCGAGGTTGCTTTTTGCCGCTTCTATTGCAAGAGCCGAGACGTCGCTTCCGAAAATCGGAAGATCAGCATCGTCGAGTTCGTTTTCTAGAGCCGTCTGCAGTGTCGAATTCCAAAGATCGGGGTCGAAGTTCTTAAGCTTTTCAAATGCGAATTTTCTTGAACTTCCCGGCGCGATGTTGAGCGAAATCCTTGCCGCTTCGATGAGGAAGGTTCCGCTTCCGCACATCGGATCGAGTAGCGGTATTCCCGGTTCCCAGCCTGAAAGAAAAAGAAGTCCGCAGGCTAAGTTTTCTCTTATAGGCGCGATATTTGTCTTTTCTCTGAAACCCCGCTTGAAAAGTGCGTCTCCGCTTGTATCGATGAATATGATGACCTGGTTTTCATCGAGAAATCCTCTGATTCTCATATCTGGTGTATGAGGTTCGACATTAGGTCTGAGACCGTCTGTTTTGCGGAATTTGTCGCAGATCGCATCTTTTATTTTGAGTGTTGCAAAGTTAAGGCTTTTAAGCGGGCAGTTTGTTGCAACGACATCGACTCTGAAACTCTGCTTTACCGAAAACCATTCGTTCCACTCGATAGAAAAGGCGAGATCGTAGATATCCTGCTCGGTCCTGTAAACTTTCGAAGCGAGTGCTAAATATACTCTTCCGGCAGTGTGCGAATAGAGATTTGCTTTGTAGCATATTTCGAGATTGCCTGAAAAGTGAACGCCGCCGTCGGTTATCCTGACATTAGACGCGCCGATCCTTGAAAGTTCAAGCGAAAGCGGCATTTCCAGTCCGCGCGGTGCTGAAGCGAAAAATTTGTATTGTTCCATGTCAACCACCTGTAATTATTGTTACTTTTCTTTATTTAAAATCTTTGGGTTAACTTCATAAACATAAAAAAACGGGAGTTTCTTTTTCAAAGTCATTCCTTCCGGCGGATTTTTCCTTATTTTCAAAAGTTCGTCTTTAGGAATGTAAAAACGGGAAACGCTCGCAGGCAGATTTTTGAGAATCAGGAAAATTCCGGGTTTTTTTATCTGTTTCAAAGATTTTATGTGTTTGTAATTTTTGTTTGTATAGCCTGAATAGTATGCGATCCTGCGGGCTGTATTCTTGTCCGGAATGTAAAAAAGTTCATTCGGATAATCTTTAAGAAGCTCGTCTACCGAGGATTTCTGCACAACTCTCCGCTCCTTGAATTTCAGACTGTCTTCAACCGAAAACGCGATGTTGCTTATGAAAAGCGTAAGAAAAATGACGGCCGCGGCTATTTGTTGGGGTTTGTTCCTGCTTTGCAGCATTTTATTCAGGAATATTCCATAGACAGCGCAGATCGGAAGGAGAAATATTATTGCGTATCTGGTGTTTCTTATCAAAGTTGTGTATGGCGAAAGGCTTGTCGGAGCAAACGTCATGAAAAGGAAATAGGAGATATACCAGATGAAGAAAATCACTTCTTTTCCCGCTTTTTTCATGCAGATAAGGACTATGCAGGCGAGAGTCGAAGCGGCGATGAAATATCCGTTGAGACCGAACATCATCCAGTTCGCGAAGTTGCCTTTGACAAACATCGTCCTGATGTAGAAAAACAGGTCTTTCGGGTCGACGTCGAACATTCTGTCCATATAATCGATCCCTTTTCTGCTTATCGTGATGTGGTAAAAGAAGTCATTGTGGATATTGAGATATACAAAACCCTGAACTATCGGCAGGACGAGCGAACATAAAGCTGCGCATACGATCCAGAACACCGTTTTTCTGTTGAAACCCTTGCGGTACCAGACATAAAACGAGGCGAGGGGAGCGATGAAAAGTCCCGTCGTTCTGGCGAAGAAAATGCCGCCGATCGCGAATCCGCCGAGAATGAACCAGCCGATCCTTTCGCTTTTTATGCCGCGCTGGAACGAATAAACGGTGAGAAGCGTGAAAAATTCAAGCGACGGCGCAACCTGAAGAAAGTTGCCGTAAATCAAAATTATCGGAAATGAAAGGTAAAGCAGATTAGCGATCGAAGCTGTCAGCCTGTCTGTCTCTTCGAGAACTATTTTGTACGCGAGCCACACGCTCGAAATGCCGTAAATAAATGTCGGAGCGATCGAAGTGATATCGTTCACGCCGAAAATTTTATATAAAAGCGCGACAGGAACATATACGACCCAGCGGATATCGAAGATGAAATTCGCAGCCATATCTCCGTTTGCGAATCTGTGCGCCAGCAGAGTGTATGAAAGGTCGTCTCCTTCCGAAATCCCCATAAAAGTTACGAGCCTCAGAATGAATGAGATGATCATGAAAATGTAAATCGGCTCAAAAGGTAATTTGTCAAATTTTTCAGTGATTTTGCCGAAGTCCATATTCTCACCAGATTTTTAAAAGCTCAAACGGCTCACTATACAGGTAAAAATCTTAAAAAACAAGAGATTTTGGGTGATTAAGAAAATATACTTGCGATGATTTCCGGAAAGTTTAAATCAGTGTAATTTAATTTTTTCCAGTTCAAGCAGCGCAGTCTTGTTTTTGATTCCGCCGCCATATCCTGTGAGTTTTCCGTTTGCGCCGATGACTCTGTGACACGGGATTATGATGCAAAGCGGGTTCCAGCCGAGAGCTCCGCCGACTGCCTGCGCCGACATTTTCGCTATGCCGCGGCGGCTTGCGATCCTTTGTGCTATTTTGCCGTAAGTCATTGTTTTTCCAAAAGGAATTTTTGATGTTTCTTCCAAAACCTCTTTTCTGAAAGGGGAGGAAAATTCGATTTTATATTTTGGCAGCCAGTTCGGCTGGCGGCCGCTGAAATAGGTGTCGAGCCAGCGGCTGGTTTCGGCGAAAACAGGCAGATTTTCTCTCTCTTCAATTTCGCCTTTGCATTGTTCGAACCTGAGTCCGGTGAGAAACTTGCCGTCCGATTCCATCACGATGTCGTCGAAACCGTCAGGCGTAATGTATTTTGATTTGAATATCATTATTCGCTAACCGATCTCCACTTTCCCGTCGCCGAACCTTATCTCAAACGGCGACTTTGGTTTAAGTTCAACGCTTTTTTTGATTGTTTTTCCGTTTTGCGAAACGATGGCGAAACCTCGCTGCAGCGGTGAGAGCGGGTTTACTGTCTCGAGCCTTTTTTCGAGTTCTGAAAGTTCCGCGCTTTTCCTGTTTATCAATTCTTTTAAGATTTTTTCTGCTTTGAACATCAGTTTTTCTGTGTCGTGAAGGATCGAATTTATGATCTCTTTCGGGTTTTTGAGCGACAGTGTTAGGTTGTCGAGGCGCATGAACTTCGAGAAAAGGATGTTTTCGGTCTGTTTTTTCATGAGATGGAGCGAATGGTCGATGTTCTGCGTTATTTCAGAGCTGTCGGGGAATATGAGTTCTGCCGCGGCACTCGGTGTGGCGACGGAGAAACTTGCCGCGAGATCAAGTATTGTCGAATCTGTTTCGTGTCCGACAGCGCTTACGACCGGTTTTTCGCACTTTATGACAGCGCGTGCCAGTTCTTCGGAGTTGAAGGGCTCAAGATCCTCTTTCGAGCCGCCGCCGCGGCCTACGATTATGACTTCGACTTCTTCAAGTTTGGAAAGTCTTTCAAACGCCGCGATTATGCTTGCAGGTGCCTCTTTGCCCTGGACCAATGCGGGAGAGAGAACAATTTCGGCTGCTGGAAAACGCTTTCTTGAAACTCTGATTATGTCGTGTATCGCGGCTCCGCTTTCAGCCGTGACTACTCCGATCGTCGCCGGATATTCTGGAAGCGGTTTTTTGTGAACTGCGTCGAAAACTCCCTCTTTCTGGAGCTTTTCCTTTAGCATTTTGAGCTGCATCGCCGCTAGACCTTCGCCGAAAGGAACTACGAGAGAGGCGACAAGTGTGATTTCCGTGCGCGGCTCGTAGACTGAGATCCTGCCGTAAACAACGTATTCGGCGTCGTTTTTGATCTCGACGCGGTTCATTTTCTGCTGGTTTTTGAAGAGGGCGCACTTGATCTGGGCGTCGTTATCCTTCAAAGTGAAGTAGATGTGGCCGGAATATGCGCGTGTCAGGTTGCTTATCTCGCCGCGCAGCGCGACAAAGCCGAAAGCTCCTTCGACCGCGTTTTTAAGGTCGCGGACAAAAGCCGATACCGGAACGACGATTTCCTGCATAACTACCTCTACTGAAAGAAGAAAAGTCCGGTTTTATCCAGAGTTATTTTAACTACGGCATAAATGACCGAATCTTCGGTGTAAGGTTTTAACTCTGTGAAAATATTGTGTTTTACGAGTGAATCGAAGATGTAGATCATCACGAAAATGACAGCTAAACCTTTGAAAAATCCAAAAACTATTCCCAGAGTCTTGTTTGTTTTGCCGAGAGCTCCTTCTTTTTCTTTAATGAGGTCGCGGAGGACGAAAAAGAGGATCTTGTAGATAAGGAAATACGAAGCAATGAATGCGACAATGTAAAAAGTCGTGTAGAATTTAGGCCCTGCAAGTTCCTGCATCGCGCTTTCGAGAGAGGGGATTTTGAATGCTGCGAAAATAATGGCGAAGATTACGAGTTTAAAAATCTCCTTGAAACCGCCGCCGAGATATCCTGCAACCATCGCAAGCAGTATAAAAACCGCTAAAATTATATCCAAAGTCATGCTTTCCTCCGTCAAAAACGGCTGATAATAGCAGAAAAATTCCTAAAATTAATTTTTCACGATTTTTTTTCTTGACAACGGAGGCGATTTGGATACTATGCCGCCCGTTGGTGCCCAGGTAGCTCAGTCGGTAGAGCAGGGGACTGAAAATCCCCGTGTGGGCAGTTCGATTCTGTCCCTGGGCACCACCTTTCCCGATGATTTCCCCCACATTGTTTTTAAGGTCTTAAAGATTGAGGCTTTTTTGTGTTAATTTCCGAAAAATGATTCGATTTTTCTGTTACCGGAAGCGTTTCTCGCGCGGTTTCTCGACCAGATTCTGAGTTCTTTGATGTTTTCTTCGTAAGTTTTTGAAAGGGGAACTGTTCTGCGCAGGATTTCTTCATCCAAGATCAAAAGGTTCTTTTATAAATTGGGGTTTTAGGGAAATCACCTGAAAACAGTCGAAATATAAAGTCGAAATATGGCTGGAGCGATTTAAAAGAATAACACTTTTCTGGTGATTTATAAGGGTTTTCGATGTTTCTCTATATCAATTTGTCGCTTAAAGTTACAAAATTATATTTCACTGTAGCAAATCAAATGACAACTGAAAACAGGATCGTTTCTGGATTAGACTTTGGCAAAGTTTGAAATATTCTGGGTTTTTTTCAATGCCTATTGATTTTATTCCTTTTTTTTCTGCTGCTATACATGTTGTTCCGCTGCCTAAAAACGGATCAAGTATAGAATCGCCTGGTTTCATGTATTTTAACAGCAAGTCGGGAATTTCTGTTGGGTAGGGAGCCGTATGACCTAATATATTTTTGCCTTTAACTATTTTAACAACCGGGCGGATAGCCGCAATGCAAGATTTTAAATCTTTGTACTTTTTATCTGGTTTTCCCTTTGACAGTATGAAAATATGTTCCCAACAATTCAATGGGGCTTGATAATATGGAGTTAAATTGCCTTGGTTAAAACTCCTATTTCCTTGAATTTCGCCCTTATACCAAATTATATTTCCCTGAACGAAAAAGCCGATTCTTGTAAAGATGTCAAGCATATACGCGCCTAATATCATTCGCTTGTTTCCCATCGCGGAAAAGACAATATTTTTTTCATTATCGAAATAGTCGAATATATTAAAAAGATATACTGCGCCTGGCTTCAACACACGAAATATTTCGGTTGATATGTTATACATATCATATAGATAACAATAGATGTTTTCCCATTGTGAATATGATTTTGCGTTGTAATATGGTGGCGATGTTACAGCTCCGTCTATACTATTATTCTCAAACCCTTTTAAGATTTCAAATGAATCTCCGTTATAAACAACAGCATTGTTATATTTCCATGAATCAGCGATTATATATGGTCGCTTGTCATTCTGAATATAGCGTTTGAAATATGAACTTTGCTTAAATGCTTCTAATGTACCGTGCTCACTATTTACATACTGCATAAAATGTGGATCACGTCCGAATGTTTTAACCGATGAATAAAAAGCAGGATCAGAAGTAAAAATCATAATTCCATCACCTACGCAGCTATAATGACGTAATACCATTTCAAATGCGTTGTGCTTGTCGAAGCCTTTAACGTAATCAAGGCGCCATGCTGCAATAGATTTTTCAGGTATTCTATTTGCTTCATCTGACATTAGCTTTTGCCGCATTATAGAAGAAAAAGCATATCTTTTCCCTCGGTTATACTTGCTTCTATCAGGGCAAAGCGGGTTTTGACATTCCCAACTGCGAACATTTAATATTGGATAGGAGTTGCCTTCAATATTAAGACTGCGGCAAGCGGGGCAATATAGAGGTCTTTCATCGCGCATATTTTTTTCAAATATTAGCAACAATGAATAGCTTTTATCCTGCTGTAAAACAAAGCAGTCCTTAAAAACAAAGCCTTGGAATGCAATACTAAAATCTGTATCAACACTATCTAACCCATTTATATATTTTTCGCTGGCGCTTTTTATTTTCTTCCAGTGAAAATACATTCTGTCTATTTTTTCTGGGTTCATCTTTTCGGCATACAAAACCAAATCTGCAAATAATTTCCATTGAATACTATGTCCTTCTATTTCAAGATCGGGCACATAGATTGCCATGTCGCAATGGTTATTCAATAAATCAAAAGATTGTTTTATTGCTTTCAAAGCACAGTCACACCCGTTTGAATATCCACCTTCAAACAGGTCGGCGGTTATATCAACGAATGACAGAGCCTTGTTTCTTTGGCACATATCCGGATATATTGCCGATATGAAATCAAAATAATCGTGGGCGTATTTATTGCTTTTTGAAAAGAATAATGAGGTACATTTCTTGTCAAACAAGTTATAGCAGTATCGTGAAAAAATAGCATTTAGCATTTCATCAAATTGTTTATCGTTCTCTTTTGCTTTATTGAACTGCTGCATAGTAACAAATCTTTCAACTGGGGTAAAGGCTTCAAGCATTTCTGTTGACGAAATACCGTTTTCAATTAAATAAGTTCTATATTTTGTGCTATTACCACTATCAAGTAGTGCTCTGATTTCCGTTTTATGAAGATAATTTAATTTTATGCCATGAAAAAAAGCCACATCTAAGATATGCTGATACGCTGAAAGATTCGTTGTTAATTTATTGTTTACAGCTTCATAAAACGATTCTTCATATGCGTTTGAACAGGAATATCCGTTTTGTTCAGAAAATTCATATAATGCCTTTAAGGTTTCTACTTGTGAATACGTGGGTTTCCATTCTTGCGAAATCAAATCACAAAAACTAGTTATGATTGATTCAAGCACCCGCCCCCTCCATTTCTGCAAAATAAACTATGATATTATAGTTCGGAACAGCTATCAAGTCAATATCCTGATTTGGGATAATCTTAAGGGTGGAATAAAATTAAAATAGGAGGTGATGCTATGAGCAACATATATGAACCAGGCTACAAAATTTTTGTCGAATGTTTACGAGATTTGCGGGCGCAATCCCGCATGACGCAACAAGAACTTGCTGCGTCTCTTAACTGTCCTCAATCGTACATAAGCAAGTATGAGCAAGGACAAAAACGCCTTGACATTGTAGAAATTAGGCGAATTTGTACCGTCTTAGGCGTTTCCCTGACTGAGTTTGCAAGTGAATATGAAACAAGATTAAAGGAAGGAGGGTTATAAAATGGAATATAACGAAATGCTTGAAAATCTTCCTGAATCAGACAGAGATTATACGGAAGAAGATTGGAAAACAATGATTGATTACCTTATAGCAAACGGGCTTGTTAAATACCGTGAAATTGCTTCTTTGCTTTTAGGTCATTTAAACCCGTCACAGGTCGGAACGTCTGTTGCAAGCAAAAAGTCTTTTCAATCCCACTACCCAAAGGGTAAATGTTGGGCGGCCGTTCGACAATGGCATTTTGAGCAAAGCGGCAAATGCGCTGACTGTGGCACACGGCTTGAACTTCAAGCAGATCATGTCATACCAAAAGAGGAATTAGGCGATGCGGCAAACACGCTTGAAAATTTAACGTTGCGTTGCAGAAGGTGTAATGTAATTAAACGCCCTTCACACAAAAAAGGGGGCAAAACCTTCTTAACTGCTGAAGCAGCGCTTATGTGGATTTTGTTTACAAAGCAACCGCCAACCTATGAAGAATTCGCTTTGCTTTGTCGTAAATATGGTTTAACCATGGCGTCAGTTCGTTTTGAAGAAGCGTGGGCTATGGCTAAATGGCTTGAAAAGGAAGGTAAATATAACATTTCGCACGATTCAAAGTATTGATTTTGTGTCAAGGGCATCAATCCGCATTATATCGTACATTTACCCTTGTTTAATGCTGAGAATGTCAACTTAATGAATTCTTTGAATTGCTGCCGCGTTTTACTGCAAGTTGATCTGTTCTGCTAATTCCCGAAAAATGATTCGATTTTTCTGTTGCCGGAAGCGTTTCTTGCGCGGTTTCTCGACCAGATCCTGAGTTCTTTGATGTTCTCTTCGTAGGTTTTTGAAAGGGGAACTGTTCTGCGCAGGATTTCTTCGAGGATTTTCTGCGTCAGTTCGCAGTTTCTTGAATATGCCGTGATGAGAGAGTCGATTACGACCTGCTCGATCTCGGCTCCGCTGAAGCCTTCGGAGTTGTAAGCCAATTTGTCTGTGTCGAAATCTTCGGGATTGCGGCCTCTTTTTTTGAGGTGGATCTTGTAGATTTCTTCGCGCTCAGGTTTTGATGGAAGGTCAACGAAGAATATCTCGTCGAAACGCCCTTTTCTCAGAAGTTCGGGAGGGAGAAGCGAGACTCTGTTTGCCGTAGCGACAAGGAAAACGGGTTCCTTTTTCTCCTGCATCCAGGTCATAAGCCAGCCTAAAACTCTGCGTATTTCGGCCCCTTCGCCTTCCTGTGAAAGAGCTTTTTCGATTTCGTCTATCCAGAGAACGACAGGGGCGAAACCTTCGATCGTTGCGATCGCCGATTTCAGAAGTTCTTCAACGCTCTGGCCTTTTCTGAAAAGGTTGATGAAGTCGAGCCTGACGAGCGGGAAGTTCCAGATGTTTGAAATGACTTTGCTTGTGAGCGATTTTCCGCAGCCCTGAACACCGAGCATGAGCATTCCTTTCGGGAGCGGGATCCCGAATTTGCGGGCTTCGTCGGAAAAGTTGCCGCGTCTTTCGATTATCCACTGCTTCAGCTCTTCGTAGCCGCCGATGCCTGAAATTCCGTCATCTACATTGATGACTTCAAGAATTTCGTTCTGCATGAGGAGACTGCGTTTCGATTCAAGAACATATTCGACAGCCTTGGTTTCATCAAGTTCCGAAGCGTTTTTCAGAAGTTCGTCGATCCTTGAGAAAGGAAAGCCTTTCAGATTTTCGCGGATCGTGTTTTTCGTGCTTTCCGAAAAGGGAAGTCTGCTGATTTTTTCAGAAAATATCGAAAGGTCGGGTTTTAATGTCTCTATCGCGGCGTAGCGCATGATCGCAGGGGAAAGCGCGGCTTCACGGCAGAAAAGCGTTATCTCGGAAGTGCTTCCTTCAAGCGTTTCAAGCAGAGTGACGGCACGGGAATCGCTGTCGAAAAGGTATTCGCCGTAAGCGATGCTGAAATTTTTATTCTGCCTTATGAAACCGAGAATCTGTGCGAAAAACTCCTCTTTTGAAGCGGCATTCCACGAAATTTTGTCCTTTCTCTCCTTGATGTAGAAAAGCGGATCGTCGCAAATAATGACTTTTAACATCGAAACCTCCGAAAAAACCGAAAAACGCAGTATTTTAATTCCGGTTATTCTTGAAATAAAGTTTTTATCTGCTACCGTGCTCCGATGCTTTTGTTAATTCTTTAATTGGAGGAGAAAATGAACTTCAGAAAATTTGACGGTAATTTTGACAACATTGATTTCCTGAGCCTGCTTATGATCGACATAAACGGCTCAATCAGACACGTTACGCTTCCGAAAGGTTATATTTCAGACAAAATTTTTGAAAAAGGTATCGGTTTTGATGCATCGAACTTCGGGTATGCAAAAGTCGACAAATCAGACATGGTCGCAAAACCCGATATGACGACAGCTTTCGTCGAAGAGAAGGAAGGACACACGATAGTCCACGTTTTCTGCGACGTTTATCTGACGACAGGCGAGCTGTTCGACCAGTATCCGCGCAGCATCGCGAAGAAAACCGCGGCTTACCTCAAGGAACAGAAGATCGCCGATGACGCTAAAGTCCTCATCGAGCTTGAGTTCCACGCTTTCGACAGCGTCCGCTATTCAAGCGAATACTCGCACAGCTTCTACGAAGTCCAGAGCCAGGAAGGGATCGGCCCGGACTATGACGATTCTCCGCGTTTCGGTATCCAGCAGGGCTACCACAGACTTGCTCCGGCTGACAAGTACTTCGACATGAGAAACGATATCGTCGCTGCAATGGGCGAAGTCGGAATCCCTGTTAAATACCACCATCACGAAGTCAGCGCTTCCCAGCTTGAAATCGAGCTCAACTTCATCAGCCTTGCAGAAGCAGGCGACAAAGTTGCTCTCGCTAAATGGATAATCGTAAGTGTTGCCAGAGAGCACGGGATTTTCGTAACGTTTATGCCGAAACCTGTTTACAACATCGCAGGAAACGGAATGCACGTTCACCAGTTCCTTGTCAAAAAAGACGCTTCGATATTTGTCGGTGACGGTCTTCACGGCCTTTCGAAAGAGGCTCTTGCCTACACCGCAGGTGTTCTTGACCACAGCCTTACCGGCTCGCTCCTTGCTTTCTCGAACCCGAGCACGAACTCCTACAAACGCCTTGTTCCGGGCTTTGAAGCTCCTGTCAGCGCAACGTTCGCGAAAGGATCCAGAGAAGCTTCGATCAGGATCCCCGGCTATCTTGCAAAAGGCGAAGAGAGGATCGAATACAGGACCGGTGACGCTACCGCGAACATTTACTATTTCCTGAGTGCAATGATCCTTGCAGGTGTTGACGGCATCAAAAAAGGCCGCGATCCGCTTGAAACGAATTATCACGACAAGGAAAACGGCAAAATGTTCCCGCTCAACCTCAACGCTGTCCTTGACGGTCTCGCTGCCGACAACGAATACTTGATGCCTGCATTCCCGAAGGCTTTGATCGACCTCTGGATCAAGGCGAAAAAGGCGGAAGCACGCTATGTCTACAACGCTCCGACACCTCAGGAATACGAACTTTATTTCAATATCTAAGATCTTTTGTTGTTGAAACAATTATAAAGATCCGATTGCCCAAAGCGGAATATTTACCATCCAACCTTGATTTTCGGCTTTTGCCATTGATGTCCGTACTGCGAATACAGGATTGAACTTGTCACAGTAAAATCTGAGGCTTTTTGATTTAAGATTTTCTTCGGCTTTGACTTCGATCGGGATTATGTCGCTGCCGCGCTGAATGACGAAGTCGGTTTCGTAAGTCGATTTTTCGCCGGAGTAGTAATAAGGTGTGTATTTTTCACCGGCAATAAGTTCCTGAAGCACGTACTGTTCAGCAAGAGCTCCTTTAAATTCAGTAAAAACGGTATTTCCTGTAAGAATGCTGGCGTTGTCAAGCTCGCTAAGCGCACCCAAAAGACCGATATCAATCAAAAAAAGCTTAAAGGCGGCAAAGTCGATGTAGGATTTCAGCGGTATTCCGGGTTTTGTGATTTTGTGGACTTTGTGAATGAGCCCTGCGTTCTGCAACCACTGAATTGCCATTTCAAAGTCTTTCATTCTGCCGCCTTCCTTCACCTGCCCGAAGAAAAATTTACGGTTTTCTTTCGCAAGCTGCAACGGAATAGCGTTCCATGTCATATTGATGCGCGGAAGCTGCGACGACTGGATGTGCTTTCCGAAATCACCTTCATACTGGCTTATGATCGAAAGCTGGATCTCACGCGCTTCGGCAAGGTCTCGGTTTTCCGCATAGCGGCTCACAACTTCAGGCATTCCACCCAAATAAAAGTAAAGTTTCAATAAATCCGAATATTTGGCATTAAAAGAGGAAACTTCGGGATTTTTCCAGTTATCCAGAAATCCAGCAAGCTCAGGTTCATCCATAGCAAGTAGAAATTCTTTAAAATTCATCGGATGAAGCATCAACTCGTCAACTTTTCCGACCGGAAACGAAAATCCTTCGTGCCGTGCCACACCGAGAAGCGATCCTGCCGCAACGACAGCGTATTCGCGCGCCTCTTCGCAGAAGTATTTCAGAGATTCCACAACTTTCATCGCGGACTGTACTTCATCAAAAATTATGAGTGTCTTTTCAGGCTCGATTTTTGTGTGAAGTTCTATCGAAATCCTCTGCAGAATGCGGGCGGGATTGTAGTCCTCCTCGAAAATTTCAGCCATTCTTTTATTGTTGTAAAAGGAAATGTAGACACAGTTTTCAAAATATTTCTCACCTAAATCTTTCATCAGCCAGGTTTTTCCCACCTGTCTTGCGCCCCATAAAATCAAGGGTTTCCGGTATCTGTTGTTTTTCCACTCAACCAATTTTTCTGTCAAAAGCCTCTGCATGACCATTTCCTCCGGATTTTCAAAATGCAATTCTGAAAGCGGATGAATTTTATATTTTTTTTATCGAAAATCAATGTTATCTCGGAAAAAGTGTAAGCGTAACACATTTTTTCGTCGGAAAAAGTGCGATTGTAATACATTTTTTCGTTGATACCGTATTTTTTGATTGATTGTGCAAGAGGATGATATCTTTACAGGATTTTTGTATTTTTTTATTTCCCTGCCAGCTCTTTGTATTTCAAAACCCTTAGCTGAGTAAGGATTTCCGAGCTCTTTTTCCCTGCGTTCCAGTATTTTTCGGGAAGTTTTACGTCAAGGACGGGAAGCATTTTTCTGATGAAGGAGCGTGCTTCGTCGTTCTGGCGTGCATTGTCGGCTTTGACTGCGTCCATGAAGCCGTCGAGTCCGCACGAGCATTTGAGGATATTCTGGATTATAGTGATCGCTTTTTTGGGGGTGATTTTGTCGATTTCCCGGACGATCATGTGGTATTTCGCCACTGTTTTTGCC
>JAGCNV010000075.1 GCA_017645765.1 bacterium | reverse complement strand
TCGTTTCGCCAATCTCCGATAACCGCCCAAGCCCAACTCATACTCTGTCAAAACCTGCTCACGCAACTCCAAAGGATAATGATTTACTCCCATTTTTCCACCTCTCTTTAATGGGTGTCCAAACTTTGGGGGTCAGAACATGGCTGGGGGATGAACACGAATTAGGAGTGATATTCCATGCGCTTTTGGTCAATTCATAGAAAGCCTTTTCTTCTTCAGTCAAATTAACAATATAAGTTGGCTTTGGATTCTTTCCATAGTAGTTGCTAATCATTTCGGCAAGCTTGTCAGGCGTCATAGCATCCATATGTCCCTCAGCATCCATAGAACGATATGGGTCGGAACTATACTCCTTCAGTAAGAAGCCAGTTATAAATGCTGACAGATTGCAAACAGAGAATCCAAAAGTGGTTTCAAGGCAATCATATATTTCCCCGATAGAAATCTTTCCGTTGGAGTTAAAAGCATCTTTAATCATCTTATCGATGGCCTTTTTAATGATTACAATATGGTCTCCGGAAAGGCTTTCGTCGTTCCAATACTCTTTTTTCGACCACACCTTTCCTAATACCGATGTTTCACATCCCTTAATGACACCCTTAATTTCACCACCTATTATACCATATCTCGCAACCTGCTTTTGATTTATAAGCTTAAGCTGGGACTCGGAAAGACCTTTAGTGAAGTCCTGAACATGCTTGAATCTATTCAAGACAATAGTCTGCATGATGGTTTGGACCGCATCTGCACCAGTTGCCTTTTCGCCATCTTGATTTGCGTATGTAAAGACGATGAACTGACCATCGTGAATTCGGTCTTTCCAGTCACGTTCCAACACGTTTTTAGCTTTCTTTGCATTCTCTTTAGATTGCTGTCCATTGTTGCCACTGTAATATAAGGACATGGCAGAATAATCGACGTATTGCTCAAACGCCTCCAATCCAAGAGGAGTAGAGAGCGCGTCAATTACGGAAATGTTCTTATATGTGGGATCTGTAACAGTATTCTTTATCAACGTCCGGAATGTTTGAGCCTCTTCTTCTGTCTTTGCAAGTGCTAAAACAGCATAGAAATGCCAGTCCTGATCCTTAGATTTCAGGTTATCCATTGTCTTTTTAAAATCTGAAATAGTAACTACCGGGAGCTTCCCACTATCTATGTCGTCATGTATCGCATACCGCAACTTAAGAGCAGGTGCCAAATTAAGAGCAGTTGCTACTGCAGGAGCTTCGGAGACTAATTTTGCGGTAGTCCCTTGCTTTTCTCTAATGTCCTTCTTAAAGGCGTCAATTTTCGCTCCATCCCCAGCGAGAACAGCAGCCGAATAAACTTTTTTCCCGTCGGCGATGGGATTCTCGATGAGAACGCCTTTCTTTACCAAAGCCTTTGCTATATTTTTGCAAGATGATTCCAGTTCAGAAGCATCGCCCTCGAAAGCATAGCTTAGATTCTGATCAGTAGGTTTCAAAATAGATAAAGAACCGCCCAGTCGTTGGTCAATCGACTGCATAATAAGCACAGTCTTGAGAACCGTTTTCTCGTTTTCATTTAGCTGTGTTTGCTGCGGGAAGGTGTCCAGGATCAGTTTTATATCAGAGGATAGGTAGTCTTTTCCCTTCTCATAAAAGAAATCCCATAACATATCTACCGTTAAGAACGGCCGATCTGAAAGAGGGCTTGTGTTTTGAATGAACCACTGAAAAGCCTTAACATCCATATCTTTAGGCGTCTTAATGAAATCAAACATACTTCGTTGGTTAGATTGGAATGCAGAGGCGATGTTTTTAAGGACAAGCGCGGCTATTGGGTGAATGGGCAAAATGTCCCGCATCACATTTTCACTCTTGATATTTGCTGCTTTTGTAACAGCCGCACGGGCACTATTAACTGATGAATTTAAGTCCCCAGTCATCTGTTCCCAGCTTGCCTTTGCTGCAGGTTTCACATTAAAGGCATGACCTATCAAGTCAAATGCAATGTTGTCTGGCAGCGTTATCTCAACCTTATCAAAGCGCTGCTGAACTACTGACCATGGGTTTGTTTTGTCGCTGCTGTCATAACTCTTTGCAAGAGAGGACAACGGATGCGTAACTATAATGAAATAAAAAGGCTTCTCCTGACAGATTGAAACAATCTTCTGGAATTCACCCAAAGATGTACTGTTCTGGCGGAAATAGTCACTAAACTCGTCCCAAATAAGAACGAGCTTGATATTGTTTCTGTCGATGATATCGACAAGCCAGTTTCTAAGAGAATCTGCAGTTAGGTCGAGCGCTGTTATACCTTCCTGAGCAGCAAGAGCAAAGATATCATCCATCAAAGAAGAAACATTATCGCTTTTCTTTAGCGTATTGATGATCTCGTCTGCCGTAGACTGTGAGAAGGTGGAGATCCACTTTGGCTTCTGAAGAAGTGCATTCATGAACTGGTTATGTATGGGATCCTCCAGCCATGCAATTACACTATCCTTTAATGACTTTTCCCCTTTGTAAGCAACATTATGAGCATCTAAGGCTTTTTTTACACTCTCCTGAACAGCAAAGAAAAGCTGCCGAGGTGTAGTAATGCTTCCTGAAGCATATCGATATGCCGTGACGATCCCTTGAGTTTTATGTCCAAGAAGCTTGGCCAGAAGAGCGGGATTCTTTTTAAGAGACTCGAATTTGTCCCAGTATGCCTTGACTTCATCTTCAGGTACTTCAAGGATTTTTTTGAGTGTGTATGCACACTTTGATTTACCGGTACCATAGGCACCATGGATCCAGATGGAACGATTGGTATTTCCAGCCAACATCTTTTCGGTCAGATTCAGTAAATCAATAAAAGTGGTATGAGGATAAGTATCATCCCATGAAGCTCCGCTATTGATTGCTGACTCGTCAATGCACGGGAAATACTTCTCATTGACATCAAAGTACTCGCAGTATTTTAAGTTCTGTATCGCCATCTCACAGTTCCTCCTTGAACAGATTCAATACATCCTCGCTGGTTTTATCCCTGAGCGTTATTGTTTGAAGATCATTAGTAAATGTTGCGTTGATGAACTCAGGATAAGCTGATGAAAGACCAAGAAGAATCGACTTCAATTCCTCCTCATCATATAGTCCAAATATGCGAATGGGGCTGATGCCATCCCTTTCTATGGTTTCATTTCTAAGATAAGAAACACTAAACTCTTTGGCCAGATTGCATTTTTCAGCAAATTTATAAAGAGCATAAAGAACGACGCGGTTATCACTAATGGAACACTTTGTACGAACCATATCGTCGTCATCAGTAACATACCCAAAATTTAGGGTCGTACCAAATGGTGTTTCAACAATCCTCTTAAAAGCCTTCGTGATGGATTTTGCATCCTTAGGTTTTACGTCCAAAGCAACAAGCATATCCTCAATCTGACTTCTCTCATAGAAATACCCGATATCCATGTTTGTGATGTACCAAGCAATCTGTGGATTATCCATTGCCAGATTGACTAGCATCAACCCTAAAGCAGTATCTGTTTCCCACCCAATATCGTCGATTAGCTGGGCAAACGCAGTGAAATGGTTTTTTTCATTCAGACCGGCATCTCTCAAAAACCTTCTAAACATGTCGTACATCATGGGCCCGAGAGTATGCTCTGTAAAGAAATCTTCTTTAAGCTCAAAAAACGAGACAAGCCAGTCACGTTTAGGCGCATGATCTGCAAATGAATTCAAACTCTTCATTCCATTTCCTCCTCCTTGTGGATGCCTTAATGAATGAAATAACAAACAGCCGCTATCTATTGCATGACATTGGTAGCAATGAACGCAGTTCGTTATGCTGACTTTACCATCCATAAACTTTATGCAGCCGTTCCGGCAATTTGTTTCACAAACTCGACACGCCGAACAGTAAACTGCTTTTCTAAAAACCTGTTTAAATAGCCTGATAAATTTTGGATTTTCGATTGTAATCCGATCAGGTATAGATACTATATAGCCATTATTCGTTGGCCTATAATCAAAAGCTATGTCCTGGTCTTCGAATCTTACAGAATACCCCGTATCTATCTCCGTTAATATCCCGAGCGTTTTCATCCACTCTTTCCAGTCTGTGGAAGGTTCAATAGCGGTAATAGTTATATATCCTTTTGTGCTGTTTTCGATGCATCTAAACTTATTGTTTTTCAAATCCCTTCCGTTGTTTCTTGCACCCCATCCGCCATTCATGACATACGAATCCGCTTTGTGAGGATCAGAAGAAGAATAAGAGTCCTTTACATAACCTATATATGTATCGACCTCTTCTGTATAGGCATTTCTCCGGAAAAAGTCACTGGCGCCGCCGCCCATTGGACAAAACAAACAGCCAGCCCGCGAGTTTCCCTTTTTATATGTCTCGTTGATATAGAGATGGTTGTAGAAAATATAAAGCCATATTTCTGCTGAAGTCCATTCTAAAATCGGATTGAAACTATATTGGCCACGCTGCTTTTTCCCGAAATTCTCGTATTCGTATCTGCTTCTAGCAATACTTTCATGTGCACGAACTCCGACGAAATCCAAGCCAATATAATTGTCTTTTCCTGTAATCTCACGCATTTTCAGCGTTTGAGGAGTGCTTTTATGGACGCTACAACACCAACGCAAAACTCTTGCAGGTGGTCCAAACAGCTTCCAAGAATCCTTCGGATCAAAATGTGATTGAGAAACATAGAAGGGGGTTTCGTCATCCTCACATTCCTTTTTCGTATGTTTGACTGCTTCATATGTATCAGGGAATTCCATTCCGGTATCTCCGAAAATCACTACAAAGCTGTCTCTAGGAAGCGCCTTCTTCACAAGATCTAATAAAACAGCGCTATCTTTTCCTCCTGAAAATGCCACGTGAAAGATATCAAGCTTATCTCGAAACTTTTCGTATTCCTTGACGATCTTTTTTACTGTCGAATCCTCAATGACAGAGAGGAGATCTTCGTTAAGAGCACACATCCTTTCAATATCGATAGGTTCTAAAACATATCCTGAAGTTGAACCAAAAACTATATCTCCGTTTTCATCTCGAACTGGCTGCAGTTCTGGCCTGGTGTATAGATCGCCACCCTTTGTTTTTGCAATTTGCGATCCTTTATACCAATAAATGTTAGACTCAGCCCACATATAGGGAGTTTCGTTCTGAGATTCATAGCTCCAATATTTGTCAAAGCCCAAAATGTCCATCTCTTTTGCGTAGACAGGTCTCGGCTCTTTAGAAAAGTTAGTTGGGGTAGAATTTAGCAGAATTCCTCCGGTTTTAAAATCGAAAGTATAAGAATACATACTACGGTTCCTCTTTTAATTCCTTTGCCATTTGGACTATTTTTTCTAAGTTAGCATACTTGCTTTTTGCCAGATACCCATTTTTAAACAAATAAGCGCCAGCTGTTTCGGATTTTAGTTCAACATCCATTCTAGCAAGGGCTAATGCTAACATATCTTTATAATTCTTGTCATAATCTTTTTCGGCAATGATTCCAGCATTTTTATCGTTGAAGTTAAGAAGATGTAAGTTATATTTTTTACTATACTTATAACAATAACTCTCAAGTAAATAATGATTCCAACTTTGTCCGCACAAAGGGAACATTGCAAAAGTGGTAATATCACGGATTGCTGTAAAATGATTTGTGATAAAAGAAGCAAGAACCTTATCAATTTCATTTGTATCAAAACTAACGGCATCATTTGATACGAAGCGGTTTTTATCGACGCGAACCATTTCATCATACAGGGCTTGGAAAGCATATTGACGATTAGTACTACCAGTCAGTTCTACGACTTTCTCCGCAATCTCATTAAAAGAACAATCATTTTTGTTTTGTATATATTTTTTAAGCAAAAATATCACATCTAAGTCAGGCTTATTTTTTGTAAGAATTTTGCTATTCCGAATATATTTTCCTGATAGTATTTTCTTATATACAGCATTATGTAAGGCAAATGGCGGTAACTCAAAGTTTTTTTCTTCAATATTACTAAGAGGCAAATCAGAAAAGGAAGCGAACCCTTTTTCTTTACATATTGAATCTATAACTTCAAAAATATCTTCAGCCTCTTCTTCGGAAATATCAAACCTATCCAAAAAGAAGTATTTTCCATCAGAAACAAGAACAAAGGAATCATTCCCTGAAATTATAGTGCGAATTTTATTAAATGGAATATAGGGCAGTTTGTTATTCAAATCCTCGACACTTTCTATTTTTTGATTACCCCACGCATGTTTTATTTCATCTATTACAGCTTCTTTTTGTGTTTTTTTAGGGCCTATTGAGATAAAATTCTTGGAAAAAGAATAATCTTTGATGTTTTTTTGAAGCAATTCTTTAAGCATTTCTTCAGATGTTATAAAATGTTCTTCCATCCATTCACTGTATTGTTCAAACAAGGCTTCATAGTAAACAACAGTCATGCCTAAATCATTAATGTTTTTAATAATATTTTTTAGATCTTCAACTAATTCATCGTTCTTTGCGAAAACTTTGCCTTCTATAAGCTCTCCGACAGAAAGGATAATGTTTTTTAATTTTTCATTATCTTCAGGAAGCACATCTGTTGCATTAAAAAATTGACGAAATTTTTGTATTTCAATGCAAGAATCTATTTTCAAGCCATAATGATAGTGTTCTTGCAAAACATTTTGTATTTTATCACTTAATTTTTCATCTATTTTTACAGGTTTTTCTACAAACTTTTGCTTGGATGTTAAAAATTTTTCGTCAGAGTATGCATAGGATGTTGGTTTACCAAATTCGACATTGTAAAAATCAATCTGACTTGAAAATTCTTTTTCTAATTCCGCATACAATTCCTCGCCTATTATTTCAAGCAATTTCTTAAAATTTTCAAAGCATTGAGAGTCTTGTATCAATTCGTTATAATCTTGTATTAGCTCCGCGGCTTCATGCATCATTTTTTTATCGACACTTCCATCTAGCAAACCTACTTTGAAATCTTTAAAAAAACTATCAATTTGGTCACACACATTGTCTTTATAATTCTCATACCAGTAAACGAATCTTCCAGTTTGATCTTCAAAATTAAAATCAAACAGAAAATCCCTTCCTACCTCTAACAATTCTTTAGCTTTGATTTTTTTATTTTCTTTTCTCCAGTCATCAAGAAACGTTTGCAACTCAATTCTAATATTTTCTTGTAGAGTTTCTTGGCATGATTTTAAGATGTTTCTTTTCAAAGAATTTATCTCTCCCGAATAATGTGAAAAAACTGATGACATCACACCACCCTCTTTCTCCAGCAAAAAAACGATGGCATTATAAAAATTACCGTTCAAAAAGCAACCCTTTTTTCAAGCAACAACTATCTAATTTTATTGAATGATTTTGAAATTTAGATGTTAGGCAATGTTGAGTAGGAAAATAATGAAATGCGATTGGTGATTGCGTTATACCGCTGAACAAAAAACTAAAATATTTAATTTATAATCAAAATTTATTGATAATTTTTCAAATTTAATTACAACAAGAATGTTGAAAAACTTATTTTTGGTCTTTGGGCATGGAAAACGAGATAATAATTCACAATGAAAATCAACCCAAACTCGACATTGAAAGTAAAATATTGGTTATTCGAGGTCAGCATGTGATGATAGACCGCGATCTGGCTGAACTTTACGGCGTGGAAACCAAGGTTTTGAATCAGGCAGTAAAAAGAAACATCGAGCGGTTTCCGGAAGATTTTTGTTTTCAATTAAATAAGGCAGAATTTGAAATTTGGAGGTCACAATTTGTGACTTCCAATTCTGACAAAATGGGCTTGCGACGTCCGCCGTATGTTTTCACAGAACAAGGAGTTGCAATGCTGTCGTCAGTGTTAAGAAGCAAAAATGCTGTCGAAATAAACATCCAGATAATGCGCGTTTTTGTCGCTCTGCGCCGCTTTCTCAAAATAAATGCTCAAGTTTTTCAACGATTGGATTTTATGGAAAAACGACAGATCAACACAGAACTCCATCTATTGGAATCCGACAAAAAAATCGATGAACTTTTCGATAGAATGGACAGATACAAAATTGAAGACGAACAGGGAGGAATCTTCTTCCAAGGGCAGATTTTCGATGCCTACGCGAAATTCGAGTCATTTATCGCTGAAGCTGAAAAAGAGATTATTCTGATTGACAACTATGTCGATTTAACGGTTCTGGAACGCTTCGCAAAGAAGAAAAGCGGTGTAAAAGTTAGGATTTATACCTATCCAAAAACAAAAATCACGTCACTTGATATCCAAAAATTCAACGAACAATATCCGCTGCTTGAGCTGAACCATACAGAAAAGATCCATGACAGATTTTTGATTATCGACAATAAAATCCTTTACCACATCGGAGCTTCTCTCAAGGATTTAGGCAAAAAATGCTTCGGTTTCGAAATCTTGGATTCATCGTGGATTCAAGAAATTATGAGGAATTTGTGAGATATTAGACAATGTTGAGTCTGAGAATGAGGAAGTGCGTTAATAAGGAACAATTATAAAACTGCAAAATATCGGATTATAAAACTTGAATAAAATATTTTTCTAATTATAATACTAAAGAACTTTTTGATGTGACCGATAATGGATAAAATGCAAATTGTAAAAATTAAAGAAAATTTTGACAGAACCATTAACAATATTCCGAATTCAGATGTCGAATTCTGGTATGCACGCGAGCTTATGCCTTTGTTGGGCTATGAAAGATGGGAAAATTTTGAAAAAGCCGTCAAGCGTTCAATGGACTCGTGCGAAACAGCCGGAATAACGGTTCCCGACCATTTTCGTGAGGTCACGAAAATGGTTCAACTCGGCAGCGGATCACAAAGAGCCGTCAAAGATTATATGCTCACTCGCTACGCCTGTTACCTGATTGCGCAAAACGGAGATGTCAAAAAAGAGGAAATAGCCTTCGCTCAGGCATATTTCGCAGTGCAGACACGGAAACAGGAGTTGATCGAGGAACGAATTTCATATATCGAACGGTCTGTGGCCCGCACAAAATTGAAAGAATCAGAAAAACGGCTGTCGCAAAACATATATCAGCGCGGAGTTGACGACTTGGGATTCGCCAGAATACGCTCCAAAGGCGACACAGCTTTGTTCGGCGGCTGCTCGACACAAAAAATGAAAGAAAAATTAGGCATAAAGGAAAACCGCCCTCTTGCTGATTTTCTGCCGACACTGACAATAGCCGCCAAAAATCTTGCGACAGAAATGACAAATTACAATGTCGAAGAAAAGGATCTGTTCGGCGAAGGTGACATCACGACAGAGCATGTTCAAAACAACTCTTCTGTCCGTTCCATGCTCGTGGAAAGAGGAATAAAACCCGAAGAACTTCCAGCAGCCGAGGATATAAAAAAATTAGAAAGACGCACAACATCCCAAGACAAAAAACTGGCTGAAAACGCAGGCAAATTACCGGCTGACGAAGAAAAATGATACCTCTGCATTATAAAAAATCCCCTTTCTTATTTCAATAGCGTAACTATCTAATTTTATTGAATGATTTTAAAATTTTAAGTTATAAAAAATTGGAGTGAAACACAGGTTTCAGAGATTGTGTTTCAGCGGAAAATTTAATTAATGCTCTTGATTTTTAAATCTTTTTCTCTCGCATTTTTCCAATAATTGACTACAATACTTTTGTTTTGGTTTTGGCAAAGATACAAAGGTAAATTTTTACTTACTTTAGGAGGATCTCATGATCGACGGTATCACTGCCTTAATCAAAGACTTGGTCGCCCACAAGTATGAAGAAGAATGGTTTGAATTCAAGGTGAATTGGTTTGAACCAAGAATTCTGGGCGAATATGTTTCCGCACTTTCCAATGCCGCTGCTCTCGCAGGGCGGGAACATTCCTACATGATTTGGGGAATCGAAGACAAAACCCACAAAGTGGTCGGAACGAATTTCGACTACCGCCGGAATGTAAACAGCGAGCCCCTAACCCATTTTCTCGCGCGGCAGACAAAACCTGACATCGCTTTACGCTTTCAGGAAACTATTTTTCAGGGAAAAAGACTCGTGATCCTCATTATTCCGACTGCCAAAAAAGTTCCTACATCTTTCGACAAAACAAGGTTTCTGCGCATTGGATCAAGCAAAGTCAATCTGATAAATTTTCCGGAACACGAATCCCAGCTTTTCAGCGTTCTCAGAAACGGAGTTCCGACATTGGAAAACACCGAATCGGAATATCAGGAACTCACCTTCGAACAACTTTTTGTCTATTATAGCGTCAAGGGAATAACTCTGAACAAGAAAACTTTCCTGAAAAATCTTGGATTGCTGACAACTGACGGCAAATACAACATGCTGGCACAACTTCTATCTGACAATCCTCACATTCCGATAAGGTTTTCATTATTTAAAGGAAAAACAAAGGCCTCTCCTATGTATGCTGTCAGAGAATTCGGAAACATGTCTCTTCTAATGGCTCTTGACCGTGTGCTTGACTACGGCAAAGTGTTAAATGTCCCGCAGGCAGACGAGACGAACCGCATAGTAGAACGGAAAGAAGTGATGCTTTTTGATAATGATGCGTTCCGAGAAGCGATAATCAACGCATTCCTGCACAATATGTGGGTAAAAGGAAATGAACCGATGTTCACCGTTTATGATGACCGCATTGAGATTTTATCCAGAGGGAAATTGCCACCAGAACAGACCGTAGAGGGATTTTTCGCAGGAGAATCCGTTCCTGTTAATGCCAAACTGTCAGAAATATTTTTACAGTTGCATATAAGTGAAAAATCGGGACGCGGAGTTCCGAAAATCATTGAGATTTACGGGAAAAATGCTTTTGATTTCAGAGAAAATTCAATTGTTGTCACAATCCCTTTCTACAAACTGGACTTGGGTAGCGCTACCCAAGTTGATACCCAAGTCGATACCCAAGTCGAAGATCAAATTTCCGGCAGTTTGAAGTCTGACGGGATAAAGCAGAAGATTCTCGATTTCTGTATTAATCCGAAAAGCATCAAAGAAATTTCCGAATATCTTGGATTCAAGGAAAGAAAATCAACATCAAAATATCTAAAACAGCTGCTTGAGAGCGGCATGATAGCAATGACGATTCCCGACAAACCTAACAGCAGTAAACAAAAATATGTGACGATAAAATGAAATCCTAGACAGAAAATCGCGGATATTCCGTTGCTTTTCCATACCAAAAGGCCCCACATAGCAAAAAACAACTACTTGATTTTATTGAATGATTTTAAAATTTAGATGTTAGACAATGTTGAGTCTAAGAATGAGGAAATGCGAGTGGTGATTGCGTTGTGACGCTGAAAAATATACGAATTAAAGTTTGTATTCGACTCTGATGTCGATCGGGATCTCTACAAGTTTGTCGAGTGCATCGAGAATGTCTTTTCCGGGTTCTGCGTATTTCTTAAGGAATGCTTCAGCCTCTTCCGGAGTAGCTTCCGCTTCGATCCTGCAGAGCTCGTAAAGAAGTGATTCAGCTGCTTCTACCAAATTGGTTGAGTCAGTTTCAAAGTCGCCGTTCGGGAGAACTTTGATAACGCCTTTTTCCTTGAGCCAGTTGTATTCGACAACGTTTGCCGCGCCGTGAGCTTCGTGAACGCCGAATCTCATCGAGCGGAAAAGACCTGCGAAGAAGCTGTTGAGGATCCTCTCTTTGTCGAATCCCGGAATTCCGTATTTTCCGCCGCATTTAAGGAGCGAGTAAAGGCTGCCTGTGTCTGCCTTTGCCTCTTCGACTGCGGTGTAGTTCTTGCCTATCGCCTTTGCAACGGGAGTTCCGTCTTTTCTGTAAGCAGGGCCAAGGCCGTGGCTGACTTCGTGCATAAGAACAAAGTAGAAGTAAGGATCGAAATCGGCGTGGATCTTGCCGTGAGAAACTTCTTCCGCGATTTTTACGGTGCAGGTGTCGAACTTAGCCTTCATGATGTTGTAGATCATGATCTGTTTCCAGCCGACATTTCCGCGTACCCATGCGTCATTCGGAAGGTTGAACGCGCTTGCCATGATGCCCTGAGCCGCTTCGCCGCCGGTGTAGATCTGGTGAACGACGATCATCGGAGCCATGCCGCCGACAGCTGCTTTGGACTCAGCCGGAAGCGGGAAAATTTCCGAAATTTTGTTAAGGTTCTGCTCGATTTCGTGAAGTCTCGCCCCTTTTTCGTGGTCAACGACCATGAGGAATGCTTCATAAGTCGCCTTGATCCCCATGAAATCGTCTGCATAGACTTCGAACGGGCCGATAACAGGGTCGATCGGAACGTTTTTCATGCGGACCCATGTTGCGTCGGAATCACGGTAATTGCCCGTTACAAGACCTTCGGCGCGTGCAAGCAAATATTCTTTAAGTTCCTGATTTTCCACAGCATTTGCAGCAGCTTCCATGTTGTCGAATATGTCTGCGAGCTCTTCGGCATAGTAAACATGGTAAGGAATAGCCTTGAGTTTGCCGTTTTCGCGGACAACGACCGAATAGTTGTCCATCATAAGCTCCTTCTCCTCTTCGCTCATTTCCGAAAGAGCCTTTTCCCACTCTTCTTTCGTGATATCTACCGGGTAGAAAGCGCATGTGCGCGGCCTGTCGTTGTATTCCGGGAAAAGCGATTTGTAGTTTTCAAGCTGTCCCCACGGACCCATGAAAAGTTTGAAAAAATCCTTCTTTTCCTCGTCGTTTCCAGCCATAACCTCGTCGTAAACATCTGGAAGACCTTCGCTCTGCTGGTGGAGAAAGATCCTCGTGATGCCGTCCATCGCCTTTTTAAGGTAAGGAAGCGCGTTTTTAACGTCATCCGTGAGACCCGAATGATCGTAATCGATCGAAACTTTTTTGAATTTTGCTACTGCTTCTGCAACCTTTGACATGATTTCCTCCAAAAAATCTGTTGTTAAAGAAAGGAACGTAAAAGTTTAGTCAAAGCCGGTTTTAAGTCAAAAATTGTTGTCAGGGATTATCGTTGAAAAATAGAATTAAACAGATGAAGATTTATTTTATTCTTTCGGGCAGTTGAGATCTGCTCTGTCGGTGCATTTCCACTTTCTGCCAAGAATATCGGTGTCATCAGCAACACATTCGCACCAGTCGACCTTGCTGCCGTCAGGACATGTGAAATGCTGTTTGTCACCAATCTCCCCTTGATTATCAGTCGTGTTGTCCGGGTTATCAAAACCGCCGTAATAACAGTGCTCGCAGGCCAGCCAGTCCAGGAAAATAAAATGACCGTTGGTGCAAGTTGGAGTCTGACAAACATCAACTGCGATTTTATAACCGTCATCATAATTTTGTCCGTCATACTCGCACTGAAGCGGAGCTTCTTCGTCAGGTTCTTCGGTCGTTTCTTCGTCGATCGGGAAAGCAGCTTTGTGGTTTTTGCCTTCGTAATTGATTTCGATTGTTTTGATTGAATCGATTTCTTCAGCGGTCGGAGCGGTGTATTCTATCGGCATAAGATAGCAGCAGCTGTCGCAGTCTGCAGCCAGATCAAGGTCTGTGTCGCGCTCTAAAATGCTGACTTTGAGAACATTGTTTTCGATTCCTTCAATTTTGTAGCCGTATTCCCAGTCGATACCGCAGCGCATTTCGCCGAACCAGTTGAATTTAATGGTTTTCTCTGCTTTTTCAGTGACTTCGACATACTCTTTGCATGAAAATTCATCTTTTTGTTCGGTATAGATCCTGTCTTTGAAAGAAAGCGGAGGCTCATCAAAACGGCATTCGCCTACATCGACCGCCTTGAAATCATCTTCGTTTCCGCCTGCGGGCTCATTGCTGCTTTCCGAGCCGCAGCTTGCAACTAAAAACATCGCGAAAACCGCAGCTGATAAAATCAAAAATCTTTTCATGTCGTCCTCCTTAAAATTTATTCTTTATACTGCTGATAGAAGTCACCGGGTTGCGGCCCTTCATCGTATTTTCTCATCCACTCCTGATACTGGGCGGTGTTGTCGAGAAGTTTAAGGATCTCATCCATCTGTTTTTTGAAGCGCGGCATACGCTTGTTGTCAAGCTGCGGAGTCGCGATCATCTTTACTTTCAGCGGATTGAGCCAGTTTCCTTTCGGATCTTTGATGCCTAAATGAAGATGCGGGCCTGTGCTTCTTCCGGTGTTTCCGACCGAAGCTATCCTCTGACGCGCCGAAACCGCAGTTCCTACACTGACATGGAACGCGCTCAGGTGAAGATAGTAGGTTTTCGTGTTGTCGGCGTGGTTTATCGTAACCTGCTTTCCTCCGAGCGGAGTCTGTTTGACTTCGATTACTTTGCCTGGAGCAACTGCATAAACAGGCGTTCCGACCGGCGCACCGTAGTCAACACCGTGGTGCTGCGTCATTTTTCCGGTTATCGGGTGACGCCTCATGCCGAACGGACTCGTGATGCGGATCGTATCGAGCGGAAGTCTCATCGCACTCGGAATAAGCGCCTTTCCCTTGTCGGTATAGTGCGCGTTGAAAGCCGATTTCGGCTCTTCGTCCTCATACCTGAAAGCCTCGCTGAAACCAGCCTGTTTGCCGCGGTATGAAGCATAAAGCACCTTTGAACCCGGCACCATTTCCCCCTTGTAGTATCTGTCTTCGACTAAAATCCTGTATTCGTCGCCTTTTCGAGCGTCGGTGCTGAAACTTACGATGCACTCAAGGATCCCGACCGTAACGGCGCGGATATTTCTCGTGACATCGTCCCTTTTGACAAGAGATTCGTTGAGAGTCGAATCGATTCTGCCTTCGATTATCCTGAATCTGCGCTCTGTCGGCAGAGTTTTCGCAATATATTTAAGTTTCTTTTCAACAGGATCACGCTTCAGAATGTGGAAAGTGACGATATCGGGATAGTAGACGAACTCTTCGACATTGCCGTCTTTGTCGAACTTCACTTTGAAGTCCTCTCCCGCCTTTATCTGCGAGAGATCGACATCGTATCTGATAGCGTTGCTTATTTCCATCGCGTGTTTGAGCTGGAGTCCGGGAACTTTGAGAAGCGCCTCTTCTATACCTTTCTTCGGAAGAATTTTGCCGTGCAGGAAACCTTCGGAATCTGCTGTTGAGTCCTTGTCCTTCACGACTTCGACATCGGCTCCGCCTGCAATTTCACTGGATTCAATATCCTCTGCATCCTTCTGCGGCTCTGACGGAGTTGATTCCGGTATCGCATCTCCCGCGGTTTCCTCGTTTTCACGCATTTCCGCGTTTTTGCGGTGTGTGTTATCATTTTGCGGAGACGTTTTTTGTAGAGACGTTTCATGAAACGTCTGTACGGTTGGTTGTTCCGCGTGTTTTGATTCTTTCGGAGGCGTCTCTGGGGAGGTCTCTACAGTCTTTTCTTCAGATGTTTCACCGCCGCCCGCTCTGTAAAAAACGACAAGAAGGGCAAGTATCGCTATTACGGCAGCGAAGACCCAAACCGTAAAATTATTTTTCTTTTCATTATACATTTAAAACTCCGGCAAACTCAAAACACTACATCAGCCTGAATTTCTCGCGCAAAGCCTTTTCGACATTGGGAGTTACAAAATGAGAAAGGTAAGTTCCGTTCTTCGAAGCAACTTCTTTGACGATACTGGACGACAAAAAGGAATATTTGTCGGAAGTCATGAAAAAGACCGATTCGATTTTCGGTTCCATCGCCCTGTTCGTCGAAGCCATGAGGAATTCATATTCGAAATCGGAAACGGCGCGCAGACCGCGAACAACTGTAAAGACGTTGACCTTACGCGCGAAATCGACAAGAAGATCGTTAAAAATCATGACCGTTATCGCAGGATCGTCCTTGAAAATCTCCTCGATCTGCTCTTTGCGCTCTTTCGCAGTGAAAAGGTTTTTTTTGCTTCCGTTTTCCCCTATCGCAATATAGATTTTGTCAAAAATCGTTCTGGCACGGTTGACAATGTCTAGATGTCCGAGGGTGAAAGGATCGAAACTGCCGGGATAGATCGCAGTTTTAGTCATTACTCTGCCTCACCCGCGTTCTGATCTTCCTGTTTTTTACGCTCTTCGGAATTTATTTTGTTGAGTGCCTTCTGAGCCTTTTTGTAGAATTCGTTGTTTTTGGAGACTGTCTTCATAACTTCCTGGAAAAGCCTTTCAGCCTCTTCAGGATCGTCCTCGATAACGTACATTCCTTCTTCGTAAAGGTCTTCAGCCTCCTCTACCGCCTCTTCAGAATCACCTTCTTTTGCAGCTTTCGGTGCCGGAGCACTGCTCTGCGGCATATTCTGCTTGATATAGTAAACCTCGTCCTGGATCATGCTTTTCTCGTTCGGATCGCTGATATTTTTAAGACAGCGCTGGAAATAGCGGAGAGCGGTAGGCAGATCGCCTCTTTCCTTATAGATATAGCCGAGTTTGCTCATCGAATCGACATCTTTTTTATTTCCGGCGAGAACTTTTTTGTAGTAGTTTATCGCCTTGTTGATATCGCCTGACTCGTAGTATATTCCGGCAAGCAGCTTGACGGCATCACGGTTGCCCGACTTTTCCGCTTTTTTGAGGTAATCCAGAGCTTTGCTGCGGTTACCAAGCTGAAGATAGCTTTCTCCGATTTCAAGGTAAGCGTCTTTCTTCAGAGAATTATTCGTAACTCTGTTGAAATACTTGAGAGCGCTTCTGTAATCATCCAGATTTTTGTAGATAACGCCTTTCATCAGAAGAAGATCCTGATCCGCAGGGTCGATTTTTTCAGCCGCTTCGATCTTTTCGACCGCACCTTTGTAGTCGCCGCGTTTCGACAGAATCCTTGCATAAAGCATATAGTTGTCGAAATTCTTCATGTCGAGAACGACTGCCGTATCGATCTCCTTTTCAGCTTCCGGATAACGTTCCATCGTGTAGAGAATCTTCGCTTTGAGGTAGTAAACAGATGTCTTCTGGGAATCAAGCTCAAGCGCCTTGTTTATGGTGTTGAGCGCCTTTTCATAAGATTTGATGTGGAAATACGAATTAGCAAGGGAAACATAACTTTTATACATTCTCTTTTCGACAAAAGTTTTCTGCTCGAGCATCGATATAATCGTCTGCCACTTTCTCTCCTTTTCGAGGCTATCGACATAAGAGTGCATATAATCGTAATTCCCGGGATCTATTTTATGTGCTCTTGCAAGCATCTTGGAAGCTTCGGCATATTTCCGCTGGTCTTTGAGGAATTCGCCGTAGAAGAAATAAACCCTTTCGTCACCGGCGGAATTCTTTTCTTCAGCCAGTCTGAAATGCTCGGCCGCACTCTTGTAATCGGCATTTTTGTGGTCGATTATCGCTTTTACCAAGTGATACGGATATCTGTCTTTTCCCAATTTTTCGAGAACAACAAGAATCTGCTCAAGATCTTTGACTTTGTTGAAATCAACCAGAAGAATATGAGCTTTGGCAATATAAGGCTCGATATAAGAAGGATCTGATTTTATCGCAAGATCGTAAAATTCCAGCGCCTTCGCCTTGTCGCCGATATTCGAATAAATTTTTGCAACTCTAGCCAGCAGCTGAGGATTCGTCAGGGTTTTGAGATCGAGTTTTGCAAGTTCAAGATATATTTTCTCCTTTTGTCCAAGAAGAACGTAGATCTCGGTCTTTCCGATTATCGAAGCGGAGTGTTTCGGATCTATTTTCAGAGCCATGTCGTAGTATTCCATAGCCTTTGTAGAATCTGAAATCTGAACGTAGAAATCAGCGATTTTTGTAATTGCTTCGGTATCAGTCTGATTTATTTCGACCGCTTTTTCGTAGTATTTTATAGCTTCCTTGAATGAGCCCATTCTCGTCGAGATATTCGCAAGCATCTGATAATATTCAGCTTTCTGCGAATCATCAGCCTTTGCAATAATATTACTGTCTATATTTTTAAGGAACTTTTCAGCTTCTGCAAGCTTGTTGTCGCTGTTCATAAGGATCTTCGACTTCAGCAGATAAGCTTTGATGTAGTTCGGAGACTCTGAAATTATTCTGTTGATGAACGCCATTGCCGACTGGGTGTCACCGTTCTGATACTTCATGTTTGCAAGTGCGTACATGATCTTTACGCTTTTGCCGCCGCCCTGAATAAAACCGGTGTTGAAGAAATTCTCCGCTTTTTCAAGATCGTTCTTTCCGCTTGCGATCAAACCAAGAATATAGAAGACCTCCTGATCGTTTTTATCGGTAAACGGCTGAATAAGTTCCGCCGCCTCGTCGTACTGTTTCTGCTCATAAAGATACAGAGCTTTGGCTTTGACAAGGTCGATATTGCCCTGAGCCTTCTTCATTGCAGCCGTTATTTTCTCGTTTATTGAAGATGAAGATTCAATTCTTCTGTTGTAAGAAATGAGAAGGTTCATCTTGACCTGACCGTCAAGACCGACAGCGCTGGGAGCCGAATCATCCGGCTTTATATACTGTTTCAGAATACCGATGCTGTTGATATAGTCTTCCGGAGTATCCTTGTCGAGAGCTTCTCTTACATCAGCCAGAGTTCCCGTATTGACCGCTATCTGCTCGCTGATGTTGTCAAGAATATCGGCAGAATTGTTGCGCTTGGTGTAGAAATAGTATGCACCGCCGGCAACGATCGCCAGAATCGCAAGAGTTGCAACGGAAGTAGCGATGTAAAACAGAGCCGAACTACCGCCGCGTTTTCTCTCTTTTTTCGGTTTTCCTTTTGCTATTCCGGTCATAGTGTCGTTGAATTCATCAGGAATATAGACATGCTCGACCTTGCTGACGTCTTCGTCCAGATTGATCTCTTCCACAACGCTGTTTTCCTTGTTGATTGCGGTCCCTTCTTCAAAAAGAAGAGAATCCATGGAATCTTCCGCTTGATCAAGACCGAGAGAAAATTCTGAAGCTGAAGAAGTATCCGAACTCTTCGGAGCGGAAGAATGTGCATCCTCGTCATTCCAGCTTACACCGTCGTAGCTGATGTCGTCATCTTCCGTAATTTCACCGTTTACCATAAGTTCGTCGACCTGCGATTCATCGACAGGACCGATAACTTTGCCGGTTTTTCTGTTTCTGAAATAGATTTTCTGACTTGATTGCTGCGGTTTTGATGCAGGTGCGTCTCCGAAAAGCTCTTTCAGGAAATCATCGGCATTATCTTCAGAATTTCCGCTTTTACTATCATTCGGAACATCACTGAAAAGATCATCGTTATCATCTCCGAAAAGGTCGTCTTCCTCTTTTTTTGCTCCGCCAGCTGTGCTTTTCTTAGGCTGATCCGAAAAAAGATCGTCAAAATCAGATTTTGCCGAAGCGTTTTTCTGAGGATCGTCCGAAAAGAGCGCGTCTGCATCCTCATTTGCGTCATTTCCGATCGTGTTTTTAGGATTATCTGCAAACAGATCGTCATCTGCATCGAAACGGTCGCTGGCAAGATCGAGATCTGCATTTCCGCTTTCGCCTAAAGAAACGCTCTTCGCATCTGAAGAATGGGCCGAATCGGATATTTCATCATGGTAGGAAGCGATCTCTATTCCTCCGTCTTCTGGCATGTCTTCATTCTGAGGAGTTTCATCCTGCTGTTTCTGACTGAAATCACCGCCAAGCAGAGCATCAAGATCATCAGCCGCCTTATTGTTGTTTGACGGCATAGAATCAAAAAGAGAATCCATATCGGAAGAGTTTTTATTTTCCTGAATCTCATCCTCTTTCGGAGATTCAGGTTTCTCTTCGTTCTCCTGTTCTTTGAAAACTCTGAACTTGTTTCCACAGACAGAACATTTTACCGGAAGTCCCTTCTCCGGAACTTTCGAATCGTCTATCTGATAGTTCGTACTGCAGTGAGGACATACGATTTTCATTGTTACCACCTTCTCCAAAGTTTATATTTTTGTCTTTTGATTCACAACATTCAAAAAAGAGACCGCACCGACACCCTTTTCGCCTTTTACTCCGGCAAAAATATGTTCCCGGTTATATTTTTTAAAAAGCGCCGCAAGTTTCTCCTTGCCACAGGTAAGCATCTTTCCTTCGACAAACGAAACATAGCCCAGCATTTTTGACAAGTTCAACAAATTCAACAGGTTGTCAGTAGTAAGCTCTATCTGCGAGGCAAGAGTTTCGAGATCTATTTCCGCTTCGTTGACAGGTTCCGAGCCTTCCTTTTTAACGACATACGGAAGAACACCGGCAACAAGCTTTATATGCTGAGGACTCATCTCGTTAAAAGGTTCCATCTTTTCATTCGCTCTCGCCGAATTTTTGATGAAAAGGGCAAATGCAGCCTTCGGATCTCCGGCAAAAAACTCTTCAGCTTCAGCGCTTTCCATAAGCTCCAGAAGCGTTTCTTCTCCGGCAGTCACGTTGAAAAGAGACGGTTTGGCAAAAAAACATCCTTCCTCGCCGAAAAAATCATCTTCTGACAGGAAAAAACTTTCTCCGTTTCCTTCAAGTTTCACGCTACCGCGCTTTATCTGAAAAAGATATGGTGAAATTTCACCGGCAAGAATGACAGTTTCTCCAGGGAGAAATTCCTTTTCCATTATTCCGCCTCTTCCTTCTTTAATTTCAATGAATTCGGGCATTTGCCCTCGCATTCATCGGCACGTTTTATGAAAAGCCTGAACTTTTTCAGAGCATTCCCGGAAACCGTGTGCTCAATCTTGCAGGCGATTTCATCGGCTTCATCCTCTTCGAGATTGAGAATATCTCTGAAAAAATGCCTGAAAAGCTCATGACGAGCCAGAATATCCTGAGCGATAGCCTTTCCTTCATCAGTCAGAGTGACATACCCGTTCATTTCGTGGTTGACAAGCCCTTTCTGGGTCAGAAGCTTGAGTGCTCTCGTGACTGTAGCACGGCGTACACCGAGTTTGCTCGAAAGCTCCATATTTCTTGCAACAACCCTTTTTTCGGTAAGCTCAAGAATCGCCTCAAGGTAATCTTCCTGAGTCGAAGTCAGATTTTTATCGTTAGTTTTTTCCGCCATTGCATTTCACCCCATACAGATTTAAGGCATTTTTAACAATAATATCGGCAAGTTGCGATTTTTCTATATTTTTAAACTCTTCAACCCGGTCCGCAAAAACGATTTTTACCGTGTTCGTGTCGGCACCGAAAGGATTAAATTCAGTTGAAACCTGGTTTGCGACAACAAAATCAAGCTGCTTTTTCTCAAGTTTTTTCCGCGCGTTTTCTTCAAGATTTTCCGTTTCAGCGGCAAAACCTATCCTCACTGCACCCGGTTTTGTCCAGTTAACCGATTCCGTAAGAATGTCTTTTGTCCTGAAAAATTCAGCAGTTATCGAGTTTTCACCCTTTTTGATCTTCTGTGCGCTTTTCTTCGGCGAATAGTCTGCAATAGCCGCACTCATAACGAAAATATCGGCATCTTTGACGTTTTTTTCAACTGTTTCAGCAGTTTCAGCCGCAGTCACAGTCTTTATCACAGAATATCCCGGATTGATTTTCGGCTCTGCATTCACACCGATGAAAGTTACATCTCCGCCCGATTTCAAAGCCGCTTCCGAAACAGCGAAACCGGTTTTCCCCGAAGAACCGTTCGTGACAAAACGTACCGGATCGAGGTATTCCCGCGTCGCGCCGCCGGTGACAAGCCACTTTAAGCCGCTGTGTTTTACGGGATAGAAAATTTCTTCAAGTTTGAAAATTATCTCTTCAGGCCCGGCCATTCGCCCTTTTCCGCTCGTTCCGCAGGCAAGGCAGCCGCTTTCAGGATCTGCGAAATAAACATTTGCGCGCTTTTTCAGCCGTTCGATATTTTCAAGATTTGCAGGATTCTCGAACATCGCCGTATTCATCGCCGGAGCGAAAAGAACTGGAGCAGTCGCCGCCGAAAGAATTGTCGAAGCAAGATCGTCAGCGATTCCGCACGCAGCCTTTGCGATAATATTCGCCGTAGCGGGAGCAACGATAACTGCGTCAACATCCTGAGCCAGTGTGATGTGGGTGATTTTTGAAGAATCAAAAGTCTCAAAAGAATCAAAGAGCGGAGTTTTGCCGGAAAGTGCCTCCCAAGTTGATTTTCCTATAAAATTCAGCGAGTTAGCAGTTCCTACGACCTGGACAGAAGCGCCAAGTTTGGTAAGTTCACGCAGAAGACAAACCGATTTATAGGCCGCAATACCGCCCGAAACAACCAAAACCAGATTCTTGTTAAAAATTCCCGAAGCCATGATCCCCCTTCACAATCAGACGCAGAATATTACTCAAGTATCTATAATATACAAATATTTTTAAAATTTTATTGGTAAATTTTTAAACGGTGTAATTTTTAGTTTCTGGAAATGTTTTTATACTCTGTCGAGGACTCTATCCATTCTGGCAAGAAAGTCTTCGGTCTGGAGATGGTCGCCTAAAGTGACTCTGAAGAAGCCCGGAAGCATTTTGAAAGAACTCCTGTCGCGGACAAAAATGTTCTCTTTTTCCATTTCCTCAAGGAGTTTCGGCAGGTGCGGATGCTGAACCATGATGTAGTTCGCCTTGCTGTCGAAAGCGGTGATACCACGGTTGCGGAAGAAATCGAGCATCGCAATTTTGCTGTTTCTGACGTCTGTCACGTATTTTTCCATATACTGCTTGTCGTCAAGTGCCGCAGTAGCCGCGATCTGGGCAAGAACGCTGACGCTTTTCGGGTTGAGAACCTTCGAAAGCTGCGCAATAAGCGAAAGATTCGTGAGAAGATACCCTACTCTTAAGCCCGCAAGAGCCCACGCTTTCGAAAAAGTTCTCGTTACGATGAGATTCGGATAGGTATCTATGAGGTCGAGAACCGTTTCGCCCGCAAATTCGTAGTAAGCCTCGTCAACGATAACGACGCAGTGGCTCGCAATCGAGCAGAGTGTTGCTATCTGCTGTTTTGAAAGAAGAACCCCCGTCGGATTGTTCGGGTTTACGATATAAATCATTTTTGTTGCAGGTGTTACATTTTCAAGGACTGAAGCAATGTCCGGCTTGAAAGGATCAGGAGTTTCGACCTTTTTAACGACTGCGCCGCGTGTGTGGATGTAGGTCAGAAAGTGGGTGTAAGTCGGATAAGGAACGACTACTTCGTCTTTCGGATCAAGGAAAACTTTGCAGATGAGATCAAGAGCATCGTCGCTTCCGTTCGTGACGAGGATCTCTTCCATCGCACGCCCTGAATAAGCTGCGAGTTTGCGGCGGAGTTCCTTGCTTGAAAGCTCAGGATACCAGTTTAGCAGATTGTCGTTGCATGCGAGAGCATTTATTATCGCGTTTTTAACTGCAACTGAGGGCGGCAAAGTCGATTCATTCCAATCGAGCTTGAGCGGCGGAAGATCGCAGTTGGCAAGCCCGGAAACGATTTTGTCGCGGCTCGAAATCGGCGAATAAGGCTCTAAATTTTCTATAAAATCGGAAGCAAAATTTCTTTCAGTCTTACTGTAACAAGCAGTTCCTTTCATCTTTTTTCCCTAAGTTAAAAAACAAAAAATCGGCTAAAGCAAGCAAAAAATATGCCAAAACAAACACTTGATTTAATTGGGTTTTTCAGTAAAAACAATGTAAAATTTTTTTACAATAGAGAATTGGGTTAAAAAAGTTTTTAAAGTGGATTTTTGCTAAAAAAACACCCAGGGAACTAATTTTGCGTGCAGAAGACATCATCGAAATAGGTAAGAAGTCCGTCACCTTTCGAATCGAAAAGAATGATCTGGACATCGTTGTCATCTGCATTCAGTTTGAAAGTCATCGAGAGTTTTGTCCAGTCGTTTGAATTGATTTCAGTCCAGAAGTTTGATGCCGGGTAGTAGCCGGTGCTGTTGCCCTGAACATTTGTCGAGTAAACTCTTAAAGCTGCACTCTCTGCGGTTCCTTTCGCATAAGCCTCGCAGGTGTAATCTCCCGCCGTGAGAGCTATCGACTGAGTCGTGAAGCGTTTATTGTCGCTTGCGATACCCGTAAGTTTAACCGAGTATGTTCCCGTTCTGGCATTGCCGGTCACAACTTCGATGTTGATGTCCGAAATATTCGTTTTACTACCCTTCCAGCCTGTCAGATCGCCGCTTTCGAAACCGCCGTTCATAACAATTTTTGCTCCTTCACACTCGTTCGAGCTGTTGCAGAACTCGTTCGCAGCGCAGTCGGTGTTATGCACGCACCTGCCTTCGAGAAGCTCGCAGACACTGCCTTCGCCGCACTTTTCATAGGTCTCGCAGTCGCTGTCGCCGGCGCATGTCTTGACCTCACAGGTATGCGCTGCGTTGCAGACATATCCGGTCTCGCAGTCGTCGTTTCCGACACAGAATCCAGGAAGCGCATCACAGTTTCCGGTATCCGGATTGCACTCCGAGTAGGAGGCGTCACAGCCGGCATTTTTGCAGCGATCGATGCCAAAATCGTCTGCCGATCTCGGAAGAATCTTTGAGTGGTTGAAAGTGTAAGCCAGAACGCCGCTGATTAAATCAAAATGTGTTCCGACTGCCGGATCTGTGTACGAATAGAAATCGTCATCGACTTTAAGTCCGTTTGCTACGCCGAAAACATGGTATTTGTCAGCCGCTTCGGTGACATCGACATTTTCGACTTTTACAAGAACACCGTTGTAGGCATCCTTCTGTGCACCGTCGTCTTTTACTTTTGCCGGATCGACAGTGACAAAAGCAGGAACACCTTTATTTGCCGCTACAACTTCGACATTTTCGATATTAGCAATCTGGAGCTGGTCATAGTAGTTCATAACTTTTCCTGAAACTCTGACTTTATCACCTACTTTTACGGCAGCAGTCGATTTGTAGACATAAATTCCGCTGAACTGCTCTTTCAAAGTGCTGTCATGGTCAGCCGGATCGATCTGCATGAAGAAATTTTTGTCTTTATATGCCGTGACAATTCCCTCGACTTTAACCAGAGTGCCTTCAGAAACATTTTTCTGCTTGATTTCATAAATCGTGACCGCATTTACATCACAAGCATCACCTATTCCGTTTCCGTCTTTATCTTCCTGAGCAGGATTGCTGTCAAACGGGCAGTTGTCAAGTGCGTTGAGAATTCCGTCGCCATCCTCGTCAAAAGGATTTACAGCTTTGCAGTTGTCAGTGTCTTTTGCAAGCGGGCACGGATCGCATGCATCACCAACTCCGTCGTTATCCGAATCAGCCTGTTTGTTGCCGTCAAGCGGGCGGATCGGATTGAAAATTTCCGGGCAGTTGTCATCGCTGTCTTTTATGCCGTCACCGTCCTTGTCTCCTTCTTTCGGGCCGGAGTAAGGATGCTCCTCATCCTCGCTTCTTGTACGCTGAGGAACGCATGTCGGCTCGTCGTCGGGAGTTCCGCAGTAGAAAAGTTTGTACTGGTCACTGTTTTTGCTCTGCAATGTTGATAAGTTCATGCCTGTTTCCTTTACGCACACTTTCTTATTGACATCGCATACTGAAAGTTTCTCGCATTCATTTGCTGAATCAAGTGCAGTAACAACATTCTCATCGCCGTAGAACACCTGGCCGCCTCTGAGAACGAGAGCAACTTTCTTCTCATGTCCTGCAATGACAGCTCTGTACGGGTTGTCTACACCTTTCGCGTCAAAAACGACTATGTCGCCGATAAGTCCGGGACGGATCGCGCCGGTAGCATCGAGGATCCTGAGTGCAGCAGCATTGTTGGATGTTGCCATTTTCCAGATTTCATAATCTGAGAAAGTGTTGTTGAAGTGATTTTTGTTGAGATAATCAACGCATGCAAGCTCTCTCAGAATATGCATCGAGCCGCTCGGAAGCCAGTCTGTGCCGAGTCCGATGAGAACGCCCTGATTTTTGAGCATCGTAACGGGAGCGGTGTTTCCGTAAAGCGAAACATTGGTTCTCGCAGACCAGATTACCGCAGTTTTGCCGTCCGCAAGTTTTTTTCCGTCTTCCGCATTTATTCCGACAGAGTGAACGAAAGCCGAATTTTCTTTCACAATGTTGATCGCTCCTTCCTGACTGCCTGAGAGGCACAGAAATTCGTTTCTTGCCGCTTTGTTGATTCCTTCAGAAACGTGCGGAAGGTAGCAGTCGTGATCGAGGTCTTTTTCATCTCTCATGTTGTTGTATTCGCAGCCGCTGTCAGCCATGAATCCGTTTGAATCGCCGAGCGGGAAAGTCTGGTAGTTGACTTCCATTCCGCCGAGACCGAAAGTTTCCATGAAATTCTGGTCAATATTTCTCAGGAAACCTTCCGCGCCGCCGCTTCCTGCAATCGCGAGAGTTCCCGACATAAGCTGACGGAGTTCCGCCCACTGTTTCTGCTCTTTGGAAGATTTACCCTCGATATGGTCCCTGTCCTGCAGATTTGTATGACCGTTCTTGCCTCTTCTCCACTCGTGGCGGTGAGCAAATCTCTCATCACCCCAGTCACTCGGTTTGTGCTTGACATAGCCCAAATGGTCGTGGCCGTTTATCAGAGCCGGAGTTACCGTTGCTCCCGGACAGGTAATTTCAGTTGCGCCTTCAGCCGGGCAGTCACAGCCGGCGCATTTTATGAAACCGTCATCTCCTATCAGCACTTCGCCGCCGATATAAGCCTTGTTTCCTGAAAGAACATTACCTTTTATAAGTTTCGCGCCGTTTCCTTTTTTGACTTCGCAGACACCGCTTGAAAGTGCCGGAAGTTCATGGCAGTCAACAGTTTCAGGAACATCTTTGACATTGATCACGGTGTCAGTCGGCTCTGTTGGTTCAGTCGGTTCCGTAGGTTCAGTAGGTTCCGTAGGTTCAGTCGGTTCAGTAGGTTCCGTAGGTTCTGTCGGCTCTGTAGGTTCCGTAGGTTCCGTTGGTTCAGTCGGTTCTGTGTCGCCGTCATCCGGCGAATCGGTATCCGAAGTATCGGAATCGTCATCACTTATCTCTTCCGATGTTTTCCCGTCGCTGCATGCAGCAAATAAAAGCAGCATCAGAACGAGTGCTGCCGCCATGAATTTTTTCATTTAATCCTCCTATAAGAAATAAAAATACCACTACCAACTCAAAACCGAATATTGTACCCAAAACACCGGAAAAAACAAAAATTCATTTTATTCTTTCCGCATCTTGCAAAAAAAACTTTTTAAATGTAAAGTCGCGCGAATTTTTCTTTTTTGGGAGGTTAATGTGTGCGGTATAGCCGGTGTCTTCAATGTTTCAGACAGTGAAACCCTCGTTGCGGAACTCCTTTTTTCAATTCAGCACAGAGGTCAGGAAAGCTGCGGTCTGGCGGCAAGAAACGAGCGCGGAAACATCTTCTGCTACAAAGGAATGGGACTTGTCAAAAACGTTCTGACGGAAGAGATACTCAAGAAATACAGCGGAAACATCGCCATCGGTCACGTCCGCTACCCGACTGCGGGAAAAAGCGACGAAACCAACAGCCAGCCGCATGTTATCGAGCTTCCAGAAGGGCCGCACCTCGCGATATGCAGCAACGGAGACATCATCAACTACTACGAAATCCGCACGTGGCTTGAGAACGACTACGGCTTCACCTTCAAAAGCGACAACGACGGCGAACTTATCGGCAGACTCATCGCATTCTACCTTCTTCACAAAAAACTTACGATCGAAGATTCGATAATCGAAGCGCAGAAACAGCTCAAAGGAGCGTTTTCGTCAATTCTGATGTACCGCGACAAAATGTTCGGATTCCGCGATCCGCACGGATACAGGCCTTACGTCATCGGAACTCTCAACGACGAAGCCGACCTGAACGGCGAAATTCCGTCGGAAGGCGTAGTCCTCGCATCTGAAAGCTGCGCTTTCGGCATAGTCGGAGCAAGAATGATCAGAGAAATGCGCCCCGGCGAGATAATCAGGCTCGAAAAAGGCAAACCGATGGTCACGGTCGCAGTAAACGCCGGCAAAACACAGCACTGCGTGTTCGAACTCATCTACTTCTCGCGCCCCGACACGAAAGTTTTCGGCGAAAAAGTCTACGATGTCCGCAAAAAGATCGGCGCACAGCTTTCAGATTACGATAAAGAACTCGGTTTCGGCGACGACACGGTCGTAATGGCTGTTCCGGACTCCTCGAACTTCGTCGCTTTAGGCTACGCTCAGAGCGCGAAACTCTCTTTCGACATGGGACTTCTGAGAAACCACTATGTCGGCAGGACTTTCACGAAACCCGACCAGAAACAGCGCGATGAAGGCGTCCGCCACAAATTCAATCCCCTTCCCGACTTCTTCGAAGGCAAAAAAGTCGTTCTTGTCGACGACTCCATCGTCCGCGGCACCACTCTCCGCAAAATCACGAGAATGCTGAGAAATGCCGGCGCAAGGGAGATACACATCAGGATCGGTTCTCCGAAAGTCATCGGAAGCTGCTACTACGGCATCGACACTCCGACTAAAAACGAACTTATCGCGGCAGTAAAAAGCCACGACGAGATCTGCGAATACTTAGGCGCCGATTCGCTGAAGCACATCGAAATCGCCGATTTCGGCAAGATCTTACACAATTTCGACGATTTCTGTTTTGCCTGCTTCAACCTGAAATATCAGTACAAACCTGAAGATTATCACCAGAAAGTCAACCGTCCCGACGCAAAGTAGATTTCACAGCAAAAATCTTAGATATTTTTTGATTCTTAAAAAAATTCGGGAAATTAGATGAAGAGCATCGAACAGCCGTCGGATTTGCTTTCTTCTTTGTTTTCTGCTGGAGATCCAGAATCGGTTGCGGGTGCAGAATCACCGTCCGTAGTATCTTCCGGCGTTGCACCGGTTGTCGGAGCTTCGGTATTTGCAGCGTCAGCATCTTCTTCTGAGACACCATCCATCCATTCGCTCTCGTCAAGCCCGCACGCGCTGCAACATTCTTTGTTTTCACAGGTTTCTTATTTAGTACCACAAAATTCGATTTTTATTGAAAAAAAATTACCCCCCCCGAAAAACTTTATAACTATTTGATCTTATTGACAAATTTTTACAGACTTATCCTTTAAAATTCTTATGCAGGAACAAGATTTCTTCCGTATTTGCTGATTTATTGATTTTTTTCTTAGAAAGCAGCGTCCATCTTGTCTGCCCTATTGAATAATCTTTTTTCTCTTTCGGAAAAAAAGAACGGCAGAAAAAATTGTTATCTGGGTATTTTGCAAGAAAAGTATAGAGAGTTTGCTTATCTGATGTATTTTCAAGCAGATAATCCGCATCTATCAGAGAAAAACTGTTTCTTTCCTTATTATATTTGAAAATGGTCTCGTTGCTGTCCAGCAAAGACGGCAATAGCGACAGCGCAGCGACTCTTCTTTCAATATCTTTGTAAAACCGTGATTTTTGAAGATCCTCAATTTTTATCTGCCGATTAAGTATTTTCTCGAAAATTTCCTTCTTGTTTCTTCTCAAATGCGCAATATCTTCCAGATGCTGCAATCCGGCAAGATGATAGAAATTCGTATCGTGAAAAATCAGATGAATTGTTGCTTTGACATTCTTTTTACCGAGAACAAAAACATACTCGGTATCAAGCAGTTTTTTAAAGAGAAAAGCCGCATTATATAAAGCATCCACCTTTTAACTCCAAAAAAAAATGCTTGCGGGAAGCAAGCATTTAATGACATTTTATTTGCTGGCTTGTGGCTGAATGCCGAACCCTCTAGAGCTCCCCAAAGGACTGGATGCCAGCCCAGAACTTTGGATCAACGCAAAGCAAGCACACTGAGTTACTTGCACCTAATATTTTACGCATTTTAATCTCAATGTCAAGACTTTTAGAATAAAAATTAGAAAAAAATTTCTGATTTTTTCGGATAGACTTGCTCGCAATTTTAGATAAACAGCATCGAACAGCCGTCGGATTTGCTTTCTTCTTTTTCAGCGGAAGATTCTGAATCAGTTGCGGGTGCGGAATCACCGTCAGCGGCCTCTTCTGCAGAAGCGGAACCGTTTCCGGCTACATCAGTGTTTGCTGCATCTTCTTTGCCCTCTTCGCCCTCGTCAAAAGGCATATCAACGCATGTGTTGCATGTTCCAGACGCTTCAAGACATTCAAATTCGGTTTTGTATTCGTTTCTATACTCTTCATACTGACAGCAATCTGCAATTTCAAGTGCCGTCAAATCTGAATAATCGAGCGGAGCATCAAGAATGTCGTCGATTCCGTTGATGGGGTCGAAGCAAGTGTTTTTGATTTTCTCAACGTAAGAAACACATGCATTGCGAATTTCTTCTTCTTTGCAGACTTTTCTTGCAGTCATAGTTTCGTTTTCACAGATTTCTGCAAGAATTGTGTTGCATCCTTCATCACTGAAAACGCCGTTTCCGGCAGGTATCCACTGAAAGTTAGTGCAGACGCACTCATATTTGCCGTTCGGTTTAACAGTGCATTTTCCTTTTTCATTTTCACATTTGATACCGGCATCTTTGCAGACTTTTTTAAGTTCCGCATCACATTCATCGTCTGTCGGCAGAGTCGATTCGATAGTTCCGTCTTCGTAATCATTAAATTCGGTCTCATCACGGCAAATACAGTTCTTACTGAATGAATCATCAGAAAGCGTGTAAGTGCATTTTCCAAGATCCGATTCGCATGAAACCATTTCAGTTTCAGCAAAAAGTGTTGTTGCCACTGCAAGCATTGCAACCAAAACAAGTGATTTTTTCATAACAACCTCCATAAAGTTAAAAAACATACGGCCTTCGCCAAAAACACATATATTTAGTTCCCAAAAATCCGATTTTTATTGAAAAAAAATTGCCCCCCGAAAAATTTCATAACTATTTGATTTTATTGATAATTTTTTTTGCATTTTTTTACAAATCAGAACTTTATTTACCGATTTCCGCGAGTATAGCCTTCAAGCGTACAGTATTTTCGGAAAGTCTCTCTGGAACTTTTCATTTTTTGAGGAAACTATCCGGTAGAAGTGCGCTAATCGGCGTTCCGGACACACCTGATATAGTTGCCGCTGCTCTTATTGATCATGTACGAAGTGGTTTCGCCCACACTCCCATATTTGAAATACACGACCCAAGCATAGGAATCGTCAGATGAATGAGTAGTTGAAGACCAAAAACGGTTACTTGTGTTGTTTGGCATATCAGGAAAATATGAATAAGGGGCTTCAGGTTTTTCATAATTTATAAGAGAGGCCAGCTCGTTTTTATTGGGAAGTCTCCAGTCGGAATAGTCTGCATAAGTCGAATCCTCACAGTATTTAAGTGCATGCCCCCAGTTGCCTGTCGTATATTCCTTCTGCCACATCAAACCTGTTGCGGAATCTTTGACTACGACTGCTTCGTTTATTGTCTGAGTCGTAAAATTATCAGATGTCGCAGGCTGCATCTCGTCTCCGCTGACACAAAGAACATGTTTATGGAAGGTTTTCGAGTAGTCAGCCGAATTTTTTCCGTAATACATTCCGGAATAAGGTATAAATACATAAGCATAGTCCGTATTGCCTTTATATTCTTTCGATGTCCAGACTTTATCGCTGAATGCTGTAAAATTGGAATTCAGTGCAGGATTATATCTGCTGTTGTCAACGATAGTCAGCAATTCCAGAGGATTCGGAACACGCCAGTTGCTTTTTCCCCCGTAATTCGAGTTGTTCAAATCTGCACAGTGGTTCGGTGCATCATCCCAAGTGTATGAGTTTTTAGACGGCGACTGTTCCCAAGTCAAGCCTGTGTTGTAGTCAACCACGACTGTTTGCTTAAAAATCGTCTTAAGGTTGAAACTCTGTGCCGTGCATTTGCTCGTGTACTGTGCATCCTGTCCGAAAAGGTCTTCACCTTCTGCCGGACATTCCGGATTTTTATAACACAAAGTCTGACCCGTGCAGATGTTGCCCAAAGGAACAGGGTGTCTGCATTCAGAACCGTTCCAGACATATCCGTTTTCGCAGATGCATTCATATTCTTCCGCATTTTCCGGAATGCATTCTTCCGTTGAATTTTCCACATCCTGACAAGGGTTGCCGACACACGGATTCCACAGGCATTCCTCGCCGTTCCAGAAATAGTTTTCAGTACAGCTGAAGCCGCAGTATCCGTTGGAATCATCGATATATTTTGCATCAATCTCGTCTGTCCATTGATGGTCAAGATATTCCATTGTGTAGCTTGTGTGCTCACTGCTCCATTCACTGTTTGCGGGTTTGCCGCTACATTCCACGATTTTGGTGCATTTTTGTTCTTCTTCGTTCCATGTCCCTCCGGCTTCGGCGCATGTTTCACCGTTGACCGGCTCAGTATCCGAGTTTCTGACACATTTCACAGGATATGTATATTTACTGGCATAGCCCAGACTCTGAATACCAATACTGCCGCCATCTAGATCGAAACTTACTAACCAAGCGGTACCATAGCCGTTCGTATAGGTAGATGATGTCCAAAATCCTTTTGACGGAATGCCGGGAAAATCGGAATATGGACCACTTGATTTGTCGTAATTTAACAAAGAAGCCAATTCGTTTCTGTTGGGAAGTCTCCAGTCTATGTGACCGGCGTATTTTAACTTTTCACAGTAGTTTAAAGCACCTCCCCAGGATCTGTTTACAGTCGTTTTCTGCCACATGAGTTTCGTAGTAGAATCTGTTACAACGACATCTCCGTTTATGGTCTCTGTTGTAAATGAGGGCTTTGGAAGCTCGTTTCCACGGACGCACATTACATTATATTTTTTTTCTGTTTTTGTTTCTTTGAAGCATGAAGAATCACCGTATTGTATGTAATATGCCTTTGCCTTTGCGGGATCACTATTGTCTTCCTGTGATGTCCAGAAACGTGCTGAACTTAAAATTCCGTCTTCGGGAAAAAGAATAGAAGTAGTCGGGGTAAGTTTGGGAAAATAGTTTGTGTCAAATGCCGGATCATATTTGTTGATGTCAGATATAGTGTGGAATTCTATAGGACTCGGTAAACGCCAGTCACTGTATCCGCCATAAGTCAGAGAGTTACAGTAACCTTTTGCGGAACCCCAAAGCAGCCATTGTATTGTGGGAGTATGCTGCCACATCAACTTTGTGTTGTTGTCAAAAACTACTGCTTCATCTTCATCCGAAAATGTCAGAAGTGTAAAACTCTGAGGTTTGCAATAGCCGGCAGCTGCATATTGAGCGTCCTGACCGAAGAAATCGTCACGTGGCGATGAGGGGCATGTTATCAAATTAGAGTTGTCGTAGCACTTGTCCTGATTCGTGCAAATTCTGCCGAGCGGTACAACACATTCCAAGCCGTTCCATGTATATTTGCTTTCGCAGCTGCATTCATACTCTTCCACATTTTTCGGAATGCATTCTTCTGTTGAATTTTCCAAACCCTGGCATGGATTGCCGACACACGGATTCAGGCATTCCGAGCCGTTCCAGAAATAGTTTTCGATGCAGCTGAAGCCGCAGTAGCCGTTGGATAGAGAAATATATCTTGCATCAATCTCAGTGGGCCATCCGCCGTCAGTATATTCCATTGTGTAACTTGTGTGTTCACTGCTCCATTCACTGTTTGCGGGTTTACCGCTGCATTCCACAATTTTTGTGCATTTTTGTTCTTCTTCGTTCCATGTTCCGCCGACTTCGGCACATGTTTCACCGTTGAGCGGAGCTGTATCGACATCATCATCACTTGCTTCAGGCTGGGAATCAGCATCATCCGTCGGCTCGCTGTCTGCATCGTCATCACTTGGCTCGGGTTGAGAATCTGCGTCGTCGGTCGGCTCGGTGTCCACATCATTATCACTGGGTTCCGGCTGGGAATCCGCCTCATCGGTCAGATCAGTGTCCACATCGTCGTCACTTGGTTCAGGCGCAGAATCTGCATCGTCAACCGGCTCAGTGTCCGCATCATCATCGTTTTCTTCCGGTTCTGTGTCAGAGTCATCAGCTGAATCGCTATCAACATCATCGTCACTTGGTTCAGGCGCAGAATCTGCATCGTCAGTCGGCTCAGTGTCTGCATCATCGTCATCCGGTTCAGGCTGAGAATCTGTATCATCAACCGGCTCAGTATCAGTGTCATCGTCACTTGGTTCCGGCTGAGAATCCGCGTCATCAACCGGAGCACTATCCGTATCATCAACAGAAGCTGTGTCAGAATCATCTGCAGGAATATCGGGAATGTCGTTGTCGCTGATCGTTTCGTTTTTGCCGCCGCACGATGCAAACAGCATGAAAATTAATGTAAGAAACAGGATTCTTTTCATGATTCACCTCCGAATTTCAGTAACAGTATCCGTTTACGCACGGATTGCCTGAGCAGCAGTTGTCCACTCCTTCGATGCACATCTGACCTGCGGGAACGCATTGTGCCGTGTTGACGACAGTCGTAGAGGAACATCCGTAAGTATTGTTTTTTGCACAGATAAGTTCACTTGTTTTGCACACGTAACAGTTTGGCTTGGTCGCACCGGCATTGATGGACGGGCAGTTGTCGTCTATTGACGAACATACGGCAGGAATGCATGTTCCGCCGTCTTCGGGGGAATAGATTTTTCCCTGAGCGCAGACTCCGCATGTCGAAATATTCGGGTTCGCTTCACATCTCAGAGCGCTTAAACCTTTTTTGGCATAACAGCATCCGATCGGGCAGTTCGTTTCCGAGCAGGCCTGGTTTGAACCGTAGATATTGACGCAGCGCGCCAGTTTTTTGTTGCATTTAAGACCTGAATTCGGGAGTACTGCCTCGCAGTCATTGTTGTTTGTGCAGCCTCTCACGCATTTTGCACTTGCACAAATCATGCAGGAACCGCATTCTTTGTCGGTCGTGCAGGTGTTTCCCTGCCTGTCGTAAGCGCAGCCTGAAGGATCCGTATCCGGAAGCGTGTCAGTGTCGGCATCATCATCGTTTTCTTCCGGTTCTGTGTCAGAGTCATCGGCAGAATCGCTGTCAGCATCGTCATCAGGAGTGCTGTTGTCCCTTATGCAGATATTGTTCTCTATATCGCAGGTCAAACCGGCGTTGCATGTGTCGTCCGGATAGCATTCGCCGTAAAGTTCGCCCTGTTTTCTGCCGTGATCGCTGTCTGCATCATCATCTGGCTGAGTATCGGCATTATCGTTGTCAGGTTCCGGCATGGAATCGGAATCGCCGTCAGAATCTGCATCCGCCGGCTCGATGTCAACTGTGTCGGCGTCTTCCTCAGTCACTGTATCAGTTAAATCCTGATTTTCATGCTGATTATCGTTTTTTGAGCTTCCGCAACCGGCAAAAAGCAAAAAAACCAGAACAGCTGCTAAAATCTTTGATCTTTTCATAAAATCCTCCAAAATAAAAAAACAAATAATCATATATTTAGTTACACAAAATAGCAATTTTTCTGACCCAAAAATTCAAAAAAAAAAAAACGGTAACATATTGATTTTATTAAAGAATTTTTGCAGTTTTTTTTAATTTTACAAGAAATGGAAAGAGATTTTTGTTATTTTGACAAGTTACGGAAAAGGATTTTGTTGGAATAAATTAAATAAACAGCATCGAGCAGCCGTCGGACTTGCTTTCTTCTTTTTCAGCGGAAGATTCTGAATCGGTTGCGGGTGCAGAATCGTCACCGTCAGCCGGAGCATCAGAACCATCGGCATTGCCTGTTGCATCTTCAGCCGGGACTTCAGTGTCGCCTGCGTCAGCGCTGTCGTCCGGAGCAGGAGAAATGACTTCATCGTCATCTTTCTCGTTTGATTCTTCAAGAACAAAAACATCGCAAGTGTCGCAGCATTCACCGTTTTCACAGCTTTCAGCCGCCTCGACACATTCATAAGAGGTCTTGAATTCCTCTTTCATTTCATAGCTCTGGCAACAGAAAGCAAGGACTGCAGTCGTGTTGCTGGTTTCTGCCGGAAGATCGAGAGCAGCTTCAATTTCTTCATCTGTCATAGGCTCGTAGCATGTGTTCGTAAAACTCTTCGCGTAGGTAAGACATTCATTAAAAATTTCGGAATCTGTGCAGAGAGTTTTTGCTGTCGCTGGTTCCGTTCCGCAGAGCTCGACAAGTTTGCTGTTGCATGCTTTCTCGCTGGCTTCTATGTTTCCTGAAGTAATTTCCATCAATCCGAAACAGCGGCAGTCATAGTTTCCGTCCGCTTCTATTTCGCATTCGCCGGCATTGTTCTCGCATCTTATTCCTGCGTTTCCACAGAAGTCTTCGATCTCAGCTTTGCATTCTTCCTCTGTCGGCAATGTCGATTCGAGAGTCCCTCCCTCAGACGGAAGTTCAGATTCCCCGACTCCGCTACCGTCGCGGCAGGTGCACTCTTTTGAGAATGAATCCGCCGAAAGAGTAAATGTGCATTTTCCAAGATCAGATTCACACGAAATACTTCCGTCTTCGGCAAAAAGTGTTGTTGCAACCGTAAGCATTGCAAGAATAGCAAGTAATTTTTTCATAACAGCCTCCATTAAAGTTAAAAAACCAAACAAACATATATTTAGTTACATAAAGAGCCAGTTTTTCTGACAAAAATTTAAAAAAAACGACAAATTCATCGATTTCATTGGCAAATTTTTATATTTTCTCCTGCCATTTAAGCTCTTTATTTTTTCTCAATTCCGGCTATAATTCCGCGTTTTAAGTTTTTTCAACCATTTATGGAGTCAAAAATGACAGTAAGTTACAAAGAACTCGGTCTTGTAAACACAAAAGAGCTTTTCGCAAAGGCTGTTAAAGGCGGTTACGCGATCCCTGCCTACAACTTCAACAACATGGAGCAGCTCCAGGCAATCATTATGGCCTGTGTCGAAACAAAATCTCCTGTAATTCTGCAGGTTTCCAAAGGTGCAAGAGATTATGC
>JAGCNV010000009.1 GCA_017645765.1 bacterium | reverse complement strand
CCATGTCGTACACAGCTCCCGAGTTGATTTTGTCCATGCTTGACTTTTTCATTTTGCCTCCGTCAGGTTGCGTTTGTTTTTTTGAGGTTCTCTGCGGTTGGTTTCCCTTCCGCCCCACGCTTATTAATTAAGCGTGATTTTCGTTAATAGCCAGTGATTTTATGAAGAAAAAGCGTTATTATTTCGATAAAGTAAAAGAATCTTTTATCCGTACTCAGAATGAGGCAAAAAAGAAATATCAAGTCGAAAAGAGAAGAAAGTCAGAAGAATTATTAATTCCGCAGTTCTGGATAAATCAAGCAGGGTTCGGAAGATTTATTAAAGAAAGATTTGTTCCGCTTTTTCCAAAAAGTCAAGTTTTATTTCAAGAATTATCGGCAAAAGAATAATCCCGTTTTGCTCTACTACCTTCAATATCGATTTTGCCAAACATCGGCCGGTTACGCCGCTTTGTCCGATTCTGTATAGGGGGTCGCATTTATTAATAGGTCGATCCTCTGTGTCGCGCGACACATAGCCGAAAGCGAACGAGTAAAGCCCGCTTTTGCGCGGGCTGTGGTTGGCTGGTTTTCAATCTTTTCTGCATGATGCGCAGCGGCACGGTCTCCAGTCCGTTTTGTCGAGTCTCTGTTTGGCGAGTGTCACGATGTCCTTGAACGCGGTTTGCAGAGGTGCGACTCTGTTTGACCACCTGTCGTCCAACATGAACTCAAGGTTTTCGCGGGCCTTCGCGACATCTGGCTTGTTGCTAATCCATTTCTGTTCCCCCGGATGCCATCCGAGGGCAATTGAGACTTCCTCGGGAGTGACCGGGTCTTCGTCGTAGGTTGCTCTGTAGATGGCATAGGCTGCGTCCATCAGATAGATGACCTGCATCATCGCATCGAATTGTTCATCGTGTCTCGGCATTTTCTTTTTCATTTTTTTCTCCGTTTGTTTTGGGGAGCCCGCCGTGGGGCGGGCTCCGTTGGTTGCTCAGTTCTTGAGGTAGAGGGTTTCGCCTCTGCTCTGCAGGTCGAGGATGCATCTCCGACAGAGCCATCCGCCGAATCCCGCTTCCTCCTTCATCTCGGATTCGAGGTCCCATTCCTTGCACCATTCGCACTGCTGGTGGATTTCGTCGATCCACTCGCAGAATCCGTTTTTCTCTGTGCTGACTTTGACGTAGTCTTCGAAGGTTTCGGCTTCGGTGTTCCCGTTGCGTTTGGCTTCTTCGTACTCGGCTTTGAATTCTTCCATCGTGAATTCTCTGCCGGATTCCATGTCTCTCAGGACTTTTTCGTCGTCCATTTTGTGCCTCCGTCTGGTTGGCGTTTTCTGTTTGGTCGCGGCTCGGCCTTCCTTGCCGCTCTACACCATTTAATTAAGCGTGGATTTCGTTAATAGCCAGTCGTTTTTCGATTAAATATCGATTATTAATCGCTTTTTATTCGTGCAGGAAGTGAGTGTATTTTGGATTGTCAATAGTGGCGTTCTTCTGGCAGAGCATGAAATAGAAATTAATCAAGTCGAAATCGAAAGAAATATCGAACTTTCTTCTGTAACGCGAAAAACATAAAGTCAAGTCGATTTCCGAAGAAATACCAAAAAAAGAGTCGGGAAAAGAAATGTCAAAGTCGCCGCGAGTTTTGCCAGGTTATGCTTTTATAGAAAAATTAAGTGGTTTTTCTGTAAAAATGAGGAGAAAGTTTTTGGAGCCTTTGCTCGGCCAGGCCCGTTTCGAT
>JAGCNV010000074.1 GCA_017645765.1 bacterium | reverse complement strand
TTGTCTCTGAGATCCGGAATCTTGAAAATGTTTTTTAATGCCTTACTTATCAAGCTCTATCTCCTCTGCTTTTCCACCAGCTTTTTCAATAGATTCTTTAGCGCCTTTTGTAAATTTGTGAGCTTTGACCGTCAAAGCCTTGCTGCCGAGATCGAACTGGCCGAAGAATTTGACCATGTCATCGTTAGCGTGGCAAAGTCCTGCCGCAAGAAGTTTGTCAAGTTCGACAACTTCGCCGTTTTCGAACTGATTAAGGTATCTTACGTTGATTTCGCAGACTTTCTTAGCGAATTTGTTGAAGAAACCTCTCTTCGGGATTCGTCTGTTGTAAGGCATTGTACCGCCTTCGAAACCTCTTCTTACGCCGCCGCCGGAACGTGCTTTCTGACCTTTGTGGCCTCTTCCAGCCGTACTTCCTGTGCCGCTGCCGTTACCTCTGCCCACTCTTTTCCTGTCTTTCAGGCCTTCGGGTCTTTTAAGTTCATGAAGCTGCATTATGTTACTCCTCTTCTTTCAACTGATAATCTTTAACACCGACATTTCTCTTGGCTTCAACACTTTCGATGCCTTCGACATTCAAAAGAGCGTTGAGAGTTGCCTTAGCCATGTTGTGCGGGTTGTTCGAACCGATACTCTTGGAAAGAATATCAGTAACACCGGCTGCTTCGAGAACAGCTCTGACCGCCGAACCTGCGATAACACCTGTACCAGCCGATGCCGGACGAAGTATAACTTTACCTGCGCCGTATTCGCCGACGATCTCATGAGGAACTGTTCCTCTGAGCAACTTGATCTGGCAGATATTCTTTTTAGCTCTTGCAACACCCTTTCTGATTGCTTCCGGAACTTCTCTCGCCTTACCGAGACCGATTCCGACGGAGCCGTTTCCGTCACCGACGACCATCAATGCTGCGAAGCTGAAATTTTTACCGCCTTTAACGACTTTTGCGACTCTGTTTACATAAACGAGCTTCTCATTGAGTTCAAGAGAATCCGGATTAACCGGTTTATTCATTTCTTTCATGACTACTCCTTAGAATTTAAGTCCATTTTCCCTTGCTGCATCGGCAAGAGCTTTTACTCTGCCGTGGAAAGGATAACCGTTTCTGTCAAAAACAACAGCTTCGATGCCTTTTGCTTTGCATCTTTCAGCTATAAATTCGCCGATTTTCTTTGCAACAGCCTTTTTGTCACCTTCGGGCTTTACAAAATTTTTCTCATCGGACGAAGAAGCTGCAAGCGTTACTCCGGCAACATCATCTATAACCTGAGCATAGATGTGTCTGTTGCTTTTGTAAACAGTAAGTCTCGGACATTCCGGAGTGCCGGAAATTTTCTTTCTGATAGCCGCTTTTCTTCTTATTCTTCTCTCTTTTTTAATATCAGGTCTCATAAATCCCTCCGCTAACTACTTACCAGCCGCCTTACCAGCTTTTCTTCTGATAACCTGGTCTTTGTAAAAAATACCTTTTCCTTTGTAAGGTTCAACCGGACGGAGTCTTTTGATCGTCGCAGCAAAATTGCCGAGGAGCTCTTTGTCTGCGGACGTAAGGGTTACTTCATTGTTAGTCTTGTTGACTTCGGCAGAAATCCCCTTAGGTAATACCATCTCTACCGGATGAGAAAAACCTAAAGAAAATCCGAGTTTATCACCCTTAAGCTCAAATTTGTATCCGGTTCCCTTTACTTCGAGAGTCTTTGAAAAACCGTTAACGACGCCGTGAACCATGTTTGCGATAAGCACTCTGGAAAGACCGTGAAGAGCCTTACTCTCAGCCGTTTCGTCGCTTCTTGTTACATGGATTTCATTTCCTTCGACCTTAACATTAATGGAAGGATGGATCGCTCTTTCCAATGTTGCCTTCGGTCCCTGAACTGTAACAACATTGTCTTTCACGGAGACTTTTACGTTTGTGCCGAACTGGATCGGCATTTTTCCTATTCTTGACACTTTACCCTCCGTTACCAAACTCTACAAATAATTTCGCCGCCGACGTTGAGTTCTCTCGCCTTTGCATCGGTCATAACGCCTTTGGAGGTCGTTACAATGGAGATTCCGAGACCTTCGCGGACGAAAGGAATCTCTTTAGCCTGAGAATAAACTCTTCTTCCCGTCGTGCTTACTCTTTCAAGATTCGAAATAACGCTTTTGTTGCGGTAGTATTTCAAATCGACAGAAATCGTTTTCTTACCGTCGAGTTCGTTTACTCTGTAATCATTGATGTAACCTTCTTCCTTTAGAACTCTTGAAATTTCCTCAAGTATTCCGGATGAAGGAATTCCCGAAACGGTTTCCTTGCCTGCAAGGATCGCATTTCTGACTCTGGTAAGATAGTTGGAAACTAAATCATTCATTGTCATATTTCACCTCTTCAACTACCAGCTCGACTTGGTAACACCGGGGATAAGCCCTTCGTTAGCAAGCTTTCTGAAGCACAATCTGCACATATTAAACTTTCTGAAAACAGCCTTCGGCCTTCCGCAAAGAGGGCAACGAGTATAGGCTCTGACTTTAAATTTCGGTTTTCTTTCCGCTTTCAAGCGAAGACTTTTCTTAGCCAAACTGTCCTCCTACAAATTAACTGTTAAAAGGCATGTTGAACTTCTTGAGAAGAAGTTTCGCATCTTTGTCGTTAGTTGCCGTAGTAACTATCGTGATGTTGAAGCCTTTTGATTTTTCAACTTTATTGAAGTCGATTTCCGGGAAAATGAAGAACTCTTTGATACCGAGAGTGTAGTTTCCCCTGCCGTCGAAACCTTTTCCCGAAACACCTTTGAAGTCTTTAACACGCGGAAGCGCGATGTTGATAAGGTGATCGAGGAAATCATACATAATGTCCTTACGCAAGGTTACCGATGTTCCGATAGGCATACCTTCTCTGAGTTTGAAGGTAGCGATCGATTTTCTCGCCTTGTTGACAACGGGTTTCTGACCGGTAATAGCCGTAAGCTCTTTTACAGCGTCTTCAAGGATCTTCTTGTTCGAAATAGCCTCGCCGAGACCCATATTGACAACGATTTTCTCAATTTTCGGAACAGCCATAACGCCGACATTAAGCTCATTTTTCAGAGCCGGCTTGATCTCGTCTTCGTACAAAGCTCTGAGTCTGCTTTTATACTTTTCACTCATTTTTTTCTCCACTATTCAACGGTTTCGCCGGTTTTCTTGCTTACTCTTACGCGTTTGCCGTCTTCAAGAGTTTTCATTCTGAAAGAAGTAGGCTCGCCGGTCTTCGGATCGAGTGCAACGACGTTGGAAACATGGATCGGCATGCTTTTGTCAACAATGCCTGCTTCCTTCGTAGCGGTCTGCTTCTGATGTTTCTTGTAAACGTTTACGCCTTCGACAATAACCTTATCTTCAGCGACAAGGACTTCCAGAATTTTTCCGGTTTTGCCTTTGTCTTTTCCGGCAATAACCTTTACCATATCATTCTTTTTTATTTTAGCCATTGCAGCACCTCTTATAATACTTCCGGAGCGAGAGAAACTATCTTCATGAAGCCTTTCGCACGAAGTTCTCTGGCAACAGGGCCGAAAACACGTGTTCCGACAGGCTCGTAACTCTCGTCAATCATAACGACAGCGTTGTCGTCAAAACGGATGTAGGAGCCGTCTTCTCTGCGGACTTCCTTGCTCTGACGGACGATAACAGCCTTTTTAACATCGCCTTTTTTGATTTTGCCTTTAGGATCAGCAACTTTTACAGCTACAACGATAACATCGCCTACACCGGCATATCTTATCTTCGAACCGCCGTAAACTTTAACGCACTGAACTTCTTTGGCACCGGAGTTGTCTGCCACGGCCAGTCTTGTCATTTCCTGTATCATGGTCTATCTCCTGCTTTCGCCGATTTTTTCTTTTACAAACCAAGTCTTTCTTTTGCTGATGGGCGCGCACTCCTGAATTCTGACGATATCGCCTTCATGGAACGCATTTTCCTCATCGTGTGCAAGATATTTCTTGCGTGCGGTGACAACCTTCTTGTAAAGAGGGTGTTTGAAACGGCGTGTTACGCGAACCGTTACCGTTTTGTCCATAGCATCGGAAACGACTGTGCCGACAAGTATTCTTTTTGCCTTAATCATTATTTCACCTCAGTCCCGTTCTTCTTTTCAGTAATGATGGTTTTGATCTTAGCGATCTCTCTTCTCACAGTCATGATGCGGGAAGGATTCTCGAGCTGTCCCATCGTTTTCTGCATTCTAAGATTGAACTGTTCCTCTTTAGCGGTAAGAAGCTGAGCCTCGAGTTCCGCCAAAGTTTTTGCTCTCAATTCAGAAACTTTCATTTCAGTTCATCTCCCTTTCCAATGATTTTTGTTCTAAGAGGAAGCTTGTGGGAAGCAAGACGGAAAGCTTCATTAGCTGTTTCCGGATCTACATCGCCAAGCTCGAAAAGGACGCGGCCGGGTTTAATAACGCAAACCCACTCTTCCGGATTACCTTTTCCCTTACCCATTCTGACTTCGAGAGGTTTCTTCGTGATGGGTTTGTCCGGGAAAATACGGATCCACATACGACCGCCTCTTTTTACCGCTCTCATGATAGCGACACGGGCAGCTTCGATCTGTCTGCTGTTGATCCAGCCGCATTCCGTAGCCTTAAGAGCGAATTCACCGTAATCAATACTGTTGCATGAAGTAGCAAGACCGGTTCTCTTGCCCTTCATCATCTTTCTGTGTTTAACCTTATTTGGCATTAACATGGCAATTCACCCGCTATTTGTTTTTCTGTTGTCTTCTTCTCGGTTCGGATTTCCTTTCAGCGAAATCGCCTTTGGACAACCAAACTTTTACACCGATAACGCCGTAGCTGGTTTTTGCCGTAGCGAAACCGTAGTCGATGTTTGCTCTGAGAGTATGAAGCGGAGTTCTTCCTTCCTGATATCTTTCGGTTCTCGCGATTTCTGCACCGCCGAGTCTTCCGGATGTCTGGACTTTGATACCTTCCGCACCGCTCTTCATAGCCTGTCCTATTGCTCTTTTCATAGCCTTTCTGAAGTGAGCCCTTCTTTCGAGCTGCTCTGCAATGCTTTCGCTGACGAGCTGAGCGTCGATTTCAGGTTTCTTTACTTCTTCAGTCTGAACGAAAACATCGGTAGCGCCCTGAGCGATCTTCAGAACCATCTCTTTGATCTTTTCGATTCCGACGCCTTTTCTTCCAACTACTATTCCGGGCTTAGCAGTATGGATTATGATTTTCAGTCTTTCGCCTGATCTTTCGATATCAGTTCTTGCGATACCTGCGGAATAGAACTCCTTCTTTACCGCCTTTCTGATTTTAAGATCTTCGTGAAGCCACTTGCTATAATTCTTATGACTGTACCATACCGATTCCCAAGTTCGGGTAACCCCGAGCCTCAGCCCTATGGGATTAACTTTTTGTCCCAAAGTTCACCTCCGTCACTAATCTTTTGTGTTTTCAGCAAGCTCAATTGTAATATGGCTTGATCTCTTCAATATTTTAGCTGCTCTTCCCTGAGCTCTCGGCACGAATCTCTTCATAACCTGACCTTCGTCAACCATGATTGTTTTGATGAAAAGGTTATCGGGATCCATGTTGAAATTATTTTCTGCATTAGCTATTGCAGAATCAAGCAGCTTCTTAAGAGCCATCGCTGATTTTCTCGGCGTGAACTCTAAAATGTTTTTAGCATCGCCAGCTTTCTTGCCTCTCACGATGTCAGCAAGTTCTCTGACTTTCTGCGGGGACATTCTGAAATTTCTAAGCTTTGCTGTGACGATTTTCGTCTCCATTTCGCATCTCCAACGATCGAAAAAAATTAAGCGGTCGGCATTATACGCCAAACCTTACAAAATGCAAGAAATTATTTCTTGCTGCCACCGGAATGAGACCTGAAAGTCCTTGTCGGCGAAAACTCACCGAGCTTGAATCCGACCATATCTTCAGTTACGAAAACAGGGATAAACTTCTGTCCGTTGTAGACGGAAAAAGTCAAACCCACCATTTCGGGGATAATGGTTGATCGTCTGGACCAGGTTTTTATCGGTTTTTTATCTCCGCTGTCTATAGCCTTAATAACCTTGTTCCACACATGGGAATCAACGAAAGGTCCTTTTTTAATTGAACGAGGCACTGTAACCCTCCATAAAAATTACTACTATTTTCCTCTTCTTCTGATTCTGAACTTTTCAGTTCTCTTATTGCTGCGGGTACGGAAACCTTTTGTCGGCTGTCCCCAAGGAGAAACAGGATGACGTCCGCCCGAAGTTTTACCTTCACCGCCGCCGTGCGGGTGATCAACAGGGTTCATAACGACACCACGGTTGTGCGGTCTCTTGCCTTCCCATCTTTTTTTGCCGGCCTTGCCCTGTTTTACGTTGGAAATTTCCTGGTTTCCGACTGTTCCGACAGTAGCTCTGCATTCAAGATGGATTATTCTTATTTCGCCCGAAGGCATTCTGACTGTAGCGTGATCGCCTTCCTTACCGAGAACCTGAACACCGCTTGCAGCAGCTCTTGCGATCTGACCGCCTTTTCCGATCTTAAGTTCTACGTTGTGGATGAAGGTACCTACCGGAATGAAACGGATTTTCATCGAGTTTCCCGGTTTGATATCGGCTTCTTTTTCGCCTGCTGAAACGATAACGTCGTTGACCATCAACTTATCCGGCGCGATGATATATCTTTTCTCGCCGTCGTTGTAGAAAACAAGCGCGATGCGGGCATTTCTGTTCGGATCGTATTCGATCGCAGCAACTCTTCCCGGAACATCGAATTTGTTTCTTTTGAAATCAATGACACGGTACATGTTTTTGTTACCGCCGCCTCTGAAACGGGAGGTAATTCTACCCGTATTGTTGCGGCCGCCGGATTTTCTGATCGGTTCGATCAGAGATTTCTCGGGTTTCGACTTCGTGATTTCAGCGAAATCGCTTCCGGTCATGTTTCTGCGACCGTTTGAAGTCGGTTTGAAAATTTTGATACCCATAATTTACTCCGAAACCTTAAAAATTGTTATTAAACACCTTCGACGAGATTGATTTTATCTCCGTCTTTAAGTCTGATATAAGCCTTCTTCCAAGTCGACCTTCTGCCGATGTTGCGTCCGACTCTCTTTACTTTGCCGGCCGTGATAACAGTATTGACACTGACGACCTTTACACCGAAAAGTGCTTCTACCGCTTCTTTGATCTCTTCTTTAGTCGAGTCAAATTTAACTTCGAAAGCATAGCCTTCCTTCGGGTCGCCGCTGGTAAGAGCGGAAGATTTTTCGGTCAGAAGCGGGCGTTTGATAATGTCAAAATATTTTTCCTTTTTCATCGTTTACTCTCCGTCGGTTGTTTCGCTGACTCTTGTTCTTCTCGGGTTAAGTCTGTTCTGAAGAAGTTCGTCAACATATTTTACAGAATCTTCGGTGAAAACGACATTCTTATACGCGATAAGGTCGTAAAGATTGATAACATCCTGCGGCAGGAAGGAGAACTCGGGAAGATTCCTCATGCTGAAGTAGAAATTTTCCTCGTTGTCGCCTGCGATGATAACAGCTTCCGAGAAATTCCATGTTCCTTTGAGAAGTGCAACTGCATCTTTCGTTTTGATCTTGTCGAAATCGAAATTTTTGATTACGAAAAGATTGCCCGAACGAAGTCTGTCGGAAAGAACCGCTGCAACAGCTGCCGTTCTCTTTCTGAGCGGAACATTGTAGCCGTAGCTTCTCGGCTGCGGTCCGAAAGCGGGAGCACCGCCTCTGAGGGTGGACGATCTCATCGTTCCTCTTCTTGCTCTGCCCGTTCCTTTCTGTTTCCACGGTTTCGAGTTTCCGCCGGAAATCGTAGCATAAGTTTTTGTAGCGTGTGTGCCCTGACGGACAGCTGCAAGCTGCATTTTTACGACTTCGGAAACGAGAACATTCTCTTTGCCGGTGGATTCTACGTTGAAAACTCTGTCGCTGAGTTCAACTTCACCGATTTTTGTTTTTGTCTTATCGAATAAATCAACTTTAGGCATCTCCGCCTCCCTACTTCTTAATGTAAACAATGCTGCCGATAGAGCCGGGAACAGCTCCTTTGACAACGATTGTATTGTCAGCCGGAACAACTCTTACAACTTCGAGATTCTTAATGGTGACCTGTTCGTTACCGTAACGACCCGGCATATGTTTGCCTTTCCAGATCTTTCCAGGATTTACGTTCTGACCGACAGAACCAGTTTTTCTGTGGAATTTTGATCCGTGAGTCGTTCTTCCACCGCCGAAACCCCATCTTTTGACGACGCCGGAGAATCCTCTGCCTTTCGTGAAACCGGTAACTCTAACTTTTTCACCAGCTTTGAACATCGTTACATTGAGTTCCGAGCCAAGTTCATAGTTGCCGAGTTCAGCATCTGTAACTCTGAATTCTTTGAGTTTTCCGAAAACGCCGCAGCCAGCCTTTTTGAAATGACCGGCAGCAGGTCTCTTCACATTCTTTTCTTTCTTTTCAAAACCGACCTGAATAGCGGTATAACCGTCTTTTTCGGTCTCTTTCTTTTGAATTACAAAGCACGGACCAGCTTCAATTACGGTTACGGGAACAACTACACCGTCTTCCTTGAAGATCTGAGTCATGCCTAATTTTCTTCCTATGAGTCCAGCAGCCATAGTTACCCTCTCTGCTTTATGACAAAGTTTAAAAAATACCCCTAATAAGTTTTAATCTCAATTTCTACACCGGCTGACAGATCGGTCTTCATGAGCTCGTCCATCGTCTGGTTCGTAGGATTGAGTATGTCGAGGATCCTTCTGTGGATTCTCATCTCGAACTGCTCACGCGATTTTTTGTCAACGTGCGGAGAACGGAGAACACAGTATTTGTGGATCTTTGTCGGAAGCGGTATAGGACCAGCTATTCTCGCACCGCTGCGCGATACGGTCTCTATGATTTCCCCGACGGATTGATCAAGTATCTTGTGATCAAATGCCTTTAATTTGATTCTGATCTTGTCACTCACTTCAACACCTCATTAAAAACTATTCAATTATCTTGGAAACGACACCAGCACCAACCGTTCTTCCGCCTTCTCTGATTGCGAAACGGAGACCTTCGTCCATTGCGATCGGAACTATAAGATTTGCCGTGATTTTTACATGGTCACCGGGCATTACCAT
>JAGCNV010000073.1 GCA_017645765.1 bacterium | reverse complement strand
GGAGGGGCAAAATGAGAAAAGAGATAAGATTTTCAGGCAGCGGCGGTCAGGGCGTAATCCTTGCATCCGTAATTTTGGGAACCGCAGCGGCTCTTTACGAGAACAAACACGCTGTTCAGAGCCAGTCCTACGGCCCTGAGGCGAGAGGCGGCGCTTCGAAAGCAGACGTCATCATCAGCGACGAACCCGTAAAATACCCGAAAGCAAGAAACATCGACTTCATGCTCTGCCTTACGCAGAAAGCTGCGGACAAATACCTTCCTGATCTCAAGGAAGGCGGCCTTGTCCTCATTGACAGCGACTATGTCGATGTTCCCGAAACAGACAAATACAAAGTCGTCCGACTCCCGATTTCTTCGACGACCTACGACAAACAGGGCAAACTCATCGCCCTCAACATCGTTTCCCTTTCCGCATTCGTTGAAGTCACGAAACTCGTTTCCGAAGATTCGCTCGAAAAAGCAGTTCTTCAGGCAGCACCGAAAGGAACCGAAGATTTCAACATGGATGCGGTAAAAATCGGAAGAGAACTGGCAAAGACTCTGAAATAAAAATCTGAAAATTATCTGTAAAATCAAACAATTATCTGTAGAGACGTTTCCTGAAACGTCTCGTAATGGAACGTCTCTACATTTTATATTATTTTTTCGTTTTTCAGATATTTTTCGACAGCGTCAATGATTGTTTTTGCGTTTCGTATTTGAATTTCGGTATCGTTTCTGCTAACGATGTACATATCCTGATAATCGGATTTGTTCCTTATTTTGAAGGCTTTGCCAATCATCTCGGATATTTCTTTATCGAAAATTTCTGTTTTGATGTAACGCAGACGAAATTCGCTTATAATTCCGCTGTGTTTCTTGGAGTCGTATTCGTCAAGCGCCAGAACAGCTCTCAAAGCATGAAATATAGCGTAATATGCGCGGTTTACTGCGGTTCTGAGATCTTTCAGTCCCAAATTGTTTTCTGCAGCGGTATAATCTTCTTTCGCTCTTTCCAGCCGATATATCGACAAATCTTTTGCCGGTTGGTTGACTTCACGCATATCTTATACCTTCTTTGCGGACATTTTGATAAAAAGGAAGGGCTTCAATCCAGTAATTGAACTCGCTGTAACTCTGCACGATGGGTGAAAACAGAAGTTCGTATTCGTATTTTTTATCAAGTCTGCTTATCACGGGATCCATTTTGTTGTCGGCTTCTTCGACTTCACTTCTCGGAACATCGATAAGGATCATTATATCGACATCGCTGTCGTCTTCGAAATCGCCTCTTGCACAAGAGCCGAAAAGAATCACTTCTTTCAGTTTGTCGCCGTATATGTTTTTTGCTTCAGCCGCAATGTCTTTCATCGCGCTGTCAATCATCTCTTTGTTCATTTCTCACCGCATTGAAATCAGCATTCAACGGCAGATAGTATAGTAAAATAGTGAAAAATATCAAGAGTTTTTACAGTAAATCATTGTTTGTTTATAAGAGTTTTTTCTTGGCTCTCACTCAGGGAGAGTCGGTCGCTGAGTTTATCGAAGCGGCGACCGTAGATGGCCGCAGTTTGCTTTCAGAGAGAAGTTTTCCATTCAATATCCTGTTTTTGTGATTACAAAAATCATGCCGTGCAATCATGTTTGAGAGCTGAACAATGGGAAAAAATCAATATTTTGGATAAATTTCGCCTAATATGGGATTTGGAGTTAAATTTAATTTTTATCCATCCATTTTCCATTAATTGTTTCTATGCCAGCTCGCGTTAGGCATGAATTAAAGCTGGTTTCATCTGAATTTAGCAACTTAAAAAATTCATATTGTTGCTTTGTAATTACGAGCTTTTGCACATTGTTTTTTGAATCTAATATTGGCTGAGGTAGAGGAACTATATATCGTCCTCCATCCACAGAAACATACGTGTCTCGATAAACTAAAACTCCAGAGTAAAAGAAATCTGTAAAGCCGCTTTCAGCTTGAGAATTCGGAAATTTGCTTACCCAATCTTCTTTAAAATTGTCATTTGCTATTAACCCCCAGGCTACAGAGACTAGTAAATCTTTCTTTAAGGACATATATTCATTATGAGAATCAATCTCTAAATTTTGGGCACGGCATGCTTGCTCTGTTTCAACAGCTTCACTAACATCGAAACGATTTAAATATGATGGACCTGATCCAAAACCCAAGCATTGGATTTTAGTCCAATCATTTTCTGTTGTTCCAACAATCAAATTTTCATAATCTTTTAAATTCATTTTTTCCTCCTTAAAAAGTTAAAATATTCATTTTTGTTATCGCACACAGCGAACGTATCTTTTTGAAGTTATGCGGGAGTGTCCTATGTTAGCATAGCGAAAATCAATATCCCAAGCATTCTGGAAATCGCATATACCGCATGTACAAGAATTTTCCATATACGAACTAATCATTCCTGTAAATGTTAGGGTTGAAGAAGACCAGAAGCTTACAATATTGTAGTGATCTAATTTGCAGTAACCGCTTGATTTATATTCACATTTGCTACAGCTAACGTCTTCGCATTTTGTAGTGGATAGTGTGTTCGGGTTGCATTCTATTTTTTTCTGAAAATCGCAAGAGATGCGATCAGCGCCAATTAGATCTGATGGAAGATTATCACAAGCCATACCACCACTATCAAAACATTTATCTATAGGATTGCATTCTCCGCCTGTCTGTGTTGCGGGGCAACCTTGTATAAGAGTTCTTAATTCATTTATTGAAGGCAACCGCCAGTCAGAAAATCCGCCTTCACTTAAATTATTGCAATATGAAACAGCATCACTTTGTGTCATATTATTTAAAGATTTAGAAGACCAAGTAAGACCTGAATCTGGATCTTTCCAAGGTTTGCATTTTGCAGTTGAAGAATCACAGCCATTTTTGCATTTTTCCACATTCTCATATTCATCTTCGGCATTTTCTTTGTCTGTGGCGATACATCTTACTACATTGCTGTCGCCGCCACAAGAAAGTTCTCCTATTTTCTTACAGTGTTTGCATTTTCCTGTTGAAGGATCACAAGAAGATTTGAAACATAAGTCTGTGTTTTGCCATATAGGACAGTCGGTAAAGTATTTTGTACAATGACCAGATCCCTCCACTCCAGCATAAATAATACATTTAATTTCACCTAAATTTGAACACCGTTCTCCATTTTCAATCTTATCTCCTGTAGGCCAATCGTATCCATCACAGTTTTCGGAATCACTTGAATTGCCAGGGTCGTTGTTGCTTCCAGAATCTGCAGAGTCTCCGTGGTCGTTGTTGCTTCCAGAATCTGCAGAGTCTCCGTGGTCGTTGTTATTCCCGGAATCCGCAGAATCTCCATGATCATTGTTGTTACCTGAATCAGCTGAATCGCCTGAATCAGTGTTGTCGTTTCCGCTGCCGGAATCGGAGGAATCCCCGTGATCATTGTTGTTACCGGAATCAGAAGAATCGCCGGAATCGGAATAGCATCTTCCCGTCGAATCATCGCAGCCGTTTTCACAACGCGCATCGTAAACCCAAGAACCATGACTGTTGCAGTAGTAGGATTCAGAACCGACACATTCGAAATCACCAGGAGTACATTCCTGATTGTTGCTTTCAGAACCGGAAGAACTTCCGCTGTCACTGCCACCGCAAGAAACCATCAAAACCATTGCAACCAATGCTGCCAAACAAACAAAAACTTTTTTCATCTTTTTCCCCTATAAAAAAGTTAATAAAAATAGCTGAAAAGAGCGAAATTAAGCCAAATTTGTCACTTATATCATACAAAAATAAAAAAAGTCAAAAAATGTCACTTATTTCATGTAGACTTGAATCATTCATTTTTTATCTTTTTCCGCTATGGAAGAGTGCGATATCAAAATAAAATTCGGGCTTCGCCTAAGAGAGCTCAGAAAGGCTCGCAACATTAGTCAGGAAGAACTTATGGTGGCCACCGGAATCCACCGAACATATCTTTCTGAAGTGGAGCGCGGAATCAGAAATATCAGTATCGTGAATGTCGAAAAAATTGCCCGTGCACTAGATGTCGATGCGATGGAAATGTTTAATTTCCGGAAAGTTACAAACACTTAGATAAACCTGAATTTACCGAACAATATCAGAAACTTATTTGCTTTTTGTCGAAGTCGCGAAACTCGTTTCCATTCGTTGTTATCTCATGTTTTTCTCGTAACTTTTCGTTTTTATTTCTTAATTTCCATGTCGTTGATGATCGTATAGTGTTTTAAAACAGTTGCTACAAGATCTTGATAATATTTGTATTCAGTCCTTTGTTTTTGGTGTATTCGGCTTTCATCCCTGTTGTTTGCAGAACATCTTTTGCAATAATGAATTTCGGTTTTCTGTTTTCTATCAGTTTTTTTTCGCGCAGAAGTTTGATTTCAGCATACAGCAACGGTTTGTCTTTGGAAACTTTATCCAACGCAAAAAATTTCTAAAGATCACCTTTTATTTTTCGTTTACAATATTTCTGAACAGGCTCCGGTTGATTTGGCAGCAGCTCTTCCAGCTCTCGAATATGATCATCTGCGTCGGAATTTTTTCCGATTTGCTTTTCGCAGAACTGCAATTCAGAAAGGGCATAACAGATACTCATGGAATTTTGTTCCTTCCGGTAGATTTCCAACGCTTTCCCATAATAAGCGCAGGCTCCGTTCCACTCTTTCTTTTCCTGCAGCAGATTTCCTCTGAATCGCTGCACATTCGCCAGACCAAGATTATTATGTTCCGCCAGATAAAGTCTTTCCGCCTCTTCGTAGGCTGAAAGTGCACCTTTCATATCACCTGTGCTGCTCAGTAGAGCACCTCTGAACATCAGCACATCCGCCAGACCAAGATTATTATGTTCCGCCTGATAAAGTTTCTCCGCCTCTTCGTAGCCTGAAAGCGCACCTTTCAGATCACCTGTGAGACTAAGCAAATAGCCTCTGGATCGCAGAACATTCGCCAGACCAAGATTATTATGTTCCGCCTGATAAAGTTTCTTCGCCTCTTCGTAGTCTGAAAGCGCACCTTTCAGATCACCTGTGTGGCTCAGCATATCGCCTCTGGAGAGCAACACATTCGCCAGACCAAGATTATCATGTTCCGTCTGATAAAGTTTCTCCGCCTCTTCGTAGTCTGAAAGCGCACCTTCCAGATCGCCTATGTGGCTCAGCAGATCGCCTCTGGAGAACAGTACATTGGCCAGACCAAGATTATCATGTCCCGCCCGATAAAGTTTCTCCGCATTTTCGTAAGCTGAAAGTGCTCCTTCAAGATCACCTGTGAGGCTAAGCAGATCGCCTCTGGATTGCAACACATTGGCCAGACCAAGATTATTATGTTCCGCCAAATAAAGTCTTGCCGCCTCTTCGTGGGCTGAAAGTGCTCCTTCCGGATTACCTGTGTGGCTCAGCAGATCGCCGTATCTGTTATCAAACATAGCTTTCAAAGGAAAATTTTTCGGTAACAGCTGCAACAGTTTTTTCAGAAGATCTGTTGAAGAAACTGTGTCAAAGTGAAAAAAGTTTCCGGCGTATTGCATCATTCCAAAAATATCGTCATAATATTTACGTTCCAGACAGAGTTCCGTCAGGTAGAAGCATTGCGGCAGCCATTGCAGTGCACAGTCGTGGAGAGAATAGTAATCACTGCTTTGACGGTCATCGCCCTGCTTCAGAAGTTCTCCGCCCCACTCTGTCCATGCATGAATTGCTTCTTCTTCCGCTTTTTTCTCCGTTGAAAAGCCAGCAAAGACCTTTTTCACAGCCAAAAGCATTCGCTCCGTTTCGTCTTCACCCGTGGTGATAAGTCCTAGTCCACGAAGGCGGCGCCCGCCTTCACTCCATTCAGAAACGGAAAACGATGGCTTGAGCAAATCCCGAAGTTCATCCAGTGTCTGCTCATCTAGCGGTAGCAGGCTGAATGCGTGCAACGCCCACCGCAGTACGGCTGCCCTGTTATTTTTTATGCTCTCCCATGCCAGAGCCAGTGCACGGGTCAGACTGTCATGAGTGACCCGCTCTCCAGGGATATGCTGCTCTATTTTATGCCAGGAATCCAGCAGCTCTTTCAGACTTCCGCATTCTCTTCCGTAGCTTGCGACAAGTACAATCGACAGAGGATGCCCTTCCGTTTCATTCAGCAGCGTCGAAAAAGCTGCCTGCTCAGCAGGCCGGACTTCACGTCCCAGGATTTTAATAAAAAGCTCTGATCGGTTCTGTTCATCAAGCGGCTTAATGGTGATCTTCTTGATTGTGGGTAACGATACCTGGCTGGAAATCAAAATCCGAAGCCCGGCTTTAGTAAGTTTAAGCAGATAATCCGAAAAACGGTTTTGCTCCGGTTTTTCAAGAGAAAGCCATAAATCTTCAAAATTATCCAGATATACCCATCTTTTCTTTTCTTCCAGTTGGAAAGATATTGCCGACAGGAGGTAATCCGGCACTTTTTCCAATGCGATTTCCGGGAGCTTAACACGAAGACCCCTGGCCATGCGGTCACAAAAGGCAGAAAGAGAGTCCGAACCGTTCAGATCGATGAAAGGCATTTCAAAACTGCTATCTCCCTCTTTCATTTTCCGGTATGCGGCTTTGCATACCTCCGTTTTACCGATTCCTGCAACACCCTGAACCAGCAGAATCGCAGAGTCTTGTTTCCTCATTTCACTGACAACATTTTCTACCAGACTATCCCTTCCGAGAAAGAAATCTGCACCGCAGTACTGCATCGCCTCCATGGTTTTTCCGTCCATATCAGGCACCTGCCTGCCTGAATCTTTAATGAGCTGTTTCAACAGAGTACCTACCGCTTTATGCTCGCCTTTCGGATAAAGAATTGCCCGTATCCCGTATTCATCTTCCAGCTGATTCATTCTGGTTGTTAAATCTTGATCCTCGTCCTTCAGATCAAGAATTGCAAAATGCTTCAAGCCCTGATTGTTCCCGCAAACTTTCTTCAGAATGTCCAGCGTCCGGTCATTTCTCAGACTGCAACCGAGGAAAAGAAGCTGCGCACCCGCCATCCAGCGTTGAAGTTCACCGACGAGAGGGCTTTTTTCTCCGTAGTGCCGATCGTACTGGGTTTTTGAAAAAACCAGTTTATCATAATCGGTCAAATCACCCGAAACACAGCCGTGAAGATAGAGAATCCCGTGAGCACGCTGCTGATTCAAAACTGCAAGCATTTTATCATCCGTAGGATTCAGTACGGCGTCAAAAGGAGCATTGTAACGCCTGAAAACCTCTTCCTGCATCCGTTCCAGATTCGTGGTTATAAGCGGTGTATCCGGAAACAGCAGAGGCAAAAGGGAAACAGCCTGAGTGCTGATATCAGGATCTTCAGGATTAAATCTGGAACGATCAAACAGGCTGCATAACTGACGGCAGATTCCTCCTTTTCCAAGGTTCTTCTCCAGAATATTGCAGCGGTCGATCTCTGTTTCTGCGGAATCCAGTTCTTTTTGAACAGCGTCTGCGCGATCTGGTGCAATATGCTGCTGAAGCTGCTTCAACGCTTCATCCCATAACGGATAATACGGATAGGACATGCCGGCTCCGGTAAACGGGATAACCGTATTTTTCTTTATTGCTTCTTCAAGTGCTTTAAAATTTTCTTCGTTCGCCGGTGCAAGGTTCATAATGTATTCAAAATTTATCATCAAAAACCCCCGTTTGCGTTAACGTAGCATAAACCTGATTCCGTGGAAGAAATCAACCGACACAGTATATTCAACCTTCAGGACTACGTCAATGTGCTTCTATTCTTTCAAACTGCACACGATGCGAGAGCACATCCGACCACGGCAAGCGGCGACAAAACGGCTACATCTCCTTTCGGAAACGTAGAGCCGCACTTCAACGTCGCTGAACTTGCGAAAGGCGCAGGTGCTACGTTCGTTGCAAGAGGCACGAGCTACGGCGTTCCACAGCTTGACAACTTCATCTATCAGGGACTTATGCACAAAGGTTTCTCCGTCATCGAAGCTGCAGAAGCGTGCTTCACGACTCACGGCAGAAAGAACCGCAAAAAATACGGTCCCAGCAACCTTGACATGCTCAAATGGCAGAGAGACCACGCGGTTTCGATCGAAAAAGCGGCAGGAATGAGCGAGGAAGAACTTCAGGACAAAATCGTAACAGGTGTTCTCCATAATGTTGATAAACCTGAATTTACCGAACAATATCAGAAACTTATTGATTCTTTCGGTGGAGGGGCAAAATGAGAAAAGAGATAAGATTTTCAGGCAGCGGCGGTCAGGGCGTAATCCTTGCATCCGTAATTTTGGGAACCGCAGCGGCTCTTTACGAGAACAAACACGCTGTTCAGAGCCAGTCCTACGGCCCTGAGG
>JAGCNV010000072.1 GCA_017645765.1 bacterium | reverse complement strand
TGACTGGAGTTCCAGACGTGTGCTCTTCGATCTGTCGAAAATTTTCCGTCTTCCGGGATTTTTTCAAACGGCATGACTGCTCCGACCATCGTGACGAGCGAGCCGTTGAGCGACTCGACTACCGGTTCGGGCAGTTTTTCCTTCAGTCTGAAGTAGGTATAGACTTTTTTCAGGCTTTTGAATTCGATCGGACGCGGCGGCATATCGTAGTCCGGCTCGTTGATTTTGTACTTTCCGTGGGTCATCTCGTTTTTATCGAGTTTGTCGGAAGGATGGAGAACTGAACCTTTTCCGTGTTGGAGGAAGCTGTCGGCGATCGATGCATCAGCCTCTTTCAGCTTTTCTTCCTGCGCTTTTTCTTTTCTGAGTTCAGGCGGTACAGAATCCTTTTTTTCGAGATTTTTGACCGCTTCCTTCACTGTTTTTGGAACGGCAGGGCTCTTTTCAGCCTCTTTCGAGCATGACAAAAGCGAAAAAACAAGGATCAAAAAAAGGAGAGTGATTTTTTTCATGACGCTAAACTACTTGGATTTATTAAACATTTCATTTATTGCGTTTGCCGCAGTCTTTCCGTTCGACATCGCTAAAATTACGGTAGACGCACCGCTGACGGCATCGCCTCCGGCATAAACGTGCGGAATGTTCGTCGCGCATGTTTCGGGATTTACGACGATGCACCCTTTTCTGTTGACTTCAAGCTCTCTGCAGTTGCTCGTCAGAGTCGGGTTGGGGCTTGTTCCCGTCGCGAAAATCACGACTTCGCAATCCATCGTGAAGGTTTCATCCGTTTCGAAAATTTTGCTTCTGCCACCTTCAGGATCTTCTTCGGCTCTCATTTGTCTGAAAACGATGCTTGCGACGTGTCCTTTGTCGCCTTCGATGATTTCGATCGGAGAGATGAGGAACTGCGTTTCGATCCCTTCTTCTCTCGCATGGAGAAGCTCTTCACGGCGCACCGGCATATCGGCTTCAAGCCTGCGGTATGCTATGACAACGCGTTCGCTTCCGAGCCTGAGGGCGACTCTTGCTGCATCCATTGCAACGTTTCCGCCGCCGATAACGACAGTCGTTTTTCCGACAGTGATCGGAGTTTTGCTCCAAAGTTTGCCGGCGTGCATCAGATTTGCGCGTGTAAGGTATTCGTTTGCGGAGTAAACACCCGGAAGATCTTCTCCCGGAATTCCCGGGAAAGAAGGGACTCCGGCACCCGTTCCGATATACAAAGCATCAAATTCATTGAGGATTTCTTCAACAGAAATCGTTTTTCCGATAATAGTGTTCATCCTGAATTCAACACCGTACTTTTTCAAAATCTTGATCTCTTCGGCAACGATTTTGCGCGGAAGCCTGAACGCCGGGATCCCGTAAGCTAAAACGCCGCCCGGTTCGTGCAGAGCCTCGAAAACAGTGACCTTGTGACCGTACAGAGCCGACTGATAAGCGCAGGCAAGACCTCCGGGACCGCTTCCCGCGATCGCGATTTTTTTGCCTGTCGAAGAATCTATTTTCGGTTTCGGCAGCTCATTTGAAAAGTTGTCTGCCAGAAATCTCTCGATATTTCCGATAGATACCGGTGAATTGATTTTTCCCATCGT
>JAGCNV010000071.1 GCA_017645765.1 bacterium | reverse complement strand
CTTGCCGTTGTTTGAGAGCAGTGTTATTTCTTAGGGGTCTCAATCGGAGCTCGAGACCAGACTCAAGAAGCAGAGGTTTGAGAGCAGTGTTATTTCTTAGGGGTCTCAATCATGGAACGACACCGCTGACGTTCAAGGAAAGTTTGAGAGCAGTGTTATTTCTTAGGGGTCTCAATCTGCTATTTCGTCTATCATACCGGCTTTAAGGTTTGAGAGCAGTGTTATTTCTTAGGGGTCTCAATCTGAGCAGATCTTTCGCCGATTGCAACGTAGAAACTTATTTTATGTTTTTCAGAACATAGCGTTCTGTAGAGTGAACGAAAAAATTTCCGCTATTTTGTCGATTGAAATCGGCAATTTTTCATTTCAAAACATCAAATAAATTCAATACGTTATATTATTCTTCACATCCATTTTGGATAGCTAATGCTTTCCACTTCTCACTCTTTTTAAGATCTATCTCTGTCCCCAAACCTAAGGCATAACATTTACTGAGATTGAATTGAGCATTTGCATAGCCTTGTTCAGCTGATTTCAAATACCAATTGAATGCTTCTTTTTTATTTTCTTTGACTCCTTCTCCATTAAAATAACAATACCCGACATTGAATTGAGCTTCTGCATAACCCTCTTCTGCTGCTTTCATCCACCATTTGAATGCTTCTTTCTTGTTTTTCTTTATTCCTATGCCATCACTATAACTGCATCCGACATTGAATTGAGCTTCTACATAACCCTGTTCAGCTGATTTTTTCCACCACTTAAAAGCTTCTTTTTTATTTTCTTTGACTCCTTCTCCATCAAAGTAAAAACATCCGATATTACATTGAGCTTCAGCAAAACCTTGTTCCGCTGACTTTAAATACCAATTGAATGCCTCTTTCTTGTTCTCTTTTACTCCTATACCATAGCTATAACTGCATCCGACATTGAATTGAGCTTCTGCATAACCCTGTTCTGCTGCTTTCATCCACCATTTGAAAGCTTCCTTCTTGTTTTCTTTTACTGCTTCTCCGTCAAAGTAACATTGTCCGACATTGTGTTGAGCTTCTGCGTAATGCTGTTTCGCTGCTTTCATCCACCATTTGAAAGCTTCCTTCTTGTTTTCTTCTACTACTTCTCCGTCAAAGTAAAAACATCCGATATTGAATTGGGCCAATACATCACCTTGTTTTGCTGCTTCAAAATACCATTTGAAAGCTTCTTTTTTATCTTCTTTAACTCCTATGCCTTCATCATAACAGTTTCCGATATTGACTTTAGCGACAGCAATACCTTGTTTCGCTGCTTTCATCCACCATTTGAAAGCTTCTTTTTTATTTTCTTTGACTCCTTCTCCATTAAAGTAACAGTTAGCTAGATTACTCTGGGCTGTAGGCTTATCTTGTTTCGCTGCTTTCATCCACCATTTGAAAGCTTCTTTTTTATTTTCTTTGACTCCTTCTCCATTAAAGTAACAGTAACCAAGATTACTTTGGGCTATAGAATTTCCATCCTCAGCCGCTTTTTTCCACCACTTAAAGGCTTCATTTTTGTTTTCTTTTATCCCATCACCATGGCTATAACACCAGCCGACATTCGTTCGGGCTTCAGCATTGCCTTGCACGGCCGCTTTTTTCCACCATTTGAATGCTTCTTTAAAGTTCTTTACAACTCCTAGTCCTTCATAGTAACATTCACCAACCTCATTCTGAGCCTTGGCATCACCTTTTTTAGCCATTTTCAGCCATTGTGCGAAATCTTGTTCAAATTTCACTTCACACTTTTTATTATTTTTGACTTCTTTTTCTATTGGTTCATACCGAGATGCTCTAAAAATCGACTTATATAAATCTCTTATCTCGCGTGATTCTTTATTACCTTGAAGTGTAGTGACAATGCTAACAAGAGCTACAATAAAATTGATTACATCAAAGATTTCCATTTTATAGTCTCATCAAACGATCAAATATTATTTTTACGCCCTCCCAAATTTGGACGCAGATTTTTAGCATTTTTTTGACCTGAAATCAAGGCAGTAAACCTTGGTTTTTCTGAATTTATTCAAACAATTTATTCAGCATTTTTCCGGTAAGGGAGTCTTCGCATTTTACGATATCTTTCACTTTGCCCTGGAAAACAACGTTTCCCCCATCTTCTCCGCGGCCGGGGCCAAGGTCGATGATGTAGTCGGCGCTTGCGATAATCTGGCTTCTGTGCTCGGCAAGGATCACTGTGTGACCTGAATCGTTGAGTGTTTTAAAGATTTCAAGCAGTTCAAGGACATCGGCAAAATGGAGGCCTCTGCTTGGTTCATCGAAGATAAATATCGATTTTTCCTTACTTTTTTCGGTAGCTGCAGCGAAACTTCTGCCGAAATAAAGTCTCAGGAGTTCGCCCGAAGACAGACTTGAAACGCTTTGCGTCAGCTTGATGTAGCCAAGCCCGCATTTATCAAGAATGTTCAGTATTTTCGAGATGTTGGCATCGTCTTCAAAAAATTCGGCCGCCTCCCTGATCTCCATATCGAGGATCTCTGCGATATTTTTTTCTTTGTACTTGAATTCAAGGATATCCGGCGCATATCCCGTTCCGCCGCAGTCTGCGCAGAAGTGCTCGACATTTCCCAGAAAATCCATAGAAACCGAGTTTCTCCCCTGCCCTTTGCAGGTTTTGCAGATATCGTTTTTCGTAATTTTGAACGATTTTCCGAATTTCTTCTTTATCTTGTCGAAACACTCCGCAAACGAGGCTACATTTGATGATGTCGCGGAAATATTCTCGGTACTTTTCTCGTCATAAAAAACAGGAATATCCTTAATATTTTCAGCAAGATACTTTATCAAAGTGGTTTTTCCGCTTCCCGAAAGCCCTGAAATGACCGTGGTTTTTCCGAGCGGGATCGAAACCGAAATATTTTTGAGATTGTTTCTCGAAATATTTGAAACAGTGAGAAAATCGAAAAATTCACAATCTTTCAAAACCGGCTTGAAGTTGAGCGTTTTAGAAGTCCATGAGTCAGATCTCATCAAGGATTCAACACTTCCTTCAAAAACGATTCTCCCGCCGTTACTTCCGCTTCCGGGGCCGCATTCGATTATGTTGTCGGCATATTTTATGATCTCGGGAACGTGCTCGACCGCAACCACAGTGTTCCCATTCTCCACGATCTCACGCAGAAGTTTCGCCATGTTCTCGCATTCAAGAGGATGAAGCCCTCTGCTCGGCTCGTCGATCACATAGATCAGATTCTGCAGGTTGTCGGCCGCACTTTTTACAAGTCTGAGTCGCTCCCTCTCGCCAGTCGAAAGTGTTGAGGCACTGCGGGAGAGCGTGAGGTGGCCGATTCCAAGAGAAATGATCTTATTAACTTTTTCAGCGATCTCAGCCTTTATTTTAAGGAAGATCTCTTCATCGGTCTTGTCTTCAAACGAAATCGTTTCAAGGATCTTTCCGATTTCTGAAACCGGCTTTTCACAGAATTCGTCGATCGACATTCCAGCAACTTTTACACTCAGAAGCTCTTTTTTCAGGCGTTTTCCGTGACATTCAGGGCAAACGGTTTTACCCATGAGACTCCGCAGCTCTTCCTCGTTTTTATTGCCCAAAGACCTGTAAAATTCATCAGTTATGAGATTTGCAAAACCGATCCACTTTCCTTTGAAACTGTGCGTTCCCTCGACATTTCCCCGTTTGTATTCCCAGTTCACATCGAAAACATCTTCTCCCGCACCGGACATCGCGATATCGAATTCTTTCTCAGTGAGTTCATTCACCGGCTTTGAAAAATCGATCCCGAGCTTTTTCCCCGCCGCAAAAAGAGTGTGGATGAACTGGCCGTCTTTATCGGCGTAAAAACGCCCCTGCTTCGTTGCAGAGAGCGCGCCGTCTGCAAAAGAAAGTTCGCGGTTTATCGAAAGTTTTTCAAAATCGCAGCTTAGAATAAAGCCCGTTCCCGAGCACTTTCCGCACGCCCCTTTTTCTGAATTGAAAGAGAAATCTCCCGCCGTGAAAGCGCACTTTTCACCGTTTTCGAGCCTTCCGGCACGCGAAAAAAGCATCCTGACAAATTCGTAGATCCCGCTCAGCGTTCCTACGGTCGAGCGGATCCCCGCAACAGAAAATTTCGCGGAAACGCCGATCCCTGCACGCAGTCCGTCGCATTTAGAAACCGAACTCCGGTTTTTGCCGAGAAGAAACGTCTTTACGTAAGGAGAAACTCCGCTGAGGATAGCCTTGATGCTTTCAACAAAGAGAGTGTCGAAGGCAAGACTCGTTTTGCCGCTTCCGGAAAGACCGCATACAATATTGAATTTATTGGGTTTTATCTTCAAATCGACATTTTTGAGATTGTGCGTTTCAATGCTCTGCAGAACTATTTCTTTAGAGAGTTCAGCCTCGTAGTTCCCATCTTTCGCAGCCGTTTTTTCAAGCGTAAAACTCTCGTCACCGAAACTGATGACGTTGTCTGCAAGCCTCAAAAATACAGGGTTATTGTCGCTTGCAAGGACTGTGACGCCCGATTCCGCGACGCTTTTCAGGATCCCGACGAACTTTTCGATATCGGCAGGATGAAGCCCGGCAGTAGGCTCCTCGAAAATCAGGACCGAATTTTCCTTTATCTTCGAAAGCCATAGCGCGAGTTTTATCCGCTGCGCCTCTCCGCCCGAAAGCGTGGACGAAGGCTGCCCGAGAAGCAAATACCCGATCCCGAGACGGGCCATTATATCGAGAGTTTTTGTGATTTGCTTATTTTCTTTAAAGAAATCAAGTGCTTGAGAAACCGTAAGATTGAGAACGTCGTAGATCGAGAGCCCATCTACTTTGACTTCAAGGACCTCGTCGATAAAGCGTTTTCCGTTGCATTTGTCGCAAACAGTTTCAACGCTTCCCATGAATTTCATTCCGGTCTCTATTACTCCGCCTCCCTCGCATTTGGGGCATCTTCCTGCTTCTCCGTTGAATGAAAAATGAGATTTTGAGAAACCGCGTTTTTTGGCTTCCTCAGTAGCAGCAAAAAGATCTCTTATCTTATCGAAAACTCCGGTATAAGTAGCGGGGTTCGATCTGGAGGTGCGCCCGATCGGAGAGCGGTCTATTTTTTCATAAGTTATTGATTTTTCTTTAAGTTTTTTGATGTATGAATTAAGAAACTCTTTCTTTTCGACTGACGATCTTCCGCATACGGCATTGAGTTTTCCGCTTATGATTTCACTTCCAAAATTGAGCTTGTATGCGCCGTTTTCATACTTTTTGAGAGCAAGCGCAGTCGGAGTAGCAAGGGTTTCAGCGTTTTTCAAAAAGTCGTCAACTCTTCCCGAAAAAAGGATCTCTCCCCCTTCCGTGCCGCCGCCGGGACCGGTTTCCACGATATTGTCAGCCATTCTGATCGCATCGATATCGTGCTCTACCGCAATGACTGTGTTTCCGTTGTCACGGATCTTTATGAGGAGACTGAGTACATTTTTTAGTTCGCCGCGACTAAGCCCGATACTCGGCTCGTCAAAAACGAAAGTCGTACCTTTCAGAGGACTCGATGCGGCCGAAGCGATCCTTATCCTCTGGATCTCGCTTGAATTGAGCTCGCTTGAATTTTCGGAAAGGGTCAGATGCCCTAAGCCTATATTTATGAGCTCAAGAAGCAACTTATTGATTTCATTTGTTATTTTCTGCTCGGCAAGAGTGAGTTCCTTTGCATTTTCAGTGAGGAATTGAACCGCTTTTTCCAAATTCATATCGCAGATCTCGGCGATGTTTTTACCGGCGATTTTCACCGCAAGAGCGGTATCGTTAAGCCTTGCGCCGCCGCATTTTTTGCACTTTACCGAGCGGACGAAACGGAGGATATTGGGGTTCCTGTCACGTTTCAGGATCTCTTTCATAACGTTGACTACCCCTTTGTAGTAGCCTTCTTCACGAGGTTTTGCCGTGATCCCTGTCCATTTCATGCGGCTTTCGAGGGTGTGCTTGCCGAAAGCGACTTTTATCTTCTCACTACCGAAAAATATGACGTCAAGCTGCTCTTTCGTAAGGTCGCAAAGCGGCGTATTTATCGAAAAACCGTGCGCGCGGCACACTTCGTCAAGGACATCAAGAGTCACCTGCGAATAGATTATGTAGCCGTTCGGAGCGGTTATCTTCAAAGCATGCTCGCGGATCGACTTTTTCCAGTCCGCAACAATGAGATCCGGGTCGAGAAAATCCTCCACTCCGTTTCCTTTGCACGCTTCGCAGTAACCGAGAGCCGAATTGAAGGAAAAAATCGAGCGCGAGATCCCCGCATGACGGGCAAAAAGGACACGCAGAAGGTCGTAGATCCCCGAAAAAGTGCCGACAGTTGAAACAGAAGTCGCGACATCGGCCCTCTGGTCAACTGCAAGAGAAGCGTCAAGGCCGCTTATGAGCTCTGCTGCGGGCTTTTTCGTCACGCCGAAAAACTTCCTCTGCCACGCCGGAAACGACGAAAGATAGAGCCGCTGCGACTCCTTGAAAAGCGTGTTGTAGACAAGCGAAGACTTGCCGCTGCCCGAAACACCAGTCACTACCGTGAATTTTCCCTTTTCAAATTCAACACTTATATTCTTAAGATTGTTCTCTGTGCAGTTTGTGATTTTTATTGTGTTCATTGCTAAAAAGCTCCTAAAAAAACCGCCGGATTATAGCGGAAAAACAGTCGAAAACAAGGATTGAAACAATTGCCTTTCCAGGCACTCTTTCTATATTTTCCTGTTTTTATTGTTTTTAACTGAAACGGGGAACACATGAACGAGATCTTTTCTCTCTTCAACGACAAGTGGGCACTTCTCAGCGCGGGAACGAAGGATAAGCACAATTCCATGACCATAAGCTGGGGCGGCATGGGAACGCTTTGGAACAAACCGGTCGTCACGGTCTATGTCAGACCGAACAGGCACACATACAGTTTTATGAATGAAAACGACTACTTCACAGTCAGTTTCTATCCTGAGGAATGCAGAAATGCGCTCACGCTGATGGGGAGCAAGTCAGGGCGCGACATCGACAAAGACGCGGCGAGCGGACTCACAGTGAAAGACCTCGGAAAAGCGGTCAGCTACGAAGAAGCCGAAGTCACCCTTCTCTGCAAAAAAATCTATTTTCAGGATATGAACAAAGAAAATATGCCCAAAGAGGCGAAAGATTTTTACGGCGACGAAGCACCACACAGGATCTTCATCGGTGAAGTCGTTGAAACAATAAGACGATAATATCTTAAAGAAATCAGGAAGTTACTTAACCAGTTCAATTTCCTCGCCTTCTCCGATCACAAGGCGGTTCGGTGAGTCGAACTGCTCGGCTCTCTCACGGTCGAAATACTTGCCGTCCTTGGGCGGAATCACATGATACGGGATATCGTGCTTTGCACCTACAAGTTTCGCGCACTCAGCCGCTTCGGGAAGATCCATGTTGTAAACGCCGTCGCAGCAGTAGAAAGCGTAATCAAGCTTCTTTTCAGCGAGGGCGGGCATCTGCTGAGTCTTGCTCGTATCGCCCGAAACATAGACTGTCACGCCGTCTGAAAGCGTCAGAATGTAGCCGACACACTCTTTCACGTCGTGATTTTTGTTGTATCCCGCCTCAACTGCTTCGATCTTGACATAACCGAGATCAAAACTTTGGTGCTTTCCGTCCGCGAGAGCCTCTTTCCAAGTGATTGTCCGGCAGTCGTCCCTGCGGTTTTTGATCTTGTCGAGAGCGTTGTGGTCAAAATGGGCATGAGTGACAAGAATAAGGTCTGCCGCCGGCTCGTAGCCCTCTCCGACAAAAGGATCGATGTAGATCACCTTCCCTTCAGCCGTTGTGATGCGGAGACTTGCGTGTCCCATGTAAAGAAGTTTCGCCTTCGCGCCTTCTGACGGCTTGGTTTCATCCGTTTCAGCCGCAGGAGACGGATTCTGCTCACCCTTTTGTTCGTTTTTCTCGGCCTGGTTTGATGCCGTTCCCGTGCAGGCTGCGAGAATAAAAGCCAAAAATGCCGACATGATAATTTCTACAATCCTCTTCATCTGTTTCTCCGTTTTAAATCTAATTTTCCTTTCCGACTTTTTCGGTTGCTTTGGAATAAAGCAGAAGAACTATGAAAATCAAGGTTGAATAAGCGGCCGCGTAGCCGTAGCGTTCCTGACGCTGGAACGCCCATTTGTAGGCTTCGCTTATGAGAATTTCGGTCGCGCCGTCGGGTTCGCCGCCCGAAACGAGGTAAATGATGTTGAACATGTTGAATGTCCAGACGCTGCCGAGAATTACTGCCGGAAGAAGCGCGGGTTTGAGAAGCGGCAGTATCACGTGTCTGAAACGCTGAAATCCGTTGGCTCCGTCGACGCTTGCGGCATCTTCCAGATCGTGCGGGATCGCCTGCAGTGCGCCGAGAGCGGTGACCATCATGAACGGAAATCCGAGCCAGGTGTTTGTCGTGACATTTGCCGCGAACGAAGTCCAGAAACCGCTGAACCAGCTGACGGGTTCAAGCCCTATCGCCTGCAAGATTCCGTTTATCGCGCCGAACTGCCTGTTGAACATTCCTTTCCAGATAAGTGCCGTGATATAGTTCGGAACTGCCCACGGGATTATGAGAAGCATTCTGTAAACGCCTTTAAGTTTGAGCCACGGCTCACGCAGCATGAGAGCGAGCGCAAGACCTATCGAAACATGCAGAAAAACATTCACTGCCGTCCACAAAATCGTGACAAGAAGCGTGAAATAGAACGAAAGCGAATCGGTTATCGGGAAATCTTTCGAAAGGAGGATCGAAATGAAGTTCGTAAACCCTACGAACTGGTATTCGCCGCTTTTGTGGGCGAAAAACGCGACCGCCGTTCCTACCGCGAACGGAACGAAAACGAGGATGAGCATCGAGAACATCGCAGGGAAAAGGTAGAGGTAAGGTGTCGGCGACGACATGAGTTTTTCGAAAAATTTATACTTTTTTATCTGTCTGACTGTGAAAACAAGCCCGATAATTGCCGCGATGACAAGAATTATTACAAAAACGACCGGGCTTTGCGCCTTCGGAAGCGGTTTCGAGAAGATCTTGAACTGCTGCTGCGCGCTTTCGAGTGCGTTTTCAGGAGTGTCGGCACCGCGGAGAACTTTTCTCAAAGCACCTGCAAGAGGCTCCCAGACCATTCTCATTTTAGGGTTGTTGCTCATGGGAACTGAAACTTCGGCCTGTTTTTTGAAAACATTGAGGATTTCGTCGGTCGCGACTTCCTCATCCTCGTAAACCGAAGCGGTCGCTACAGACTGCCTGCCGGTTACGGCGCGGACTTTGGCTGCATCGTGCGAAACAAGGAATTTTCCGAATTCCGCAGCACCTTTTTTGTTTGTCGTTTCGTGGTTCGAAACGAGGTAAGCCTCGACCGTGAGGAACGGTTTCATAAGTTCGCCGCTTTCGCTCACTTTCGGCAGAACCGCGACCGAATAGGGAACATTTTTGTCGATTTCGCCTAAAAACCACGGTCCGTTGATTACAAAAGCGGAGTTTCCTTCGTTGAAAAGCTGTGTTACGAGCGCAGAAGTCGCTTCCTGCGGCGTAACTTTCGATTTATTTACCAGATTATCAATAAATTCGAGTGCTTTTACATTTCCCTTATCATCAAGGCAGGCCATGCCGTCTTCCCTTTCCGAGCCGTTTTCAAAGCAGAATTTGCCGCCGAAACCATAGATGAAAGAAGCAGCGAAATATGCCGAAGTCGCTTCAAAAGCAAGACCGTATTTTCCGTTTTTCGCATCCGTAAAACTCTGTGCCGCTTTCAATAATTCGTCAGTAGTTTCAGGAACTTTTTCGACTTTATCGGTGCGGTAAAACAAAACCGCGCTTTTGAACGAAAGAGGAAATCCCCAGTATTTTCCGTTATATTTTAAGGCATCAAGAGTTGACGAAATCAGAGAGTCTGACAAGTTTCCGCTCAAAACATCGGAAAGATCAGAAATTATTCCGCTTTCAGCCCAGTCACCTACTCTTTCGTGAGCGAAAATGAATGCATCGGGGCCGTTTCCGCGCGGAATCGCGCTTGTCAGCTTGTTTGCAAAGGCATCGTAGGGAACATTAAGGAGATCGACTTTGTAGTCAGACTGCAACTCATTGAATCTGTTACGCAATTCTTCCAGAGCTTTCTGTTCGTCGCCTCGATATGAATGCCAGATCGTGACAGTTTCCTTCTCGGCAAAAAGCGAAAAGAAAACCAATAAAACTAAAGAAAATAAAGTAAATTTTTTCATGGCTTATTTCTGAAGTGATTTTAAAATCTCAATTATTTCCTGTGGTTTCTGGGTTCCGATAAGAAGCTTGTTTCCGTTCGGAAACTCAAGCTGAAGACCTCGGTCTCCGCGGATGCTGAGGGATCTGTTGTTGTATCTTCCTTTGAATCCCCAGCCGCCGTATTCACGTACTGGATGATACTGCCTGACATAGTATGCCAGCATGTTGCTGAACGGATAGAATTTAAAAGAAAATCCTAAAGGAAAAAGCCTGACATAAACACCCTGGTCTGTGATCTTAGTCTCTAATTTTATTGAAAAAATCAAAACAAGTGAAATAACTAAAGCAAGCCCCCAGGTAATTGCCTTGGTGGCAAGAAAATCCGGATGATTCATAAAAAATTCGACACGTGAAGAATCGGTTACAATGAGGAAAACAGGGACAAACTGCACCAGAATGACAATTACATACAGCCACCACTGAGTGAGACGCTGTTTTTCATAAAAAAGAACTTTTTCAATAAGTTTTTCTTCCATTTTCACCTCACCTTTTCTTGCTGTAATCACATCCGCAGTATTTCTGCCGGTATAAACCGTACTCTTTCGAAAGTTCGATCGAGCGCTTGTAATCCCATCTTTCAAGAAACCATCTTATCCCGAATTTTTCGGAAAGGAGTTTTCCGATTTCGTCAAGCCATTCAAAATTTTTGTAGGGGCTTATCGCCAAAGTCGTGCTCACCGCGTCACAGCTGAGTTCCGCCGCCTTTTTAAAACTTTCAAGAAGACGCAGATAGTAACAGATTCTGCACCTGAAACCGCCTTCGCCACTCAAAGAAACAGGCTCTATCATCGAATTCCAGAAGTCGTAGTCGTATTTTCCTCGCATGACTTGCACCGAATTTCCGTAACGCGTACCAATGTATCTAACAAGTTCCGACCAGCGTTTTTCCTCTTCTTCAGCCGGAGAAATATTGGGATTGTAGTAAAAAACCGAAACGTCCGAATCAGGATTATCAGCAAGAATTTTTTCAAGAGTTGCCGTCGTGCATGGCGCACAGCAGGCATGAAGCAAAATTTTTTCACTCATTTCGGCTACTTGGCAGCAGGGTTTATCTCTTTTTTATCCTGTTTTTCCGATTTTGAAGACTTTATTTTTTTGTCGATATTGGCAATAAGTTCGTCAACAGTTTTTTCTTTCAGGTTCTTTTCGAACTGCTCTCTGTAGTTTCTCGCAAGACTCACTGTGTCGAGTTCAACATCAAAAACTTTATATTTTCCGTCGATTTTGCGGATATGGTAAACAAGCTCATAACCCACTGTTTTTCCTTTAAAAACGCCTTGAATTTCTGATGTTATGTAGATGCTTTCGGGAATACCTTTCAGATATTTTTTCTCAGTTCCTTTCTCAAGATATTTCTTTTCGTAACTTTTGTTGTAGAAGAGTTTATCAAGATATACATCGGTAAACAACTCTTTAATTTTATTAAACAATTCTTCTTTTTTCGATTCAGATGTCTCAGCCCATTTTTTGCCGATTATATATTCTGCAATAAAGCGGTAGTCGATAATTTCTTCAACGATTTCCTTTATTTCCTTGTCTTTTGCAGCATATTTGGGAGTTCCTTTTTTCGGATTGGTGTTTGCCAGCCTTTCGAAAGCCTGCTCTTTGGTTTCAAGAAGTTTCATTGCCGCTGCGACATCAAGACTGTCTGAAGCCGGTTTGCCGTCCGCAGCTGGAGCCGTCTGAGCAAAAATGCCAAAGCACCAGAAGATGGTGATTATTATTAAGATTTTCTTCATCTAATTCACCCCTGTAAATTCATTTATATCTTCAATTTTCATATTGTAATCGTAGATTGCCTTAATATATTCCTGCTCATTCTCGAAAAACGACTTGACCGCGTCGATCAGGTCTTTCGTGCCGGTAGTCATTCCCGATTCATAGTTCGCGTATTCAGTCGTCATCATCCCTTTTGTAGTTTTGCGGATCGCTTTAAGATGCGAAATATGCGAATCCAACGCCTTGAGATCATTATATTTTTTCTGAATCTGCAAAGAAACGTTCTGCTCAGCGAAGAATGCCTGCGCCTTCATATAGTTCCACTCAGCCTTGGCTTTCTGAATTTTCCTGACCTGTTCCATAATATTCAGATTGAAACTAAGTCCGATACCGATTTCGCCGTCGTAGCCGTTGTAAGGGCTGTTTGCCTCGGGATAATACTTTTCATCGACCGAACTCGTGTATCTGAACGAATATGACCCGACCATTCCGAAATCAGGGAGAGTGCGCCTGATCTCAAGTTTGTAAAGATTTTCGTAGATGGCAAGTCCTTTCTGCATATACGCCGAATAAGGACTGTTCTGCTTCATAAAATCAACAAGTTCCGGAATTTCTTTGGAAAAATTTTGTTTTGTCATCTCTTTGTCGGCGAAAGCCCAGTTTTCCCCCAAGACTTCTGTAATGAGCGATTTCAGCGTGTCGGTCTGGAAAAGCAGTCTGTCGTATAAATATTGGATCTTCTCTTTTTCAATCAGCAGCTTATTGAGATCTTTCTGCGTCACGCCCTCTTTTTCTTCGTAAAGCATATCACGGATTTTTTCTTCGACCTTGTCAAGTTCCTTCATAGCAGGTTCCATGATGTCAATGTAGCTCTGTGCCATGACCCACGACCAATATATCGTCGCGGCCTCTTTTTTCAACTTGATGTCAGTGATTTTCGATTCGGCTTTTCGGAGTTCGATCTGTGCCTCGGCAGCATGTTTACCGGCAGTGACCTTACCGAAAGTGTAGATCGGAAGAACGAATTCGATCTTCGTTCTTATCGCTATACCCCACTCCTTGATATCACTGTAGTATTTATGCCACTTTCTCTCTTTGAACTCAGGCAGACCGTCACCGTCAGCGTCAGGAAGCAGTTCCGACTGTTCATAAACATATTTCGGGTGAGGTCCGACACCCGTCATCAGTTTCAGTGTCGGAAACATCTGAGCTATGACGTAATCGTAATCGGCTTCCGCCATCTGGACTTTATATTTTGAAGCCTCTCCGAGACCGGTTTTCGCTATGAATTTTTCAATAAATTCATCTTTAGTATAAACCGTCGGAGCGGCAGTATTTGCAGATTTATTGATGTTTTCAGAAAATTTTTCAGTATTGCCTTCTGAAGTTTTTTCCTCTTCAGCCGCCTCTGCCGAAAGAAAAAAGAAAGTAAATATTATAAAAAAAGAAAGGAGCGCCCTTTTGAAAGACGCTCCCGAAAATGTAGAATCACAAAATTTGCTCATCAAAAAATTATTTCATCTGAGCTGCAACTTCTTCCGCGAAATTTTCCACTTTCTTTTCAATGCCTTCGCCGAGTTCAAAACGGTTGAAGCGGACGACTTTGAGTTCGCAGCCGACTTTCTTGCCTGTTTCTTTTACGTAATCTTTGATTTTAAGGTCGTTGTTCATAACGAAAACCTGCTCAAGAAGAGTGTTTTCAGCGATGAACTTTTTGAGCTTTCCTTCAACGATCTTTTCTGCAACAGCCTGCGGTTTTCCCAATTCCATAACCTGAGCGAGAGCAGCATGTCTTTCGGACTCAAGCTTGTCCTGCGGGAAAGATGATTCGTCAATGCAGTCCGGACGCATTGAAGCGATCTGCATAGCGATTCCGTCAGCCATTTCAACAACTTCCGGTTTCTTTGCACAGTCAGCGCAGCAAGCTTCGATTTCAAGCATAACGCCGATTTTTCCGCCCATGTGAACGTAAGAATGAATAAGCGATTTTTCGCCTGCTTCGTATTTTACGAATCTTCTCGGTTTGATGTTTTCGCCGATAACGGCAACTGCTTCTTTCGTCATGGTTTCAACTTCTGCATTGTAGAAGTTTTCTTCCATCGAAACGACCTGATTTTCCTCTTTTGCATTCTTTGCAAAGTAGTCAAGCATCTTTTGGGAAAGTTCTTGGAAACCGTCGCTTTTTGCAGCGAAGTCTGTTTCGCAGTTAAGTTCGAGCATGAGGCCTTTGTTTCCTTCGATAGAAACGAGAACAGCACCTTCAGCTGCTACTCTGCTTGCCTTTTTAGCAGCTTTCGCAATACCCTTATCTTTAAGAATCTGCATTGCCGCATCAAGGTCGCCGTTAGCTTCCATGAGGGCTTTTTTGCAGTCCATCATTCCTACGCCGCTTTTTTCTCTGAGTTCTTTAACCAATCCTGCAGTAATTTCCATAGTTTCCTCCTATTCTTTTTCTGCTGCTTCTTCAGCTGCTTCCGGCTCTTCAGCTTCTGCAGTCTGGATTCTTTTAACGCGGACTTTTCTGCCGGCAACGCTTCTCGTTTCGCCTCTTGCCGGTCTTTCTTTCTTGTCTTTCTGCTCGGTAGCGATCTTCTGTTTGTAGATATCAAGACCTTCCATGTAAGCGTCAACGATGTCGGACGTTACGAGGGAGATGCAGCGCATACCGTCGTCGTTTGCCGGAATGAGGTAGTCGATTCCGTCAGGATTTCCGTTTGTATCGATGATTGCGATTATCGGAATACCGAGTTTCTGAGCTTCATGAACTGCAAGGTGTTCTTTCATTGGGTCAACGATGAAGATTGCGCCCGGCATTTTTTCCATTTTCATAACGCCTGCAAGGTTCTTTTCGAGTTTATCTTTTCTCTTTTCGATGTCAGCGAGCTCTTTTTTCTTGTACATTCTTCTCTTTTCGGTGGTGAGGATCTCTTCGAACTTCTGGAACTTCTTTACCGACTGGTT
>JAGCNV010000070.1 GCA_017645765.1 bacterium | reverse complement strand
GGAAAAACTGAGAAAAAAGAGGCTGAAAAAGAGAGTTTCGCCGACCTTCTCGAGGAATATTCCGACATAGATTTTGAAATCCACAAACGCGAGAAGGAATCAAGCGCAGAGGAGCAGAAAGAGTTTTTCAGACCGCGCAGCGAAAATGTTCGTCCCGAATTCGAGATCGATCTTCACGGACTCAATCAGAACGAGGCCGAAAAAGTGGTCGAAACCAATGTCAGAGCCATGAAAAGCGGCAGGATCTACAAAATCAGGATCGTCACAGGCAAAGGGATCCATTCGAAAAGCTCGCCAGTTCTCCGGAATGCAATCGATATCCTGCTCAGGCAGCTCAAAAAAGAGGGCTGCTGCTCTAAGATCGAGTGGGACAAAAGAAGTGTCGAAGAGTCAGGACAGGTTGACGTTACCGTTTAATTGCGCCGCCGCTTATTTGCCGTAATACCGTAATTACGAAATAACGTTATTACGATGCGGCGCAACCTTTCCGAATTACGAAATTCCCGAAAAAACTTTACCTATAGGCTGATTTATTTCAAGGTCGTTCTGCGGATCAAGTTTGTAGATCAGGTGTTCCTTGTTGATGATGACGAGGTGTCTGCCTCTGAAATATCCGACGTAAGATGCTGCGGGATATACCGAAAGCGAGGTGCCGCCGATGATGAGCATGTCCGCCGACGATATTGCGTTTATTGCCTTTGTGACGGCATCAGCCGGAAGCTGCTCTTCGTAAAGGGTTACGTCGCAGCGGATGATCCCTCCGCAGTCGCAGCGGGGAATGCGCTCCTTCGATTCGAAAATGTAGTCTGCCGGATATTTCTTTCCGCATTTTGCACAGTAGTTGCGTGTCGTCGTGCCGTGGATCTCGTAAACGTTCTGACTTCCCGCTTTCTGGTGAAGTCCGTCGATATTCTGAGTGACCACAGCTTTGAGTTTGCCGCGTTTTTCAAGTTCGGCAAGAAAGTAGTGCGCCGCATTCGGTTTTACGTTTCTCGCGTCCATTTTCTGCCTGTAGAACTCGAAAAATACGTCAGGATGATCGACAAGGCAGCTGTGGCTGAGCAAATATTCAGGCCTGTATTTTTCAAACTGAACGTCGTGCTGGTTGTATAAGCCGTCCTTGCTTCTGAAATCGGGAACGCCGCTTTCGGTCGAGACGCCGGCTCCTCCGAAAAAGACGATATTTTCTGATTCTTCGATGAAATCACGCAGTTTTTTGATTTTTTCGTCCATTTTATCCTCCGCCATCAAAAAGACCAATAATTCTAAGAAAATCAATATTTAATTCAAGAAAAAAGCGTTCGCGGCGGTGGTTTGAAAAACAGACTTTTTTAAGTTGAATTTATTTTTTACAGATATTGGAAATAAAGAAAATTTTTCTTTCAATTTTTGTTTTCTTTACTATAATATTCGGCGTCCGGGTTTTTTGGAGTGCAGAAAATGAGCAAAATTTCGATCCGTTTTTTCAACGACCGCGAGGTCAGAGCAGTATGGGATGAGGAGAATTCCAAG
>JAGCNV010000008.1 GCA_017645765.1 bacterium | reverse complement strand
GCTTTTGTCGATATTTTCTGTTTTTTTGTTCTTGATGCAGCCGATTATATACATCAGATAACCCATCATTATTCTCGGATTCGAATTTTGGAGATATTTGTAGGCTTCTCCGAACTTTTTCTGCGAGTATAGGATTATGCCTATCTGCGTGTCGATCTGCGCCTGGACCAGAAAAGCGTATCTGTTGTAGCGGTAGCCTTCCTGCAAGGCCGTTATCGCACGGTCGAACTGCTGTTTCTGGATTTCAAAATTCGCTGCCATGAAAATCGCCTGAAGTTTTTTCGAGAAAAATCTCTGAAAAAAGATGAACGCTGCGAAAAAAGCGAAAAGGCCGAGAAAAATACCTAATCCGATATTTACCAAAAAGCCTAAAAGCAAGCCGACAACAAGGCCGATACCTAAAGAGATAAGTAAACTATACATAAAAAACTCCTTTAAAAAAACCGCGTAAATCTAACGATGTAAGAGTTTATTTCAAGAAAAATCGGTCGAATTTTCGGGAAAATCTGAAATCAGATCAAATCGATTAGTAGCAGTAACCCTGAACGCAAGGCATACCGGAGCAGCATTCGCTTACGCCTTCAACACACTGCTGACCTGCCGGAACGCACTGTGCAGCGTTGATAACCGTACCTGCCGAGCAACCAGATGTAGAGGTTTTTACTTTGCAGACAAGTTCGCCGGTTTTGCATTCGTAGCATTTTGCCGGAGGATTGGTTGCGCCTGCATTGATCGTCGGGCAGTTGTCTGTCGTCGAAGAGCAGATAGCCGGAAGACATTTTGAATCTTCGGGTGAGTAGATTTCGCCGTTCGGGCAGAGACCGCATGTAGCCGGATTTGCCTCTTTTGCGCATTTAAGGCCGGAAAGACCTTTTTCTGCATAGCAGCAACCGGTCGGGCAGTTTGCGTCAGCACATGCTTTGCTGGAAGCATAGATGTTTACGCAGCGTGCGAGTTTGGTGTTGCATTTAAGTCCGGGCTGCATCTGGCAGTCATCATCGGTTTTGCAGCCTTTTGCACATTTTCCGCCGGTAACGCAGATCATGCAAGCTCCGCATTCGGTATCGGTCGTGCAGGAAAGACCTTCTGTTGCGGCACAGCCGTCGTCGGTCGGCTCAGTCGGTTCAGTCGGTTCGGTCGGTTCAGTCGGTTCAGTCGGTTCAGTGTCAGTGTCGGTGTCAGTGTCTGTCGGTTCCGTGTCAGCTGTCGTGTCAGCATCTGTGGGGTTTACAACGGCTGTCGGGTCGTCACCGCATGCAACAAACATAAAGAGAGCTGCAAATAAAACAAAAAACATTTTTTTCATCTCAAACCTCCAAAATAAAACTATCAATAAATGCCAATTCAACTCAAACGCGCAAAATAGTGTAGTCTAAAAAAGTTTTTTTTCAACAAAAAAATGAAAGGAAAAAATATTCTCTTCCAAAACCGCTTCAAAACTTGAATTTTTCTCCGATTTAAACGATGATATCGCGTTCATTGTTTTTGGTTTTTTAGAGGAGCTGTCATGAAAAAAACAACCTTTATTGTTATTTTAAGTTTTCTGTTTGCGGGGGCTCTTTCGGCTACCGACACGCTTGTAAATGTTTCTACAGAAAATGAGGGTACCAACTGCCCGAACGGCGGTGCCAGGATCGATGTCGGCGATGATGATAACGGTAATGGCGATCTGGACGAAAGCGAAATCGAGAGCACTCAGTATGTCTGTAACGGCAGCAACGGTGCTACAGGGGTTTCGATAAGTGATGCAGGTACTATGTGCGGAGATGCCGGAGGTATCAAAATCACTGTCGGCACAACTTCGAGCTATGTCTGCAACGGAGCAGACGGTCAGAACGCTCTTTCGAGAACTTCCGCTGAAGGAGAGGATCTTGAGGCGGTGTGCCCGAACGGCGGTATCAAGATCGAAGTCGGTCTTGACTCGAGCGGAGAGGG
>JAGCNV010000069.1 GCA_017645765.1 bacterium | reverse complement strand
TTGGGATTCTTCCCAATCTCCGGCGTAGGAACGATTTTCGATGAGATAACCAGTATATCCGCGTCCGTAAGGATTCCGGTTTTCGCAAATCAACATTCCGGTGTATCTCTGCAAAAAGTAATTTCGTGCGATTCTGTCAAACATTTTCGATTACCTCTTTTCTGCGGCTTTGTATAAATGGTGGAGGATGACAAGACGGACGTTTTCAACGTCTTTCGGTTTCATCTTCCAGTATTTTTCTTTGTATGCTTTTGCGATTCGGACGACGTTTCGCGGAAGCGGACGACCAAAAGAACCTGCTCCATCAATCAAGGCGAAGTGGTCGCCATAAAACATGGCTTTCCAAAAACCGCTTTCGGAGATAAACATGTAGTCTCCGCCAAAAACGCCGGGATTGAAAAACGGGACAAGCTGTTCGTCAACGTTGAAAATTCTCTGCGGCGAATACGTGTCGAGAACGTCTTTTTTGCGAATACGAATCATTGTTTTGTTTCCTTTCAATATTTGGGACGTGAAGTTACGATGAGAAAGAGAAGAATCAAATAGAAAACTTTGAAAATAATAAACATTCTTATTTTTGCCCTTTCTTTCAGAGAAATGGATTTGCGGGAGAAAAAATCGAAGCAAGGCTTTCCGCCTGTTCGATACGTTCCATCTTCTTTGTCGCCGTGCCGACGTCTCCGGCCTCCTCGAACGTTGAAAATCTCTCGTCAAACTTGACGATGTTGTTTTTTACGAGATATTCAGCATATTCGAGAGATGCTTTGTCTTGAAACTCGTAGCAAAAGCCGGATTCCTGCGGTTTGCTCAAGGCGAGACGTTCGCCATTCTTGATGATTTTCGAGTATCCCGCTTTGATGCAGTTTTCGACAAGCTCGCCGTTTGTCATGTCAAAAGATGTTGACTGTTCCAAGACGGCGAAATCGGATTTGCGTTTCGGTTTGAAACCATGAAATTTGTCGTTCATCTCTTCGCCTCCTTTTTTACATCTTCGATGTTGTCTTCCATTTTCTTAATCTTCTCTTCGATTCGTTCTTTCTGTCGTTCGAGCTGTCCTTTGCTGTGTTCCATTTTTTGCAGAATTGAATCATAAGCGGCTTTTTCGCTTTCAAAGAGATTTGATTCAATTTCTACTCTCGAACCGAAACCGTTTGAATATTCGATTTCATAGCAAGGTTCTTCGCTCAAGAAATCAAATGCGTTTTCGAGAAGTTTTGTGATTCTGTGTTTTGAAACATATCCCGTCCAAGCGCATCCTTCGTTAAAATAGATATGTTCCATGAAAACGTATTGCGCGAATTTGTATTTGTGTTTCATTCGTCGTCCTCCTCTTCGTTTTCTTCGATTTCTTCGAGCAGGATTTCGATTTGTCCGAGAATACAGGAAACTCCGCCGCTTTCTCCTTCGTGCCGGAAAGGACAAGAAAGGCAGTCATTGTCGAGAGCTTCGCATCCCGAAATTCTCGCGTTTTCGACGGCGTTTTGGATTGTTTGTAGCGCGCTTTGCATTTGAAGGTTTAGCATTTCGCTTTCTCCTTAATATCCGACAGGCTTGAATTTCAAGACGAGGATTCGGAAGTCGTCGGAAAAACATTCCTTCTCGTCGTAGAGATTGTCAAAAAATGCGGAATAATCCGAATTAAATTCATCCGCCGTA
>JAGCNV010000068.1 GCA_017645765.1 bacterium | reverse complement strand
GGGACACGGTGCCCGTGCGCCCTGCACATCACAGCACCCCGTGGCCTGCCACGGGGTGCCCTCGGTATCCTTCTCTAAAGCGCTAAAGCGGAGAAGTGTTGTTGAAAACTAAAGCCGGCTGAATTGACTTCAGCCGGCTCGGTTCATTTGTTCCAGTTCGTGATCTTGTCGGATTCCTGGATCTGATCAAGGATCCGAATAGCCTTGTTTATAATCCTTCCGAATTCCTGAATATGCGTATCATGAAGAATCGTCTGCTTGAAATTTACGGCCGGCTCGGCTTCATCCAGAAGCTCTTTCAGATCATGGATCAGCTTTCTTGCGTCGTCTGCGTTTCGGTGAACGACATCTTCCGGCAGCATAGAATAGGCGCTGCCTTCGCATAAGACTTCTGGATTCCAGAATGCAGGAAAATCAGGTTTCATTTTTTTTCTTCTCCTTTAGAAATTTCCGAATTTTGAAATAACGGCGTCTATCTTTTCAAGATATTGTCTTCGTTCTTTCATAAGCGTTTCGATGGTTGTACTTGCTTCCTGAATAATTTGTATCGCTTGACTCTTACTCATACAAGGAATAACAGTAACTATGTGATCTTCATCCTCTCCGTATGTTGTTATTCTTTGAGCTACCATATCAAGATCGGAGATCAAAGATTCAATATGATAAATATTCATTTTCATTTACCTTCCTTTCAGGAAAATTCCGTTTCATGACGGCGGCGAGCTTGTCCGGATCCATATCCGCGATCAGCTCCTTGACTTCTTCAAGCGGTGACATAGACATTTTGAAAGCCTGCGGTTCCAGGATAATGCAGGACGGGATCTCGATATGCATGCAATTTCCGTATTGATCAGAAACGCAGCAGCAGTTTTCAGAATCTCTGTATCTGCTTTTCAGCGTTCCGGTAAGCTCGGCCGGAATGTGCATATCTTCGGTGACGGCTGCGAGCTTGTCGGCTGCCGTTTCAAACTGCTCGAACCATTTTCCTTTGATAAGCTCGCCGCGCGAATTGTATTCCGGCTGCGGAAGTCCTGATATATGGTATTTGAACTGACCGCCGGCCGTGATAAAAGCATACTGCTTTAAGCCGATAACCTTGAATTTTGGAAAGCGATCTATCCGAAAAGTTCCGATTCCTTTTAATGCAGAAGCGGTGAAGCCGTACTTCTTGCATATCTTTTCCAGCTGCTTTTCCTTCTTCGCGTTGTAATCATCGAAGATCCGCAGCGCTTCTTCGCAATCGAAGAAATAGCATGAATCAGTATCGCAGTAAAGCACGCAGCCATTGAAATAGCCTTCAGGCTGCTGTATTGGGCAATAAGATCCGATGCGATAACAGATATCAAGCAGCTCCTTCCGCGCCCAGGAAGCAACCCAGACGCCCCATTGATACATCGTCGGCGCAAAGTTTTTCTTTCGATCTCCATTTATGTCAAGCGCAGCGTCTTCGATTCCGGTTAAGCCTATGGCCTTAACCTTTCCTTCTTTATTATCGAACTGATACTGCATCCGGATCGGATCCTTGACGAAGACTCCGTATATCCTGGCACACATTGACTTGATACGCAAATATTCGGAAGCTGTCTGCTGCAATACGTTTTGCTGTAATCGCTTAACATCCGGCGCGGCCTGCTCGAAGTGTTGCTGAACGGATGCAAGCTCCTCTTTCGTCGCCTTCTTCGTCGCTGCGAGCTGCACGGCGCTCTGAATGACATATTCTGGAAGCGGCATATATCTTGACCAGAATATTTCGTCAACGTCGAGCCGGCTGAATTTGTAATGCTGGATCATGAGCCGGAAATCTACATCAGTTAGAACAGTATCGACATAAGAGCATTCTGCAACGTGTTCCGTTTTCATCCGGCGCCGAGCTTCCGGCGCTCGGCCAAGATAATTTTTAGGATAGATCGGAAGAAAAGCAAGTTCCGGAATCTTAGCTTTCAGATTGTGCGCTCGGAAGTGTATCAGCAGCGCACGGTTTGCGAAATCTCCGCGGCCGTCCATGATATCACGGATCCGCGGATCAAAAGTGACCGGAACCTTTTTTTCCGCGATCCAGGAGAACGGCTTGAAGCCGTCGAGCGGCCTGAATTTTGTTACCGGAAACCGATGGAAAAGGATCTGCGCGACATATGAAGTATCAATATCAGCGCCGTACACATCCGATAAGATATCATGCCTATGAAGCGTTGTTGCATAATTGAATCCGCCGAAGTAAGCAACACGAAGATAATTCAGAAGCAGATAGTCTTCTTCTTCCGCAGCGTCAAGCTGCCGTGCTGCGATCTGGAACCGCTGCTGACGCGTGCATACGTCATTCATATTCGACGCTATCACCTTCTCGACGCGCTTCGTTAAGGTAAGAGGAAGACGCGAAATTACCTTATATTGATTTAGCTCGATAGAAAAATAGCGCGTAAGGATCTTGACATCGTTTTCGCAGTATTGCAGTTCACGATCCGAAAGCGGCGTGATCGGCAACCTGATAGAATCATAATCATAATCTTCGAGCTTCTCGATTCCTACCTCTTTTCCAAGATCCTTCAGCGGCATTTCGGTATAAGAATAAGAATCTCGAAACTCGAAGCATCCTGAAGTGAATGCGATAATCTGGCGCTGCGTTCTGGCGATCAGTGAATCTTCATCGATATTCAGGATCTTCCGGAAGAAACCGAATTCATATCGCAGATCATGATCGAAAATGCACAGCTTAAAATCGGCTGCGAGCTGAAGCTCATCCTGAAGCATTGCAAGAAAGTCTTTGAATTCTTCCCAGGTACGGCCGAAAACACAATAATCATC
>JAGCNV010000067.1 GCA_017645765.1 bacterium | reverse complement strand
AGAATCAAGAATCAAGAATCAAGAATCACATTTCAATCATATTTGATTTAGAAATAAAGTCAAGTTTTTCGGACAAATTTTCCAATAATTTTAATGACTTTTTTGTTTTTGGAGGTTTAGAATGAAAAGATTTTTTGTTTGTTTTGCGTTCTTTATGATTTCTTTACTCTTCATCGGTTGCGGTGAAAAAAGCCAAACAATAAACGGTTTGCAGTGGTCAAACAGATCGTCTGATTACATGTCTTATAAAGACGCTGTTTTGTATTGCACAAACCTGAATGAAGGCGGCAATAATGACTGGAGACTGCCGACAATCAGCGAACTGAGAGGAGTTATCACCAACTGTCCAAGAACTGAAAACGGAGGCGGATGCCAAGTCTACAACAACTGTATGTCAAATAACAACCAGTGCAACACGCCGGTTTGCACAGGCTGCGAGTACGATCCAAGCGGCAAATACAGTAAATTGGGCGATAACAAAAATTTATGGTCTCTCAGTTTTGTTATGCCAAATAATCAGTCGCCGACTATGGCTTGGGTTGTCCGTTTTGACGCAGGAGCCGTAAGTGCGGCTTCCATGCATGCCGCGAACTATGTCCGTTGTGTAAGATAAACTCAGAAAAAGGGAGGAAAAAATGAAAAAAGTTATCTTTTTAACAATTTTTGCACTTTTAACACTTGCAAGTTGCAGCAACAGTTCTCATTGGTCTTCGGTTGCCGAGCAAACAATGAATTTAAATGAAGCAGTTTCATACTGCAGCAATTTGAATGAAAGCGGTCACAATGACTGGAGACTGCCGAACATTGATGAATTAAGGACACTTATCCAGAACCATTCAGGCACAGTTACAGGCGGAACTTGTCCTATTTCAGAAAAAACAGGAAAATTGGCTTCGACTGACAAAACAAACGACTGCAATCGAAGAAGCGGAAACAACTTCAGCAAGTTAGAATCAGTCTCTGGCTTCTTTTGGTCGTCCTCACGCCAGTCAGACCGTCCAGATACCGGCTGGGTTGTCGATTTCAGCGGCGGCGGTGTAGTCCGCAGCAATACAATGATACACGGCTATGTCCGTTGTTTTAGATAAACTCAAAAGGAGGAAAAAAATGAAAAGAATCTTGGTTTATTTGTCTGTTTTTCTGCTTTGTTTTATTCATCTGAAAGCTGAAGAAAACGGATTGCAATGGTCTGAGATAGCAACACAAATTATGAAACAGCAAGGAGCTATAGACTATTGCAAGAACTTGAATGAAGGCGGTCATAGCGACTGGCGTTTGCCAAACATTGATGAGCTATCCACAAAGTTGCTTAAATTCTGTTCCAAGGGAATAAGCAGCGAATGTAAAGTAAGCGAAATAAATAAATGTCTCTCAGCCAAAGATTGCGCCGGAAGTGATCAAGACGACTTAGAAAAATACAAATGTTTTTGCGTTGAGGACATGGATTTACTTTCTAATAACCCAGACATTAGACAAAACCCTACAGTGGGGCTGCCTCTTTATAAATTAGGATTTAAGCCAGAAGACATAAATAATCTCATGGAATTGTTCTCCCCTGTCAAAATTTTGGGGCTGGAAAACAAGGAGAACAATCTCATGAAAATTCTCTCTTCTGCCGAAATAAAATTGGAAAAATTCGGTATAACACATGATTTTTTGCAAAAAGCAAAAGCAAACTCAGAATTTATATATCAGAGAGCTTTTATAGCTCTTTTTATATCATCTTCATTAGGAGAAGAAGGATGGGGTATATTTTCAGACGGAATAATACCTTTGTCTGGTGGATTGGTTCAATGTGTTAGAGGCAAAAATCTTTGTGAAAACAACAACTCTTGTGAAAAAATAAAAAATTCGACCGGAGTCTGTATTAAAGCAGCAATCAATGATTTTTCCTGTGAATGTAAACAAGGATTTTTCTGGAACGGCAAAGAATGCGTAAACCCATGCTCAACAAACATTTGTCAGTCAGTTTCACATTCAACTTCTTCCTGCATTCCCATCTCTGCGACAGAATACTCCTGTGAATGCGAAAAAGGATTCTCTTGGAACGGAAAGAACTGCACATCAGCCTTACTTGGCAATATCTGCACAGGTCTAACCAAGTGCTACAACAACGAAAAAGAGATTCCTTGTCCGAAATCATCCAAAAACGAATTCTTCGGACAAGATGCGCAATATGCAAAAAAGAAAAAATGCAAACCGCAAAGTTTCCAAATCAAAACAATTTCAAATCAAAATGTTGTGATTGACAAGGACACGGGTCTTATGTGGCAACAGACTATTCCTAAGGAAAAATACAAATGGGAAGATGCTGTCAATTACTGTGAAAATTTGACTTATGCCGGATATTCCGACTGGAGATTGCCAACACCTCAAGAACTTTTGACAATCGTCAACAATATGACAATTGTTGACAAGAATAAAGATACTGTAATTGATACAACATATTTTCCCGACACACCATCAGATAATTTTTGGTCTTCCTCTAAGTCATATCTGTCTAGCTTCGCGCTGATAGTGAACTTCCAGTACGGAGGCGTTCGCGACGACCTTGATACTCGAACCCACTATGTGCGTTGTGTACGGTAGTATCATGAAGATTGCATTTTGCGAGCATAGCGAGCTTATTTCGCATCTGTATTTTGAAGAGGTGGATGCATTTCTCGCCGAGGCGAGTCGAAAAATTTTTATAGACTTTTATTAATGGAGATTCAGCAATGAAAAAATACACAGTTGAAGTAACAATTCCAAAAAAAATTTACCCGAACGAAACTTTTGAACTATCCCAACCAGCCTTTTTGGTAGGCAATGGAATTTATTATTATAGCGGTCATGCCATTTTACCATGGTCAAAGTTGGCACTGCTTCTTTTACCTAAAGAAATTCAGGATAAAATCAAAGAATATAACACCGCAAACAAAGATTTTATTAAAAAAGTTTTCCGAAACGAAGAGCCGACAATACATGAACTCCTTACAATCAACGAAAATTCAGTATTACAAGAATCTTTGGAAGGGATTTCAATTACAGAAGTGCTGGATTTAGCTTTATTATTCCGAAATAAAGGCAGACTGAACAAATTCACTGATCAACCTTTCCTGAATTTAAAGAAAAAAGCTGTAGAAATACTTCAAGAAATGGAAGAAACAAAAAATGCTTATGAGCAACATGAAAACATGATAGACCTTGCCAATAAAAACAACTTTCCAATCTTAACCACAAATTTGGAACGAAACTTGATAAGGGCTCAAGTCTTTGGAGGTCATAACATTAACACTCCTATCTCGTTTATCGGGGAAAAAGATGAAAAATTTTTAATGAACGGATATTTCACCACTGAAGAAAACCGAAATCAGATTAATGCAGACAACATTTGTTCAAAATTTGCAATCTGGCATACTCACGGTTTAATAAAAGATGGAAACAATGAAAAATCTTTTGCTAAAACCATCTGTTTAAGGGATGAGGATTACAAAGACCGTATATCAGAATTGAAAAAAAATATTGAAAAGAAAGAGAACGGCGTCATCCGTAGCAACACTTGGGTCGATATTTTTATGAACAACGACCTTGTTATTATGGGATTGAATCTTGATCCCGCAGAAAAGGATATTCGCTGGCTTCTGATCCAAAGACATTTTTATCAACAAGAGCTTGCTGAAAAAGCCAGAGAAAATCACTCTGAATTTAAAGAAAAGCAAACTATTTTTATTTATCGAAAAGAAGCTGGAAAATCAGAAATGCCTCTTGGAAAAAGAGCCCTCTTTGAATCTATAGGAATCCAGTGTGTCCCGATTGAAACAGACGAAATTTATAAATTTGAATGGTTTCATGGAAACAATTAACAAAATAAGGAGAAAAAGATGAAAAACTTTTTATTTTTCGCAACATTTATGCTTGCGTTTTTCGCATTCGCACCGCTTTTTGCGGCATTCAATTCCTCAACTGTGAAAGGCGATATAATCGTAACCGACACTGAAACCGGACTTATCTGGCAAAGAAGCTATGTCAGCGAAAAAACTTGGCAACAGGCTCTTGCCTACTGCGAAAATCTGATCTACGCCGGATATTCCGATTGGCGACTTCCCAACAAAAATGAACTCGCTTCGCTTGTCAATTACGGAAAAAATGATCCTGCATCAAACTTTCCAGCTATGCCGTCAGAATATTTTTGGTCTTCCTCTACCCACAACTATAACAAATATACTAACAACAACGCTTGGTATGTGAGATTCTATAACGGTACTGTCTGCCCCGACATTAAGTCTTCCCACTTCTCTGTCCGTTGTGTAAGATAAAATCAGAAAAAAGGAGGAAAAAATGAAAAAACTTATCTCCTCAATCACACTTTTCACGGCAATGTTTTTAATGATCGCTTGCGGCGGCAGCGACAGCAAAAACAATGACAACAAAAACCAGAACCAGTCGTCGGGCGTTTGTACATACGGCACTTATGAATGTCACGGCGAAGATTCATACTTCTGCGGCTATCCTGATTCCAGCAACGAAGTAATATGGATATTCGCAGAAAAATGTAACGATGGCTGTAATGAGCAAACCGGAAAATGCGTTGGAAACTCGAACTCAGAAAATGGCGATTACGAAGATCCGTCTGACAGCGACAGCGAAGACAACGGCGACGGAAACAATTACAACGAACAGTGCGAAGCCGGTGACAGAATGTGCAGAAGCATCGACCCCGAACATTCATTTATATGCAACGAATACTCTCACACACCTATAGTCTTTGAAAAATGCAACGAAAGCTGCGACAGCAACAGCGGCAAATGCAAACCATGGACAGATTCCGATTCAAAACTCACCTGGTCGGCAAAAGCTCCTAAAACAATGCTTTGGGACGATGCCGTTTTATATTGCCAGAACCTGGATGAAGGAGATCACGATGACTGGCGTATGCCGAATATCGATGAATTGAGAACATTAGTTCGCAACTGTTCAGGAGTCATGACAGGCAGTGCCTGCAAAATAAGCGAAGAAAACAACTGCCTTTCATACGTCTCATGCTTTGAAGAAAGCTGCGCATGTACAGAAACCAGCCAGGAGAACGATCACTATTTAAAAATAGACGACATCGGAATCCTTTGGTCATCATCTGAAGTTCCCGAGTTCGAAACTGTCTGGGGGCTTCAAGTCAATCCGAGCATTATCTCAAGCTGCAGTAAGGCGGTAGAATATTCAGTTCGTTGCGTGAGGAATTAGAAGGCACTACCCTCTCCGGTATCTATGAGACGTTTCAGGAAACGTCTCTACAAATTCACAAATAAATTTTTCAAAATCAGATTTCTATTGACTTTATAAAAATTATCTGTAAAAACAACTTTAAGTTTTGGTCGGCAAAAATGAAGAAAATTGTATTTTGTGCTTACGGAGAAATGTGCAATGTTTACAATAGATTGCGATAAATTTATGAACAAATACCGCATAGATTCGGCACGGGCGAAATGGCATGACTATGATGACGGATTTTATTTTGTGACCATTTGCACCAAAAATAGAGAATATTTTTTCGGAACAATCGAAAATAACGAAATGATTCTATCTGAAACTGGAAAATATGTAAGACAAAGAATGGAGAGGATTCATGAACACTATTTATATGCAGAAATACCTTTATGGACGGTAATGCCGAACCACGTTCATCTTATCGTGTCGATTGACGTCGGCAGACTGCCGCATAAAAAACGGGATATTCCTGTTTTAGAAAACATTTCACTAACAGGAGACGTTTCAGGAACAGGAGACGTTTCAGGAAACGTCTCTCCTACCAATAAATGAGTAACATTTCTTTGTTTGCAAGCAGTTCCTTATTATTTTTCACGAGAAATGCTCCGAGACAGAAGAGCCTGCACGTCTCCAGGTCTTTGAACCTCTCGCGTAGTCTGCTCTCTGTCTCCTGAGCCCCAATTAGTTGATTGAGCTAAACTCCTGTTATTATGGAGATTGGGACGGGAGACATGTCTGCCTCGAAGCGGGTTTATTTTAGTACTTTGTCTTGCGAGGTAAAGAAATGTTTGAACATTTTGTCGGTGTCGATGTCTCGAAGGATTCCTTTTCGTTCAATGTCACGAATTTAAAAGACAAAACTTTGGAAAAGGGCTCGTGTGACATGTGTCACGAAGGTTTTGAGATTTTCTTCAGTATTATCAGCAAGTTTGAGAATGTCGCCGTCGGTCTTGAATCCACTGCAACATACCATCAGCCGCTGCTTTTTGCTCTTTTGGCAAGAGATGTTCCGACTTATCTGATCACGCCGTTTCTGGTCAAGAATTTTGCCCGTTCATGTTCGCTCAGGAATACCAAGACTGATACGATAGATGCCAGAATAATATCTGTTTTTCTCGGGAAAAATCATGCCGGACTTCACCCCGTAGCTGCTTCGGACAGTAACGGTCTGAGAGAAATCGCACGACTCAGGGAAAGCATTTCCAAGAAGAGTGTTGCAGCCAAAATCAGGCTGAAACAACTGGTGACAACGACATTTCCTGAACTGGTAAATGAACACAATATTTTTACCGTTTCAATGATTAGCCTGCTTGAAGAGTTTCCCTCTGCCGAAGCAATACGTAAGGCAAGCCTTAGAAAGATTGAAAAAGTCCTTAATTCAAAAACAAAAGGACGGAATGTCGGGTTAAATGCAGGGCAAATCAAGGAACTTGCAACAAAATCTGTCGGTGTTTGCAAGCCAATGCTCGAGAAAACGGTTCTGCATATAATAAGGGAACTTAACTTCCTTACGGATGAATTGAAGAAATGTGACAATGAACTCATTGAAGCAGTCAGCGTTTATTCACATGAGGACTTTGAAATCCTCACAAGTATTCCCGGGATCGGTAAACTTACCGCAGCGCAGTTACTCGCGGAAATCGGCGATATCAACCGCTTCGAAACAGTGAAACAACTGACCGCTTATGCCGGAACAGATCCTGGAATAAGTCAGTCAGGCAACTCTCTGGTTCAGAAAAAAATCTCAAAAAGAGGCAATGCTTCCGTGCGGAGAATCGGTTTCCTGACAGCATTGCATTTAATCAGTATGAACAAGCTCTTTAAGGACTATTACGACAAAAAAATACGAGAGAACATGAATGGAAAAAAGGCTGTAATTGCGGTTTTTAATAAATTTTTAAGATGTCTCTTTTCTATGCTGAAAAATAAAAGGACTTTTTCTTTTAACTATAGTTGACTACAACAACAAAGGGAATGGAATGTGCCACAAACAAACAATCGTGGTTGTCTGTCGTGATACGTCAATTCAAACAGTCGGTAACGCGCTTTGCAAAGCAAAATAATATTGAATTTGCATGGCAATCCGGTTTTCATGACCATATAATCAGAAATCAGAAAGAATTAGATCTTGTTTCTGAGTATATCAAAAACAATGTGAAAAAATGGGAAGAAGATTGTTTTTGTAGAGATGTTTCCTGAAACATCTCTCATATGAAACCCGATGTTATTTTGTAGAGACGTTTCCTGAAACGTCTCTTTACCAATCCCCCATCCTTATAACGAAATTTCTGACAGGAGAGCCGAGATCTGGTTTGCGAATTTTACCGGATTTTTCGGTGTGATCCCTTCGATAAGAAGTGCCTGATCGTAAAGGACTTCCGCCATGTCTTTGAGTTTCTGCGACTCTGGATCTGCGTTGTAGATCTCAGTCATTTTCTCGAAAATTTTGTGATCAGGGTTGATCTCCAGGATCTTCATCGCTTTAGGTGAAGGCATTGCCGACATCGATGCTTCTGCCAAAACCTGTTCCATGTTGAGGCTTAAGCCCGCACCGCTGACAAGGCAGACTGCGCTGTTTTTGAGTCTTGATGAAAGGCGCACTTCGCTCACTTCGTTTCCGAGATATTTTTTGATGGTTTCAAGAAGGGACTTGCTCTCTTCCTCTTTCTCTTTGCGTTTTTCTTCTTTCGCCTTTTTCTCTTCGTCGGTATCCAGATTCAGGTCTTCCGCCGCGATGTTTTTGAGCGGTTTTTCCTGATAATTTACGAGCATAGTTGAAGCGAATTCATCAATTTTATCAGTGAAATAAAGCACTTCGTAGCCTTTTTCGGCAACGACTTCCATCTGCGGGATCCCGGCGATGGATTCTTTGTCTTTTCCGGCTGCGTAGTAGATCTCTTTCTGCCCTTCCGGCATCCTTTTTACGTATTCGCCCAAAGTCGTCATTCCGTCACATTTCGACGATTCGAAAAGAAGCAGATCCTGAAGTTTTTCCTTGTGGGCGCCGAAATCTGAGTAAACGCCGGCTTTCATCGCTCTGCCGAATTCCTTCCAGAATTTCATATATTTCTCACGGTCGTTCTCAAGCATGTATTTGAGCGACGCGAGCACTTTTTTCTCAAGGTTTTTCGAGATTATCTTGAGCTGGCTGCTGTGCTGGAGCATCTCACGCGAAATGTTGAGCGAAAAATCGGGGCTGTCGACGACGCCTTTCACGAAACCGAGGTATTCGGGAACGAGGTCTTTGCACTTTTCCATGATGAAGACCTGCTTGCTGTAAAGCGCGAGACCTCTTTCAAACTGCGATGAGTAGAAGTTGAAAGGCGTTTCCGACGGGATGAAAAGAAGCGCGGTGTATTCGACCTGACCTTCGCCTTTCGCCTGAATGACATCCAGCGGCTCGTCGTATGAATGGAACGTATGTCTGTAGAATTCCTTGTATTCGTCTTCCTTTACATCCGATTTTTCCCTTTTCCAGAGCGGTTTCATCGAGTTCAGAGTTTTGTCCTCAAGCACTGTCTCCTTCTCTTTCGTGACTTTGCCGTCGGCGTCCTTTTCTTCGGGGACTTCGTTTTCGATCATCATTTTTATCGGGTAGCGGATAAAGTCGCTGTATTTAGAAACGAGCTCTTCAAGTTCGTATCTGTCGAGAAGCATCATCTCTTTTACCGCCTCGTCCTTGAGGTAAAGGGTGATCTCGGTCCCGCACTTGTCGATTTCAGTCTTGTCAATCGTGTAGACTCCGTCGCCTTTCGATTCCCAGACAACGCCTTCCGAAGCAGGAGCACCTGCCGCTCTCGTTCTGATCTTAACTCTGTCTGCGACCATGAAAGCGCTGTAGAAACCGACACCGAACTGTCCTATGAACTCGGCCGCATTCTTTTCGCCTTCACCCTTTTCGGCAACCATTTTTTCGAAAAACTCTTTTGAGCCGCTTTTTGCGATCGTTCCGATATTATCTATGACCTCGTCATAGTTCATGCCGATTCCGTTATCGGAAATAGTCAGTGTTTTCAGCTCTTTATCGGGAGTTATCCTGATTTCGGGTTCCCCGCATTCCTTCAAAAGATCAGGTTCGGTCAACGATTTGAATTTAAGTTTGTCTATCGCGTCGCTCGCGTTCGAAATAAGTTCTCTAAGAAAAATCTCGCGGTTTGTGTAAATCGAATTGATCATAAGGTCAAGCAGTTTTTTGGTCTCGGCCTTGAAACTTTTTTCAGCCATTTTCTCCTCCGAAAAAAAACATAATAAAAAAACCGCGGTGATATATAAGAACGGACTTTGCAAAGTCAAGGCTCTTTTTTGACGCCGCCGATTATCTGTCGATATTTCGATATATCGACGTCGGCGGATCGATATGTCGACAGCAGCAAATCGAGATTTCGATAACAACGATAGTATCAACAGAATCTTGCCTCTTCAGCTTTTTCCTCTATAATTAGGGGTTTTTGATTTTTTTGAGAGGACTCTTATGAAAAAGTTTTTTGCTGTTCTTGCTCTTTTATGTGCATTTTTCATTGCTGCCTGTGACAACGGATCAAAAGTCAATCTTAAAGCGGATCGTGATGATTCCGACAAAACCGATACAACACCGCATAATGATGACGATATAACGCACGATGACGGTGATTCCGGAGACACTTTGAACGACGGAGATTCATCGGATCCTTATGACAGTGAAAATTCAAACGATCCTGACGAGACAACGGACGGAGACACTTCGGACATACCGGCAACCGACGGTGATTCATGGCAGACTGACAACGATACCGAAACAGATGACGATCCTGTTGTAATAGTCGAAGGTCTCGACTACGAATCGGGCTTTATCGATCTTGAGGAAAACAGCTATACTCTCAGCAACAAAAGCAATAAAAGCGGCAGGGCGAAAATCTGGTACGACTTCCAGCCGGCAGACGAAAATCCGCAGGATAAACCGCTTTTTGTTCTGTACAACGGTGGTCCCGGCTCGTCTTCATCGCTTATTTTCCTCTACAACACCTCCAGAAAAACGGCAGATCAGGCGTTTGCCGGTGAGGGTGTCGCTGACAACCAATGGAACTGGAACAAGCTAGGCAACCTTCTTTACGTCGATGCGAGACAAACGGGATTTTCCTACGGCATAGTTGACAATCCTTCCAACAGCAGTGCCCGTTCAAACTATTTTTCGACCGCGAATTTCAACGTTTTCGTCGATGCTGCAGACTTCATCCGTGTGATCCTTCGCTTTTTGGACAACCATCCGCAGATAAAGTCAAATCCTGTTATCCTTGCCGGTGAAAGCTACGGAGGAACGAGAACGACCGCAGTGATCAACATTCTGCTCAATGTTGCAGACTACGCTCAGAAAAACAGGGTCTTCTACGATCAGGCACTTTTCAACGAGATTGCTGCCCATTTTCAGGAAATTGATTCGACGGTAACAGGAATACCTTCTACGGAAGCGGTTGCAAAGCAGTTCGGCAGGCAGATCATGATCCAGCCGCTCGCCATGGGGCAGCTGCAGCTTGATGCGATCGGAGAAGTCCTTGAAAAAAACGGCAGCCCGCTTTACACGATTCAGCAGGAAACCGGCAAAAAATATACTCCATGCGGAAACAACTCGTGGAACTGCGACAAATACAACAGAGCTGTAAATTACGTCCGAAATGCAGGCCGCGACATCTACTCCTACCGCAGAGAATACAACTGGCTTTTTGATTACACCGATTACGGCATCGCGAAAATGCTTCAGTTCACGATGTTCAAACAGTTCATAATGAACGATCCGACCAAAATTGACGCCCTTTACGCGGCAAACAGAACCGGTGCTTTCAGATACAATGGCAGTTACGGATATACAAAGAATATCGCGGATCTGGACAAACTCGAAAATCTTCCCGAAAGCATAAAGATCATTTTGAAGGCACGTATCGAACAGCGCAGCGCACATCCTCTTTCAAGCGGCGACCTGGAGAGCGTTTTCGGCGCCCTTCCACAATACGACGAATACTATGTCGATACCAACGATACGATACTTTCAACATTTTATAATGCTTCAGTCGATCCTTACGACAATGTCAACGGTGAAATGTTCCTCGAAAACATAAGAACCGCAAAAACTTTCATCACTAAGGCGGAAGAAGATATAATCCTTTATGCAGAAGCAACTCCCGAAGCTGCTAAAAAATTCAGCGACGTTTCAAGCGTTGAAATCGGCGACGAATCGTTCACGGTTCATTTCAAGGATGGGCAGTCGGCAACTGTCACATTCCCGTTCTATCCAGAAAGCTCTCACAGTGTTTCGGTAAATCAGCCTGAAAAATTCTTCAACGACGTAAAAAACTGGATGAATTAAGCCGGCAACGAATTTCCGATTAAAACCTAAACCGTTTTTTCACGAAATAAAGCATCGCCGAAAGAGCGAAGAAGTAGCAGAAAGCTGAAAGAACAAAGACAAATTTGAAGCCATAAGACATTGCAATTATTACTGAAGTAACCGTTGCAAGAACTGATGCCGCTCCGTTTGCACCGATTGCCAGCGGAATGAAGAAAGGCTTTTTCTCTCCGACAAGGAGCAGCGAAACCGGAAAAACAATACCTGTAATAAACCCGAGAGGCGCTATAAAAAGCACCGTAAGCAACAATTTCTGAGCAAATGAGAGACCTGCACAGAAAGCCGAGAAATGCGGTACAAGAACCGCATAACCAAGAATCATCAACGGCAGAACTACAGCCAGAACGCTGAAAAAGGACTTTTCTCCGAGCGAAATCAGTATTTTTTTGCTGAAAAGAGAGCCGATTGCCGAAAATACAAGAAGAAGCCCTATCGCAGTTGCCGCCGAAGTCGCAGGATCACCGAAAAGCAGAGTAAAATTCTGTATAAAAGTCATTTCAACGAACATGAACCCGAAGCCCATTGCGGCAAAAACAAGGATCTGAACAAGCGGCATATACTTTTTTTCCTCTTTCGACATGAAAAAAAGCGGAGAAATGAAAAGCGAAAGCGACAGAAACAGCAGCTGAACGAACGTGAAAATCAGGATCTCGATTTGAAACAGGCTTAAATCCATAAAAAACGTCTGCACTTCTTTTGAAATACTGTCTCCTCCGAACTTGAAATAGTTGAAAAAGAATGGGGAATCGTCGCTTACAGGTTTTATATTGTAAGGATAATCGTTTACAAACCTCTCATAAGTTCCGTTCTCGAGTGATCGGAAAAAATAGACGAAACCGCTCTTTATGAAGTCGATCGCCTGATCACTCGAAAAATTAACCAACTTTACGATCGGATCGTAATATCGCAAACCCGCCGAAAATCCATTTGCATACAGAATCCTGAGATCGGGTGTTGCAGCCACGATTTCGGCGATTTCATTGAGTTCCGTCCAAGTGTAGGGGAGTTTTTTCACGAGAACGCTCGCCAAAGCGCCGTCTCCGATTATTACAATGTTGTTTTCAGGATGATCGACACCGGCTTCCTTAAGCACCAAAGCGGCTGTCACAGCGACCCTAAGCGTCTCTCTCGGCGGCCAGAGGACCCACCTGATAACGGCAAGAGTTCCTTCGTCATTAAGGCGGTCAAGATAAAGCCTGAAAGCCTCTTTCGTGTAGAGATAGCTTTCATTCATCACGTAAACGCCGTTAATCAGCGCCGAGACCGTATCTGTACCTGAAAGCTGAATGAGATCATATTTTCTATCGGTTTTTCCTAAAAACGAACGCACCTCGTCGTGAATGATTTCAACCTTTTCATTTTTCAGGATATTGTTTTTAAAAGTCGAATATTTCTGAAGGCTTAAATCAATTACAGAACTGTTTACCTCAACGGAAGTCACCGATTTAGCCTGCCAGAAAAGAGCTGCTGCGATATCTGTCGTTGAAAGTCCGGCAACAAAGACATCAGGGGAAGAAAGTCCGAAATATCCGGCGGAATACAGCGAAGGAGCTATACGTTCAGGCGCGTCTGAAAAATCATAGACAAACGAAGCCGCATCCCCGTCGATCGTCATCATTCCTTTCCTAAGATCAGACCACTGATGCTGAAAAAAAAACCCGTATGTTCCCGCAATATCGACTCTACCTGCCCTGTTCCACTCCGTCATTTCGCTATTCGGCAAGACTGAACTCAGAATCTTGGAAAGAGCCGGTCTGAATACAAAAACATTGTTTTTGAAAGGGAATAAAACTATTGCAGACACAATAAGAATCGCAGAACAAATTTTGCCGGCAGTTCCTCTTTTTGCTGCAAAAGCTATGAAAAACGATGCAAGAGCGGCACAAAACACAGCCGCAAGCAGAGCACCCTCCATCCCTACAGCTTCAAGAAGCGGAAGAACCGAAAAGCAGCCGGCGACAGACCCCAAAACCGAAAAAAAATAACTTATATTCACGTTTTTGCCATTATTCTGAAAAATTGAAAGCAGTATGAGACCACCGAAAAAATGGGGAAAAAACAGAAAAAAGTAGTCGGAAACAAGAAAAATCAGCATAAAAAGTTTGTTCGGCATCATAGGATCAAGCGGAATCCTGGAAGTCATAAAAAAGGCGACAGGTATCGAAAATACAAACAAAATTGAGATTATATGGATAAATTTCTCATAATTTTTCAACCTTTTTTTAACAGCCAGAACTGTTCCCGCAGCCGCATATCCCATAAGAGCTACAGCTACGACCATATATGTGAGATGATGCCACGACGAAAAAGAAAATATCCTCGTTTGCAGCACTTCCAGCGCGAAAAGCACAGCAGAAATCAGAAAAACCGCCGAAAAAATCATAGTTTTACCTCTTCGATAAGCACAAAAAACGCGCTATTATAGTTATTTTTGAAATTGTCGCAAAAATCGGCTGACTTTTCTTTGCTTTCCCAAAATCTTTTCTGTATAAGCCCGAAATCAGAGATGGTTTTTGTTTTGGAGATTTAAATGAAAAAATTCAACCTGCTTTTCATTCTGGTTTTATCAGTTTTTCTTGTTTTTTCATGCTCGTCGAACGATGAGGAGGAAGAACTCTCAGACACTGACAGCAGTGCGGTACAGGACGCTGACAACACTGGAGACACTTTGCCCGATGGAACCGAAAACGATGACGACACAACCGACACAGCACCTGAAAACGACGATTCAGACACTTCGGATTCCGACACATCGGATAGCGGTATAACTGATAACGATATCCCGAGCGGAAACGATGATTCCGACACAACGCCTGAACAACCTGATGACACCGACCCGACAGAAGAGCCTGATGACGATGCCGACAGCGATTCAACTGATGACTCCGACACCGGCACTAATGACGATGACCAGGAAACCATAATTCCTGACATTCCCGTAGTTTTCGGCAACATCTGCACAGGCCAGACCAAATGCTACGATGAAACTAGTGAAATCCCCTGCCCGAACGAGGGCGAACCGTTTTTCGGCCAGGATGCACAGTATGCAAAACTCGGGAAATGCATTCCGCAGAAATTCACGGTCAAAGGCACGGGGGAAGAAAAAATCGTCTTTGACGAAAACCTCAAGCTTGAATGGCAGCAGAAAATCACAAAAAATGTCGATTGGCAGCACGCTTCGGATGAGTGCGCAAAAGAATATGCCGATGGCTACGGCTGGCGTCTTCCCACGCCGAAGGAACTCCTTTCGATCGTTGACAACAGCAGGTATGACCCCGCAATAAATACAGATTATTTCCCAGATACCAACGATGAATGGTTCTGGACCTCGGCCGATTTCGCTTCAACTGCCGATTCCGACCAGAACAAAGAATGGTTCGTCCGCTTTGACAAAGGTTTTTTGAGCCAGGAACTCAAAACAAAAAGCAAAAGTATGCACGTCCGCTGCGTCCGCGGCACGACTCTGCCTGACGGACAGTTTGAAACTGAGAAAATCGGCGAAGATGAAATAGTCAAAGATTCAGTCACCGGCCTGATGTGGCAAAAAACCTATAAAGACGGCGTGAAAAAATTCGCAGACGCCCTTTCCACCTGCGAAGGCCTTGAATACGCAGGATTTACAGACTGGAGACTTCCCAACAAAAACGAACTTGCCTCGATCGCAAACTACGGCAAATATAAGCCTGCATCTGATTTTCCTGGAATGCCGGAGAACCGCTCTTTCCGCACTTCCACCAGTGATGCTAAAAGTAACAAAAACGCATGGTATATCCTTTTCAGCGACAGCGACATAAATTTCGGCGGCAAATCAAATTCCGACATCGTCCGCTGCGTCCGCAGAGGCGAATAAACTGATCTATTTCCAGATTTTTTCAGAAACTATCGCGCCGGTTCCATGACATTATGAAAAAAGTGCAGTTTTTTGAGCGGCAGGACTTTGATTATCTGCAGTCTGTGGAATAAGTTATTTCTGTAGCCGTGCCGTTAAGGCCGTTCGGAGACGAATCGTCTGCATTGCCGCTGAAATTCCAGAAAGCGATCGTATCATCGTCTGCACTGAGCAGACCCGGAGTAAAATCAGCCGTATATTTCGCGGTATTCGAAATCTTTATTGCATCGATAAGACCTTTGAAATAAAGATCAGTGCCGCTAATAAGGGGTTGGTCATAATAATAACCGATTTTAAGTGCGCTGGAGACTGTTCTCGGAGTGCGCTCACTGCTGCTGGTCTTTTCGCCTGCCAGTTTTCCGTTTATATAAAGACGAAGCAGGGATGTTCCGTTATCTACATGATAAGAAAGTGCAATATGATTCCAGTCTTCTTTGATCGGTGAATCAGCATCTGTATTCTGGTATTTGATTTCAGCACTAAGATCTGCGGAGCTGCTGTAATAAAAACCGCCGTACATATTGTAATAAGTATTTGAATCAGACGTTGTCTTGTAGAAACCGGTCAGAAAATATCCGTCACCCTTCCTTAGAATCGGAGTTTTTTTGTAAGTTGATGTCGGGAGATTACTCATATCCTGCTTTACCCAGGCTTCAATCGTCCAAGCCTGTCCGAGATTCAGCAGATCGTTGTCTGCAATTTCGATTTTGGATTTCTCTCCGTTAAAAACTGCGGAACAGAGAGGTTTGCACTCGTCACCTTCCGATCCGTCAGGACGGGCGTTTGAAACACATTTGTACTGGCACGGCTCAGATTCTCCGTCTCCGTAATGAGTTGTATATGCAGGTCCCGGCATCCATGCTCCTGCTTCAACATCGTAATATACGTCGTAGCTCGAATCACCGTTCCATTCGGAATGTGCAGGCTTAGCATCGCATTTCTTCGTTTTATAGCAGTTCTGCGCTGAAGAATCCCACGTTCCGCCTGCGCCGGCACATTTTTCTTCGTCGGACAGCAGTGTCTGATCATCGTCATTCGTCTGGTTTTCAGAATCTGAATCATCGTCATTCGTCTGGTTTTCAGAATCTGAATCGTCATCAAGATCCGTGTCTGCTGCATCTTCATCGGGAATCGTATCGGTATGATCATCGGACGGATCTGTCTGGTTCGTCGAGCCGTTGACAAGCGTTGTTACGAAATCCTTGCCTGCCTGCTGCATTCTTGCGAAATCGCTGCCGAGAGATGTCGTGCAGTCAAGAACGAGCATTATCAGTGCGCTGTTCTTATCTTCTGTAACGGTGCTCGAACTTTCAGGATTGAACTCCGATTCTTTGTCCCAGCCGCCGGTGCTGGTCTCTTTCCACAACATTATTCTGCTGATGTCGGCATCCGATACCGGAGTGCTGCCGTCATCGTATTTAAGGTCTTCAAACACGAAATGGTAGTATGCTCCGTCCGCAGAACCGGTCGATACCGTAGTCTGGCTGCTTAAACCGTGGTATGCGATCTCCTCGAGTATTCTTCCGTCAGAGCGGCGGAAGGTGGCTTCGATGTAGAGTTTTGAATCTGTAGCCGTATCTGAATTGTCGAATGTGAAGCGCAGATGCTGGCCGTCATCGTAACCGCCCGGCACTTTGATATCCAGATTTACCGTTTTGGAAACTGAATAGAGGGCTTCGGCTATTGCCTTGAAATGCTTCATGGCCTCTTCCATGTCTGAAACCTGGAAGACGTTATCGTCGCTGCTTGCCAGCTGTTTCAGCGTTTCGCCGAATGCGGTTTCATCGGTAACATCCTTGCCTTTAAGGCCGATTGTGTAGGCTGCTACGTTCAGTTCGTGTATTTTATCGTTAACGATCATCTCGTGAAGTGCGTCTCTGTATGCGGCTGTGCTGTCGTAGTTCCCGGGGTTGTAGTCGTCGTTGGCAAGCGATATGTTGTCGAGTCCGTCGGTAAATGTTACCAGAGCTACATTTTTCAGCTTTTCGGGAGCAGGATAGTCGCGCATCATTTTAAGCGCGGTGTAGTCGGCGAAGTAGAGGGCCGTGCCGTCACCGGAAGTGAGTTCGTCGATAAAACTTTTGTAACTCTCTTCGGTTGAAGTGTTCAAAAGACCGATCTCCTTGGTGTATTGGGCTTCGTTGAACCCGATGATACCGAAATAGACACCTTCGTTTCCCGCAGCCGTATCGCCCGTGTCGGGTGCTTCGGTGTCATCAGCGTCATTATCTGTTGCCGTGTCGCCGGTGTCGGAGTCATCATAGATTTTTTTCGAGCCGCCGCACGAAACGACAAAAATCAAAGCGGTAAAAATTGCAAAACAAACCAAAAATTTTTTCATTTTTGCCTCCTTCAAAAAACCGCAGTATTTTAGGTATTATCATCAGAAGTGCAAGTTTTTACAAGATGTTTTGATTAAATTCAATATTACGGAAATTTGCGCGCGGGCCGCGTGCTCTCCGACAATCATAAACCGATGTGGGCGGCTTTATTTCCAGATCTTTTCAGAAACTATAGCACCTGTTCCGAGAAGTAACATTACGAATCCGGCGATGAAATATGCTGAGAGTTTTTCACCGAGAAAAACGACTGCAAAAACAGTCGCGACTGCCGGTTTGAGCATGAAAATAAGCGAAGAACTGACCGGCGAATACTTCTTTATCGTCGCTAAAAACGTGACATAGCCAAGTCCGGTCACGATGAAACCGAGATAGACAAAAGCAACTAACTTTGCGTAATCTTTAAAGAAAACAGGATCCAGTGCGAAGCTTTTTCCCGTTATTGCCATGAAGATCGAAAGCGAGACGATACCGAAGAAAAAGGAGACTAAATTGACCGAAAAAGGCTTGATCTTTGAGACCGTTTTTTTGCTGAGAACCGTGAATCCCGCAAAAATGACGGCAGCAGAGACTGCATAGACCGCGCCGTAATTCAGTTTGAAGCCTTTCTCCCACATTATCACGAATATCGCCGCAACACCGATGAGAAGCCCGACAATTTTTCTCGCGCTGATCTTTTCAAAACCGGCTATTGAAGAGATTATCATGACGAAAAGCGGGTTCGAGCAGAAGATCGCAGCAGCCGTCGCCGGGGTGCTCTCCTTTACGGCAAACTGAAGGAGGCTCATTGCAAGAAAAGCGTTCAGAAAACCGAGCAGAAACAGGAAAAACCAGTCATTTTTCGAGAATTTGGCAATTTCAGCAAAACGTTTTTTCATGCCGGGATAAAACAGGAAAAAAACAAATCCCATTGAAAAGCGCCAGAAAGTGAGGGCGAACGGGTCGATGTAAGGCATGAGCGGTTTGGATACAACTTCAAGTGACGCGAAAATGAGAAGTGTGAGAATAAAGAAAATCATGGTTTTAAAAGATTATAAGTTTTTAAGATCACTGATTATTTTGAGAGTTCCGCGAGTGTTTTCATTGCGTCGGAAAGGCCTTTGTACATCTTTTTGTACTCTTCCTTGCCCCAATCCTTGCGGTCTTTGCGGATGAAAGTCGTGAGATCTTCGCGGTTGTCGAATCTTGCGACCGGAATATTCCATATTTTGGTTGCAAAGACTTCTTTTCCTTTCTTTTTGACCGTAACGGTGCGCTCTACTTTGACCGTGTTCGGTTTGTCGCTTGTCTCGATGAGGTAAGCCATGTCGTCGCAGCCGTATTCGCCGAGCATGACTTCAAGCGGAACGCCGTGGTTTAGGATCGAACTTTCGCCGTTCGGTTTCGCGCGTTCGTAGTTCTTTCTTCTGCTCTCTTCCGGCGTTACCCAGACGTAAAGTATCGAAGCTCTGTTGAGAATGTGCTCAGAGAACATTTCAAATGCAGCCGCGTATCCCTGCGGAGGAGTGAGAGGCATCGTCGCGCCGTTTGCTCCGCCGCGTGCAAGCTCGATGACTATCGTTTTATTCTTTTTGTCAGCTGCAGCCGTTGCGTTCTTTTCTTTCAGAAATTCAGCGACTTCCGCTTCGATAGCCTTTCCGGCAGCAATTCTGATATCCCACGGGATCTTTCCGAATTCGCGCCCTAAATCGAGTTTTTCGCGGATGTTGTCCATCCTGTCGAAAAGCCACTGAGCGGCAGACGGAACATTGATGATGTTGGAGTTTACGAGGTCTTCGTAATCTTCGTTGAGAAGTTCTATCAAGGTTGACCATTCCATCGGATCCTTGAAAGGACGTGTCGCACCTTTGTAGAAAATATAGTGCCAGCCGAGTTTACTGAGCTCGTCGTCGATCCTGTGCATGAAATGAACATAAGGATAGTCGTCAAGCTGGAGCGTTTCGCCCATGTGCATGTCGTTTTCGCACTGTTTTTTGGTGAGATGTTCCATGAATCTGCGGACTTCTGACTTTCCCGAAGCCGGAAGGGCAAGCAATAAAACGGTGTCAAGCAGTTTTGCCATTTTTCTCTCCTATCAAAAAATTAAAACTGTTACTTATAAAACATCACCTGAAAATGTCAAAAAAGAACGCTTTGAGGGGACAGATATAATTTTTTGCAACACCACTCCAGTTAAACAATGTTCCGGCTAACAAACAAAAAAGCACTTGTTTTTTTCTTATTTTTCACTAAAATTGCTTGTTTTTTGCTAATTTATTTTGAGGTATCGCCATGAAGAAACTTGTTTTTATTACTATCTTTTTTGCACTTTTCGCATTTGCAGGTTGCGGCAGTTCAAATGAAATAACCGATGAGCCTACCAATCAGACTGATGACCCGACAAATCCCGACGATCAGACAAATCCGACTGACGATCAGACGAATCCGACTGACGATCAGACGAATCCGACTGACGATCAGACGAATCCTACCGACGAGCCGACAAATCCTACAGACGAGCCGACGAATCCTACCGACGAGCCGACGAATCCTACCGACGAGCCGACAAATCCTACCGACGAGCCGACGAATCCTACCGACGAGCCGACAAATCCTACCGACGAGCCGACGAATCCTACCGACGAGCCGACAAATCCTACCGAGCCGACTGAGCCGGAGATCGAATGCACCGGTATTTCACTCGATGCATCGACTTTCATTCCTTACTATGAAAATGTCTATATCGGATTCGTTGAGAACGGCATCCTCGGTGATGCGTCTTCTGACGATCTTATACAGATTGAGTTCGATGAAGTAGCTGTAAATTCCTATACTTCCACCAATTATAACTGCACCGCATGTACGATTGTCGCTCAGGACAACAACACTGAGGACGAGAAAATATACTTCCAGAAAAACGGAACAATCGTTGTAAGCGAATACGATCCTGAAACCATGGAAATGTCTGCTGAAATTTCAGCTACACTCGTTGCCGTAACGATCAACAACAATTATTTTACACCAGATGAGACCGACTGCATCACGATTGAAACCGGCGTTGTCAGAGCTGAAGAATCTTCAGACCATGCAATCAAAACATGCGCAGGCATTACGGAATGCAAGAAAGGATGTGACGAAAATGAGGCATGCATAGAAAACTGCTTCAGCGACATCTCGGCAGTAGCAAGAACGCAGTACCTCAACCTTTTCTCGACATGCAACGAGGCACACAACTGCGAAAACAACTACTACTGCCTGTGGGAAAACTGCGCCGAAGAGGAAGAAATCTGCGGAATGAGGGGCGACACTGAAAATTACAACATTCCTTACGGCGAAGTAACCATTAACGGAACATTCACCTATCTCCATGCAGAAGGTGAGACCGAAATACTTTATTCTCATGCACTTGAAGCCGCTTTTGTTGAGGGAACATTCGGAAACAACAATACACCTGTCGTAGATTCTGAAGGTCAGCTTCTTTCTTATGCAAAGATCGCTCCTTTCAAAGATGTTCCTGAAGAAAAGAACATCACGCTTGTTCAGACCTACAAAAAAGAAGAAGGAAAGAGTTTCGGTCCGACTGTTCACATTGTAACAACTCTTCACGAGACGGGCACATACAAGCTCGGTCTCAGCGACTGGGAGGAAGAAGCAAGACTTTTCATCAGCAATACAGACAGCGAAGGCGAAAAAATCTGTGACCACGCTTTCGGTGTAGGCACGATCAATATCACCGCTATCAGCTGGACTCCCGGCGAAACAACGATTTCCGTCAACGGAACCGCAAAACTCTACAGCTACAAAGCAAGTCCTCACTACGGCGGCGACATCTCCGGCACCAAGTGGGTTGCATGCGAACCTAAAAATTAATTCCAAAATTTGTTTTTCTCTAAAAATTCCCTAAAATTTCCCGTTTTTTCTGTTAGGAGGCGAAAATGAAAAAAACCGCACTTATCACATTGATTTTACTGGCAGTTTTAGTCGGTTGCACTAAAACTAAAAAAGAGGAGGAAAGCCCTGTGAAACCTGAGCAGGTAAACTGGAACTATCCCGAAACAAAGCGTGAACTTGTGACGGATGACTACTTCGGCACGAAAGTCGAGGATTACTACCGTCACCTTGAAAACAACGATGCCGAAGACGTTCAGAAGTGGACTGCGGCACAGAACGAGCTTACCGAAAAGACGATTTTTTCGTGGGCGCAGACTCCGAAAATCGAAAAAAGGCTCGGTGAAGTGTGGAATTATGACAAAATGATGCTTCCGATCAAACGCGGCGGCAAACTTTTCTACCGCTACCAGACAGGCCTTCAGAATCAGCCGGTCCTTATGATGCAGCTTCCCGACGGAACGAAAAAAGAGCTCGTCAATCCGAACACGATCGATAAAAACGGAACAACCGCAATGGACTGGTGGTATGTTTCGCCGAACGGCAAATATATCGCGGCAGGACTCAGCGAAAACGGCTCGGAACAGTCGGTCCTTCACCTTTTTGACACCGATTCAGGAGCTGAAGCCGACAAACCGATCGACGGATGCCGCTATGCAAGCGTAGGCTGGCTTCCAGACGAGAGCGGTTTCTACTACACGAGAAAACTCGACGGAAACCACGAAGGCGAAATCGACACCGAACAGAGCGTCCGCTTCCACAAAATCGGCGTTGATGCCGAAAACGACGAAATCATCGCGAAAAGCTCGATAAAAGAGGCGATCCTCGTCAGCACGCTTGACGAAAAAGGGCTCTGGCTCCTTCTCACCGAATATCAGGGATCAAGCGGAAAGGCGAAACTCGCGGTTTACAACACCGAGACGAAAGAAACCAAAAAAATCGTTGACAACTACGAAAATATTTACGAAGGCGAGGCTTACGGCGGCTACCTTTTCCTGAAAACCGACAAGGACAACGCACTCAACTGGAAAATCGAGCGTGTAAACTGCGAAACTCTTGAATGGCAGACAGTCGTTGCCGAGCACGAAAAAGATGTTATCGAGCTGTTCGCGGTTTCAAAAGGACGCATCGTCGTTTCCAAGATGCATGATGTCGCAAGCAAGCTCGCGATTTACGACCTTGACGGCCGGAACGAGCGCGAAATTCCCCTCCCCGCTTTAGGAAGCGCCGAATTTATTGCGGATTCCATAAACGATGAAATTTATGTCGCTTTCTCGTCCTTCGCATTCCCGCCGGCAATATACGAATACACCGAAAACGGCGGAATGAAACAGCTTTGGAAAGCAGAAGTTCCTGTAAATACTGAAGATATCGTTACAGAACAGGTTTTCTACACGTCAAAAGACGGCACGAAGATCCCGATGTTCATAATTTACAAAAAAGGACTGGAAAAGAACGGCAAAAACCACACTTTCCTGCGCGGTTACGGCGGTTTCAACGTAAACTACCCCATGTACTTCTCGGCAGTGAATGCAGTCTGGATCGAAACAGGCGGCATCATGGCGATCGCAAACATCCGCGGCGGCGGCGAATACGGCGAAAAATGGCACAGAGCCGGCATGCTCGACAAAAAGCAGAATACTTTCGACGATTTTGCCTATGCGATGAAATATCTTGCCGAAAACAAATACACAAATCCTGAAAAACTCGCTATCTGGGGCGGCAGCAACGGCGGCCTTCTCACCGGCGCAATGGTTACGCAGTTCGGAGACCTCTTCAAAGCGGCAGTTGTAGCAGTTCCTCTGCTTGACATGCTCCGTTTCCACAAATTCCTCATCGGAAGATACTGGGTCAGCGAATACGGCTCAAGCGACGACAAAGAGCAGTTTGAGTACATCCTCAAATATTCGCCTTACCAGAACATCAAAAAAGACGGCAAATTCCCGGCTGTTCTTCTTACCGCAGGCGAACACGATTCCCGCGTTCACCCGATGCATGCAAAGAAAATGGCGGCAGCTCTCCAGTACGAAAACAAATCGAACAACCCGATATTCCTCTGGGTCGAAACCAAAGCAGGCCACGGTCAGGGCAAATCGATGCAGGCAAGGATCAAAGAATCGGCAATGGAAATCGGATTTTTCCTTAAAATGCTCGGTGTGGAATAAAATTTCTCGATAATAACTGGAGAGATTTCAGAAAACGCCTCTACAGAAAATCCTTTTTTGACACTTTGTAACAAATCATTATAATGTCGCGCTTTATTGGCTTATTACACAGGTTTCCATGCGTTTTTATGCTTTTCCGAAAGTTATTCTCTTTGATCTCGACGGCACGCTTATCAACACGATGGAAGGTTTTGCTGACCTCGCAGGAGAACTTATAGAGCGCGATTACGGCGTTCCTTTTCCGCAGGCCCGGCGCAACTACATCACGACAAGCGGAATCCCGTTCAAATGCCAGCTCGAAGTGATGTTTCCCGAAGATTCAAGGAATTTTGAGGTTCAGAAAGAGTTCGAAAGACGCAAACTTGATATTTTCTTCAACATGAGACCGACAGAAGACACTCTGTATGCGATAAAAAATCTGAGAAAAATCGGAATAAAAACAGTAGTTTCTTCAAACAATTACTTCGATTTCGTGCAGCGCTACTTTGCCCAGCAGCCAGAATTCGCCTTTGACGAGATTTTAGGCTACCGCGACGGTTTCGCAAAAGGAAAAGCGCATTTGAACTATGTAATCGAACACTTTCAGATTCCTAAAGAAAACATGATTTTTGTCGGAGATTCGCTTCACGACGGCGAAGTCGCGAAAGAACTGGAAATCCCCTTTATCGGACGTCTTGCAATCAGGACCAAAGAAGAATTTCTGGAAAAATTTCCCGATATTATGTGTGTTGACAAAATATCTCAGATTTTTGATATGTTCAAGGAGTATAAAGAATGCAGATAATCATTCTGGCAGCCGGTCTCGGCTCACGTCTCGGCAAAGGACTTCCGAAAGCGCTCGTTCCCGTATGCGGCAAAACGATGCTTCAGTATCAGTACGAATGGACAAGAAACTTCAATCCAGAAAGAACGATCGTCATCGGAGGATACCACTTCCCCGAAATGAAAGAGTTCTGTTCCGAACATTTTTCAGATGTCACACTGATTGAAAACACGCGCTACAAAGAGCAGAACCTCTACTCTCTTCTTACTGCGGAGAAGTTTTTCGACAAAGACACGCTGATTATGAATGTCGATCACATTTATCCTGAATCTTTCGCAAAAAGAGTCACCTGCGAATTCGAAAAAGTTAAGAATTACGCGATTTTTGCCGACACATGCAGAAAACTTACAGATGACGACATGAAAGTGTTCGTAAGCAACGGAAAAGTTGAAAAAATATCGAAAAAACTTACCGAATGGAACGCAGGATACATCGGAATGTCTTTCATAAAAAAGGATTTCTGGCAGCAATACCGCATTGCAGCTGCAAAAACAGCAGAAACGGCAAAAGAAAAAGCTGTCGTAGAAATGGTTATTCAGCAGCTTGTCGATGACGGGTTTTATCCTTCGATCATAAATTCTGACGATATGACCTGGTACGAAATCGATACTCCCGAAGAACTTAATTACGCAGAATCCAAGCTCGGAAAATAATAAGAGTTTCTCTCTGATTCAAATTTAAGATTTTGATTTTATTTGGAATTTTTGTTGATCAGGGAAATTTTTCTATCTGATTTTGTTTAGTAAGGACATTTATCGTTGTTTTCGGTACCGCATGTTGCGTTTGCCTGAGACGGAGCCTGCTGTATACAAGTGCTTGAATCCCAGCCGCATGCGCCAGTATTGCCCTGCTGATCCTGCTCGCAGCAGCTTTCAATCAACTGGCGGTAACCGGCAGCTTCGCCTTTTCCGATTTTGCTGCCCCAGCTTTCGCATGTTTCCATGCAGGCTTTCTTTTCATCGGTATTTTCAGCATTGCTGTTAGGATAACCGCCGCATTCCTGGTCGATACAGGTCTTGATTTCAGAGCAGCTGCAGAATCTGTAGCACATCGTCGTACCGTATTCCGTGCAGTTCTGGTTGCAGTATGCAGAACCTGTGTTCGCCTCGTACATAGCTTCTCCGTTCGTGTCTTTGATATCGCCGCAATCGACATGCTCGCCTTTTTCGCAGATTTCATAGTTGTCGATATTGCCGTTTCCGCAGGTAAGATGAGTTTTGCATGCATCTGTCTGGAATTTGCAGAACTCGTTCATACATTCTTCCGTAACAACCGGGCAGTTATCCGCAAGACAAGACTTCATCGTATCGTATTTCGCCTTTGCAGCAGGCCATGTTTTTGCGATGCAGGCAGCTTCGCATTCCGAATCTTCACACTCTTCAGCGCATTCGTAAACCTGATAGCAGGTAAGAGCGTTTATATCGACACAGGAATAGGTATCCCAACCATTGCATGAAGTGTTGCAGACAGCTTCGTTTATCGGCTGCCACTGTTTGTCCTCGGTGTTGAGTTCCTGACAAGCCTTAGTCTCCTTGTTTTCGCAGATTTCACCTTCGTCAAGAACGCCGTTTCCGCACTTCTTATTCGGATTGCATGCATAATAAGCATCGTAGCAGGTTTTCGTCAGGCACTCTTCATTTGTAATTCCACCGCATGAAGCCACGCAGTTTTCAAGGTCTGCATAAAGAGCCGCACCCTGATCAGTTCCTTCCTCTTTGCAGGAAGATTCGCAAGAAGCATCTCCGCCGCATTTCTCTACGCATTCAAGAATCAAAGAGCACGGTTTAGTTTTTCCGCCGTTCGAACAGTTTTCAGGATTCCATCCCAGACAATCTCTTCTGCATGTAGCATCACCCTGAGAGAAATTAGCTGAGAACTCGGAACAAGGTCTTGTATCACCTTGTTCGCATGATTCACCGCTGTCGATCTGCCCGTTTCCGCATTTATCGCTAGGATCCCTGGGCATACATTTGCTGGTGTCGTAACCGGAACAGTCAGAATTGCAGATCGCCTTGCCTTCCGGATAGAAATGACCCGCTTCACCGCAAGTTACATCTCCGTCACAAACTTCTTCAGCTTCAATTTTGCCGTTTCCGCATTTAGGACCATAAAAACCACCTTCTCCGCCGCCTGAAGATGATCCGCTGCCGCATGAAGCAAGCGACACTAAACAAAAAGCAAAAACCGAAACAGTTAAAAATTTTTTCATTTGAAACTCCTATGGTAAAAAAATCAAAAACCGGATGATTTTAAGAAAAAACTGACAAAAGGCAAATTACCGCCGCCAATTTGTTGTCGACATTTCAATTCGCCGCCTCGAAATATCGAAATATCGACTAAGAATTGGGCGGCGATCAATACATTTTTCTGACTTCGATCCCTTTGAGATAGAATTTAAGGATCTCATAATGATTCTTTCCCTGAGCAGCCATTCCGGCCATGCCCCACTGACAGACACCGACACCATGACCGGCACCTTTGCCAGAAAAGATAAAATCCGAACCGCTTTTAGTCACAGTAAAATCATTCGACCAGATAACAGAAAAACCTACAAGTTCCCTGAATTTGTTGACCGGAAATTTTTTACCGTCAACGACGACAGAATCGACTCTCGTTTTTCCGCGTACGGTCGAAACAGACTTCGCAGACTTCACTCCCAGCTTTTTAGCGATCTCCGCCGCTTTGATTTTTCTTTTCCAACGGTAAAGCGATGACTTCGTGCAGTAAGGACATTGCAGCTGCTGCAAGTGAGGTTCATCCTTTTTCCAGATCTCCGCAGAACTCGAAATCGTTCCTCCGCAGGTTGAATGGAAATATATTTTTGCAGGATCACTGCCGAGCGTGACGATTTCGCCTCTCGTCGCATTCACGGCTTCGACAGAAGTAACATCCTCCTTTCCGAGTCCGTCGTAAACCTGATCCAGAACCGTCGGTGCCAGGTCGAAAAATTCGCTTCTGGGATTAAACATTTTCTGGTAAACGGCAAAAGTTCTTGCCAGAACAGCCTGCGTTTTTTTAGCTTCGACCGGCCATGAAGGAATCGCCTCTTTGTTGATGACTCCTTTGACGTAATCTTCGATGTCGAGCTTGTTCACAACGATTAGTTTTGCATTTTTCAGGTAAACTTCGATTTCACCGCGGAACATTCTCTCCTCGACTTTGAGCGGAATGAGCTCTGAAGTGAATTTAACCATTTCTTCCTTAAAAACTCTGTTTCCTACCTTGATCCCGCCCTGCTCTGCCGAAACCTTGACGCGTCCTTGAATTTCTCCGACGGCCCGCTCTTTTTTATTGAAAACATGCGCATCGCCTTCAAGCGAAAACGACACGATGTCGGTTTTAATCCCTATTCTCAAAAAATGTGTAAACCCGCTCGACAAGCCGTTACCGTCAAGCATTTCGTCAATATCAAAAGCGTAAACCGGAAGAACGAATGTGAAAAGAAAGAATAAAAAAAAGGCTTTTTTCAAAAGCATAAACTTTAGTGGAGATTGTATTTAGCCTTGTATTCGTGAATTGCTTTGTGCAGAGCTTCCGATGCAAGGTTCGAACAGTGCATTTTGCTTGCGGGAAGACCGCCCAACTCTTCTGCAACGACATCTCTTGTAACGAGAAGAGCCTCGTCAATGTGCTTTCCCTTGACCATTTCAGTTGTCATCGAAGAAGTTGCGATAGCTGCACCGCAACCGAAAGTTTCGAAAGAAATGTCTTCGATTATCCCTTCCGGATTGATACGCAAAAAGAGTTTGATGATATCGCCGCACTGAGCGTTTCCGACCTCAGCAACCGCATTGGGATTGTCAATTTTGCCGATGTTGCGCGGATGAAGGAAATGATCCATAACTTTTTCTGTGTAATTCATGATTTTCTCCTATTTTAATGTTTGTTTGCGTTCACGAATTCATCGTAAATCGGTGAAAAACTGCGAAGCAGCGAAATTGTATTTTTCAAAGTTTCTACGGTGTAGTCCACATCTTCAATCGTCGAATATTTTCCAAGCGAAAAACGGATACTCGAATGAGCCTCTTCCGGATCGCCGTGCATAGCGGTGATAACGTGGCTCGCCTTGAGGTCGCTCGAAGAACATGCCGAACCGGTAGATACCGCGATCCCTTCGGTGTCGAGTTTAAGCAGGATTCCCTCGCCTTCAACGAACCTGAACGAAATGTTGGAAAGTGTCGGAACTCTGTGTGACGGGTCGCCGACGACTCTCGTGTAAGGAATCTCTTCAAGAACTCTCTTTTCGAGACGGTCTCTGAGCGCCGCGACTCTCTTTGCCTCGTCGTCAAGCTCAGCAACTGCAAGCTCGATCGCCTTTCCCATGCCGATTATTCCGACAACGTTTTCTGTTCCCGGTCTTTTTCCCTTTTCCTGATGACCGCCGGTAAGAAGGTTTTTGAGCACTCTTCCGCGTTTTACGAAAAGTGCGCCGACACCTTTGAGACCATAGAATTTATGCGCAGAAACCGTCAGGAAGTCACACCCGATCTTTTTGACGTCGACATGAATTTTGCCGACAGCCTGAACCGCGTCAACATGGAAAAGAATGTTGTGTTCGTGCGCGATTTTTCCGATTTCTTCAACCGGATAGATGTTTCCGATCTCGTTGTTTACGAACATCGTCGAAATAAGCCCAGTGTTTTCCTTTATCGCATTGCGGAGATCGTCAAGGTTGAGATTTCCTTTCTCGTCAACCGGAAGATAAGTGACCTCAAAACCTTCTTTTTCGAGTGCTGCCGCAGTGTTGAAAATACTCGGATGCTCTACCGCAGTCGTGATGATGTGATTTTTCTTTGCATTCTTGCCAAGCCCCATCATGTAGCCGCGAAGAACAGTGTTGTTGCCTTCGCTTGCACACGAATTGAAGTAAATTTCCGAAGGATCAGCATTGATGGCAGCTGCTACTTTCGCCCTTGCAGCTTCCACTGCCGTTCTGACGACTCTGCCTTCATAGTGTCTGCTCGAAGGATTACCGCCGAGCTCAGTAAGAAACGGCATGATCTCATCGACAACTTCCTTTCTGACAGGCGTTGTTGCACTGTTGTCGAAGTATATTCTGTGTGTCATTATAAAACCTCTAAAAAAACCATAAATTCACGGGCGCTAATATAATTTCAACTTTGCGTTTGTCAATCCGAAAAATCTATATTTTTGCCGTTTTTTATACGCGAAATCATCAAAACTGCGTCAATCTGGTTTTTTTTTGCTGTATCCGTATAATAGCGTGTTTTTTTGTTCAACTTTTTTTGGAGGTTCTTATGAAAAAGTTTTTAACGATCACTCTTTTGGTTGTCTCTATGATGATTTTTGTTTCCTGCGGTGAAAGCGACGACGAGACCGATACAGGAGACACTGTCAGCGATTCGGACAGCGGCAGCGATACCGGTGATTCAGCAACGGATGAAGAAAAAACCGACACCGGAGATCAGACAAACGATGAAGAAAACAATACACCGGGTCTGCCTGATGACGATGACGGAGATTCAACAAACGATGAGGAAGCAACCGACACCGGAGATCAGACAAACGATGACGACGACACCGACACCGACACCGATACCGGCGACCACAACATAATAGACGACAGCAACTGCACGACAGTTGTTTACAAATCAATGGACGTTCGAAAGATGGATGTCAATGAAATCGATATCTGGCTTTACGATTCGGAAACTTATGAAGACTATACAGATCCGTTGTTCTTTGTTGAAGCTCATTTTGCCAAGAATGTTGAGGAACTTAAAGGTGAAACAGTTTCTTTAAAAGGTTCAGATCCGAACAAAGAAGATGGCGACAGGGTCTTCTTTTTTGTAGATTTAGATAGCAGTATGATGCATTTCAGGGAAATATATATCGCAAAAAGCGGCTCTTTCCACATTGAAGATGTTGATGCAGAGGACTATACGAAATTGAAAGTCAATACTACCGCCATCGTTTTTTACGAACTCTTAATCGATGAGGAAAACGGCGTTTACACTGAAGTTCAGAACGGAAAATGCTACAAACTCGAGCCTTTTGAATGGAACACTATCGACTAACCAAAGAATGATCCATGGCTAAACTTTACTTCAGATACGGCGCAATGGGGGCGAGCAAGACTTCGAACGCCCTCATGGTCGAATACAACTACTTCGAAAGGAACCAGAATGCCGTCATTTTCAAACCTTCGATCGACACGCGCGACGGCATCGATATCGTCAAAAGCAGAGTCGGACTCGCAAAAAAGGCATACATATTAAGCCCGAACGACGACGCATTTGAAACTGTCAGCAAAATGAACTCAACAAAAAAAATCGACTGCGTGATAATCGATGAAGCGCAGTTTCTCACGCCTGCTCAGGTAATGCAGCTCTGCCGCGTTGTCGATGAACTCAACATTCCCGTCATCGCCTACGGTCTGCGCGCCGACTTTGTCGGGAATCTCTTCCCAGGCAGCGAGCGCCTTCTCGCCATGGCCGACACGATCGAAGAGATCAAAACCGTCTGCTGGTGCTCCAAAAAAGCGATAATGAATGCCAGAGTCGTTGACGGCAAAGTGGTCAAAGAGGGCGAGCAGGTCATGCTAGGCGGCAACGAAAGTTATGTCGCGCTTTGCAGAAAGCACTGGGCTGAAGGCAATTTGGGCAACAAAAACAGCTGATCCTAAAGCGAATTCATTTTTCAGAATTTTCAGATATTAATCAGAAAAAATATAAAGCTGGAAGTTGAATATTAGAAATTCATTGTGACGTTTACAACGACTTCAGAGCCGAGCGTCTTTGCGACCGGGCAGGTGTCTGCCGCAGCTTTAAGCATAGCCTTCTGTTTGTCTGTGTAATCGTGTTTCGGGAAATTGATTGCAATGTCGATCTGACCGATGCGGCGCGGATCCGTGACCATAGTCTTTTTTACTTCGTAGGTTGCACCGTCGATATCGAATTCATGAGTCTGAGCGGTAATGCCCATTATCGTCATCATACATGCTGCCAGTGCACCGCAGACAAGGTCGGTCGGCGAAAAAGCCTCGCCCTTGCCGTGGTTGTCGGTCGGAGCATCGGTCATAATGGTGTTGTTCGATTTAAGGTGGGTCATTTCATTGCGAAGTCCGCCTTTATACTGCCCTTTGATTATTACCGGAGCTGTTGTATTCTGCATTTTTCACCTCTTATTCAAGCTCTTCAAGAGCAGTTTTAGCCTTAAGGAAGAATTCATTCGAAGGCATCAAAGTTTTGATGAGAAGCGTGAAGATCTCTTTAGCTTTCGCCTTGTCAGTCTCTCTCTTACCGTAAGCTTCCCAGTACATCGATTTAGCCGCGACATTGATCGAGTTCATACCGTTGAGCGCGATCTGGTTGTTTCTGTCGATCCTGAGAGCCTCTGCGAATGCTCTTCTTGCACCGATAAGATCCTTTTCGTTGAGTTTCTGAAGACCGTTCTTCGCAAAAGCTTCAGCCTTAAGTTTGTAGATATCGTCCGAACCTTTGACGTCAACAACTTCTCTGGACTTCGTGACTTTGTATTCCTCTTTGAATTTAGCACGAACCTGTTCAAGTTCTTTTTCGTCGATTTCTTTCATGCCTTCTTCATACTTTTGATTAGCTTCCTGCTTTTTAGCCTGAGCGTCTTTCTTGTCTTCTGCCGCCAGCTTTTTCAGATCTTTCGAGAAGTTAGCCTTATCCTCTTTTCTCTGAGCCTCTTCCTCTTCCCATTTTGCGGTTTTCTCTTTCCATTTTTCCTGCTCAGCAGTAAGGATACCCTGTCTCTCCTCTTTTCTTCTCTGTTTTTCTTCGTTCAGCTTCTGAACTTCCTCTTCCCATTTTTCTTTCTGAGCTTTCTGTGCGTCTTTGTCAGCGACCTGTTTCTGAGCGTACTTATTTTCTATCTCTTCTTTCTTAGCCTTGTACTCTTCATCGGTCTTGTCGTATTTTTCCTGCCAGGTCTTATCATATTTCTGGTTGCTTTCCTGATTTTTTACCTGAATATCGTCTCTCTTGTCAGCCCATTTAGCGTTGGTTATAGCGATATTGGCATCAATTCCCTCGTTTTCCTTTACGAGACGGTCTTTCGTGTTCTTGTCTGTTCTCTGCTTGTTTTCGAGGTCTTTCTGTCTGGCAGCGGCTTCTTTGTTCCATGCTTCAGTCTGTTTGCTTCTCTCTTTCTCGCGGGCTTCGATCTTGCGGTCTCTCTCCTTCTGAGCAGCATTGATCTGACTGTCGATGTTCTTTTTGAAAGCATCCTTTCTCTGCTGGAAAGCTTTGAAGTTAGCTTCTGCTTTCTTCTTTTCAGCCTGCTGATTTTTCTGATATTTCGTGTTATCCTTGTTGAGTTCGTCGCTCTTCTGGGCAAGTTTCATATCAACAGCCATGCTCTTGTTTTCGCATTCCTGTTCTACTGCCGCCATTTTCTTAGCAATAAAACCGTCTTTTCCGCCTTCATGTTTCGAAATCTTTTTGTTGGCAGCATCAAGCTGTTTTTTAAGAGCCGGAGTCTCTTTTTCAGCAATTTTAGCTTCGATGTCAGCCTTTTCTTTATTCAGCTTTTCGAGTTCTTCGGTGAATGCCTTTTCAGCGTCTGCAGAAGCTGTCTCTTTGTTCTTCGCGCACTCTGCCTCGACGGTAGCACGTTCCTTTTCGATCTCTTCCTGATATTTTGACATAACTTCAGCGTTTTTGAACATATATTCTTCTGTCGCTGCATCGTATTTTTTGAGTTTTTCGCGCTCTTCCGATTCCTGAGCATCGTAATCCTGAAGTTTTTTGTTGAGGTCGTCGAACTTAGCCTGATACTCTTTCTCGACTTCGACTTTGTATTTTCTGTCCTCGTCCTCGTTTTTCATTCTGATTTCTTCGTTTTTAGCCATGATCTGCTTTTCGTTCTCATCGAACTTTTCCTGTTCGCCGGACATTTTCTTGTCAAGTTCGGAAATCTTATCTTCGTTAGCTTTTTTCTTCGTTTCAAGAGCGAGAACAGCAGCTTCTGTCTTTTTGTTGCCGGCTTCAAGTTCGTCAGCCTGTTTTTTGTAGCGGGCTTCCTTTTCCTCTTTCATCTTTTTGAGGATGTCGCCGTATTTTTTATCGGTGTCTGCCATCTCCTTTGCCATTTCCTTTTCATATTGAGCTGACAAAGCGTTCGATCCTTTCGTGACACCTTTTTCTCTCTGCTCGAAAAGAGTAAGCTTGTTCTCGAGTTCAACGATTTTCTGCTCGATTTCGCTGTCGTCCTTTTCCCACTGATACTTCATAGCTTTGATTCTTTCCGAAAGCTCTTTGTATTCAGTATCCTTCTGCTTTTTTGCAGCAACGGAATCCTCATCGTATTTTTTGAGTTTAGCTTCTCTTTCAAGAATCCTTGTATTCAGCCATGTATCGGTTTCGGAAACAGTTTTAGCCTTTTCCTTTCTAAGTTTTTCGCGCTGTTTTTCAAATCTTGAATGGATCGTGTCGACAGTGCGGATATCCTTTTCGCTCGGATCGGAATAAACGACTCTTTCAACCGAATCTTTTTTATAAACGCGGTATTTCGAGCTTGATCCCATTTCAAGAATGGCTTCATCAAGGTTTTCAGCCTTTGCGATCATCGGAATAGCTTCTTCGTAGTTTTTCGCTTTGATCGAAGCGTTAGCCTTCTGAACGAACTTTGCTATTTCGGCAATGTTCTTCTTGAGTTCTTTCGCTTTGACATCTATCTCGGCTGCACCGTCGAGAGCCTTGTCGGCTGCTTTAAGATCACCCGAAGCATAAGCTTCAAGCGCATCTTTGATAGCGGAATCAGCACCTTTTCCGTAAGATTTTTTAGCTGGTCTTACAGGTTCTTCTTCCTCTTCATCCTCAGGTTCGTCTTTCGCGACAGAATTTGATGCAAGCATCTTGCTCCAGACTTTTACAAGTTTTGAAGCGATTTTTTCAGTAGATGCACCTTTATCGAAATTTACCTTCTCTTTTCCGAGATTGCCGCCTTCGCTGTCAACAAGATAGGTTTCGATTATCGTTTTGCCGCTCTTTTTGACGAATTTCATCTTTGAAAAAATATAAAAATCTGATTTTTTCTTTGCCTTTGAGATGAATTTCTTCTGGCAGCCCAGATTTTCACCGCATTTTGCAAGTTCCTTTTTCGCTTTCGTTCCGAGAGAATCTGTAAAAACTGCTGCATCAGCCCCTTTTACGTCATCAATGACTTCTTCGATCGACTCGTCGATATCTTCAGCCGCAAGACGATCGTCTTCTATTGCAGCCAAAGGAAATACCGATGCTGTTCCTGCAAAAACAGAAAAAGTCATAAAAATAATAAAAACTGTGAACAAAACTTTCAGACTTTTCAAATTTTCCTCCAATATGTAATTTTCAACGAAACACCAAAAAAGCGCACCATATAACTAAAATTTATTTTTTAAGTCAATATTTTTTTCACTGGAACAAAATCAAGAATAATCTGTTTTTTCTTCCGTTTTTAAGTATAATCCCGCGTTTTTTTGTGAGTAGAGGCTGCAATGACAAAAATAATACTCGCTTCGGGTTCACCGAGAAGGCTGGAACTTTTACAGGAGGCAGGCTTCGAACCTGTCGTGGTAAAACCTTGCTGCGAAGAAAAAATCCAGCCTGGGCTTAAACCAAATGAAATCGTTGAATCTCTGGCTGGGCAAAAAGGTTTTTCTGCAATAAATTTACATAATTACCATGACATTCCCGTCATTTCGGCAGATACCGTCGTCGCCTTGGGCAACGAAGTCATAGGCAAACCGAAAGACAGAGCCGATGCCGAAAGGATTCTCGCGATGCTGAGCGGAAAAACCCATCAGGTCTGCACCGGCGTCGCGATATTCTACAAAGGAAAAACTTCCGTTTTTTCGGTCAGTACCGATGTCGAATTCAAGACTCTTTCTTCTGAAGAGATCGCATCTTACTGCGATACCGAAGAACCTTACGACAAAGCGGGATCCTACGCGATACAGGGCAAGGCAGCCTTTATGGTCAGAGCGATAAACGGCTCGCATTCGAACGTGATCGGACTTCCGGTCTGTGAAGTCGTCGAAAATCTTGAAAAACTCGGATTTAAACACAACAGTTGAGGTCAAAATGATACAGAACAAAATTTTCTACATTGCCATCGGCATAATTCCCCTGCTCTTTTCGATGGTTGTCCATGAAGTCGCTCACGGATTTGCTGCCCTCAAACTCGGAGATTCGACGGCAAAAGACGCCGGAAGACTCACCTTGAACCCGATAGCCCACATTGATCCGATGATGTCGGTCGTCGTTCCGCTCCTGAGCTACCTGCTTGCCGGAGTTTTTTTCGGCGGCGCAAAACCGGTTCCAGTCAATCCATACCGCTTTCATCCGCATATCGAAATGCGCCGCGGCATGATGATCGTCGCTGCGGCAGGTCCTTTGAGCAATCTCGTGCTGGCATTCATCAGCGCCTTTTTTTACGTTGCGGCATACCGCTTTTTCCCGAACGAAATAATTATAACTTTTTTTGAAATTTCGCTCATGTTCAACATCATGCTCTGCTTCTTCAACCTCATTCCGATCCCGCCGCTTGACGGAAGCAGGATACTTCACGGTTTTCTGCCGCGTGAATACGACAGGATATTCTTCACGCTTGAAAGATACGGATTCATCATAATCATGGCTCTGGTCGTTACCGGCGCGTTCAGCTATCTTCTTATTCCGGCGCGCCTTATTCTCAAACTTTTCATATGGATTCCAAGTTTAATTTTCGGGTAGGTAAATCATGAAAAAAATCAAAATCAGCGCACTTTTAGACCTGACACAGACCGATTTCGCCGATATTTTCGAAGGTTGCGAATATCCGCACGAGATCCTGCCGCTCATCAAAGAGTACATTTTGAAAAAAGGGCCGACACTCGGCAGCGACTACACGATGATAAAGGAAAATGTCTGGGTCGGTAAAAACACCGAAATCGCCGAAACCGCATTTATCAAAGGACCTGTGATAATCGGGCATAACGTAGAGATCCGTCAGAGCGCCTTCATCCGCGGCAATGCGGTAATAGGCAACAACTCGGTAATCGGAAATTCGACCGAAATCAAAAACAGTTTCCTTTTCAACAAAGTGCAGACGCCGCATTTCAACTATGTCGGAGACTCGGTTTTAGGCTTTCACGCCCACATCGGAGCAGGCGTAATCCTTTCGAATGTCCGCTCGATCCCCGGGAACGTCAAGATCCACTGTGAAGGCGAAACGCTCGAAACGGGACTTCGCAAATTTTCGGCAATTTTAGGTGACAATGCTGAAATCGGATGCAACTCCGTGCTTAATCCAGGAACTATAATCGGAAGAAATTCTGTAGTTTATCCTCTTTCATGCGTTCGAGGATTCATCCCTGAGAACTCAATTTTCAAAGGAAACGGAAGAATCGTTACAAGAGAAAAAATATAATATTGCCACACGGATTCGGGAAATCTACGATTTCCCAAAAAACTAATAAATTCAGTGATTTTTTAAGAAGATTGCTTTGTAGGGTTGTGGTTTCTACTTTTCAAGGCGTTTGATGAGATATGGGAAAACTGCTTCGAAATCGACGCCGTACCAGTTGTGATTTTCGTGGCTCATCGTCTCTTTTATCGCTTCGACGACAAAATCGGCTGCAAGTGAATACGATTCTTCAAGGCTGAGACCTCTCAGGTAAGCACCTGTGAAAACGCTTGCGAAAATGTCACCCGTTCCGTGAAAAGTCTGATTGACCTTTTCGTGGAAATAGCTTGAGAAAGTATCTTTTTCAGCGTCGTATGCAACGATTCCGATTTTCCCGACAACATTTTTGAAAGAGGGCTGATCTTCTGAAAATTCGACACCTTTGAGAACGACTTTCTTTGCGCCCAATGCAGCGATATCTTTAAGGATTTTCTTGAGATACGCTTCATCGTAAGTGCCGCCTGCGCGGTAAGGGACACCAAGCATGAAACTTGCTTCGGTCATGTTAGGAACAACGATATCAGCCTTTCCGCAGAGTTTTGCCATTGCGAACGCAAATTCCTGAGTAAACCCCGGATAAAGTTTGCCGTTGTCGGCCATGCAGGGATCAACTATCGCAAGCGTATCTTTTCCTCCGAAATCGTCAATGAGCTTTTTCATCAGTTCAAGCTGCTCGAAAGAACCAAGATAGCCAGTGTATATCGCATCAAAGCGGAAGTTTTCCTTTTTCCAGTGATCCATGATCGGAGCGATCTCTCCCGTCAGATCGTGGAAAGTAAAACCTTTGAAAACTGTGTGCGTCGAAAGAACAGCCGTCGGAATAACGCAGGTCTCGACACCCATTGCCGAAATTACCGGCAGCGCAACTGTAAGAGAACATTTGCCAAGACAAGAAATATCCTGGACGGTAACTACGCGTTTCATAATTCCTCCAATATCAGAAAAAGATTAGTAAAACCGGCATTATGATTATTCACCGAAATAGAGACAGTTGAGAGATATTTCGTGATTTGCATCGAAACCTTCATTCAGGTAAAATTCAGGATTCGGGGTCTTATATTCGCCTTTTTTGAAGAATGAGCTGACGGAACCTTCAGCCGGGCAGTATATTTCGCTCAAATTAGTTCCCTGAATTTTCAATTTAGCGGCATACTGGGAAGCTTTGACGGATTTTCCGTTAAGTTTCACGGATATATCGGCTTTTACGAGAGTAAGATCATCTTTGACAATCGTTCCGGATGTCATATTGTGCGAAGAAAGAAGACGTATTCTCGAATAGCTCTTTTCTGAAGCCACTTTATCGGCAAAAGCAAGTTCCAGATAAGCGTTTACAACCGAACCGGTAAGAACTTCCGCCACATATTTTCCATCCTTTTTGTCAAGATCAAGCACGAAATCGCTTGCCGTTTTGTCAATATTTACGGCAAGTCCTATTCCGTCAAGATTTTTCTGCGCCACAGCCCATTCTGCGAAAGGAGTTCCGTTTACATTGAAATCAAGCGTGATCTTTCCTGTTTTTATTTCAAAATCGTGAGTGCCGTTGCCTTCGATCAGGAAATCATGCTCAATAAAGGTCTTGAATTCACTTGAAAGCAGACCTTCACCGTCGTAAAGCACATTGTAATTTCCTGCCGGAGCATAAAAACTGTAATTGCCGCCTGAAAGTTCGGAAAGGTTGACTACAGCATATTCCATACCGGTTTCGTCTTTGAGTTTTATCAGATCATCTTTTTCCATATCGAAAGTTGAACCGTTGAGAGTGACTTTTCCTTCTATTTTCTTGGGTGAAATATCAAAATTGATCTCTTTTTCGAGCTCCCATGTGCCCTCATCTCCGGCAAAAGAGAATGACTCGAATTTGGCGTCATCCTTGCTGTAAACCGCTTTGACAGTGAATGGAAGTGAAGCGAAACCTCCTTTTATATCGTTGAGATGGCTCTCGAAATCCATTGTGTAAGTTTTAGAATTGTATTTGACAACTCCTTCAGAATCGGTAACTGCTATTCTTCTGACAAGCAGAGCCTCATAAGTTACATCTGTGACGTTACCTTCTTCATCAGTCGGAAGTGCCGTGCCGAGATCTTTAATAACCAAAGACGAATTGTCGAATCCTGTCGCTTTGAGTTTGCCTATAGTGCAGTCAGCACCCGAGCAGTTTGCAACTGTCGGGAAATTATTGCCGCCCATGAATGTGATTTTGCCGTAAACTCTTCCGAAATCGAGCGAAATATTATGCGCCGAAGGAGTTTCGGTCTTGGAATTCCACGTTTCGAGCTTTATGTATCTTACCGGATAGGAATCGGACTGAGGCTCGTAAATCAGATTTAACTCGGCTCCGGCAGTAACCGTGATATTGTATGAAGCTGCTGAAAGATCTGCCGCAACGACACCGCTGACTGAACCGAAAGGAGGATTTTCGACAACAACCAGACGACCTTGAGTTACTGCATAACCGCCTTTAACTATCGAACCGGCGAAAGTAATCGTTTTAACTTTGATGTCGTAATCCTTATCCTCTTCAACAACAAGCCCTTCACTCTGCGCTCCGTCATCTGAACCTGAGGAAAAATTGTTTCCGGAATCGAGTACCGTTCCTTCAAAAACTCCTTCCCCTGCCGCGAGCTGACCTTTGAAAGCAACTGAATAGGTTCCTTTCGGAAGAAGCACATCGTAACCCGCAAATTCGCTATAAGGAATAACCTTTTCAAAAGTTCCTGTTTTAAGAATCAACTTGGTTTCAGCCTGATAAGCCTCTTCAACAGTAAACGCGGCATCCGCATTGTTAAGAACCTTTCCTTTGAGATGATAAAGCGGAAGATCGAAATCAAGTTTTCTGTCGCCGCCAGCCATATCAATATTATCCAAACCTTCGATAGCGATTTTGTTCGCCGAAGCAACAGATCTGAAAGCAAAGCTGTATCTTCCTTTAGGGATATTCATTGTTTTTCCGGAAAATTCTGAATTTACGTCTCCGACTTTAAACTCAGAAAGTGTATCCCTGTTTTCCGCCCAGATCTCGCCGAAAAGAGCGGCATCGTCGGATTTTCCGTTAACCGTAATGCTGCCGATCGTAAGTTTTTTCGTCTCGACATTAACCTCGAACGAGTCTCCGTTGCGGATCTCAGTGCAGCTGCCGTTGTACTCCGACTTTTCACTGTCGTCTTCGGTGTCACCGTCGTCTTCAGGCTCGTTGTCATCAACAACATCGCCGTCATCAACCGGCGTATCGGTATCCGGATCAGAAGGTTCGCCGGTGTCAACCGGATCGGTTTTTACGCAGTCTGTTCCAGACCAATCGTAACCTGTAGGACAATCATCTTTAGATTTTTTGCCGCCTCCACCGCATGAAACAAGCAAAACGACCGCTGTAATAAGCATGATTTGAAATAATTTTCTCATTTTCATCTCTCTCCAGTTAAACCTTTAAAAAAGCCTTAAAATTTTATTGATGTATAAGTGTTTGTCAATAAATTAAGGTTCCATAAACATGAAAGTGACGCAGTTTTTGGAGACGACTTTGAATACTCTGCCGCAATTTGTGAGGATTCTTTCGCTTCGTTTTCCTCCGCATTCCGAGCATTTTTTGAAGCCGTTGGAGCGTTCGAAGCAGCCTGCGCTCACAAAAAGAGGAGGATTGAAACCTGAAACGGTGATGATTTCGGGTGAAAGCTGCGGAACATCTTCTTTTTCCTCAATCCAGAAGTAGCCGAAAAGGAGTTTTTCACCCAGAAGATTTTTGAAAAAGGAGTACGAAAACCTGTTCGCGAGATAGAGCAAAAAATCGATAAAAAAGAAAATATTTTCGTCGTTTCTATGTTCAAGCGCGAGGTTGAGTTGCCCAAAATTGGACAAACCGACGAGAATTTTTTTATCGCTGTTTTCAGAGATTAGATCGTTGATTTTATTAAGATATTTTTCACTTTCTTTCATCAACGGAAGAAGCGGGACCGTCAGAAATCCGCCGACAGTTTTAAGCGAGGTTTCGGAATCGTCCGGCATGAAAAAAGGAATATCAGTGTCAGGATTCATCAACGCTCTTTCACGGAAAATTTCAGGAACACTGCCGCTTTCCGGCACAGAAAACGAACCAAGAACTTTTCTCTTCTTTTCTTCAAAAGCATTGTCGCAAAACGCGGCGTATTTTTCGTAAAAATCAGTTCTTATCTTTTTGAGAACGCTCGGAACAACAAAGACATTTTCGCAGTTTTTATCAAAAGTTACCTTATCCGAGAAATAGAACGAATCGGCAGAGGTTTTCAGTGTTTCCGCAAACTTATCCTTAAAACCGTTCTGGTTTTCAGATTTTTCCGCAACAATTTCTTCAGATTCATAGGAAAAGCTGCCGCTCTTTATTTCAATTTTGTTTCCTACAAGCGAAACTTCAAGAGGAACCGCTTTTTTCCACTGCGGAAAACTTCCGGAGTTTACCTTTTTTCTTTCGAGAGAACGCGAACTTACGAGATAAATCTCATCCCCCACCTCAGGCAATTCTGTGGTTTTGACATATACTCTCGAACTCTCGCCCACAATTTTGAGATTTTTGCCAGTAGCTGATGAAATCTCTTCGACCGAGCAGTTAAAAGGCTTCGTTTCGTCGTTATTTTTGAAGAAAAGAAGACCGTCGTGTATCCCGAGCGAATATTTGGTTTTGATAAAAAAGCGGTCTTTCAGCTTTTTCTCGCAGACCCCTGTTTTTACTCCGCGATGCCCCGGATATCCGCCGCAAATCAGGTTGTTTCCCGAAAAATTTTTGAGATAACCCGTCGTAGCCTTTCTCGCAAAGCAGACACGGCTGTTTTTCAAAGCGTCAAAGTAGTCGCTTCTATCAAGCATGGCGCGGTACAAAGCCGAAGTGTGAAAAACATATTCCGGCGACTTCATCCGCCCCTCGATTTTGAACGAATCGACTCCAGCGAATTTTAGCTGCTGCACAAAATCCTTGTATTCGAGGTCGTTGCACGAAAAGAAATACCCTTTTCTGCCATCTTCGGTTTCGTAGTAGCTACGGCATAGCTGAGCGCACATTCCGCGGTTGCCGGATCTTTCCAAAACCATGCCGCTTGCAAGGCAGAGTCCAGAAAAAGAGTAGCAGAGAGCGCCGTGGACAAAGACTTCAAGCTCCATTTCAGGAACTTCTTTTTTGATTTTCGCAATGAGATCGAGGGGAACTTCACGGCTTAAAACCGCCCTCGAAAAGCCCAATGTTTTCAAAAACTTAACACCTTCAACCGTGTAAACAGCCATCTGGGTCGAAGCGTGAAGCGCCATATCGGGAAAAAGCTTTTTCAATATAGATGCAAAACCTATATCCTGCAAAATGACGGCATCGACTGAAATATCGCTTAAAAACCTGGCAGCATCAAGCGCACTTCCGATCTCGTTTTCCTTAATAACGGTGTTCAGAGCTGCAAAAATCTTTTTTCCTTTACTTTCAGCAAGAGTTTTTAGAGAACGGAGCTCCTCTTTCGAGAAATTTTTTGCAGCCTTTCTTGCCGAAAAATCACTCAAACCGAGATAAACCGCATCGGCTCCTCCTTCGAAAGCGGCAACGGCAGCCTCGAAACTTCCAGCGGGAGCAAGAATTTCTACATCAGCGACCATAAGAGCACCTAAAATTCAAGCGGCAGATACTTGCCTTCATCGAGGACTTTGTGCGAATAATCTTCAAGAACGGCAATAGAACGAAGTGCAACTTCCGGAGCCTGTTTTCCAGCCTTTTCATAAAGTTCTACTTCGTATTTGTAGTATTTTATCGCTTCGGGAATGTCTGAAATAAAGTCTACCGCGGCAAGGTCGGAAACAAGTTCTATCAGTTTCTCACCTTCAAATGCACCGCTTTCGATCAGTTTTTTGAGATAGAACTTTCTTTCAACATTCATCTCTAGATCCTTCATAAGTTTCTGTTTTTCATAAACATCATAAATATTGCTGTCGTCGAATTTTTCGAAGCCGTATTCCCTGCATTTTTTCAGACGGTCGCTTCGTTTGATCTCACTCGCATCCGGAATAACACTGCTTGCCATTTTCAGAGCGGTATCGCAGTTCCCGCGGATCATATAGATAGCGGCAATATTCAAAACTCCGCTTGAAGTGATGTATTCACCTTTTTTCACCATTTCCTCGTAAAACGCAAGCGCTTCGTCATGCTGCCCTTTGACAATGCGGTAACCGATGATATTGCTTAAAAGACTCGGATCCCAATATCCCGTATCGATCGAGTGCCGGTAGTATTCCCACGCTTTGTCGGGGAACTTCATGTTAAGATATTCGGCTCCGATCGTAAAAAGCCCGCGGAAAGAGAGCGGCTGCTTTTCGGCATCGGCGTGAAGCACAGTCCAGATGTTTCTCATCTCAAAATTACGCGAAACAGTACGAAGAGAGAAAAGCAAGCAGAGAAGCGTTATACAAAGCGCGGCAACAGCTCTCTTCCTGTTTTCACCGAAATTGAACATCTGCTGGAAACCAGTGTTTTCCGTTCCGGCACAGTAATCGAAAAGGTCACCGGCTATAGCGCAGAATCCTGTGACCGGAACATAGAGATAGTGTACCGCCACAATTTCGTGAAGCGGGATTATCTGAAGGACTGGAGCCAGAGAAACGATGAAAAAAACTATCCAGAACGCAACAGAGTGCCTCATTTCAAGACGTTCCGCAGTCGAATTTGTTTTGTTTTTCCTGGAAGTAGTAAGAAGAGACCACACCAGAAAAACGAGAACGAATATAGAAAGGATCGAGAAAAACACTTCGAAATTCCAGTCTTCAACAAGCGGATATCCGGCATTGTCGAGAATAAGCTTCCAAGGAAAAACTGTAAGCTTCAGATAGTGCAGAAATATAGTCGCAGCCGTAAGATAGTGAACTTCCGGCGAATTTCCGTGGAAACGTATTCCCTGAAGAGAAACAAGTGCACTGCCGCCGCCGGAAATAGCGAGAAACGCAAAAAACGAAAAGAGAATTAGAAAAACCATCGCAATGAAGTAAAACCACGGCTTTTTAAGAAGCGCAGCTCCGTCTTTATATGCGGCATACATTATGAAAACAAGCGGGATCGTGGCTCCCATTTCTTTCGAGGAAATCGAAACAACCATGAAAACAAGCGCCAGAACCAACATTCCCCATTGCTTTTTCACAGCACCGTTTGCTTCCCTTTCCGCAGGAGAAACTGTCCTGTAAAATTTAAAAAAGCAGCCTATGCTCAAAATGTAAAAAAGCCCCATGAGGATGTCTCTTCTGCCGGAAATATAAGCTACAGCATCAGTGTTTACCGGATGCACCGCGAAAATCAGAGCCGCAACGAACGCCGCACGCCTTGTAAGCCCAAACATTTTGAGCGCCCAGAAAAGAGCGAGCACCGAAATCGTGTGGTAAATGATGTTCATCAGCCTGAAACCTGCCGGATTCATGCCGAAAATACGGTAGTCAAGAGCGTATGAGACATAACGCAGAGGCCTGTAAGAGCGCAGAATATCGAGAAGACTAGCCGAAGTTATCCAAAGTGAATTCTGGACAAGAGGAACATCGTCAAAAATAAATTCGTTCGGAAGTGAGTTGAAATAGACGAAAACAACTGCCAGAACAAGAAAAAAAATCTGTTTTTTATCGGTTTTATCTGCCATTGCCAGCTCCGATCAAAGTGCGTCGATTTCCCTGTCGATCTCTTCCTGACTTGGTTCACGCTTCATCGGTTTTATGAAGAAAACGACATTCAGAATCATAAGAACAATAAAAAGCACAAACATAAAAAGTCCTGCGAAATCTGTACGAGGAATAACACCGTCCTCGATGAAAAAACCGTCATCTTTCATTTCAAGAAAGAGCGAATTTGCAAAAAAAGCCTGCATTTTTGCCGCTCTGGAATTTGTTTTAAAAGCGAAAGCCCTGCCCTTCACCGTTCTGTAATGCGGACCTGAAAAAGAATCTTCGTCGGTAACGGCTGAATCTATAATAAACTTCGACGAACCGTTCAGATAATAAACGACATGACGCTCACCGGTGACGCCTTTTTTGATGTTTCCGCCTTGAACCGAAGTTATCCCCTTGATCTGAACGTAATCTCCGTCCTTAACTTTCGCGAAATTTTCTGTATTTAGTTCAAGGGCATCCCCAAGATCTATCGGCGTGTCATCCGAAAAGAAGTAGATCACGTTGTCGGAAAATGAATAAATCGCATAAAGCAGGATAAGCGAAGCGATCGCAAATGTTATAAAATTCTTTTTTCCTACATAAAAACTGATTTTTTTCATGATTTTTTCTCCAAAAGCGCTGTGGACATAGCCGCGATTCCCTCTTTCCTGCCGGTAAAACCCAGTTTTTCCGTGGTTTTTCCCTTGACCATTACGCAGTCCAGCGGGATCTGCATTATTTCAGCCAATTTTTCTCTTATCTGAAGTTTATATTTACTGATTTTCGGTGTTTCGCAGATAACGGTCGAATCGACGTTTACGATCTGCCAGCCGCGTGAAGCGAGTTCTGCAACGACTTTTTCAAGAAGGATCGTGCTTCTTATATTTTTGAAAGCGTTATCGGTATCCGGGAAAAGCTCTCCGATGTCACCGATCGCAGTTGCACCCAGAAGAGCGTCGATTATCGCGTGGATCAGCACGTCGGCATCGCTGTGACCCGCAAGTCCGATGTGGTTTTCAATCAGAATACCGCCTAAAAAAAGATCTCTTCCCTCTTCAAATTTATGGACATCGAATCCGCTGCCTACCCTTAAATTCATAGCATCCCCAATCCGATAAAAATAATCTGCATAAAGACATAAAAAACGAGGTAAATCCTCGCTTTTCTTTCGTTAAATCCGTTCAGGATCTTCCCCCCTTTGTAAACGAGAACAGCTCGCCAGACAAAAGAGGTAATATTTCCTAACACCGGAATAATGTTAAGCAATCCAGTCACCATTATAAAACTTGACATTCTGTAGAAGTGGACAAGCCGCGTGTTCGAACCTAAAAGAGTGCTTCCGGTATGGAGAATAAAAGCTGTGAAAACTATCGCCATGAAAGGAGAAATCAGAATCTGTGCCGCAAGCATCGCCGCATCGGGATTCATCATTTCGAAAACCGCTTTTAAAGCCGCTTCATCCTTCAGTAAAGGGATCACTGCAGCTCCATGCGAAGAAACCGCCGCCTTGAAAGAGTCAAAATCTGGGAAAGCTGTCTGAAAAAATTTCAAAGCCCAGAAAATCTGGAAAAGAGATGCCGCAAAAGCAGCGATAATGCCGTAAAGAGGAAGAAACGACGGCTTTTTGCAGACTTTCATCTTATAAAAAAATGCTTCCGGGGTAAGCAGAAGTTCTTTCGTTGTAAGAAAAAAGGCATCGGCAAAACCGATCTGCGAAACGCGGTCCCAAGGCGTTCCCGAATCCGTTACGATCGTTATCTTTTTAAGAACGGAACGGATTTTCTTAATATTCTCGTTTATTTCAGTTTCCCTGTCACTCTCTTTGCGTTCTTCAGGAGCGGAATCAACGACACTGTTTTTTTCGTCTTTAAGCGGATCGCCTATAAACACCAGTGCTCCGCACTTCGGACATCTGACCATTCCGCAGTTTGCGACCGATATAGCCTTATTACACTTCGGACATTCGGTAATCATCTTCTTCTCCTTCAAAAAGGCGTGCGCTTATAGCATAAAAAAGTGACGAAAACTACAAAAAAAGATAAAAAAATGCCTGAGCTAAAAAACTCAGGCAAGAAACAAAAATGTGCGTGATCTATTTGTGACGAATTAAAGAATTACTTTCTGAAATTGCCTCTCGGTCTCTCTTCGCGCGGACGTGCTTCGTTGACAGTAACGGTTCTGCCTGCAAGTTCGGTTCCGTTGAGACCTTCGATCGCAGCCATAGCTTCTTCTTTTACCGGCATTTCAACAAAACCGAATCCTTTGGAACGACCGGTTTCGCGATCGATTACGAATCTTGCGGAATCAACTGTTCCGTAAGCTTCGAATGCAGCTCTAAGTTCTTCTTCACTCATTTTGTACGCAAGGTTTCCAACATAAATGTTCATGTCTCTTCTCTCAAAAAACAATTGTAAAACACACCCTGAGAACTATTTCTCAAGGTGACGCGATACTAGTTGGCAAAAAATAAAAGTCAACAATAAAAATGTGTTAAATAATTTTTTTCTTTTTCGCCATTTTTTGCAGGCTTATTTGACAAAATACCGCCTTACAATAAATTAGGGAGTTTTATCGATCGATGAGAGGAAAAATTAATGTTCACAGGAATAATCGAAGCGGTTTCAGCAGTAACAAAAATTGAAAAAAGAGGCTCGGAATGCCGTCTCAGCATCAAAAACCCGTTCGGAAACGACATAAAAACTGGCGATTCGATTGCGGTTGACGGAGTCTGCCTCACTGTAGAAAGCTTCACTGAAAGTATAATTTCGTTTTTCGTTTCGAAATCGACTCTCGAAAAAACTATCGCGGCAAAATACGACACAGGTTCGACCGTTAATCTTGAACGCGCAATGCCTGCAAACGGCAGATTTGACGGACACATCGTGCAGGGTCATGTCGATTCGTGCGGAAAAATCGCCGAAGTGAAAAAAATCGGAGACGGAACCGAAATAAAAATCACTTTCGACAGAAAATTTGCCGATTTCACAGTTCCTCGCGGCTCGGTAACAGTCAACGGAGTCAGCCTCACGATCGCTGAACTTGACGGAAATACATTCAAAATCTCGCTCATTCCCGAAACTATGAAACGGACTTCATTTGCCGGAACACTCAAAACCGGCGCTGAAGTCAATCTCGAATTCGACATTTTGGGAAAATACGTTGCAAAAATCATGAAACGCGGCGGAAATGACGATTTTGAATCACTCATTGAAAAACTTTGAGGCGCGCGCCTTCGAAGTCACGTAGTTACGCCGTTACGTCGTCACGACAACAGGCGCGCTACAATTTTCTTTTAAAAAAATTCTTTTAGGTTATAGTCCTCAGTCTTTTTGTGTTTGGAGGATTTATATGAAAAAACTGCTTGGAATCTTATTCCTTGTTTTTATTGCAACTTCAGGACTTTTTGCCGAAACGCTCGTTGTTATGGATACTTCCGACAATACAGGAAAGATCCATCCTGATGTCGTCAAAGGCTCAAAAGAATACATCACAAAACTTTTAGGCAGCATCGGCAAATACACGATCATTGCCGACAGCACCGTAAACGATGTAAGAAAACGCTCTCCCGAATGGTCGAACTGCAATCAGATGGAATGCCAGATCGAAATAGGAAAAGCTCTGAAAGCCGACATCGTCGTACTTCCTTCGATCGAATACTTTGCCGGAATCTTCACGCTGACGGTAAACTACATTTATGTTGACGGCAAAAGAAAAACCGAAGCTGGCGCAACCGACTTCAACGGCACGGCAGCCGGCATGAAAAAAGCTCTCGAAGCGGTAGTTTCGGTGATCCACGGCAAAAAGACAGAAAATCCTGTTTTTGTGGAAGAGAACAAAGAACTTGAAAAATACAAAGCGGAAAACTTTAAGGAAGTCGCTCCGAAAGAGTATGTCGTTCCCGAAGAACCTGTTGCCGAGGCTCCGGCTCCGGTTGTCATTCTTCCCGGTTCCGCTGCATTTTCATCCGAAAAACAGGGGGTAAAAGTCACTCTCGACATTTCAGGAACTTCTCCGAAAAGCTGCACAGCTCCATGCACGATAAACGATATCGAACCCGGCACGCACACAGTAAGATTCGAACTTGAAGGACATACGACTAAAGACGAGGCGATCGAGATCCAGTCAGGCAAAAAGACAGAAAAGAAAATCACGATCATTCCGATAATCAAAAGCCTTGAAGAGGTCAACAATGAACTTGTAGCGGCAGCAAAATCAGGTGATCTGGACCTCGCCAAAGATCTTTTGTCAAAAGGTGCAAGCATAAATTACCACGATCAATCGGGTCTCTCCCCGCTTCTCGCCGCAGTTTTGGGCGGTCAGAAGGTCATGGCTGGATATTTTACCGGCAGAGGCGCTCTGCTTTCATCGACAGAATGCTCGGCTCTCATGCGTGTTTCAGTTGAAAAGGACGATCAGTGGCTCGCATCGATCGTTACGAAGCAGAAAACAATGCTCAACCTCACTTTCGAAAACGGTCGCACAGTTCTGTGGCTTGCCGCGATGAAAAATTCATGGAATGCTTTCGACGAATATCTCAAAGGCGGTGTCAACGTCAACATTAAGGATTCCGCCGGTCAGACGCTTCTGGCTTGGGCAATAGACACCGGAAATGTCGAAGTAATCAACAGACTCACGAAATTCGGAGTCCGCTTCGCTTCGGCAGACGCTGACACAATGCTCAAACAGGCCGTAATAAACGAAGATGTCGACCGAGTCAGATCGCTCACTCTTCTCAAGGCAAACGTCAACAAAGTTTACGAAGACGGTCTCACGCTCCTCTGGTATGCCGCAGTAAAAGAAAGAGCCGACATCGCGGAACTTCTCCTGAACGCCGGCGCAAAGGCTGATACAGTCGACAAAACCGGCAAAAATCTCATCACCTACTGTGTGGAAAGACGCAAATACGAAATGGCGAAACTCCTCAAAAAATACGGTGCGCAGATCAAACCCAAAGATTCCATTTTCCTGCTCCAGCGCGGTCTGGTTATCGGTGACGGAGAACTTGTTCAGGCACTCATAAATATCGGTGTAAACGTAAACACCAAGTTCAGCGACGGTCTCAGCGCGCTCTGGATCGCAGCCTTCACGAACAACCGCGACATGATCGAAGTTCTCGCCGAAGGCAAAGCGAACATGAACATCAAAGACAAGAACGGCAAAACCGTCCTCATGTGGGCAGTCGAAAACGATAAAAAAGAGGTCGCCAATACACTCATCACACACGGCGCCAACGTCAACCTGATGGACAACAAAAAAAGAACCGCCCTTCTCTCCGCTGTAATTGCCGACAAACCGAGAATGGTTCACATGCTCGTTAAAAACAATGCGCAGATCGACCTCAAGGACAACGAAGGCAATTCGCCGCTTCTTGTTGCGGCATCACGCGGAAACATCGGTCTTGTAAAGCTCTTTATCGAACACGGAGCTTTCCTGAACGCATCAGACCTTTTCGGCAACACGCCGCTTCTGATATCACTTCACAAAAATTTTGACGACATAACTGAACTTCTGATTTCAAAAGATGCAGATCTGAACAAAGCAAACAACTCAGGAGAAACACCGCTTATCGTTGCAGCTAAAAAAGGTCATATAAAATTCGTTAAAGTCTTTGTAGAAAAAGGGGCAACGATAGACGCCGCCGACAAAAACGGCGACACGGCACTTATTCTCGCAAAAAGAGAGAACAGGCACGACGTCGTTCTCTATCTTCTCAACAAAGAGGCTCTCATAGAAAAACGTTCCGAACAGGATGAGCTTATGGCTTATGCAACCCTGAACAACTATCACGACATTGCAGAGAATCTGATACAGCGTCAGATCTCGGTAAACCGCAGATTTCCAGACGGTCTCTTCCCGCTCTGGTATGCAGTACGCAACGGCAATACAAAAATGATCGATATGCTTACATCCGCCGGTGCCGATCTTGAAGCAAAAAGCAAGGAAGGCGAAACAGTCCTTCTTTATGCCTGTGCAAAAAGAGAGGAACAGGTCGTTCTCACGATCCTCAACAAAGGGGCTAACTTCAATATCATCGACAAGCAGAAAAGCACTCCGCTCATGATTGCAGCAAGCAGAGGCTTTGAGAAAGTCGTCCAGTTCCTGATTTCCAAAAAAGTCGACGTCAATGCAAAAGACGATAAAGGAAGAACAGCTCTCACAAGGGCTCAATACACTGGAAACTATCATATCGTAGACATGCTGAAAAGAGCCGGAGCTTACGATTAGTCTCAATAAATTTAGCTGGTTGCGTGAAGTGATAAGGAATTTCAAAGAATCCGACATGCACGATATCGAAGCCGTTTACGAAAAATCGAATAATGCCGTTTCACTTAAAGTAAGTCCCGATTTTTTTAAAAAAGATAAAAAAAACTTCATTTCATCGACACTTAGAAGCTGCAAGAACTCAGTTTACGAGATTAACGGAAAAGTTGTGGGCGTGATTTCTTACTCTGCCGATTATATCGAAGGGCTTTTTGTTCTGCCGGAATTCTGGAACAGAGGAATCGGAACTGAGCTTTTAAACTATGCAACTGACGGAAAAGACGAAGTTTTTCTGCAAGTTTATGCCGACAACGAAAGAGCTGTGCAATTTTACAGAAAAAACGGTTTCGAAATAACCGGAAACGGAGTGTGCCAAATGACGGATCTCCCCTACTTTGAAATGAGAAAACTGCTGAAACAATCGAGGTTTTAATGAAAATCGCCTGCATAAACGTCGATGTCGATCCTTTGATCTGCTACTATGCGATCCACGGAATCGAAACTTCGGGAATCAGCGAAGATCCGATCTATCTAAAGGGCATAAGAAGATTCATCGAGCTTTTCGACAAAAATTCGATAAAAGGGACTTTCTTCATCACATCGTACGGATTCACCGAGAAAAACAGCGAAATTTTAAGAGAAATCGTCCGCAGCGGTCATGAAATCGCAGACCACTCGTTTTCGCACAACTACCAGCTGACAAGGCTTTCAAAAGATGAGATTTTTCAGGAGATAAAAAAGAACAAGGATTTCCTTGAAGATATGTCCGGGATAGTCTGCAAAGGTTTCAGAAGCCCGGGATACAACTCTTCAGCCGATTTGATTTCAGTATTAAAATCAGTCGGTTACACTTATGACTCATCTCTTTTCCCTTCAATTTCATACTACCTCGCAAAGTGGTTTCTCATTCATCTGAAAAAACTTTCGGGGCACGGATCAAAGTCTATTATTTCATCTTTTGCCGATGCTTTCGGCAGATACACACCTGAATTTATTGATAAAACCGTGAGCGACACAAAAAAGGACGGAACTTTCGTCGAACTTCCGATGACTACCCTTTTCCCGCTCGCAAACATTCCGCTGATCGGCACTTCGATAATCGCCTTTCCCGCATTCCTGCTTGAATGGATGCTTCAAATCTCGAAAAACAGAAGTTTCATAAACATCGAAGCCCACGGAATAGATCTCTGCGGAGCGGATGAATCGCAGAACTTTGACCCTTTGAAAGGAAAGCAGCCTGACCTTGCATTTTCTCTTGAAAGAAAAATCGAAAGATTCCAGCATGTTATAGATTTTTATAAAAATAACGGATTCACTTTCAAAACACTCTGCGAAGTGGCAGAAATGAAACTTAAAGGAACCATTAAATAAGGAGACAAAAATGGAAAATCTGAAAAAAAAGATAGCAAAAAGAGCCAAGGAACTTGTGAAAATCCTTGAAATTTCACCCGTTGAAGCAGAAAAAATCGAAGAAAACCTCTCTTTTTCATACTCTGCACCCAAAATTTCCAAAAAAACTGCTGCCAATGCAATCGACCACACGATCCTTTCATTCAACGCGGCTGAAGAAGACGTTCTAAGAATATGCCGCGAAGCCCGTGATTTCGGTTTCAAGGCAGTCTGCATAAATCCGATGTGGGTTAAAACCGCAGCCGCTTTCAGAAGTGAAAACAATGCAAAATTTCTCATCGCGACAGTCATAGATTTCCCGCTAGGCGCATCAACCGCAGCGGCAAAAACGGCTGAATCTGTCACAGCGGCACTTGACGGAGCCGACGAAATCGATGTCGTAATAAACATCGGGCTTATCAAAAGCAGAAAACTGAAAGAGTGCTTTAAACTTTTGAAAAGCACAACAAAAACAAAGGCTTACATAAAAGTTATTCTTGAAACATCGGCACTTTCGGAAGAAGAAAAAATCGATGCAGCGCTTATCGCGGTCTTTGCAGGAGCAGACATGCTCAAAACTTCGACCGGAGTAAACGGAAAGGCAACTGTCGAAGATGTGAAACTTTTGAGAGCTGTTGCAGGAAAAAGGCTCGGAGTCAAGGCTGCCGGCGGGATCAGAGACAAAGAAACATTGATCGCAATGATGCAGGCAGGTGCCGACAGAATCGGATGCAGCAGCTCGGTTTCTATAATGGAAAACTGGTAACAGCATGATTTTGAAGAGATTTTTTCTGATTTTTCTATTTTTGCCTATATTTTTCACATCATGTTCCAAAGCTGAAAAACCGCGGGACCCTGTAACGCAGTTCATGCAGGCGCGAACCGACGGAAACACACATCAGGCCTACATTCTGCTTGATAAAACCACTCAGGAAATCTTTTCAGAAAAGGATTTTGAAGAATACTGCTTCGTTTTCAAACCGTCAGAATTCGAAATCCTGCCTGAAAAAAACGGATACAGGCCGATTTCATATACTTTCTACGATAAAAAATATAAAAAAGGAAGTGATGAACTTTATACTTTCTACATGACAAAAAATATCGAACACGTCAAGCTGATAGACGGTAAAATCGTTTTCCCGCATATCGCATTTGTCAATATGCGGAAAGCTATTGAAGAAAAAAATATTGAAAAAGCAAAGTTTTTCTCGGATGTTATGCTCAGAATAGACCGAACCAACCCCGATGTTCTGGAAACTTCGGGAAATATGGGATTTATTCAAAAACACGACTGACGGATTTTGATTTGAAAGCATTTTTCTTTGTTTTATGTTTACTTTTTTCCTTCTCACTTTTCGGAAACATTTTTTTTGATGAAAACATCCCCGAAGAGCTGCGCAGCAAAATTACGGCATTTTACAAAGAAAAGAAAAACCCGATAAATTTTCTCATCGAAATGCCCGATGAAAACACCCTTTCGATCGTTGCCGAAAACGGCTTTGTAAGAACTCTGCCGATAAACGAAATAACTGCCGAAGATGTCTGCAACCTGATGGAAGAAATGGTCGCCGTAATATACGAAAAAGATGAGAATTTTGACAAAATTCCTAAAGATTCAGAGAAGTTGGCAAAAATCAAAAATCTCTCTTCAAAGTGGCAGAAAGATGAGTTCAAAGAAAGTTTTTATGCCGAAGAAAAAGCTGAAACAGAGGAAAAACCAAAGCCGATTTTCCTGAAAGGTGGCATAAAACTGACCGACAGGATCGAATTTTTCCCGTGGGCTAAAAAAAGTGACCGTTTCGGGGTTTCGCTTTTCGCGACTTCCGAAGAAAAATGGGCTTTCGGGCTCAAATTTTCTGTCGGTTTCTCCTTTTTGCGCATCGGGGCACGCTTCAAAAAAGGAATAAACCTGAAACTTGCAGACAACTCGGTTCCGTGGGAATCTTACAGCCTGAATCTCCAGTTTGACATCATCGACCTCTACAATGTCCGCTTCTCCACAGGCTTCGAACTCGCCCTTTACAGCGCAAAAGGCGTTCTTTTCCACCGCGAATTTTTCGTTTTCAGGCTGGCATACCGGGTAAAATGGTTTGAAGCAGCCGCATCTTTCAACGTCTCGCCGACTCACATCGAACTCGGTCTTTTCGGTGCAACACACGAAATGCAGAGCTATAACTTCATGCTTTCTACCGTTTTTCTCTTCTGATTCCGCTGATTTTTCAACAAAATTCAATATTTTTCTTGAAATTGGAAAAACTCTAAATAAATTACGCGCGTTTTTTTTAAGATGGTCTTTTTTTAGAAGGAATCAGATGGGTAATTTAGTAAGAAATGACAAAATCAGGAACGTGGCGATAATCGCTCACGTTGACCACGGCAAAACGACACTTGTAGACGCAATGTTCAAGCAGAGCGGCGTCTTCCGCGAAGGCGAAATCGTAAACGACAGGATCATGGACAACATGGATCTCGAGCGCGAACGCGGCATCACGATCGCGGCGAAAAACTGCTCGGTAGTCTGGAAAGGCGTCAAAATAAACATCATCGACACTCCAGGACACGCCGATTTCGGCGGCGAAGTCGAACGCGCGCTTTTCATGGCGGACAGCGCAATTCTTCTCGTTGATGCGTCGGAAGGTCCTCTTCCGCAGACGAGATTCGTTCTTCGCAAAGCTCTCGAAGCGAAACTTCAGATTATGGTCGTAATCAATAAAATCGATAGAAAAGATGCTCGTCCGCAGGAAGTTCTTAACGAAATCGGCAATCTTTTCATAGACTTAGGAGCGGACGACGAGCAGCTTGACTTCCCGGTTCTCTATGCGATAGGTCGTGACGGAATCGCTCAGGAAACTCTTGAGGAAAAAGGCGAAAACCTTCACATCCTCATGGATAAGATAATCGAATTCACAAAAGGTCCGCTCTACGATCCGGAACAGCCCTTCCAGATGCTTGTCACCGATCTGAGCTACAACGATTACCTGGGCAGGCTCGCAATAGGAAAAGTCGTAAACGGCAGCGTCCACTGCAACGAATCGCTTGTCTGCATCAAGGAAAACGACGTTCAGGCACGCCTTAAAGTCTCGAAACTCCAGCTTTATCAGGGAGTTAAACTCGTTGACGCCGAAATCGTAGAACCAGGTGATATCGTAATTCTTGCAGGTATCGAAGATGTCCACATCGGAGACACCGTCGCAACGATCGATAAGCCCGTCGCACTTCCGAGAATCAAAGTAGACGAACCGACAGTCAGCATGGTTTTCACGATAAACAACGGTCCTCTTGCAGGAAAAGACGGAAAATACGTCCAGCTCAGAAAAATCAAAGAGAGACTTCACAAAGAGACTCTGATGAACGTTTCGATCAGGCTGGAAGAGCCCGAAACTAACGATTACGTCATCGTCAAAGGGCGCGGCGAACTTCAGATGGCGATCATCGTCGAGCAGATGAGACGTGAAGGATTCGAACTCTGCGTCGGCAGACCCACCGTTATTTACAAAGAGATCGACGGCAAAAAATATGAGCCGATTGAGCATGTCTACATCGAATGCCACGAAATGTTCACCGGCATCGTAACCGAGAAACTTTCGGCAAGAAAAGGAAGAATGATAAATCTTGTCAACTCTGCGAACGAACGCGCTTTCATGGAATTTACCGTTCCTTCCCGAGGACTTATCGGATATCGCGACCAGTTCCTCACCGACACGAAAGGAACCGGAACACTCAACACCCTTTTCGAAGGTTACGAGGAATACCGCGGCAACTTCCCTGTCAGATTCACAGGTTCGATCGTTTCCGACAGACAGGGCGAAGCGATTGCATACGCCCTTTTCAACCTTGAACCGCGCGGCGAACTCTTCATCACACCCGGAATGCCGGTTTACGAAGGAATGATCATCGGCGAGCACTCGAAAGACCTCGATATCGACGTCAACCCGTGCAAAGCGAAAAAACTCACCAACATGCGGGCAGCAGGAAAAGACGACGCCGTAACGCTTACCCCGATAAAACCGATGACTTTGGAAAGGGCGATACACTTCATCAACGAAGACGAGCTCGTCGAAGTAACTCCGAATTCGCTCAGACTCAGAAAGACCGTTCTTTCGGCTGCTCTGCGTCACGCTATGCGCGGCAAAGAATACATGGAAAGCCTCAAGGAAAACAGCTAAAAGATTCCTTTCCATTGTGGCGATGGAAATGATTCTATTTGGCTTTAATTTGACTATTTCAGCTGATTTCTTAAAATAAATAACTTTTAGTTTTTTACTGAGATTTGAGGAAATGATGACAAAAAATCCAATAATTTCGAGATATAAATACGGATTTTTTCTAATTTTCGTTCTGTTACTCCTTTTCTCCGTTTCCTCGTGCGACATCTTCAACGACTGCTCGAGCTCAAACTCCTACTCAATGCGCTGCAACGGGCTTTATATCGAGCAGTGCGTTTACAGTGACGGCGGCTACCGTTGGACTGAATACAAAAGCTGTATAACAGGCTGCCCTGCCGGGATAGGCAATCCTTCGTGTGTTGCTTCGACCTGCTCGTGTTCCGTTCAGTCGCAGTATGTCTGCGAGCGGGGCAACTCATACCGCTGCAACGGAAACAATGCAGAAAAATGCGAAAGCCTGGACTATTACAACGGATATGTCTGGAAAAACATCAGAAACTGCGAATCTCTCTTCCGCGAAAGCGAAGTCGTCGAAAGCGGCTCATGCAGTTTGGCAAGCGAATACTATGAGCCGAAATGCGTTCCAAAAATCAAAAAGGCTTTCCGCGGCAAATGGTTCAGGCTCGATGACAAAACCGACTTTTATCTTGGTACCAACGGCATAAACAGAAGTTCATCCTACGGCACTTTCGTTCCCGATTCCATCACGAAAATAGACGACAATATGCTTGAAATCACAGGCAACGACGAGACGTTCAGGCTTATCCGCAACAGCATCACCGACGCAACACTCAAACTGAACGTAAAAAAGGCTTTCGGCTACACGAAATCGCCTTCAGGAAGCGGTGTCGGCGGGATTGACGTTGTTCTCGAGAACACGCAGGATTCAGGCGAAACCTACGAAAAACAGTCAGGAAGTGACGGGAGCACACAGTTTGAAGGTATCGTTTCAGGCGAATACGACATTTCGGTCGGGAACACAAAAGTTACGCAGAATATCTCCGATTATCTCAACGCAGGGAACTTCTACGTTTCGCCAAACGGCTACATCTACAAAGCCCTGCTTGATACAACAAGCGATGTTTACTACGGCGAAGACCGCGACAACAGTGAGGAAGGCAACAAATACACCGTTTATCTCCGCGTTCACAACCTCGGAAACCGCGACGCTTCCGCCACGACGATCTCGCTCAAAACCGACGACAATGCGGTCAAAATCGAAGCGGAAGAGAAGATTTTAGGGACAATCGAACCCGAAAACAACGTTTCTTACAGTTTTTCCCTCGAAACTATCCCTTTCAGCAAGGTCCCGTCGCTGAAAGACGCGGTTTACCACGATGTTGAGCTTTTTGTTTCGATCAAGGACATAAACGGCGAAATTTGGGAAGATGTCGTAACTCTTCGGATCTTCAGGAAAGCGGTGCCTATCTACCTTTATGCAACGATGTCGAACCCGTTCATCCTACTCTCGCCTCACCGCGAAATAATGAGCATGTCAAGCGTTCTCTGGGTCCCCTACCGCCCCGACGCAAAATATAAACTTATTGCGCAGAGCCTTTCACTCAACACAGAAGGAGTCTATTCAATCGGCGTCGGTTCGTGGGACAAGGAAAAATGGGATTCCGACCGCGAGACTTTCACAGATGTTTCCAACTATGAGCCGAACAATCAGGAATCTCAGGCTATAACAGTGAACATGAACTCGCAGACAACATCTTATCTGCACAAAAACGATCTTGACTTCTGGATTATAGACATGAGCAAATAATGAATAAAATCAAATATTTAGTTTTTATTTTCATTATATTTTCCCTTTTTGCGCTCTCGGCGAAAGAAGAAGCTAAACCGCAGAACAAATTCAGCGTGAACATCCAGTACAGCCAGACTTCGGGCTTCATTCCGGCAGCCGACATTCTCTGGCACTACACCGATACAATCTTCTCCTCACTCTACGGCAACTACTACATCACCGCCGAAAAAAAGACTTTGGAAAAGTACGAGAACAGCAAATATGCCCTTTTTTCAAGAACTTTCGTTGTAGGAGCCGATGTTATCGGGTTTTATGTTGCAAAACAGCCGGCACTTTTCGCAGTGAGCCTTGGAGTCGAATACAAACGGCTGAAAAACGAGGAATTCGGATTTTTCGACCTTGAAGATTCGACTGTCACTTTCGAGGACACGACACGGCTTGACATGATCTTCCCGTTCCTCAAAATGAGGATCGACAAATACACCGAGCGGGTAACCAACCGGTTTCTATTTGTTTTCTACCCGACCTACTGCCTTTTCACCGATCAGACGCTTTTCTTCAATCCACTCTCACTGCGCGTTTACGAAACTGATTCAGTCAAGTGGCAAGTCCCAGCGATAGAATTGTCAGACGAAGTTCTTTTCAGCTTTTCTAATTACGGCGGAATACTTCTAAGCGGCAGTTTCTCGTTCTGGCAGGCAAAATACAAATCGGCCGTACTCAAAAAAAGGTCGGGAAAATACATTTTCGACAAAGCAGATGTAAAGCAGAACTTCCTTGAATACGCCGCAAGCATGTCATACGTCCTTCCGTTTGAAATCGCAGGCAAAATCCGTCCGAAACTCGGTGTAGGCGTTCTCGGTTCGGCAGAATTCAGAAACAACGACGGCACAAAGTCGACACATAAAGATATCGGATATCTCCTGGTTGCAGGGTTTTACTACTGATAAATGAGACGTGTCAGGTCACGTCTCTACATGATCGGTAAAAAATTTTTACCTTCTCCCCTTTTCTTTCGGCAAAACGGAAATAAATAAAAAGACTGGATTGTTTGTTATGCGTTTTTTTGTGGAGGAAGATATGAAAAACCTGATTAAATTCCTGTTTTTACCATTATTTTTGCTTTTCTCTTTCGCCGGAATGAGTGCTTCTGAAATGCACGGTCTCGAAGACGAGCTCATCAAAATCTCGGAAAAAGCGAAAAAAAGCGTTGCTTCGATCAAAGTTGAGATCACCGAACAGCAGAGAATGAGGGACCCGTTTTTTGACTTCTTTTTCGGCAATCCGATGCAGCCCCGCAGCAGAAAAAGCCAGGCTCAGGGCTCTGGTTTCGTAATCGACGACAAGGAAGGTTTCATCGTCACGAACAACCACGTCGTCCAGAAAGCCGAAAAGATCGAAGTCATGATCGACGGCAAGACATTCAGCGCCAAACTTATCGGCACGGATCCGCACACCGATGTCGGACTTATCAAAATCGACGAGTTCAAAAAAGGCGAGATCCAGGAGCTTAAATTCGCCGATTCCGATAAAATAAAAGTCGGAAGTTTCGCGATCGCGATAGGCAACCCGTTCGGACTTTCCAACAGCGTAACATTCGGAATCGTCTCGGCAAAAGGGAGGAGCGGAATGCGTGTCACCGACTACGAGGACTTCATCCAGACAGATGCGGCGATAAACCCGGGCAACTCGGGCGGACCGCTCCTCAACATCGAAGGCGAAGTCATCGGCATGAACACAGCGATTCTTTCGCAGTCGGGCGGATACATGGGGATCGGCCTTGCAGTCCCTGCGAACATGGTCAAAGACATCACGCAGCAACTCAAAAGCGGCAAAAAGATACAGCGTGCGATGATGGGGATCGTCATTCAGGAACTCAACGACGACATCCGCAGCTACTTTGAGATCGATAAAAGCGTGAACGGTATCCTTGTTTCCAGCGTCGAAGCGAAAAGCCCTGCGGCAAAGGCCGGACTTCAGCAGTATGACCTCATCACGAAGTTTGACGGCAAGGAAGTCGAGAACGTTTCGCAGTTCAGAACAGCGGTCGCTTTCAGCCCTTACGGCAAAAAGATACCTCTCGAGATCATCCGCAACGGCAAACCGATGAAACTTGAAGTCGTCCTCGACAAAGACTACCAGCTTTCGGAAAGTCCGCAGGAAATCGACCAGAAAGTCATGGATGAAATCGGCATCACGCTCACCGACAACAAAGGAAAAATCACAGTTTCCAACGTCGAGCAGGGTTCGCTCGCTCAGTCGGCCGGCATCATGCAGGGAGATGTGATCGTCGCGATCAATAAAAGACGTGTCAAAACCGCGGCTGAAGCCAACAAGATCATAAATTCGTCAAAGAAACTTCTATTCACGATAAACCGCAACGGACGTGATTTCATCGTGGTGATCAACAGATAACGTTCCAATTATTTCGAAAATCTGACCCCCTCAGTCGCTGTGTTCTGTTCTGACCCCATTTTTTTGGACACGGTTTAATAACATCTCTTAGACCTAAATTCAACAGGTGTCATCCAATTCAGTTTTTTCTGAATTCGCCTGTTGTTATAATATTCAATAAATTCAAGGATCATTCGTTCCATTT
>JAGCNV010000066.1 GCA_017645765.1 bacterium | reverse complement strand
TGATTCTTGATTCTTGATTCTTGATTCACAAAATTTGTATTTTCTATTAACAAGGCTCATCCTCTCAAAAAATCAAACGCGACATATAATAAGGAAAGGTGAGAGAAAGGCAAGAAATTTTAAAACAGCACACGCCCTCGTCGCTTCGCGCCACTCCCGCTAACTTAGCGGGAGAATAGAATCAATTCAAAGGTGAACGGTGCTTCGACAGGCTCAGCAACCGAGATCGGTTTTGCCACTTGTTTTCAAGCGTTTTTGTGCTATAATCCGCAGGTTTTTTGAGACGGAGGAGATTTTTAGCATGATGCGAAAAGAATTTTGTGAAAAAGACGGAATATTGATTACTTATACAGAAAACGATGTCTGTTTTGAGGAATGCAGCACTGCAAGGGCTGTGTTGCTGAGAAATGACGGAACGGTGATTCACTCCAACTTTGATTCCGAAAGAGATGCTTTTTTTAAGGAATATCTCAAAAAAATTTATCCTGCAATAACGACATTCCGTTCTCTTGATTCTTTGGAGAGTGCATAATGCCTGAGTTTCTTCGTGCAGCAGGATTCAAGATCTATTTCTGGTCAAATGAGAAAAACGAGCCGATTCATTTTCACATAACACAAGGAAATCCAACGGAAAACGACACGAAAATCTGGGTGCTTTCCAGCGGTTCATTCCAGTTGGCTCACAATAAAGGTCGTGTTTCCGAAAAAGATTTGTCCCGTATTTTTTCTGCTATGCAGATTTATTATTTTGAATTCGTAAATTTCTGGAAAGATTTCCACGGCGGAGAAGTCCGCTTCAAAGACAAGGAAAACTAATTTCTTTTAACCGAACTTACAACTACAAAGCTTGCTTCGACAGGCTCAGCAACCGATGACACACGCCTTCGTCGCTTTGCGCCACCGGATCAACTTGCCACTGGCAACTTGATTCTAACTTAGAAGGAGAAATAAAAAAAACGGGGGCCTGAGCCCCCGCTTAAACCAATAAAGGTGAGGTCTAACGACTAAAGAATATCGTTGTCGTTGAGTTTTTTGAGTCTCTCGTAACGGTCTTTGAGGTCAGCCTTGAGCATAGCGTGAAGTTTCGCAGCTTCGTTCGGGAAGAGTTTGGTGAGCGATTTGAAGCGTACTTCTCTGTCAAGGAGTTCCTGCGGATCGCGTGTCGGCTCTTTGCTGTCAAGCTGGAACGGATTCTTTCCTTCCTTTCTGAGTTCCGGATTGAATCTGTAAAGTGGCCAGTAACCAGCTTCGACCGCGAGTTTCTCTTCGTTCTGGCTGTGCGACATGTCAATACCGTGGTTGATGCACGGAGCATAAGCGATGATGAGTGACGGTCCGTTGTATTTCTCAGCTTCGGTCATAGCCTTTACAAGCTGGTCGTGGTTTGCGCCCATAGCAACGCTTGCAACGTAGATGTAACCGTAAGTCATGGAAATCATTCCGAGATCTTTCTTTCTAACTTTCTTGCCGCTTGTCGCGAATTTAGCAGTCTGACCGAACTGGGATGCCTTTGAAGCCTGGCCGCCCGTGTTGGAGTAAACTTCTGTGTCGAGAACGAGGATATTGACGTTTTCGCCGCTTGCGAGAACGTGGTCAAGACCGCCGTAACCGATATCGTAAGCCCATCCGTCACCGCCCAGGATCCAGATCGACTTCTTGACGATGTAGTCGCTGAGGTCATAGATTCTGTCGAGCGTTTCGCAGCACGGATCGCCGTTTGCGAGAACGTTCATGATCTTCGGATAGAGCTCTTTTGTCTTTTCTGCGTCTTCTTTGTTGTCGATCCATTCCTGGAAGAGTTTTTTAGCTTCTTCGCAGAGCGTGTCGCCGCATTCGCAGGTCGGTTTTTCGATAGCTTTCTTCATGAGAGCTTCGAGAGTGTTTCTTTTCTGTTTTACAGCGAGAGCGATACCGAAGCCGTGCTCTGCGTTGTCTTCGAAAAGGCTGTTCGCCCATGCCGGACCCATGCCGTTTTTATTCTTGCAGTAAGGAATCGTCGGAGCGGTTCCGCCGTAGATCGAGGAGCAGCCCGTTGCGTTGGAAACTATCATTCTGTCGCCGAAAAGCTGAGTGATGAGTTTGACGTACGGAGTTTCGCCGCAGCCTTCGCATGCGCCGCTGAACTCGAAGAGCGGCTGCTGGAGCTGGCTGCCTTTTACGGTGTTCTTCGGAAGAAGGTCGTCTTTTACCGGAACCGTGATCGAGAAGTCGTTGTTTGCAGCTTCTTCGTCAACGATCTCGCCGAAGTGAACCATCTCGAGAGCTTTGTTCTTCGCGATGCAGATGTCTGCGCAGTTTCCGCAGCCGAGGCAGTCCATCGGGTAAACCTGCATTCTGAATTTGAGACCTTCGAGACCTTTGCCGATAGCTTTTACGGTCTTGAAAGTTTCAGGAGCGTCAGCCATTTCTTCTTCGGTAAGAAGGACAGGTCTGATAGCAGCGTGCGGGCAGACGAACGAGCATTTGTTGCACTGGATGCAGTTTTCCGGGATCCATTTCGGAAGTTTTATAGCTACGCCGCGTTTTTCGAATTTCGTCGTGCCGGTCGGGAAGGAGCCGTCGGGGCCGGGAAGTTCGCCGTGAACGTCGTTAGCGAATCTGCTGACAGGAAGGTCGTCGCCGTTCTGACGTGCGATCGGGTTGATGATCTCTTCGACCATATACTGCTCAAGGTCGCTGCTGTATGCTTCGTGAACTTTGTGGATGTCGATAGCGACTTCCTTGGAGTTGAGCCAAGCTTCCTTATCGTATTTGATCTCTTTGATCTCGGTGCCTGCCGCGTCAACTGCAGCGTTGTTCATGTCGACGATGTTCTGGCCTTTCTTGCCGTAGGACTTCTGGTTTGCGTTCTTGAGACTTGCAACTGCCTGGTCGAAAGGAATAACTTCGGAAAGTTTGAAGAATGCGGTGAGCATTATCATGTTGATTCTCTTTCCGAGGCCGAGACCTTCAGCGATCTTGACTGCGTCGATTATGAAAACTCTGCCGTTTTTCTTTGCGATGTCCTTCTTGAGAGCTGCCGGAAGGTTTTCTTCAGTCTCTTTTTCGTTCCAGTTGGTGTTGAGAACGAAGATACCGCCGTCTTTCAGGTTTTTGCTGAGGTCATACATATTTACGTATGCCTGGTTGTGGCAAGCGATGTAGTCTGCAGTCGTGATGAGGTACGGGGATTTGATCTTCTCGTGGCCGAATCTCAGGTGGCTGACTGTGAGACCGCCAGATTTCTTCGAGTCATAAGAGAAGTAGCCCTGTGCGTACTGCTTGGTTTCGTCGCCGATGATTTTGATCGCGTTCTTGGAAGCGCCGACTGTACCGTCAGAACCGAGACCGTAAAGCATGCACTGAACGGTTCCCTTCGGAACTGTGTCGAGGATCCCGTATTTGAGCGATCTGTAGGTTACATCGTCTTCGATACCGACTGTGAAGTGGTTCTTCGGCTCTCTCGATTTGAGGTTGTCGAAAACAGCCTTGACCATGCCGGGAGTGAATTCCTTCGAGGAAAGTCCGTAGATGCCGCCGACAACTTTGATCGATTCGTTTCTGTTGTAGAGAACAGTCGAAACGTCCTTGAAAAGCGGTTCGCCTTCGCTGCCCGGCTCTTTTGTTCTGTCGAGAACGGCGATAGCTTTGACCGATGCGGGGATAGCTCTCATAAGGTGTTCCGCGCTGAACGGTCTGAAAAGACGAACTTTGACAAGGCCGACTTTCTCGCCCTGTTTGAGCAGGTAGTCGATCGTCTCTTCGATGGTGTCGCATGCGCTGCCCATAGCGATGATGACTCTCTCAGCTTCCGGATCGCCGTAGTAGTCGAAAAGGTGATAGCTTCTGCCGGTAAGCTTCGAAACTGCGTCAAAAGCTTCCTGAACGATCATCGGAGCCTGGTCGTAGTAGGTGTTGCATGCTTCTCTTGCCTGGAAGAAAATGTCGGGGTTCTGAGCCGAACCTTTGAGAACCGGTCTTTCGGGGCGGAGAGCTCTTTCTTTGAAGTCAGCGATAGCGTCGTAAGGAACTATCGTTTTGATATCTTCGTCATCAAGTATCTCGATTTTTGAGATTTCGTGGCTTGTTCTGAAGCCGTCGAAGAAGTGAATGAAAGGAAGTCTTGCCTTAAGCGCCGAAACGTGTGTTGCAAGCGCGAGGTCGTAAGCTTCCTGGACCGATGTGCTGGAGATCATGCAGACACCTGTCTGACGGCATGCCATAACGTCGGTGTGGTCGCCGAAAATCGAAAGAGCGTGGCTTGCGATAGCTCTTGCCGTAACGTGGAAAACGCCAGGAAGAAGCTCGCCGGCTACTTTGTAAAGGTTGGGGATCATAAGAAGAAGACCCTGGGATGCGGTGTAAGTCGTGGTGAGAGCACCGCCGCTGAGGGATCCGTGGACAGCACCGCTTGCGCCGCCTTCGGACTGAAGTTCAGCTACGATAAGGTCGTTTCCGAAAATGTTCTTTTTGCCGTTTGCGCTCCATTCGTCGGTAACTTCGGCCATCGGCGAACTCGGAGTGATAGGATAGATCGCCGCAACTTCAGTCATCGGGAAACTTGCGTAAGCGACCGCCGTGTTTCCGTCAACACATTTCATAGTTTTTTTTGCCATAAAATCCTCCGTATAGAAAAGTTAGTTGATATAAGTCTTCCCGTTGAAAGCCTCGAGAACCGTTCTCCTGTCGAGAACATCGGGTGCCGCACCGGCCGGAAGCCCTCTCGCTATGCGGGAAAGTTTAACGTCACAGTTTTCAAGCGAATCCTTGATGTAGAGCGTAGTTGCGTCGCCTTCGATCGAGAAGGGGAGGGCGAGCAGAACTTCTTTCCCGGGATTTGCGAGAACACGCTCCTTGAGTTCCGCAATCCTCAGATCTTCGGGAAGAATGTGCTCGAGCGGCTCGATAAGACCGCCCAGAATGTGGAAAGAGCCTTTGAAACAGCCGTTGCGTTCGATCGCCGACATGTCGCCGTAAGTCGCTACGACGCAGATGATATCGGAATCATCGGCGCAGTTGGCGCAATTTTCTCCCGCAGGTTTGAAAGTTCCGCACTTTTCGCAGATTTCCACATTTTCCGAAATCTCGATTATGTTTTTCAGAATTTCCTTGAACTTAGGTTCGCAAAGGACGGAATAGGAGAGTTTCTGCGCCGCTTTAAGCGATATTCCCGGCAGTTTCTTGAACTCTTCGACGAGTTTTCTCATCGACTGGGCCGCCGGCGAAGTGAGTGTCCTCTCCTGAAAATCCATCTTTACCGCTTAGAAAAGTCCCGGGAAACCGTTGATTTTATTGCCGACAAGCTTCGAAAGCCTGTTTTCTTTCTCTTTTCTGACCGTTTCGATGCTCTGGTTTACAGCCGCTGTGAAAAGGTCGGTGAGCATTTCGGGATCGTCGCTGAGAAGATCCTTCGAAAATTCGATGTTCGTGAGCTTCATGTCGCCCGTCATCGTAACTTTGACCGCGCCGCCGCCCGCTTCTGTATTGAATACTTCGTTTTTGAATTCAGCCTCTAAAGCCGCCATTCTTTTCTGCATTTTCTGAGCCTGCTGCATAAGCCCCTGAATATTCATCTTTACCTCTTGAAAGAAGTTAATAACAAAAAAACTCTACAAAATAATAATTAAGAGGCAAAAGGCAAGAATTTTTTTCCCTTAATTTATTTTATTGTAATACGCGCTCAATTGAGTAAAATCTCCGGTCTTTGGAGGTGAAATGAGCCGCTTTTTTTGTGTTTTTGCAACAGTTTTAGTGCTTTTAGCGTCATGCGGAAAGCTGAAGGACGATTCTATAGTCTATGTTTTTAAAGGCGATGTAGTCTCCGTTTCCGATTTCAAGCTGAAATACAACCTCTGGTTGCGGCAGAACAATATGCCTGACACTGAAGAGATGAGGAAAAACTATCTTTTCCGCGAACTTTCCGAAAAATTCCTATACGAAATGGGAAAGAGCGAAGGCGTCGGCGACATTCCGGAAATCAAGAATAAAATCGAGGATTTCAGGAGAAAAACCATCGTCGAGTACATGAGCAGGAAGACTAAGCGCGAAGTCTATGCGATAGACGACGCGGCGGTGCGGCAGTATTACATCGACAATAAGGACAAATTCCTTCGGGACAAACTCTACCGCCTTTACGCAGTCAGAGTGACGAACAAGAAAAATGCCGACGATATCGCGCAGCAGCTCAGGTCGGGAGCGAACATCCGAATACTTTCGGCAAGTCTTTCAGCCGACGAGATTCTGGCGAGAAACAACGGCGACTGGGGGCTTTTCAGCGAGGATGTGATGGGGGAATCCTGGAAAGACGACGTTCTGGCAAGTTTTCCCGGCGAAATACTCGGTCCTTATCTTGACAGCGAGAACTTTTATACAATAATCGAGATTGCCGGTTTCGCCTATAAGAGACACTTGAGTTTCAATCTGGCTTATCCGCTGATAGTCGAAGAGCTGATTGCGAAGTACGGCACTGAAAAATGGGACGGGTACCGCGATAAAATGATGACTGAATACGGCGCGAAAATAAATGTCGAGAATCTAAGGTGGGAATAATGTCTTTGACTTCTAAGGATCTGGAACAGAAACTTGCCGAACTTGAGCAGAAATCGAAGATTTTCTTTGAATCGCTTGCCATAAATTCAAAAAGAGAGCGTCTCGATGAGCTCAAAAAGCAGCTCGATCTGCCGGAAATATGGTCCGATACTGCAAAAATGGCAACTCTGAACAAGGAAAAACGGGTGCTTGAAAGCAATCTGGAACTTTATTCGAAACTCGAATCCGATATTGAAGAGCTGACTCTGGCGAAAGAACTTCTAGAAGAGGATCCTTCGATCGAAAGCGAGGCAGAGGCTATGCTCGGCGCGATTGACGAGCTTGTGGAAAAAATCGAGTTCCAGAAAATGCTCGGCGGAAAAACAGACCTGATGAACGCGATCGTCAGCATAAACGCTGGTGCCGGCGGCAGAGAATCTCAGGACTGGGCTGTAATGCTTTCGAGAATGTATGCGAGATGGTGCGAGCGCAAAGGCTACGGGCTTGAAGTTATCGATAAAAACACCGGTGACGATGCTACTGCGATAAAAAACATCACTTTCATTGCGGAAGGCGACTACGCTTACGGTTATCTCAAAGCGGAAATCGGCATTCACAGGCTTGTCAGGATTAGTCCGTTCGATGCGAACAAACGTCGTCATACCTCGTTTGCGAGCGTTTTTGTTACTCCCGAAATCGACGATTCGATCGAAATAGAAATCGACGAAAAAGATCTGAAGATCGACACTTACCGTTCAGGCGGCGCAGGCGGTCAGCACGTCAACAAGACCGACTCGGCGATAAGGATAACCCACATTCCGACAGGCATCGTAGTTCAGTGCCAGAACGACAGAAGCCAGCATAAAAACAAGGCTACTGCTATGAAAATCCTGAAATCGCGCCTTTACGAGTTCGAGCTTCAGAAAAAACAGGAAGAATCATCCGAAATCGAAAAACAGAAAATGGGAATCGACTTCGGAAGCCAGATAAGAAGTTACGTTCTGCATCCCTACAAAATGGTCAAGGATCACAGAACCGATTTTGAGACCGGAAACGCCGACGCGGTGCTTGACGGTGAACCTATTTTAGACAAATTCATGGAAGATTATTTACTTAAAGAAGGGGAGAGTAATGAAAATCATTAACAAAATTTCTGCTTTAATCTCGGCAGTACTTTTTGCTGTTCTGCTGACTTCGTGTTCGGAATTCATGCTTATTCCGATTTCGATCGACTATCCTTTTGACGAGAAAAACAACGATGCGAGTCCTTCTACCTACAGAATCAATATCAACGAAGGTCTCAAGGGGATCGAAAACATTTTCAACAACGAAGTTAAAACCGTTACGGAAACTCTTTTCAACAAACTGCAAATTCCGAATGCTGAGATTATCAGCTATCCGAAATTCATGGCAGACGACATTCTTGATCTTATTGCAGGAAAAGTTGTCCAGAAAGAGATTGACTACAGAGTTCCGATGCTTGAGGATATTCAGCACGAAACAATGAGCTTTTCTATATGCGATTTCGAAAATTCCAATTTCGAAGAGAAGGACGAGGCAACGAGTTCCTATATGACGATCGCAAATATTTCGGGTTTCTGTGCGTTGTCAGAAGCTGCAAGGATTGACGAAATCAACAGATGCGCGGACAAGGCAGATGAAACATGTATTCATCTTGCTGTTCACCAGGAAAATGAATCGATGAAAATCAAGATGGCCGAGCAGGAAGACCTTAAAAAATACAAAAAATACCTCAGCAAAATCTATTCGGCTACTTTGAACGAACTTACTTTCACGATCAAAAATCCGCCAAACAATGTTGCGGGAAACAATGCGTTCAGAATGAAAGCGGAACTTTACGCTCAGAAGATCGATCCTTTCAGAGCTGACGGCGAACCGTGCAAAGACGGAGACGATCTCAAACAGTGCATTTACGTTGGTGTTGATGACAACGGAGTTCCCGAGAATTATTTCTCGGCTACGATAGAGGATGATTCCGCAACGGACGGTTCGGGTTCCGAAAAGAAGAAATATCTTATCGGTGTATTTGAAACCGACGACAATACCTATTCTTCGGATCAGGTTATGAATCTGATCTACACTTACGAAGGCAAGGATACTCTTCAGAATGCGATCAAACACCTCGATTTCCAGCTCGGCATAAAAAGTTACTACACTTTCTATCCGCAGGCTATGAAACCTGAAGGAACTATGGAAGCAAGCATCAAGGCAAAACTGCTTTTCAACGTTGAGCCTCTTAACTAATTGATTTGACCGGAGTTTTCCCTAATGAACAATTATATCGTCTGGAATATCGATCCGGTGATTGTAAATATCGGTCCGTTGCAGCTCAGATATTACGGGATACTGTTTGCAACGGCCATTCTTATCGGTTTTTATCTGGCTAGGAGAATTTACAGAAAATACGGTTTTCCTGACAAAATTGCTGACGATCTTCTGGTCTGGGGCGTTGTTGCAACCGTTATCGGTGCGCGTCTCGTCCACTGTCTTTTCTACGAACCGACATATTATCTGAGCAATCCGCTTGAAATTCTCAAAGTTTACAAAGGCGGTATTGCAAGCCACGGAGCGACGGTCGGACTTATTTTTGCCGTCATTTTCATTTCCAGAAAATACAAAGTTACATTTACTGACCTTGCCGACGGCGTTGTTTTCCCGGGGATCATGGGTGCTACTTTCGTCCGGTTGGGCAACTTTTTCAACAGCGAAATAGTCGGCAAAATAACGACTGTTTCGTGGGGATTCAAGTTCCTGAGAAATCCTGACGATATGAAACTTGCGATAAACGCTGCTACCGGTCACTGTGATATTTCCAAAATGGAATGTCTGATAGATTACTGGCCTGTCCGCCATCCTTCTCAGCTTTACGAGGCTTTCGGCGCTTTCGTGATCCTGATAATCATGCTTGTTGTTTCGTGTGTCAGAAAAGACCACAGAAAGTCAGGGCTTTATACTGCACTTTTCCTGATTCTTTATTTCTCCTTCCGTTTCTGTATTGAATTTATCAAGGAATATCAGGTGTTTGAAGAAGGGCTCACGATGGGACAGTATCTGAGTATTCCGTTTATTATTTTCGGATTCGCACTTCTTTATTATTTTCATAAAAAGCAGCCTAGACCAGAGGCGAACGCAGATGGAAAATCGAAAAAATCAAAGAAATAGTCTTCCCGGAATTGTAGTATTACTCTTTGTTATGATGCTTTTCTCCGATATCTGCGCAAAACCGTTTATTCTGAAAAGCGTTGACGGTTCATGGCTTCCGATGATCGCTCAGTCCTGGGTCGCAAAAAACGGCGGAGTTCTTGTAAAAGTAGCCGACGGTATCAAGCCGAACGAGCTCAGAAAAGAGATGCTTTCAAAAATTCCCGATCTCAGTATCGAAATTTTGGGCAAAGATCTCTTTTTCCCGACAACGACTCCAGACAGCCTTTTCGAAGTCCTGAAAAATATAGATCTCGATGTCGCTGAAGCAGTTGTGAAGCGTCAGGCAGCGGCGGAAACTTCAGAGATGTTCGTCAAAAAAAGCGCAGAATCTCCTGCGTTGAAAGATGAATATGTCGAGGCGGTCGTTGAAAATGTCGTTTTTGACGAAAAAAGCGAAAAGATAGTTCTTACGATAAGGATTCAGCAGCGCGCAAAAACAGGAATGTTTCCAAAGCTTTACGGAGTTTACAAAATAGAGCACGCATACAAAATGAAAAACGATATCGTTGATCCTGCGGATGTGAAAAATATGGCTTTTCTTCCGCTTATCACGGTTAAAAAAGGAAGCAAAATAACTTTTGTTCCCGAAAAACTTGATGCGAGGATCCTGACGATAACGCCTGATTTTAAAATCAAGTGATTGTTCAACAAAATTCAGAGGTAAAAAAGATGAAAGCTGCACTAATCGGTCTGCCGTTTTCAGGGAAAAGCACTGTTTTTCAGGCTTTGACCGGAATCGAAAGCGGCAAAAAAGAGGAAACTGTCGGAACGATCAAAGTTCCGGATGAGAGGATCGACAGACTCTCCGAAATATACAATCCGAAAAAGAAGACTTACAGCGAGTTCGTTCTCAGCGACTACACGGTTCCGCCGTCAAAAGAGAGTGCGCTTCCCGCCAAAGTCAAAAATATGATCCAGAAATCGGATCTCCTTATTCTGACTCTCAGAAACTTCGATTCACTTATGACTTCAGATCCTGCCGATCCGACTGCGGAATACAAAAAAATTAAGGAAGATATGATACTTACAGATTTCGTAGTTATTGAAAAAAGACTTGAGCGCGAGATGAAGGAAAAGAAAAATCCGCCAGAACTTAAAGTGCTCCAGAGATTGCGCGATCTTTTTGAAAACGGCGAATTTCCCGCTGTTGACACCGTTTCGCCCGAGGAAGCGGAGCTCATTGCAAACTACAATTTCCTTTCGCTAAAAAAGATGATCGTTCTCGTCAATCAGCCGGAAGGGGAGCAGGCTGTTCCCGAAACTCTTGCAAAACAGCTTGAAGCCGATGAAATTTCGTGTTTCTGCGTCAGTGCGCCGCTTGAGGTCGAGCTTTCGGAACTTGCTCCGGAAGAACAGATTGAATTTTTGAAAGATTACGGTCTTTCGGAAAGTGCATCTGTCCGCTTCATAAAAAGCGCATACTCGGCACTAGGACTTATTTCATTCCTCACTGCCGGAAGCGACGAAGTCCGCGCATGGCCTATCAAAAACGGTACTCCGGCTCTTTATGCCGCGGGCAAGATCCACTCTGACATTCAGCGCGGCTTTATCCGTGCCGAAGTCGTTCACTTTGACGATTTCATCAAGTACGGAAGCGAGGCTGAGTGCAAAAAAGCGGCGGCTTACAGGCTTGAGGGCAAGGAGTATGTCGTTAAAGACGGCGATATTATCAATTTCAGATTCAATGTTTAGGAGAAATCATGGCGCTTCTGCATATTTCGACTGTCGGTGACAAGGTTCTGCGCGAAAAGGCAAAGCCGGTCACTGAATTTAATGAAGAACTCAAAGAACTTGCCAAAAATATGGCTGACACGATGCGTGCTGCCGACGGTCTTGGCATAGCAGGGCCTCAAGTTGGTGTGTCGCTTCGGATTTTTGTTATAGATTTCGGTTACCTGGATTTTGTAAAAGCTGAGGAAAACGGCGAAAAACCCAAAAGCGCGGAATTTCGTCCGATAGCTTTCATAAATCCCGAAATTACCGAAAAAGAAGGAAAGATCGTCTACGGTGAAGGCTGTCTCAGCGTTCCGAGATACAATGCTGATGTCGAACGTGCCGAAACAATAGTCTGCAAGTATTTTGATGTTGACGGAAAACCGCAGGAAATCAAAGTGAGCGGGCTTCCGGCTGTCGCAATACAGCATGAAAACGATCATCTCGACGGAGTTCTTTTTATCGACAAAATCAGTTCGCTCAAACGCGGGATCGCTCTCAAAAAAGTCAAAAAATTCCTCGGTGCAGTGCGTGAAAACGGATCGAAAACTGAAACTGCACTTTACGGAAAGCAGTAAAAACAAGAGGTTCTTTTGAAAAATTTATATAAGAAATTCATCGGTTTTTCGGCGCGTCACACATATTTTATGGTGATATGCCTCGTTGTGGTTATGGCGTGCGAACTTTTTTATCTCAAGCACAATCTTAAAATCGACACAGATCTGCGGGCTCTTTTTAAAGGTCAGAACGAGACTGTCATTGAGCTCGAAAAAATGGAAAATATCGTAGGAAGCTATTCTACGGTTCTTGTTGTCGCAAAGTCAGACGACAGAGAGAAAAACATAGAAGCGCTGCGTCAGATAAAGGCTAAAATCGACGGAAATCCGCTTGTCAGGTTCATTGAATTCGACCGCGATGTCGAGTATCTTGAAAAAAACGCCCTTCTTTTCGCCAGTGTCGAAGAACTTCAGAAGATAAAGGACGAAATCAACGGTGAGATTGCGAAAGCTGTCAAAAGAGAACTCTCTTTCGGTGAAAATAAGGAGGAATCTGAGGGGAATTCAGAAAAGAATGCCGAAAAAGCCGATGAATCAAGCGACCTTACCTCAAAAATGGATGAAGTTCTGAAAAGAGCGGAAGATTACCGCGTGAAATATAAAATGGACAAGTTTTTCGAAGCTGAGAAGGGAACTTACGTTGCTATGAAAGTGCGTCCTGCCGGAGGAGAAACCAATGTCGCAGACAGCAAGAAAATTGTCGATCTGCTTGAAAAGGCGATAGCCGAAGTTCAGCCCGAAAAACTTGGCGTTGAAGTTGAGGCAGGAGGGCTTTTCCGCAACAAACTGCGCGAAATGACCGCGATTTACAACGATGTTTTCTCGACTCTTGCAATCTGCATAATCCTGCTTTCGCTCACGATTATCTTCTATTTCAGGTCTATCAAAGCGCTTTTCATCGTATTTTTTCCGCTTTCAGTCGGAGTTCTGAGCGCGATTTCGGCGATGCAGTTCTTTGTCGGCGGATTCAACATCATTTCGGCTTTCTCGTTCACAATCCTTTACGGTCTGGGAATCGACTTTTCGATCCATCTTCTAGGTCGTTTCAGTGAACAGGCTGAAAAAACCGGAGACACCGAAGAAGCTCTCAAGCTTTCTCTGCCGAACACGATGCCTTCGATTTTTTCAGGCGCGATAACGACCGTCGCTGCATTTTTTTCTCTGATAATGATCGATTTCAAAGGTTTTTCAGACTTCGGTTTAGCGGCGGCACTCGGCGTTTCGACCTCTTTTGTTGCGATAATGATATTTTTCCCGGCTGTCGTTTTTTTCTTCGGAAAATTCGGCAAGTTGAAAATCAAGGCGAGAACGACCGATTTTCTTGCTTCGGTTTTTGTCCGCTTCTCCAAAAAGCCGGCACTTGTTACCGTGATTTTCCTCGTGATAACGGTTATTGCGGCTGTTTCGGTCAAATTCGGAAGGGTAGAGTATAATTTCGATAATCTGAGTTTCCCGGGAAAATACGCCGACACGATAACGAATCACTATGTTGCGGCTCAGAAAAAAGAGAAAAAAGACGCAATATCTACCGGTCTACCTTCTTTCATCGTGACGGCTTCGGCCGAAGAGACCGAAGACGCGACGAGGGTTCTCACCAAAATGAAAAAGGAGAAATCAACTTCGATAGAGTTGAAAGATCTGATTTCGATATACACATTCCTGCCTGAAGATCAGGAGGAAAAGATCAAAATAATCAAAAGCATAAAAAGGCTGATCGAGCGTAAAATAAACCTTTTCAGCGAGGCGGAAATAGAAAAATTCAATAAGGAATTCAAGCCTTTCCTCGAAGTTGATTCCGTCATGGAGCGCGAAAAACTTCCAGACTGGATAACCGACAAACTTTCACTCAAAGACGGCTCTTCCGACCGCTTTATCATGGTCGCTCTCGGCGGCAACAAGTCAAATGTCGAAGATGTTATGCGAATAAAGAATGAATTCGGCACGATTCACGGAAACATAAACGATTACAAACTGTTGGGCTCGTATATGCTCCTTGGAGAAATCGAAAAAGTCATAGATATCCATGTTCCGCTCGCCATCGTTTTTGCATTCTGCTCGGTATTTATAGTACTTCTTCTGCTTTACCGTTCGTTCGTCAACGCTTTTGTTGTTTTCCTTCCGCTTGCAGCCGGTATTCTATGGATGATCCTTGTTGCGGTTTGCTTCGGCATAAAGTTCAATGTTTTCAATATGATAATTATTCCGACAGTCATCGGAACAGGCATAGATTCTGCAATACATATTTACTACCGCTACCGCTCGTCGGCAGATTCAATGATCGAAAATCTCAAAAATACAGGCGGATCGGTATTTTATTCTTCTCTTACGACTCTTGTAGGCTTCGGCAGTGTCGCTCTGGCAAAACATAAAGGCCTGCAGTCTATAGGAATCATGGCTTCGATCGGAATAGTTATGGTTACTCTGGTAAATCTCGTTTTCTTCCCTGTCATCATCAAGTGGATCGAAGATCTCAGGAAGAAAAAAGCGTAATTCCTTTCTTGCCTCTCATTCCTTGGCTCTCACTCAGGGAGAAGGCGGATCACTGCTGTAGAGCCGTAACCTGATACGGCTCATTGTGCCGGAGAGGGCAACTGCATCGTTTTGCCGTCGCTTGAAAGGCAAGTTTTCGTCTTGGAAAAAAGTGCAAAAATTGGAGGTGTGAGTATAATCCGCCGTTTTTTTGTTAATTAAACTTAAGGAAAAAAGATGTTTACGCACATTTTAGTACGTTACGACGAGATCGCTTTAAAAAAACGCAACCGCGCATGGTTCGAAGATTTGTTGCTTAATAACATAAGATTAAGTGTCGCCGGAGTCGCCTCAGCCCGCAAATTCCGCGGGAGGATGGAAGTTGAGCTCAAAAGCGCCGATTCGCTTGACGATGTTGTGAACCGTCTTTCGCTCATTCCAGGAATTTCAAGTTTTTCGCCCGCTTTCAGGCTTCCGCTCGACGCTGAATGGAACGAAATCGTGGAAAAAGCGGTCGAACTCGCGAAAATCGCCGAAAATGATGGCACGAAAGTTCTCAAAGTCATCTGCACCCGCTCCAACAAGGCTTATCCCGGCAATTCGATCGACATTCAGAAAAAACTTGCAGGCGCGGTCCTTTCTATAATGGACAAGGTTTTTACGGTTTCGATGAAAGACTATAATTTCGCGCTTGAAATAGAGATAGACAGCTCAGGAATCTACCTTTTCAGCAAAAGAATCGCCGGAACACGCGGACTTCCTGTCGGATGTGCGGGTGAATATCTCTCGCTTCTTTCTGGCGGAATCGACAGTCCTGTTGCGTCGTATCTCACGATGTGCCGCGGCGGAAAAGTCAACTACTTAAGTTTCTATTCACCGCCTTATACCGGCGAAGAGAGCATGAAAAAACTCGAGGATCTGGCGCGCCACCTCAAAAAATACCAGGGCGTTTCGACAAAACTTTACATCGCGCCGCTTATCGACATCCAGCTTCTCATCCGCGCAAGATGTTTTGAAGGATACCGCACGATACTCTTCAGAAGAATGATGTTTAAAATAGCTGAGAGGATCGCTACTGAAAACGGCTATCAGGCTTTGATCACCGGCGAATCGCTTTCGCAGGTCGCGAGCCAGACGATCGAAAACCTCACCTGCATAAACGATGCCGTCAAAACTCTGCCGGTCATCAGACCGCTCATCACTTTCGACAAGACTGACACGATAAAGATCTCCGAAAAGATCGGTGCATTCCCGATATCTATCAGAAACTGCCCCGACAGCTGCACCGCTTTTTTGCCCAAGTCTCCGATAATAAAAGGAAAATTGGACAGGGTCCTTGCCGAAGAAAAGAAACTTGAACCCGAAATTTTTGATCTTCTTGAAGAATCTCTGAAAAATCTGAAGGTTATTGAAATATAATTAATTCTTGCCAATCCGTTTAAAATACCTATAATTCTGCGGTTTTTGTTGTTTTCGTAGAGACGCGTCGTGGCACGTCTCCAATCGAGGGAAAAATGAAGAAAATTTTGGCTTATTTTGCAGTTTTTGCAGCTTTGATTTTTATTGTTTCTTGTGGCGGCGATTCAAAAAATGACAATACTGCTTCTGATGCCGAAGATACTGAAACTGCTGATGACAGCGATTCGATGTATGAAAATCAATCTGAACTTCCTGAATGCTCTCCGACAAGTCTGACTCCGTGTTATGATTCATCAACTAAACTCATTTGGTCGAAAAGAGCTGGTAGCGAGATTTTGATAAGTGCTAGTATGACTTGGCAAAATGCTGTTGAGCATTGTGATAATTATTCAGAAGGAGGATTAAGCGGTTGGCATCTGCCTGATATAGATGAATTGAGAACACTTCTTATCTGGAGCAATGAAAACTTATGTAAGGTTTCAGAAAAAAACAATTGTTTGTCCAAAAATTGCTGGAGTTGTGAGACCTGCGTTGAAAAAGGTCAGATCTCTGAATATATGGGATGTTATAGTGCAGCCGGCGGAGGAGGAAAATACAGCAAATTTGGAGATACTTGCATGTTATGGTCTTCATCTAGTGAGTCCCTATACGGCCATTCTGCATGGTATGTGGATTTTGGTGAGGCAATCATACATTACTCGGATTACACAGACTTTTTTCTCTATGTACGCTGCGTCAGAAATGCTGAATAGTGCACGGTTTCACAAAGCAATAGCTTGATTTTTAAGAGATTTTCCAAATAAACAAGGTGACAGGCAGGCGGGTCGCCAGCGCTCCCAGAATATAAATGCTTTTAGAAAATTCCGCCGTCCGGAGCGACTGTTTCGTCCGAATGGTCGATAAGATTTTTGTAGGTATTTTTGAGGATGTCGAGCTTCGTTTCGATGTCCTGAAGTTTTTCGAGGTCGAGTTTTTCGCCTTTGATGTAGGCTTTCGTTCCCGAAATGAGGGCTTCCATTTTTTCCATTTTGTCGTTGCCGATCTTTGAGTTTGCGAAGATCTGGTAAAGTTTCGGCTTCATCGTTTCAAGCTCGAAAAGGTAATTTTCTATGCTCTGGACGATCTCTTCGACCATCGTTTTTTCGGCAAGATCGAGGTAGTAGTCGGAGTTTTCTTCGATTTTTTTCGCAAGTTCCTCTTTCGTCATGTTGCCGGTCGAAGCGACGGTGATCCGCTGCGAAATACCGGTATCCATATCCATTGCCTGAACGGTTACGATTCCGTTGATGTCGATTTCGTAGGTGACTCTGATCTTGACTTCGCCGCGTTTTGCCGGACGGAGACCGTCAAGCTCGAATTCGCCGAGGATCTCGTTTTCGGAAGCGACGAGCGAATCGCCCTGAAGAAGGAGGATCTTTGCCTTTTCCTGATTGTCGTGAGAAGTTACGAAAATATCGTCGACCGAAGTCGGAACTGTCGAATTTTTCTGGATCAGAGTGTAGAACATATCTTTTCCGACTGCAATTCCGAGATTGTGCGGAGTAACATCAAGCAGAAGCATTCCGTTGTCTTCGCCTCCGGCTTCTTCTTCAAGGAATTTTGCCTGAAGAGCCGCGCCGATAGCTACAGTTTCGTCTGGATTGATGTTCTTGAGGATCTGGACGCTGGGACAGAAATCGGCAAGTTCACTCTGCAGAAGCGGCATTCTGGTTTGACCTCCGATTAGGATTATACCGGCAAGGTCACCGGGAGTAAGCTGAACTTCCTGCAGGGTTTTGTCGAAAGTGTTGATCGCTTTCTGAATGAAGGGCAGAGCGAGTTCTTCAAGTTTTTCGCGCGATACTTCTGTTTTATAGTGGATAAAATTGCCGTTTACCTCTTTGAGATAGGGGATTTCGATCGTTACAGCTGTCTGGATAGTGAGATTTTTCTTTGCGGTTTCCGCATAGTCGCGTAGCCTCTGGATAACGAGCTGATCGTCGATGTCGGGCAGGTTGTATCTTGTTGAGAGATCGTCAAGAAGGTAATCCAGAAGCGCGTTCGTGATGTCTTCGCCGCCGAGGAAAGTATTGCCGGCAGTAGCGACGACATTGAAAGTGTCTTTGGAAACTTCCATAAGTGTGATATCGAATGTTCCGCCGCCGAAATCGAAAACGGCGAGCAGTTTTTCTTCAGAGAAAGATTTCGAAAAACCGTAAGCCAGAGCAGCAGCGGTCGGCTCGTTGATGATTCTCATAACTTCGATTCCCGCAATCGCAGCCGCGTCTTTTGTCGCCTGACGCTGCTTGTTGTTGAAGTATGCCGGAACGGTGATGACCGCTTTCGAGATTGTTTCGCCGGTATATTTTTCAGCGGTGCTGCGGAGCTCTGTCAGAATGTAGGACGAAATCTCTTCAGTCGTAAAATTTTTGCCGAGAGCAGGAATGTATATTTCAAGACCGTTTCCCTGCTGTCCCGGAATGACTTTGTAGGGGAGTGTCGGCAGAATGTGACTTATCGATGCGCTTTTGAAATCGTGTCCGATCAGCCTTTTGATGCAGTAAACTGTGTTTTCCGCATTCGTCAGCATCTGCTGATGTGCCTGAGCACCGACTATTTTACCGATTTCACCGGTGAGATCGTTTTTTACGAAACTGACGATCGAAGGTATTGTCGCCTTGCCTCCGTCGTCCTTTACGACTTCCGGTTTTCCGTTTTTAATGACTGCGACGCATGAATTGGTCGTGCCAAGATCGATTCCGATAACTGTCATTTTTACCTCTTTAAAAATAACAACAACGGGCTATGGTAATAAAAAACGCGTTAACATCAATAATTTTTTATTGTGCAGCTTTAAAAATCGAAACTCCGGCAAAGTTCGATTTTGTAAAATACTGTAAAACTTGACAATAAAGTGCTTGCTGAGTAGGATTCCGCGGCTTTTTGTGGATGGTGTTCATCATTTTTTTATTTTTATAGGAGAAAGTTATGTCTATTCAAACTTCAGAATTCAGAAGAGGCTTAAAGATCGAGATGGAAGGAATTCCTTATCAGATCGTCGAAATGCAGCACATTCAGCAGAAAAGAAGAGCGGTCATCAAGACCAAACTCAGAAATGTTCTCAACGGTTCGATTGCTGAGTATACTTTCCTTTCCGGCGAACGCGTCGACAGCCCGGATCTTGAAGAAAAGAACATGGAATACCTTTATCAGGACGGCGATCACTACATTTTTATGGATAACGAGTCCTTTGAACAGCTTCCGATCGATGAAAAAGTTATCGAAGACGTTATTCCGTATATGCCTGAAAACACACAGGTTACTGTTCAGTTCTACAATGGTTCGCCGATTTCTGTACAGCTTCCGCAGTTCATCGAGCTTGAAGTTACCGATACCGAACCCGGTTTCAAGGGTGATACCGTAACGACATCATACAAACCCGCGAAAGTTTCTACCGGCGGTCAGGTCATGGTTCCGCTTTTCATTTCCAACGGTGACGTTATCAAGATAAGCACTGAAGAGTTCACATACATCGAAAGAGTGAAAAAATAACTTAAAAAATAGGTGCAACATTGGCTAATAACAACAGCAAATTCTTTCTCAAAGGCAAAAAGGCTGTTTCGGAAATAGAGCAATTCGAGGAACTTATCAGGAAAAATCCTGAAGACGACAGAGCCTATGTCCGTCTGGCCGAGCTTTATGCCAGAGCCGGAAGAGAGACGAAAGCTATAGAAACTTACGAAAAAGTTGCGGTGATTTTTGAGAAGAAGGGCTTCCTCAACAAGGCTAAAGCCGTTTTGAAACAGGCGCTTCTCCTGAGTCCGGAACACGGCAAAATCAATGTTCTGCTTGCCGATTACGACAAACAGAGCGGCTTGGTCAAAGATGCAGCGATGCGCTATAACACAGCGGTCAATTATTATGTAAAAGCCGGCAACAAGATGGCGGCGATAAACATTCTCCGCAAAATGCTCGAGCTTTATCCGGGTAACGTAAATCTTACCGTGAAACTTGCAAATATGCTTATTGCGGAAGAGATGAACCACGATGCCGAGAAACTGCTTGTTCCGCTTGCCGAGTCGCTTAAAAACACTGACCGTGTCAATGAGTATGTTTCAGTGCTGAAGCTTCTCTACACGGCAACGGGAAACGATGCAGAGATCGGAAAAACGCTTGTAAACTTCTATCTCAAAAAGGGAAGTTATTCCAACGCGCTGATCGTTCTTCAGAAACTTGTCGTCGACAATCCGGACACGATCGAATTTCTTGAAAAACTCGCTTTCGTTTTCGATAAACTGGGTGAAACGCACAAACTGATCGCAACTTACAAACAGATAGCGGTAGTTCACTCGAATCACAAGAATTACTCCGAACGCGACGAGATGTACCGCAGAATACTTGAGCTTGATCCGAACGACAGGGAAGCCCTTTTCATCCTCAATGAGAATGCGAAACTGCGTGACATAATTTCTGACAAAATCAAGGATTCGACCGGCGATCTGCGCCGTGAAGAAGGCAAAGACGATTTAGTTATCGACATTGATCCGAATGGCGGAAGTGCTGAAAAACCGCACAAGGTTTCTCTTCGTTCGGCTATAAAGGAGGCTCGTTCGTTCCTTTCCTACAAGCTGTTCGACAAAGCGATTGAGAAGGTAAAATCGACTGAAGGCTGGGAAAGTTCAGATGATGCATACGACATTCTCATCGAAGCTAATATCGAGCAGGGAAAAGTCGAAGAAGCCGGAGAACTGCTTCTGACTCTCATCGACCTCAAAGTTTCGGAAGGAAAAATCGGCGAAGCGCGCGATCTTCTCGGAGATGCCGAAGATATGCTCGGGAGTGACGATGTAAGAATATCCTCCCGCAAGCAGCAGCTCGCCGAACAGGAAAACGACTTCACCGATCCTGAATCGGGTGTCGAAGGCGGCGTGTTCAGCGGTATTCCGAACCTCGAAGAAGCCGACAGAGAACAACCAGCTGCTTCAGAAGAAAAAATCGGTGGTGAAGTCGCCGAAGAAAAACCTCAGGAGTCTGAAAAAGAGGCTGTTTTTGATGAATCTGCCGAGCCGCCGCAGGCAAGGCTTGACGAGCTTGAATTCTACATCACGATCGAAGATTTTGTCAGTGCCACCCAGCTTCTTGAAGAGCTTGTCGAAGCTTATCCGAATTCAAGTTTCCTGAAAGAGATTAAAGCTGCTATTCCTGAACAGAAAGGAGAGTAAGGTGAAAAGATTTTTTGCATTGTTTTTTATATGTTCATTCTTTGTTTTGATTCCTTTTTCCGTTTCGGCAACGATGATAAGACTCACTATAAACTACAATCGCGGCGAGGAAAAAGGGGAACAGTACAGAGTAGACATCCGTGACGGTTACTGGAATTTTCCGGTGCTGAATGCTCAGAAAGGTAAAGAAAAAGAGCAGTATTCAGTAGTTATCGAGGGATATAAACCGTCTGCCGAAGCAAAAAAAGAAAAATTGGAGCTTTATGGTGCGGAGTTCAGCCGCAGAAAGATCCTTTTCCCGAAAAACGGTGTCCTGATTATTGAAAACAAAGAAAAACTGCCGAGAAAAATAACTGTAGCTCATGAAGGGGGAGAGTCTGTTTCGCTCGAGATACAGCCTAACTCTTCTGCGGAGCATACGTTTACAGAATCCGGTGACTACACGATCACTGATGAATCGTTTCCGTGGAACAGTTCTTCAGTAAAAGTTCTTGAAACCACATATGTCTGGAGAATTAAGGAAGGCAGCAACAACAAGGATATTCCTGATATCGCACCGGGAAGCTATTCACTGAAAATTTATTACGGAACTAATTCAATTTATACCGAAGATTTTATGGTCGTTCAGAATGCGGCTCAGAGTTTTATTTACAAAATCGACAAGGGCAGAGTGGTAAATCTCAACTCTTTTTCAACATCGATGGATTAATTGAAGGAGACTATATATGACGAATTTAGGTTTGAAATTAAAGGTTTTTTTCCTGATGGCAGTTGTTATCACGGCTCTTTCCGCAGCCAATTTTCTTCTTTTTAAAGATTTTATAGTAAAAATCGATGTTCAGGACGGAGCTAAAAACATTGCCAAACTGGTAGAGTCCGAACTTAAAAGCAGAAACTATTCGCTGATAGGCAATTCTTTCGAAATAGCCAGACAGCTGAAGGTCGAAAAAGGAAAAGTTACTTCGAAAATAACTTCTGAAAAAGAGTATGCGATAGTCGGCGGAAACGGTGCTGTTATTGACGGCAACTTCAAGGTTATGAATTCTTATGCAGGTATTCCGGCAGTTGAGAGGGCTTTGAAAGACGGTGTTGCTTCTGACGGCATGTTTTCTACTGGCAGCGATCTTTACCTCATCGGTGCTGTTCCGGTTTTTGCTGACGGAAACAAACTTTTTGCAGCAATAACTTTTGAAAAGTTCGACGACGATCTTCTTTCTGTTTTTCCGATGCCTGTAAGGGCTTTCAAAGGTTCATCTCCGATCGCAGAGAGAGGTGGCGACAGCTGGACTTCGGTTGAAGGATCATACGGCAAGGCGAATCTTGATGCCGATATGGCTGAGCTTGTTACAAGAGGCGGTCAGAAAGAACTTAACGGCTGGACAAGAGTTTCCGCATTCACAATGCCTTACGACCTCGCAGGCGGAGACAAAATCACGATCGTTACTATGACTTCCCTGATTCCTGGCTGGGAAAGCTATAACAAAGTTCTCTATACTGTCGTTCTTTATTCGGTTATCGCGATACTTGTCGCACTTTTCTTCACATTCATAGTAACTCACGAAATCGATAAGATACTCAAAAACCTTGCATCAGATATTTCAAGAATGAGAGTCGGCGAGAAGCTCGTTCTCAAGAGATATTCAAATGGTGCAGACATAGTTGTTTCGGCTATGAACAAGCTTATTCAGCAGTACCTTGAGGCTAATGAAGATGTTGGCGGAATCACTTCTTCACCTCTTGTAAAAGCCGGAAAAGGTAAAAGTGCAGATGATTTCGATTCTCCGATTCCTGATCCGTTCGGTACCGAATCGGTCGAAGAGATAAAGGCTGAAAAAGTTGCGAAACCTGCTGCAGTCCACACCGAAATGCCGAAAAAAGAGACTCCGAAACCTCAACCTGAGCATGAAGTGAAATCCGAAGCGGTAAATCATACTATTCCTGCACAGGTCGAAGAAGATGATGATGACGAGGACAACGAAAAAACGCAGATTGCACCATCTCTTGGTTCCGCAGCGCAGAATTCCAGCAATCCGTTTGATGCTCTTTGGGAAGACTACTGCAGAATAAAACGCAAACACGGCGAATCAGTAAGCGAAAAGGAAAAAACGGCATTTATAGGCAAAGTCAGAACGAACAAAGCTTCTATCATGGCTAAATATAAATGTTCCGATGTCCAGTTCTCAATTGAAGAAAAAGACGGAAAACCGGTTGTCAAGGCAAAACCTGTAAATTAGGTGGTATATGAAGTTCGTTTGCAACAACTGCGGATTTACGGCTGATATTCCCGAACAGATGAAAGCCTGCCCGATGTGCGGCAGCTCGAATGTTTCTTCTTCGGCTGAGGCATCAAAATTTTCGACTGATGCTGAAGAAAATGAGGATAAAAACGCCAAAGCTCAGAATTTCAAGGCGGAGGCAGGGCCTACTCAGCGTGTCACTCTGACCGAAGGGATGAATGTCGGAGAAAAATCGTATTCTTATGCAAAAAATACTGCTGTACGCTCTGAAAAGAAGACTCGTGAAATCCGCAGAAAAAGCAAACTTCCGATAGTTATTGTTCTGCTTGTTCTCTTTGCGGCTGTTGCGGCAGCGGCATATTTCTTCGTTCTCAAGTAATATGAATCTAAGAGTTTCTTCCGGCGTTTTAAGAGGCCGTTATATCAAAGTTCCGGACACTGGTCTAAGACCGACTGAAGAGAAAGTCAGAAGTGCTTTTTTCAACACTCTTTTTTCTATGATAGAATTTGAAAACAGGAATTTTCTTGATATTTTTTCAGGAAGCGGAATCTTTGCTTTTGAAGCGATAAGCCGTGGATTTTCCAAATCTTTTTCGATAGAGGCTAATTCTAAGGCTGCCTCTAACATAAGGAAAAGCGCAGAAGAACTCGGCATAAAAAATCAGGTGAACGTAATAAACGGTGACGCTTTTTCTCTGAGTTTCGCCTCACTCAACGAGAAATTCAACACGATTTTTCTCGATCCGCCTTATATCTTGGGAGATAAGATGCCGGATTTGCTGGATGAAATCATTGATTCAGGAATAGTCGGCGAAGTTTGCGTCATAGTTGTCGAAGGAAACGCTGAAACGCCTTGGCAAAAGGCGGGCTGGAGTTCTAAAACCAAAAAATTCGGCGGAACCTGTCTCACGATTTTCTATAACTGGGAATAGTTTAAAAACAGCCGCGGTTATATGGCTGATTAATGATCAGATTCCGGATTTTTTATTTTTCTGCCTTTTTGATCTTCTCGTTTCCAGGATTTTGAGAGAAGCCGCCTTTTTCTGCTTCAGTTCTTCCGATTCTTCAAGCTGTTTCTGCCACATTTCAAGTGTTTCAGCCGGCAGAGTTCCGTTTTCAACAGCTTCTTTTACGGCGCATCCCGGCTCTGTTTTGTGACGACAGTCGGCAAATCTGCACTGCTGCGCAAGTTCGCGTATGATTTCAAAGCCTGAAGCGTCCTCTTCCTGCCAGTTCTGTATTTCCCTCATTCCTGGAGTGTCGATAACCATGCCGCCTGAAGCGAGAAGTATGAGTTCGCGAGCCGAAGTTGTATGTCTCCCTTTGCGGACGGCGCTGCTTATTTCGCCTGTAACGCGTATATTCGATCCTGAAAGAGTATTTATCAAAGTCGATTTGCCGACTCCCGACGAGCCGATAAAAACAGCTGAAACACCAGATTTTACGAATGATTTCAGGAGCTTTTCCGTTGATTCGTCAAAAGAGGAAATTGCGAAGATTTCTTTATCGGGAGCAACTTTTTTCACTTCTTCAAAAAGCTCTTGACTTTTATTACATAAATCTGATTTTGTTAATAAAATCACAGATTTGATCTTTGAAGAGGCAACGACTGAAATGTATCTCTGAAGGCGTTTCAGGTTGTAATTTTCATCCATTGACATGACTATGAAAACAATGTCGATGTTCGCGCTTAAAACCTGCTCGTCTATGACGTTTCCGCTGCACCTTCTCGATATGCAGTTTTTTCGCGGAAGAATAGAGCAGATGTAGGATTTGTCGCGCCGCAGCGAGATCATGACCCAGTCGCCGACAGCTGGAAGGTCGGATTTTAACACCGAATTGTATCTGATGGAGCCGCTTGTTTTTGCCGAAAAGAACCCTTTTTCGCAGACGACATCGTAAAAATGGCGGTTGTGTCCGATGACTCTTGCAGGAATCAGACCTTCTGCGGATTCTTTGAGTGCCAGCTCTTTGAAATAGCTGTCAAAGCCCCATTTTTCAAGATCTGTCTTGAATTCTTCCAAGTGCTGCTCCTATTTGCAGACAAAAGCAGGGTTTATAAACTGGTCGTTTTTCGTAATGAAAAGAAGGACTTCTCCAGGAATGACAGGATTCCCTGACGCTGCGGAAAAAAGTTTTCTATTCGCTTCAGCAGTCTCTTCTTTTTTTACGTTCAGTGATTTGACGTATGCGAAATTGAGTGAGTATCCGTTGTGTTCCGCTGTCAGCATATATCCATCTTTTTTCATTGGTTCTATGCTTTTTATAATGGTCGGGAAGGGGAGCGATGAGGCCTGTTCCGGCGTTATGAAAACCCCGCGGGCACCGTTCCATCCGCTTTTTTTAGCGCATTTGTAGAACTTTTTCAGTTCGGGAATGACGGTTTTCACTTTTATTGAAGCGATCTCAGTTTCGACACCTTTTTCGAGCATAACCATTTTTTCATCGAGGATTTTTTTCCTTTTGATACTTTCCTTCAGAATTTTTTCGTATCCTTCTAGTTCGAGTTTGGTCTTATTCAGTTCGTCTGTGAGGTAAGCTATTGAAATGTCATAAAATTTTATACATTCGGAATCGAAGCTCAGGCAATTTTCCTTCATTATCCGCGATGATTTTTCAAGAAATACGAGTTTTTTGTATTTCAGGAGGGAATCTGATGCTAATTTCTGTGCTACTTCAAGTTCCTGATCGTTCACTTTCATGGCGAAAACGACTTCAGCCTTTTCCTTTTCCATGCGTTCGCGGATTATCTTGTTTTTTAAAGTGTTTCCGAAGACAAAAGTCTGCGGAATAATAGATAAGATAATGAAAATACTAAAGAATTTCTTCATAAACAAAAACAAGGTCGCCCATGTATTTTATGTTGTGGAAGTCGCCTGAATATGGTGGAGTCCAGGATGAGAAATCGCCTTTCTTAGCTTTTTTGCTGTTGGTATGGCGGTTTATTCTGTGGAAGAAAACTTTCCATCTGTCACCGTCTTTCGGCGGTTCGTTGACGATCGATTTCCACGGTATCGCGATTTCTGCAGTCCAGTTGTGGTCTTTGTCAGCCGGTTCGTTGAGAGTTCCGTTCAGCGATACGCCGTAAACAATGCCGGAATCCCAGGAATCGTCTCTGTTTTTGCGTCTGCCTCCGCTGAATTTCGAGTCGAATTTGACTCCCGCCGCCGAAACCTGAATTTCATAGTAAGGAGTTGCTGTGCCGGTAGGATCAATGAATATTTCGACTACATCGTCGTGGTCGTAAAGCGGATCGTCGTTGTTTTTAAGTTCGGCATAGATATCGTTGTCGTTTGCAATGAAGCCGATGTAGAGGTATTTGTGATCCATGACCGCCATAACCGTCGTTTTGACCGGGCTGAGTTCGCTTCCGTCTGAAAGCCAGAATTTGTCGTCTTTTGACGAATTGAGCCAGTAGCTTTCGTCAAGAAGTCCATCGATTTTCGTCTGCGAGCGAGAATTCCCGGCAATGACATAAACTTCCATCTGCTTCTTGAGAATGTTCGGTTTCGTGATTTTTATACTGCCGATCTCCGCTCTGTTTTTGCCGTCGTTGAACTTGTCTTCCGGCACAAGACGGTCTTTATCCTTGAAGAATCCGCCGCGGATGAACATAGTTTCTGTGTCGAAAGTGAGCGGCAGTTTGTCGATGGTCGTTACGTCTTTTATGATCTTGCCGAGAGCGAGTTCTTTGACTTTGCCGTCAAGAAATTCGTGATCGGCGGTGAAACGCTCTTCGCCGTCTTCGCTTTCAAAGTGGAAGAAAAGCTGGTAGCCATCCGGGATCTGCTCTTTGAAGCGCCAGAAAGAGACAAGTTTGAAAGGTTCTCCGTGCCTCGGTTTGCGCGGTTCGGTGTAGTAGCCAAGCATTTCGATTTTTCCGTCATCCAGCTTTATTCCGGTTTTTACGGCTGTTTTTGACATCTCTTCTTCAGAAACGATCCCTTCGTGTGTTTTTGAACAAGCCGCAAAAGCCAGAAAAACGACCAGAACTGCGAGCAGTTTTTTCATTTTCCCCTCCAACATTACAAAAAAAGCGCGGAATTTTAGCACGGTTTTTGAAAAATGGTAGAAAAGATGAGAGTTTTGTCTGCATAAAGTTGTAATATTTGATTTTGTTTTAAAGTTGAAAAATAATTGTTGAAATTAAAAAAATGTGTAATAATTTTGTGGTCTTTATGATTAAGGTATGGAGGTCAAGATGAAAAAACTTGCTGTTTTTATTGGCTTTTTTGTTATTATGATGTTTGTCGGCTGCGGCAAGTCGGAGAAGAGTGATTCAGACGGTGATAATATCAGAAACGATTCGGATAGCACGGAAACTTCAGACTCTGATTCGGAAGAACCGGATAGCGGCGATCCTCAGTCCGACGGCGACACAGGTGATCCACAGCCTGACGGCGACACAGGTGATCCACAGCCTGACGGCGACACGGGTGATCCACAGCCTGACGGTGACACCGGCGATTTACAGCCTGACGATGAATATGATCCTGATGCGGTTCCTGTCGAGGGCGAACCCTTTGTTTTCGGAAAATACGAGCAGGACGGCAAAACAGGCAACGGCAGTGAGTATATCCGCTGGAGGGTTCTCAGAGTAACCGGAAACAAGGCTTTGCTGATCAGCGAAAAGGGGTTGGATGTGCGTTCTTATGATGACGAGCAGCAGGAACACTATGTTACGAACTGGGAGAACAGTAAAATCAGGACTTGGCTGAACGAGACCTTCTACGATGCCGCTTTCGGTCCGGCGGAAAAGGCAAAAATCCAGGAAACACCGCTGTCGGATGTCGATACTACCGATAAAATTTTCATCTTAAGTGAATTTGAAGCCAAGGCGTATTTCGATGGAGGGTGTGACAGGATTGCCTATCCGACAGAATTTGCATCGGGAAGCGGAGTTTATGAATGTAAAGATGAGGCGTGCGGCAGCGGGTGTAACGGAGCCAGCTACGGTGCCGCCTCATGGATGCTGCGTGACGAATACATAACTTGCATCAGGGTTGTAAACCACCACGGTGACATCATCAACAACGCATACTACTATCTATTCCACATCCGTCCTGTATTTTGGATAAAATTCGCTCCGGACGATGCCGAGGAACCGGATGAAACGCCTGTTGCCGACGAAGATTCAGACGAAATTCCAGATACTGATGATGATGCAGATGAAATTTCAGATACTGACGAAGATTCAGACGAAATTCCAGATACTGATGATGATGCGGATGAAATGTTTGTATGAAGCGTGTTTCACTTAAAAACGATGTGACGAAAACGGTTTCGCTTGACGCCATATCTCCTGATTTTATCTACGACCGTAAAGAAACGACCGGCTGGAAATACGATGTGAAGGAAGAGATCGGGCGCGGCGGGATCGGTAAAGTCATGGTCGCTTTTGACCGCACGATAGGGCGCGAGATCGCTTTGAAAGAACTCATCAGCAGCGTGGATGACGGCAGGATTCCATCGTTGGACAAGATGCGGAGCGATGAGGCGCGGTTTTTAAGAGAGGCTTGCGTAACCGGTCAGCTTGAACATCCCGGCATTGTTCCGGTTTATGAAATCGGGCGCAAACCCGATGAAAACCGCTACTACACGATGCGTCTTGTCCGCGGCGTGACGCTTTCACAGGCGATAAAAGATGCCGGAACCCTTGAAAAAAGACTCAGGCTTCTGCCTCATTTCCGCGATATCTGCAACGCCATAGCATATTCGCACAGCCGCGGAGTTATCCACCGCGACATAAAGCCGGAAAACATCATGATCGGGGAATTCGGTGAAACGGTCGTTCTCGACTGGGGTCTGGCGAAAGTAAAGGGTGAGGATGATGCCGCAGCCGGCGAACTCCGCGAAGAACTGAACCTGCTGAAAGTCGAAAATATCGGAATGACAGTCAGAGGAAAGGCGATAGGAACTCCGGCCTATATGTCTCCGGAGCAGGCGAGGGGCGATATTGCTGCGATAGATGAGCGCAGCGACATCTATTCTCTGGGTGCGGTACTTTACGAGATTCTGACAGGAGAGCCCCCTTTTAACGGAAAGAATGTTCAGGAAACTTTGGAAAACGTCAAATCGGCTCTTCCGGTCGAAATCACGGTTTACGAACCTGCATCCCCTCCCGATCTTTGCGCCGTTGTTGAAAAGACGCTTACAAAAGACCCGTCTGCGCGCTATCAGTCGGCACTTGAAGTTGCAAAAGAAATCGAAAATTTCATGTCAGGCGGCAAAATCGCGGCGTACGAATACAGTTCATGGGAAATGTTCAGGCGTTTCGTTTCCAAGAACAAGTCTCTTTCGGTGCTTGCCGCAGTGCTGCTTGCGGTCTTGATTTTTGCTTCAGCCGCTGTCTTCGTGGCTTACCGCGATTCTGTAGGCAATGAAAGAGCCGCCCATTTGAATCTTTCGCTCGGATACCTTGAGTACGCAGAAAAACTTCTTAAAGAGGGAATGTATTCCGATTCAGAGATTTTTGCCGCGGCGTCGCTTTACAATTCTCCTTTCAATCCGAAAAGTCCCTGGAGTTATTCAGACTCATATCTTACTGAGAATATTGAAGAAAGCCGTGAGCACATGCTTGAAATACAGTCTTTGCTCTATCTTTCGAGAGTTTACGGAAACAACGCTTTTAAAGGCAATTTTGCAAGTGTCGATTTTGATGCGCGCAGTGTCGCGGTTTCACCCGATGCCTCTCTTTTTGCAGTTTCCGGCAAGAGAAAGGAAGTCAAGGTTTATTCTGCCGATGGAACCGAAAAGTTCACTCTGAACGGTCACAAGGACGAAGTGAGTGCTGTAGATTTTTCTTCAGACGGCAAGTTCATCGCAACCGGAAGCCGCGATAACAACCTCATTCTTTGGAACGCTTCAAACGGCGCGCAGATAAAGTCGCTACCGACTCTGGCAGGTGAAATCTACGCTATTTCGTTTTCGCCAGGAAACAAATTCATCGCTTTCGGCGGTACTGAAAAAACGCTCTGGGTGGTAAAAACCGACGATCTCACCCTCTCTTCCGCAGGCAGATTCGAGCTCGAAAACACTGTCCGCAGCATAGACTGGTCTCCCGACGGAAAAAGGATTCTTGTTTCGGACAGTTCAGGAAAAATCTGCATCGTAAGGAGAAGCGGCATCGAAAAAGTTTTCGATTTTCACACTGAACCGACAGTTTCGGTGCGTTTTCTGAATGACGGAATCCACTTCGTGTCGGCAAGCTACGATAAAAAATTCGCTCTATGGAGCATTCTTTTTGATAAGCCGCTCAATGTTTTCGAGCACTGGGACGCCTTTTTCTCGCTTGATGTCTCAAATGACGGAACGCTTGCGGCAGCTGCAACGCGGGATGGTTCGATAAAACTGATAAATCTCGTCACAAGGCAGATCGACGACCTTAGCGATCATGTCGGATCAGTTTATTCGGTCGCTTTTCTTCCGATGGGAAATTCGCTCGTTTCGGTCGGAGAGGACCGCTTCATAAAGCGGTGGCGCACCGATTTTACCAAAGAGATGCAGCGCCTGCGCGGTCATACGACATATATTCCGTCGCTGGCATATTCCAATGATGACCGGTTTTTCGCTTCTTCAAGCTGGGACAACACGATAAAATTGTGGAATATTCCGACAGAATCGGTGATTTCCTCTTTCGGCATTGAAGGAACTGTTTCCTACAGTCTGGCGTTTTCTCCCGATGGTCAGTTCCTTGCTTCGGGTGATTCAGACGGAGCTCTGCGATTCTGGAATCCGCTAACCGGAAAAATGATTTTTTCTTATCCGCTTCATACCGATCAGATCACGGCGATAAGCTTTTTCAACAGAGGAAAAAGCGTGATTTCTTCGGGAAAAGACAGAAAAGTGAAGATTTTCGACCTCTCTGAAAGGCGTGTCGTCAAGGTTATGGATCAAGAAAATCCTGTCAATACTGTTGCTGTTTCGTCTGACGGAACGCTTGCGGCAAGCGGAGGCAGGAACGGCGAAATAAATTTCTGGAGCCTTCCTGAAGGGCGACTTCTCTTCGGAACCAGAGGGGGAAACGGAAAATCGGTTCTTTCTATTGCTATTTCGCCAGACAACAAAACTGCGGTTTCAGCTGACGAAGACGGAGTTATCAACAAGTGGGATATGAAATCGAAGAAAATCGTAGAAACTTTCAAGGAAAATTCTGGTGCGGTCAACGCGGTTGCCTTTTCGGAAGACGGAAAGATGTTCATTTCGGCAGGAAAGGAAGTAAACATCAGGAACACAGCCGATTCGCAGAAAATAATGCAGTTTGATCTTCAGTATACCGCTTATAGCGTTGCATTTGAGCGCAGCGGTGAATATTTTGTCGTAAGCGATGGTGCGGTCATCAAACGCTATCCTGTCATTTTCGAAATGTGGAAGCTCGATCCTGCAAAACTTCTTGAAGAGACGCAGAAAGAGGCCGGCAAAAGACTTGAAGGTTTCAAACTTATCCCGTTTTAAGGAGGAAAAATGTCGGAAATAAAGAGATTGGGAGAACTTCTCAAAGAGAAAAATATCAAAATAAGCGGCGCAGAATCCTGCACAGGCGGCATGGTCGCGGCTGAAATCACTTCAGTCGATGGTATTTCGGCGGTTTTCAATGAAAGTTTCGTCACCTATTCAAACGATGCAAAACACCGGAATTTAGGCGTTTCGCTCGAAACACTTGAGAAATTCGGAGCTGTCAGCGAGGAGTGCGCACGGGAGATGGCGGAAGGTGCTGCTGCAAGAAGCGGAGCCGACATCGCGTTTTCTGTAACCGGAATTGCCGGACCGAACGGCGGAACAAAGGAAAAACCTGTCGGAACAGTCTGCTTCGGTCTTTTTTTCAAAGGAAAAACCGTCTCGAAAACGGCTCATTTCGACGGCGACAGGGAGAGCGTCCGAAGAGCATCTGTAGATTTTGTGATAGAGATGATGCTTGCCGCGGTTGCATCTGCATAATTTGCCAAACCGGTTTTTTTTAAGTAACATCGGCGGTCTTTTTTAGGAGGTCATTCAAGATGAAAAAAAACGTATTGCTTTTTGTGGTACTTGTTCTTGTCGCCGCAGTTGTTGCGACTCTTGTCTTTTACAACGAAACAAATTATTCGGCTTCAGATACGATTGTTCCCGAAAGCAATCTTAAAACAGTTATAGTCGGTATTCCGAATCCGGATTCTTCCGATCTGAAAGAAATCACGGACACTTTTTCTGTTGATGAAGAAAAGGTCGCGCTCCGTGCCTACTGGAATCCCGGAACAAAAGGCTATACTGCCGAATATATTTGGATAAATCCTGAAGAAAAGGTCGCATACACCAAAGTTATGGAAATGAAGCCTGAGTGGAAACGCTCTCTTGTTTACTACAGGGGACCGAAGCCGATGGCTGCGGGAAAATGGCGTCTGGATGTCAGAGTCGGCGGCAAACTTTACGGGAGAACGACTTTCACAGTTGTCAGAGAACGCTCGAAAGTGCCTCTTATCGCACAGATAGAGGCTTTCAACAGCGAAAAGATAACTCTCGAAGAGGCACAGCTTTTAGCTGACAAAATCCGCTGCTATGCCGACAAAAAATGCACTGCTGAAGATGTCGTTGCAGCGGTTCCGGCAGATTTGGGAAACAAAAAAACAGGTCTTGCTGTTTCTGTTTTCAGAAACGCGGTTGTAACCGATATGGTGATCTCTTCTTCCGCGACTATTGCTGCCGCGATGAAGGAACTTACTGAAAAAATCAAGCCTGATGATGCAGCTTCTGCATCCGTTGAACTTTCAGTACTTCATTCGCAGATGGAACTTAAGAATCCGTCAGAGCATCTTCTCAACTCAAAAAAGAAAGCCGGAATGGGCTTCACCCTTTCTAAAAACGGTAAAAGCGCTGCAATGCTTCCTGTTTATATCGTGAGAAATCAGATTGAGGACGGTGTCGGCGTAGTCCGCCAGCTTGCAGTTGATGCTGGACTTGCCGAACATGAGTGGAAAAACGCTAAAATCTCCGTTTTTATGACGCAGAATTTTGTTCTCAGCGAGAAAATGGAAAAGGCTAAGGAACAGACCTTCACGAGAAGCCGTGTCTATGTCGAAGACGTGACGAGACAGGATCTTATTGATGCTGTCAACAACGCATGGGGCTGGTATCTCAAAAACCAGATCACTGAAGGCGAAGAAGCCGGAAAATACATGTATACATTCTTTCCGTCGAAAGACTTGGAACCGGCTGAGGACTGGGGACTCAGAAATCTCAACGCGATTTTTGTTCTTGCCGAGATCGCGAAAGATCAGAAAGATCCTGTGAAGATAGCAAGTGTCAAAAAGGCGATAGACACTTTTGCAAGATTTTTGAAGGAAGGACACGGCGGAAAATGGCTTGACTGGCCTTATCAGCGCAAAGTCCACAGTATTGCCGGGACCGCTTTTCTGCTCGGCGCGATGGTCGAACTTGAAGTTCCGGGGTATGAAGAGACTATGAAACAGATGGCTGACGCGATAATTTCGCTGCAGCAGCCCGACGGAAAACTTCTAACTGATTTTAATGGCAAATACAGAGATGTAGACCAGAACTATTATCCCGGCGAAACGCTTCTCATGCTCATGCGTTACTACAAAAAAACAGGGTACAAACCGGCTCTTGACGCGGTCGAAAAGGCATATCCTTTCTATCAGGCGTTCTGGAACAAAAAAGAAAACCAGCAGGGGCCGTTTGTTCCGTGGCAGGCACGTGCTTATCAGGAAGCATGGAGCACGACGAAGGATAAAAGGTATGCTGATTTCGTTTTTCAGCTTGAAGACTGGATGCTCAAAAAGTATAAACCTCTCGAAAGTGATGCAGAACCTGGCAGACAGGGTGCTCTCAGCACGCAGTTTGCTGGAACAGGCGTATATTCGGAAGGTATTTCTGCGGCAGTCAGACTTGCACGTGAAATCGGCGACAAAGAGCGCTATGAAAAGTATTCCAAGGCTCTTCGCGGAATTATGGGATATGTTTTGGGACTTCAGTTCAAAGATGAAGACACCTACTGGGTGAAACGCCCCGACAAAGTCAGAGGTGCTCTCAGTATGAGACCTGACAACGAAGAACTCCGCATAGATTCTACATACCACGCGATTTCAGGCGTTCACTACACTTCAAAACTTTTCACAGACGAAGAGTGGAAAGCGATCGAATGGAAATAGTCCGGAAATCAATTATGCAGCCGAAAATCCTTTTTGAAGACAATCACCTTCTTGTCGTCGTCAAACCGCAGGGAATTCCGGTTCAGAAAGCCGAATCATCGAATGACGATTTTCAGAGTATTCTCAAGGATTATCTCAAAAAAAAGTATATGAAACCAGGGAACGTCTTTCTCGGAATCGTTCACAGGCTTGATCAGCCGGTCGGCGGTGTCATGGTTTTTGCAAAAACTTCGAAAGCTGCATCGCGCCTGAGCGATCAGATCCGTCAGAACATCTGGAAAAAATGCTATTTAGCGGTCGTTGACGGCATTCCCAAGCAGAAAAGCGGCATCCTAGAAGATTATCTTGTCAAAAACGAGGCGACAAACGAGGTCTTTGTCTCGAAAAAAGGTGATCCGAAGGCTAAATTTGCCCGTCTTTTCTATGAAACTCTTGAAACTTCAGTGAACCGTTCGCTTCTAAAAATCACCCTTGAAACTGGCAGAGCGCATCAGATCCGTGTTCAGCTTTCATCCCGCGGACTTCCTATTGTGAATGACCACAAATACAACAAAAACGCGAAAGTAGGCTCAAATATCGCGCTTTGGGCTTATTCACTTGAATTTGAACACCCCGTCACGAAGGAAAAACTCATCTTTTCGGAAGAAATGCCGGGAAATCTTGGATTTTAATCCGCTTTTCTCACGCAGCGTGCGTGCATCAAGTCATCTTTGCTGAAATAGGATACTTCGGCTGTTCCGAAATACACAACCCATGCATGATCTGAATCCCATGCATTGTCCGATGACCAGAAAGAGAGCCAGTGATCATCTAATTTGCTATAGTAACCTTCCTGATCGTTATATATCAGGTCGCAACGGCATTCTTCCTCTGAATATATGCAGTCGTCGTTATTTATACAGTTGTCTGTGACGGGGCATGAACCGCCGGTTTCAGTTTTGGAACAGTTTCTGATCAATGTCCTGAGTTTGTCCACTGTAGGAAGTTTCCAGTCTGAGTAGCCGAGTTCATTAAGGTTTTTACAGTATGAAACAGCCTCCTGCCAATCCAGGTAGCCGCTTCGTGATGCTGCAGACCACATATTTCCGTCAATTACTGCCCCAGAGGTGGTGTTACGTTTTGCATCCCAGTATGTGTCTAGAATTTCATAAGTATAGTCAGCTCTTTCGCACGAAGATAAAAGGGTGAAAAACATAAAAAAACAGAGCATATGACTGGATTTTTTCATTTTTCTCTCCGGAAACATCAAAAAACGTATGATTTTAGGAAAAACACAGGAAAAGGCAAGGGATATGATGAGACTATGAATTAGTCTTGAGCGGGAAAACTTCTTGAAAAAAACGTCTGCACCTTATTGTAGAGACGTTTCATGAAACGTCTCTGCCAGCAGCGCTCTGCACCCTTTTGTGACATCGTTCCAAGTTGCGTCGAAATCGCCTGTGTACCAAGGATCGGCGACATCACGGTTAATTCCGGCATAGTTGAGAAGAAGTTTGATTTTGTCTTCGGGATCGCCGCCGCAGATGCGCGTCATGTTGCGAATGTTCGCGCTGTCCATGCCGATTAGAAGGTCAAATTTCGCGTAATCACCTTTATTCATCTGTCTTGCAGTTTTTCCGGCACAACCGATTCCGTGCTCGGCTAATTTCCTTTTTGCCGGCGGATAGACGGGATTTCCTATTTCTTCTGTGCTTGTCGCAGCCGATTCAATCTCGAATTTATCGGACAATCCGGCATCTTCGACGAGTTTTTTCATCACAAATTCAGCCATCGGACTTCGGCAGATGTTGCCGTGACAGACAAAAAGTATTTTGATCATGATTCCTCTCGATATTAATTTAAATTTTTTAGGCATTCCTGTATCTTATCAAATGCGGCTGATGCTTTTATTCCCAGCCGGTTGTCCTTGCCGCTGTTTTCAACCGATTTCATAAATTCCCTGTCGGAAAAAATTTTTTCTATTCGTCGTCTTACATCATTCATGTCGTTTTCGAACATTTCAGGGTCATCAATAATAAATGTGTGCAAACATTGAAGTAGTCTGGTATGCTCTACATAATCTGACAAATAGCAGAGATCAAACAAATCCTTGACTCTTCCTGAAAATGTTCCGAATTTCACGAGGGCCCGGAGTTTTTCTGTAAATATCTGTTCTTTTGAATTCATCAGTAAAGTTACCCCTTCATTATCGTGACATACATCGAAACAGTACTCGTCCTGCTTGATTTGTAGATTCTTGTGAACCCCTAGATCCATTTTGCTTTTGAAAGAGTTGCCGTTGTTATCTTTGATTATCACCCAAATGCGTTTGCCCCGGTACTCTTGTTGCGATAATTCCTCTATATCTCCTGAAATTTGAAAGGTTATCCCTTCGATGCAGTTCAGCCTGCGGATAAAATTCCGGATCGCTTCTTTATCTATCGGATATTTTATAAAATCGAAGTCTATGTCTCTTGTAGCGCGCCTTACATTCCCCGTAATACTTCGCATAACTATGCCGCCTTTTATAGTGACATTGTTATTCATCGTGCTTTCTGAAATTGCCTTTAATACAATGTCCTGACAGACTCTCGCTTCCGCCAGTAATTCGCTGTATCCTTCATCTACATAGAGAGACGCTGCTTTTTCAAGATTTATCATTAATACACCTCGGTTCTTAAGGTCTTGATTATTTTATCTTTTTTTGGCATGACTTCTGCATAATCCCGTATTTTTTCCGCGTTTAATTGCTGGAGAATTCTCCGGTAATTTCCAACAATTTCTTTGTAATAATTAAACGACAGTTTGCTCTTGTATCGCATCAGTTCGATAAGCATTCTTTCACGATCAAAAATAGGAAGCGTATAACCTTTGTAATCAATTGTCACGGCACCGATTTTCAACAGTTCTTGAGGCATAAATATTTGTTTTACGCGCGGATCCGTTATCGGGGCAGCTTCTCTCTTTGTTGCCAGAGTGCATAAATCCGGTACCTCATCTGTTAACCCATACAAATAAAATGCCGAATCCATTGTTATGATTGTCTTAGGATACTTGAAAGATAGTAATGCCAGTTCCGGTACATATTCTTTTTCTGAGTAGATTCCTTTATCTATTCGGAAAAGTTTTCCTTCTTTTACTGTCTGACCGATGAAGTAATCCGAGCCATATTCTCTTAAACATTCGGCTCTTGTTTTTATCATATTATTACCTCGTTTTTGTATGAACCTATGCGTTTTATCATGTTTTGCATAGGTTTGTCAAACTTTTAATGTAATTTATCCAACTCTAAAACAAGGCACGCATTCGCGCCACCGAAAGCGAACGAGTTTGAAAGACAGATTTTTGCTTGATGTAAATTATTGTTTTTATTTACGAAATTCAATGATGGCATCTCTTCGTCAAAAACTCCGTCCCAGATCTGCGGCGGAAGGACATTGTTTGTGGCCGCAGCAAAGCAGATCGCGAGCTCAAGCGCGCCGGCGGCTCCCAAAGTGTGGCCTGTTACCGGTTTTGTGGTGGAGCACTTAACTTTGTAATTTCCGAAAACGGCGTCAACTGCCTTTGCTTCCATCGAATCGTTGAATTTTGTTCCGGTGCCGTGGAGATTGATGTAATCGACTTCTTCCGGCTTTATCTTCGCGTTTGAAAGTGCTTTTTCTATCGCTTTTTTTGCTCCAATTCCGCTCGGATCGGGGGAAGTCATGTGGTGCGCGTCGCAGGATTCGCCGTAACCGAGAAGGCATATTTTGGGCATTGATTCGTCAAGCGGTTCTTTCGAAAGGAGGAAAAATGCCGCACCGTCGCCTAAAGTTATGCCGGATCTGTTTTTGCTGAAAGGGTTTGTGATGCTGCCTGATATCGCTTCCAAAGAGGCGAAACCGTCTAAAGTCGTGTCGGATGCGATGTCGATCCCGCCGGCTACAGCCGCGTCGCACGATCCCGATCTTATGAGTTCAGCAGCTTTTATTATTGCTCCTGCACTTGAGGAGCACGCCGTCGAAAATGTGCAGACAGGGCCGGTTAAGCCGTATTTTTCGGCGATGAATGTCGAAACATAGTCCGCGCCCTGCATTTCGATCGAATAATCTTTAGGAAATGCGCCGTTTTCAAAGTATTTCCTGTGCCCCGCGATTGAAAGTTCAGTTCCGTTGTCACACGATCCGACGCAGACCGCGATCCTTTTTTCTCCGTATTTTTCCTTTGCTTTTTCGATGATATTTCCGATCTGTTTGAGTGCAGCTTCTTCGATCCTGATTATTTTCATATCGAATCTGCCGGATGAGGGGTTCAGCTTCGATTCATCGATTCTGGCTACGAAAAATGTGCTTCCGGAGAATGTTTCATAACGTTTTATCCCGCTCTGGTCTCCGTTCAGCAGTGATCTCCAGAGTTCTTCGGCGTTTTTTCCGGCTGCCGAAAAAACAGCCGGTCTGGACAAGTATATTTTCATTTTTTATCTCCCGAAGTGTAGAAAAGTGCGGCTAAGTAAGCGGCGCAGAGCCCTGTAAATATTGAGAAACCTATTAAATGAACGGGCTGAAAGGAACTGAGTGCGAGTGCGCCGAATGAAACTATTGTTGTGAAAAACGAAAGGAAAATGGCGAAAGGTTCGAGCCTTTTTTCGGCCGGGTTTTTGGTCTTTTCGTTTTCCTGTGTGTAAATTATGTAGTCGAGACCGAGCCCGAAAACCAGAATTATGCCGGTGACTGAGAAAAATTCGGGTCTGGTGTTTGTTGCGGCAAAAACAGCCGATGTCGCAAGAATGACGATGAAGGGGATCGAGATTATTTTGAGCGACTGCCGCGTGTTGTAGAAAGATCTGAGGACGATGAACATGAGTATATATGCGGCTAAGAAGAATTCGAGGACGATCGTCGTTACTTTGTCAAGGTCGGAATTTATGTCTTCGACTTTGTGGACGAAATAGACACCTTCGTTTCCTTCCGTAAAAGTCCTGAAAACTTCGGTTTTAGCCATAAAGTTGGGGATAACTATTGAATAATATTTGTCTTTAACTTTTCCGAGCCAGTAAGATGAAAGAGCTTCTTTTATTGAGGAAGGGAAGTCGTCTGAGGTGACTGAAAGCATTGTTTTTTCAGCTTCTCTGAAGGTGTTTTTGAAGTTTTCGGCTTCGTTTCCGTCAAATTCCAGTGTTTCAAACTGTTTTTCGGTAAAAGGAAGGAGCTTTTCGACTGCCGAGCGCGATTTTTTCTGCTTTTCGACTGACGGGATGAATACGGATGTTGACATTACGCCGTCGCCGTTTTTATCAATGGTTTTAAGCCTTTCGCGCAGATTCTCTTCTTTTCTGAGGACCTCGTTTTCGTCACTGCCGCTTACGATGAACCAGCTGACCGGAGCATAAGATATGACGGAGTAAGCCTCTTTTTCGTTTTCAAGAAGCTCACCCTCTTCTTTGTAGAGTTTTTTGAGGTCGTTCTCTATCCCGAAATTCTCTCTGAAAGCGAAAAGCAGGATGAGGGAAAGTGCAACCATTGCGCATATTGCCGCTTTTCCGTTGATTTTTTTTGCAAAGGCAAACCCTTTTTCAAAAAGTCCGACTCCTCTGACAACTCTGTTTTCAGGAAGCGGAACATACGGGAATACCGCGGTCGTCGTGAGAAATGAGCTTACGAGTCCTGTCACCGAGAAAAGCGACATCTGCTTGAGAAGGTTGAACGGCGCGAAAATGAGGGCTAAAAAGCAGACAGATGATGAAATTATCGCCATCGTAAGTCCAGGCAGGAGCTTCGATCTGATCTCTCCGCCCGATTTCAGATTGGTGTTCCCTGAAGCGTGGACGAAGTAGTGAAGGCTGTAGTCGATTGACGAACCTATCAGCGAAGTTCCGAAAACAAGCGTGACTAAGTGTACTTTGCCGAATACTGCGAAAGTAAGTGCCGCAGCTGAAAAAAGCGAAAAGAATATCGAAATAAGCGAGAGTATTATCGGAGTCGCCGAGCGGAAGACGAGAGTCAGCATCAGAATGACGATTATCATTGAAATTATTGAGATTATTTTTATCTCTTCAGAAGCTGAATTCGAGCTTTTGTGGCTGTGGAAAGTGCCGCCCGAAACGACGCAGCGCGTGCCAGTCTCAGCCTTTATTTTTCCGCATATATCGTAAATTTCTGATATTCCGTTGTCCTGTGATGCTAAAGCCGCGCCAGCAGGTGAAAGTTCAGTTTTTATCATGACGTACCAGAGGCCGTTTTTTTCCGCCGCGAGAACGCCGTCCTTCGGTCTTAAAGCGGTGCCTGAATGTTCTAAAACTTCTAAATATTTCTGCAGGTTATGCTCAGCAAACATGAAAGGGTCGGTGTCTATGTTGTCGAGCGGAAGCATCGTGAAAGGGCTGTAGATCCTGGATATCGCCTCCTGCGCGAAATCTTCTGCTCCGCCGTTTTCGATCGCCTTTACCGTCTCGTCATCAAGCAGATCAAAGCGGTATTTGTAGAAAAAATCGGTTATCTCCTTTATGTCGACCGTGTCTGTATTGAGCAGGACCGAGACGAAATACGGGCTTCCGTTCAGTTTTTCATATATCCTTTCGGCTCCCGCCTTCGCCTTTTCAAAATCCTTGTCTGCCGCGAGAACGATGGCAACTTTGCTGAGTCTCTGCATCAGCGTTTCGTTCGCTTTTTTCAGCGATTCCTCCTCAAACGGCTTAGGCATCATGTTGAAAAGATCGGAATCAAGAGAGAATTTTCCGTTATCATAAATATAGGATATCACTAATAAAACTATGACTCCGACGTGGAAGATGAGCCATGAGAGGAGGAATTTCCCGTTAGTCTTTTTTGAATTCATCCAATTCCTCTTGCGTAAGTTTTTCCGGGTGTTTCTGGTGCTCGAAAATGTAGCTCAAGCTGCCGCCGTCGGCAAGGTATATCTCGGCCATGAATATCGAGACCGAGCCTTTGACGAAAGTTCCTTTCATGCTCATTGAACTGATCGCGTATGAGATAGTTTTGTCTTTCGGAACAAGCAGGGCTTCCCATTTTTCAGCACTTGTAGCCTTGAAATTCACCTTGAAATTCTTGTTTATCTCAGCCGCGTTTCCCGCGAAAAGGGAAGAAACGATGTCATTGACTTTAAGAAAAGTGTCGCTGTTAAGCATGCTTTTTACTGTCTTTTTTCCCTTCGCATCAGTCGAGATCATGTATGCATCGATTATCGCAACTTTCGAAGGAACCGGCTTCAGCGTTTTCCAGACGACCCCGTCTCTCGTGAGGATGAAAGTTCCCGAAGATTTCAGGCTTTTTTTGAGCGTGCTCGTCTTTATCTGCGTAAATTCACCCGTCGTATTCTTGTATGCGGCAAGGTGTTTGCAGATCGTCTCGAAAGTGAGCTCTTCAGCCGGAAAAAGGGGAAGGATCGCAAAAATTGCGACCAAAAAAACCAGTATTTTTGAAAATTTTTTCATGTTGACCTCTGTAATTTATCCGTTTTCAACGATTCAGGACGTCATTTCCCGAAAAAAACGTCGGAATATATAAAACCGCGCGTATTTTGCAAAATTTCCTGTTACAGCGGCAGAATGAGTAGGAGGCATCGGGTTTTTATGATTTAGTGTCGTATTCCCTGCTTTTTTCTTCAAGCAGATTAAAATCGCAGCAGAATTTCGCGATTTTGCCGGTTGATTTCTGATTATCGTATAAATTCGAGGCTTTTTGAACAACAGAATCGATAATTTTGATGCAGAAAGAGTATTCGATGTTTAACAAGACCTTGTATTTTTTCATGTCTTCAGAATCATCGGGAGAAAAATTCAAGTTTATTTCGGAGTAAAGTCCTGATTTTACAGGAATCATTTTTTTCAGATCTATGACTGAAATGATGTGTTTCAGCGAACCGTCGGGATTTTCCGTATAGATGCCGTTAAGTGCTTTTTCAGACTTTTCGCAGCTTTCAAAAATTAGAAAACGGTCGATATCGACATTTTTCCATGATTTGTGTTTTTCCTTAGCGGAAGAAAGCGGAATCACATATTCATTTCCTTTGTCTTCAACAAGAATTCCAAGATAAGGTTTTGTTTCATAACCGACAGGCTGCCAGTATACTTCCTTGCAGAAATCGTGAAGATATTTCAAATATTTCTGATCTATAGAAATGAATTTCAGATTATTTTTCAGAGAGAACAAAGTTTTCCTCAAAAAAAATAGGCTGCCCGAAAGCAGCCCTCGTTAATCTTCATCTCTTTACGGATTTAAACCGAAGGTTAATGGAGACCTTCGAGCAAGAAGTATAGAGATGAAAATAAAAATGTCAAGATAAAATGAAAAATTTTTCTAATTTAATTTTTATTTTTATTAAATGCGTTTGCTTCGGTGGCATTGTATTCCGCTTCCGGTTCCGCGGCGACGGCGAAACCGCTGTCAGGGGTTTGGTATTCAAAAGGTTTTTGCGGGTTTTTGCCGATTTTGGAGATGACTTTCGCCATCGTCTCTTCGAAAGAGGATGATTTCAGCTCGCATTCCCAGACAACGATCACATTCCAGCCGCTTTCCTGCAAGGTTTTGTAGTTTTTGAGGTCGCGCACGCGGTTGCGGGAGATTTTGGACTGCCAGAACTCGACATTCGATTTCGGCATCACGAATTTGTCGCACCCAACGTGACCGTGCCAGAAACAGCCGTTCACGAAAATCACGGTTTTGTATTTCCTCATCACGATGTCGGGTCTGCCGGGAATATCCTTCACGTTCAGGCGGTAGCGGTAGCCGTGCTCCCACAGCCATTTGCGGACGAGGATTTCAGGCTTGGTGTTTTTGCTGTGCACACGTGACATGCAGTAGTGACGCTGGGTAGGAGTGAGGGTGTCGGTGATTTAGTCGTCTGATGAGCGGTATTCAAATTCTTCTAAAATGTTGTTTTGTTCCTCTGATTCCTTGGGTTCGGCAGCCATGGGATTGCTATATGGGTTTGTTTTTAGAACTTCCTTGGGATCGTCACCTAAATGATATTCGTAAATATGAAAATCTTGTCTTATGTTTGAGACAAGACTCAGATTTTCCAGTTTATATTTTGCATCTTTGTCGAGTGCCATAATGAGTAGATTGGAATAATTGTTTGGTTGATAGATTTTTCCTATAAGTTTTTTGAAATGCCGCTCAACTGCATTTGTTAAAATTATACCTTTTCTGGGTTCCAAAACATAAAATTGAAATTTGTTCTCGATAAATTCTATGAAATTATTGCGAAACATTTTTCGGAGTGAATTTTTCAAAGTTATCTCATCGGAATTGTGTACATAGGAGGCTATAACAAACATGAAATTGATGTCATAGGATTGTAAAAACAAGGTGTCTCGGTCAAATAAGCGGTTGAAGAAATGTTCGTTATGCTGTTTAAACGTTTCGTCTTTTTCGATTTTTTGCTTCTGATTTTTTGGATTGTCAAAATCAATTTTTCCACGAATGAAAAAGTTTGGTGTAATGCTATAGCCTTCTGTTAGTGGGTCACGATAACGGCAGCTTGAGTTGTTGTTGGGTTCGTTGTTGAACAGATTGATATTATATTGAATGACATTTTTTGCGTAAGTGAATTGTTTGTAAATAGAATTTTCACTGGGTTGAGTTGTTTCTTTGTAGTATTTGCTGTCACCTATGAAGTAGATGTCATTGTTGTCTTCAATGATCGATTGGTCTTTGTAGATATGATCGACGATTTTACCATCTTTTTGTTCTTTTAGTTCGGTTGGAATATTTTTATCACTTATCAGCGTGTCTATCATATCCTCAAAAACGATATTAAAGTTCTTGACTAATAGATATTCATGTTTGTTGATATCAATATTTATCTCTTTGCTTTTGTCGAAAAAAGCATAGCATAGTTCCCATAAATAGAGATGTTTATCGGTAAAATATTTGTGTTTGATATTCAATAACCGTTTTTTGCCAAAACCATTTAGGTAATGCTCGAACTTATGATCAGTAATTAGTGGAAAATTTACATTGATTGTGGCTGGAAAACCGTAGTGTTTATTGATGTAATTCAAAATGGAAAAAAATATAACAAGCAGTTCCTCATCAAAATTGATCTGCCGTTTTTTGTTCACAGGATTCAGATAAATCGGGTTCTGATCCCGAATAATAGTGTTTGTCGTGCTGATAGTCCTGTTCCAGTTGATTTTGTTGTAGCCGGAATGAATGTTTCTTAAAATAAAGAAAAAGAAATTCTGATTTTCGCGGTTGAATTCTTGTATAGCAAGCAGAATGTCAAGAAAAGTATTGTGTTTCAACCTCATTTTGCCTTTTGACATTTGCTGAACGTTTTGTTGTAGCACAATATTGCTTTTGGAATGAGTATCATGATAAAGAGAAATTGCATGGTAAATCCATACTGATAGCTCATATATAAATTCGTATTCTGTTGGAGTCAGTTTTTTTTGCGACTCAAAACTGATAATTTCTTCCGGTTTATATTGACCGAACACTAATTCTTCATCCTTTACATTTCCCAAAATTACTTTTGGCAAGATGAAGACGCAGTCTTTCAACTTGGAGTTATAGTAATAACCTACATGATTGACAGCTATTTTGCCGTTAATATCTCTGAGGGTAGTTATGCCGTCTATAACCTCTTCAATATCTTTAGCTTGGTATAGGTGTTCCTCAATGAGTATTTTCATCTACAATTTCAATATCTAAATCATCAAGGTTCAAGTTGGTCTTTAATTTTTGTAATATATCTCTAAACCTTTCAGTTCCATTGTTTGTAGCTACAAACCAACCGGTGTTACCAATTTCCTTATAATTCCTTGTAGTGTTGTTTGGAGGATTTTGAGTTATTTCTGTGTTTAATTCTTTAACTTTGTTAATACCGACTTTTTGAACAATTTTGTTAATTGCTTCCAAATAAGTATTTCTTGAAGAATCGTGCTTTATTATTTCTCCATTATAACTGACTTTTAAAAATTTTGCGGGATTTCTTTTTATCAGATTATTGTCATCTTTAATATTGGATTCAATAATGTCATCCGTAGTTGTGACTACAAAAGTGTTGACATTTAAATTGTTAAGAAATTGCTCCACTTTGTTTTCTTGAATTCGAACTTCTCCGTTTCCGTCAACATTATACAATTTATTGAATGAGAAATGACTACTGTCTTCATTGTTAAAGATATTGCCGTCAAAATCATAGTCTTTAAAAACATCGTTCCAAAGGTAGAAAATGACTTTGTTGACGAATTTTTCAGCGCTTATAATACCGTTCTCATCTGCTTTGCAGAAGAAATAACCAAGTTTTTTATCTTCAGAGTTTGTTGTACTGCCAATTTTTTCATTGATTTTTTCAAGAAATGACCACCAATCATATAGATTGCCGTTTGCCTCTATTTTCCAATTCTCTTTAGCATTTAAGATAGGTACATATTGCCAATCCCAGCGGCGTTTGAAAGCACTATCAATCGGAAAAAGACTCTGGTCACTTGTGTTCATGGTTGCCCAAATGTAAAAGTTAGATGGAAGAATAAGCTCTTCCCCATTTTTTACCTGGTTGGGAATATTTTCAATTTTTGACAGTTCTTCTGCAATATACATGGCAATATCATTGTCTGGTTTTATCGGATACTCAGAAACGCCGTCTTTTCTGTCTAAAAGCTGAAACAAATCTCCGAAAATCTGAGCGCAGTTACCGCGGTTAATTTCTTCTATGATCAAATACACTTCTTCTTCAGATTTCCAAGCTTCAATATATGCTTTCAAAAATGCTTGCGGTACAAATTTATAAATAATGCGGTCTTCCATCACAGGCTGACCGTCAGCACCTTTAACCGCTACTGCTTTTTCTCCGTAAGTTGAAAATACCCGAACCTGTTTGGTAGTGGGTTTGTAGCATCCTACAAAAGAGGCATAGTCGCTGTCTGGGTGGAAAGTTGTGCGAAAGACGGTTTTTCCTTCAGTCAATTCCTTAATAGTGTGAGATTTCCCTGTTCCTGGAGCTCCAAAGATTATGCGATTATATGACATGTTGAGCCTTAAATTAGTGCTTGAATCGGAAAGCCCAGTCTGTTCGTTCTTAATTAAATACCTTAGTAGGTCCCAAGCAAAACAAGAAATATAAAACGATTTATTTTCATCAGGATCCTTAATTCTATCAGAGCAATAGTTAAACAAGAAGATATTTCTTGTTATCCAGTCGTTTGCAGTCAATCCTGAAATTTTAATTTTGGATAGTTCGGTGTATGCAGGAATAAATAAAAGCTGACCAGGAAAAAGTGTACATATTAACCTGTTGAAATGCGCTGCTTTTTTTTGTAATTTATATTCCCGATAAAGCATATCATATATTTGTGGAGAAATTGATGATTTGTTTTTGATTAACTCTCGAATTATGTTAAGATTCTTTTTCCAATAAGGTTCAATCTCTTTCCATTTCCATTGTTCGTTAGCGGCTGTTGCTATAGGGTTATCTTTGTTGAGTAATGTGGAAAGTTCTTCTTCGTCAGTCCATAGATATTTTTCATCTAAAACTTTTTTTCTAATTTCTAAAGCGTAATCAATAATTTTTTTGTAATGAGAAAGATGTCTTTTTTTACAATCGTCATAAATTTCTTGGATAGTTTTTCTGTTGTTATTCTCTTGGTCGGCTGTGGCTTGATTTTGCATAGTAAACACTCCATAGATTTATATTTCAATTTTCGAATAAAACCTCAAAAATGATAGAGATATTTGTTTTTTTAGCAACACTAAATTTCTTTAAATCCGATTAATTTCAAATATTTGTAAGTGTTATCATAAAATTCAGGCAATCGAGTTTGATCTTTTGAATTTCCTTCTGGAACACAGATAATCATTCCTTGTCTTGCACGAGTCAACAAAACACGATATGCGTTCAGTTGGTATGCTTTGCGTTCTTCTTTGTTGATGCGGTTCCATTTGTTGCCGCCATTAAACTCGTAATATTCCCAAGAATTTTTGCCTCGCCGCAAGTCTCCATCCCAAACCAAGCATGTCCAATCTAATTCAAGGCCTTGGATATCAAATTCACTGGCGGCATCTTCCAAAAACAACGAAGAACGAACATCATTGATATCATCCAAAAACCAATGAACGGTGTCGGGTTTACAGCGTACATCAATTGCCAAAGGTTTTAAACGATAAGCTTTTGAGGAAACAACCATGCCATATCGTTCGTTTCCACGAGCTTTTTGGCGTAGCCATTCTTTGGCTGTTTCGATATTTCTCGTGAGGGCAATTGGATAGCGATCTTCGATGGAAGCATAGATTTCTCGGGCTTTGTCAATGTCTCCATCTAACAGATAATGGACTAAATTCGATAAACTTTCAGCGCGGAAACTCCGCATAGATACGGCAAGATGTAAATCATCCGAATAAATAACATGAGGATTATTTTGTAATAACTCTTCAACCTTACCTTCAGCGTATTCGCGAGCTGTGAGTTGGCTTGAAATATAAATCTGCCAATCAGGAAAAGCTTCATTTAGAGCTCGAATCCATTCGCCAATACCTGCTTCTCCGGTATTGATTTCCTGACCGCCTCCCACAAGACAAACTATTACAGCCCAATCTTTGCGTTGATCGAGCGACCAAATAAGAAATTCTCCCTCTGACATGGGAAAATTTGCAAAACCTTTCTTTCTGTTAAGCCATGATGCGATATGTTCTTTGTCCCAAGAGCGTTGCGCTTCATCAAAGATGGCAATATTTTCTACTTCACCATAGCCGGCTGCTTTGTCTTTCAATTCTTTTGTTGGATCTATTTCCAGTTTGCCATCAACCAATTTAACTTTGTTAAGCATATTGTCGCGGTAACGATGGATGATTTGGATAAAACGCTTAACTTCACTTTCCGCGATTTTCTTAGTTATTTTGTTTCCACGTGCTTTTTCCTGTTCTTGTTTGTCTCGGGTTAGTGCCTCTGTAAGAACGGCGACTAACGGACCGTTGCCGGAGAGATAAACAGCTAAATCTTCATTAGATTCTTGTTGTACTGCAACATTAAGGCCAACTAATGTCTTTCCTGCTCCAGGAACACCGGTAACGAAGCAGATACTTTTGCCTCCTCTTGCTTTGGTTTCGCGGATTACTTGCTGTACATAACGTGTAGTGCGTTCAAGTTGTTCTCCCTCAGCTTCATGGCGAGTAATATCTTCAACGCTGTGATTCAAATAAAGCGATCTTGCTGCTTCAATAATAGTCGGAGTCGGCGCATAACGGCTGCGAGCCCAATCTTCTAATGCGATGCTGTATGTTTTATGCTCGATTTCATCAGATAAAACTAAGTTTATTACCTCTTGGAGATGTGTAGCATCTGTTAAAAGCGGCTCGTAAATGCCGTCGTTATAGTGCGAAAGTTGAAATTTGGTTGAATATTCTGAAGCTTCTGTAGCAACCAAGATAGGAACAATCAAGCGATCAATACTACCTTGATGAAAGTTTTTCAAGTCGAGAGCATAATCCAAAACTTGATCTACGTCGGTATGCAAAAAATCTGTTTTACCAACCTTAAATTCGATAACAAAGACTCTTTCTTGCAACAAAACGACAACATCTATTCTTTTGCCAAGTCGTGGAATCGAATATTCAAAAAGAATTTCCGCATTTTCTTGTTCCCACGGAGTTAGAACTTGTTTCATGGTTTCAATTTCTTCATACCATGCAAATTTTTGAGTGGCCATAGTGTCCATTTCGTCAGCAAGCGACATCTGGCCAAAAATAGTTTCAACTGAAGAATTGAAAAAATCTGATAGATATGATTTGTAAAAATAACGATTAATCATTGAAATTATTCCTCAAAAACAAAGCTCGGAATCATACCCTCGACCGCTTTTTTTGGCAAAAGTTTTTTGAGGAATTTTTCTGAAAAAATTTTTCTGGTTGGGAAAAACCGTTTGCTATTCAAAGAGTAGACACAAAAATGGAGGTGATGCGGAAGCTTCATTCTCTTACTATTATTTTTCCATTAAATTATTCATATATATTAAAAATGCATCTGCTTTTGACAGAATATCTTCAAATACTTCTTTTAATTTTTTGTCACCCACACCAAAAGAAGATGCTATTTTATTATACCCGTTCCCTTTCCTGTGACCAGTTCCTTTTGATCTCAACTCTTGTAAATTTCGAAGAAACTTTATATGTGTTTTGAAATCATTATACCCAGAACGTTCTAACCACTTTTCTAATTTACCTATCCCTTTAAGATCTTTTTCGCTTTCAATATTCTCTTGAAATTTTTTTTCATTCAAAGAATCAATAAGCACCTTTACGAGAGATAATATCAATCCGTCAAACTCAGGTTGACTCTCTTCTGTTAACGGAATCCTTAGTGTGTCAAAATTATGTTGATCATCGTTAGTCAAAGGCACAAATAAAGGCCAACCGAATTTTCTATTCCATGCTTCATTTGTTTCAATGTAATGTCCCTTAAACTTATGATCAATCATATCTGAATCAGCAGGGATGCCTAGAAAGTCTCTTTTAAATGATGTAACACTTACACCTTCATCTGAAACTATATTAAAGCTTTTCCAATATAGCATCTCCGATTCTGGCAAATCTCGTCCCAAATCACCCAAATATACTGAAATGCAATCTTTATGGTCATTATCGATTGCAATTCCCCATAGTCCATTACACCTCAAATACCCATCATCAATACTATATAAATCTGGTTTTGAAATATACTTTAGAAGTACTTCTCTTTTAAAAAACACCGGGGTCAGATAAAGTGGTGCGCCTCGATTATTCCCAAAATAATTAGCCAATTTATCAGGATTACATGTGAATGATTTTTCATTGCCGTTTTCATCAATCCCGATTAGAAACTCCACGAACTCTTTTTCCTTTTCAAATGGCCAATAGCCACAGGTCTCAACAGGACCAGGATAAATAATCTTTTTTCCCGTTAAAACACTAAATGCATTTTTTGGTATGACTTCCAAATTGCCGCCGTACACTTGATAAAACACATTCTTATCCTTGTGTTCATCTGAAAACTTTTTTACTCCCAGTTCCTTTGTATCGACATCAAAATTCGTTCTGATATCATAAAATAAAACAGCTGCCATCTGCTTTGCAGCCGCATATCGTGTTAAATATGATAGTTTAATTAAAAAGGTATTTTCTCCTATTACGCGCACTACTTCCTCTGTTGTGCCGTTCTCAAGTATTGTGCAATATGCTTTTTTCTGTTCATCAAAATAGATATTGTTCAGCAGAATAAACTCTTGGGAAAGCTCGTTAACTGGCTTTTTTATGCCATAAAATTCTCGATAATACAGTAACGGCTCAAATTCATCTCCTAACTTATTGCTACGATATTTAACATTATCTCCATCATCTATAAAACCTGGGCCTCCCTCTCCAATGGGGACATCCCAACTATGATCTCTAAACACAACATCTACATTATTTTTTTCAACCAAAACGCACCAAAATAACGCATCTGCCCCGTTTAAATCCTTATGTCCACTGATTTGTACCCATAATGATTTACCATATTCGCCATATTCTTTTTCGATAAACTTCCTATTGGCAATTTGATAATAAGCATTAGATTTATTCTCCATTGCTATCTCTCCTCGTAAGCATCTAAAATTATTATGAAATTATAGGTTGAGTCAACATCATAAGGTTGGTGGTTTCAGAGCACTCCTTTTTCTTTCATGTAGTCGGTCAGATCTTCCATCAGATAGTGAGAACTGAATGTGTGAAGGACATCATAAGATGGAACGATATAACCATATAATATTCCTGAATTTTTTAGCTTTACATAGACTTCATGCTGTGAAAGATTCAGTATCGCTGAAAGTTTAACGATGCAGTAAGTAACGAATTCCAGTGTTTTTTTATCCATGATACCGCTCCAAAAAACGCAAAATTTTATTTATAACTGCTGAAAAATCAACAAATTTTAGGCTTTTGATCCGTACTGCAACCCAAACTGCCCTCTCAGTCGCTCTGTGTTCTGACCCCATTTTTTTGGACACGGTTTAATAACATCTCTTAGACCTAAATTCAACAGGTGTCATCCAATTCAGTTTTTTCTGAATCCGCCTGTTGTTATAATATTCAATAAATTCAAGGATCATTCGTTCCATTTC
>JAGCNV010000065.1 GCA_017645765.1 bacterium | reverse complement strand
TTCTGAGCTTAAATAGAGCCCGCGCTTTTCGGCCGCGCACCCTCCACCATTGAATCCAATGCCACTCCTCTAAGAGTGGCTTATTTTTTTACTTTTCTCCCCATATTTTGAGCTTGGAACAGGACTTTGAGAGACATCCTCAGAGCAGGTCTACTCGCATACACCCCTCCCAAACCGGCCCAAATTCTCAGTTTTTCAGGGGCTCAAAACAAGTCTGTCCTGCTCCGATTTTGAGGGAAAGTTTCTCAAAACGATACGTTTCACGATTTCGGCGATTGTTTCTTCGTTGACTTTAATCATCGTTTTGGATTCTCCTGTTTGAGATTGAGTGTTTAAAAAGCTTTTTCCATGATGATTGGGTGGAAAAAAAAGCATACTAAAAGAACCTCATTTCCGAAAAAGTCAAGTTCCCTCACTGGAAAAGCAATAGATTATCTGTATTGCGACCATGATTTCCTAATTAGCCCCACTTATGCTCGGTTAATCTCGTGTTAGTATAGAATTCTTAAAAAACACCCTCCACGAGTTTGCGGCGGGCTGGGGAACAGGGCTGTTCAGAACGCGTTACTCCATTGTGCATGTCGGAACGACTTGGTTCGGACAGAGGAGGCTTCCGCGCAATTCAGCGGGATGCAACAGAGAAAAAACATGCAGGAAGGGGATTCTTTCCTTGAATTTTTAAGCTTGAGGGTGTAAATTGTGCGTGTCGAACAAAAAAAGTGCTAACACATGTTTCCTCAAAGAAAGGATCGTCTTCATGAAAATCAATCCTGTTCTTGCGGCGGCGCTCAGCAGTTTGATCCTGCTTTCAGGCTGCGACGAAGAAGAGCCTGAAATTCAAAACGTGGTGCCTGCGGTCGTTGTCGAACCTGCCATCGAAATGGAATTCGCCGATACTGTGACCGAGATCGGAGAGGTTCAGGCATTTGAGACCGTCAATCTTTCCGCCAATGTTTCCGGATTCCTGACCGAAGCCAATTTCACGGAAGGAGATTTTGTAAAAAAAGGCACCAAGCTTTTCCAGATCGACCCCGCAGTTTATGAGGCGGCGGTCAAAAAGGCGGAAGCCTACGTCAACAGATGCAATGCGGAACTGACCAATAAAAAAGTCGAATTCGAACGGCAGGAATCGCTTTTGAGAACCAATGCGACCTCCCAGCGCAATTATGACGCGGCGGAAATGGACCTTCGGACGGCAGAGGCCGAACTGAAATCCGCCGAAGCGGAGCTGGCCGAGAAGAAAGTCACGCTCAGCTACACGCAGATCATGGCTCCGTTCGATGGTTATATCGGGTTCAAGACCTACAGCGTAGGCAACATGGTAGGTCCTTCCAGCGGAGCCCTCGCCACCATCACTTCCGTAGGCAATGTCAAAATCTATTTCTCCATCGATGAACTTACCGTGCTGAGGATTTATGAAAACTATCCCGTAACGAAAGAAGACCCCGAGACTAGCCCCAAAGTGAAGGTATTCCTCCCGAACGGCAAAGAATACCAGGAGAAAGTCTGGATCTCCGCATGGAACAACAGGGTGCAGGACGGCACGTTCCGTGTTCAGGCTACGGCGGAAAATGAAGAGGAACTGCTGGATTCGGGGATGTATGTGAAAGTCAACGTTCAGGTCGCTCTGCCTCAAAAACGGGTCATGGTCAAACAGGCGGCGATCCTTCGGGAACAGCTCGGCGATTTCGTTTATGTCGTCGATTCGAACAACCGGATCGAACGGAGGAAGATCGTCGTCGGGATGAAGAACGGCGATTACAGGGTCGTGATCTCGGGACTCGAGGCGGGAGAAAGCGTTGTCGTCGACGGCTTGCAGAAGGCGGGGGCAGGAGATGAAGTAAAGCCGATCACGCCGCAGCAGGCGGTTCCCGGCAAACAGCTTTCCGTTCCCTCGCAGGAGAGAGCCGCAGCCAGGGAATCCGAATCCGCACCCGAGCAGCAGAAAACAACAGCAGAATAACAACCGGGGACTGCCATGATCAGTGAATTCTTCATCAACCGGCCCCGGTTTGCGATCGTCATTTCGATTCTCATCCTGCTT